>CAKRIN010000012.1 GCA_934343805.1 uncultured Lachnospira sp.
CCTTCTATATTTCATTTCTTACTGAAATATAACCTAACAGAAAAAAATAAAGATTTGATGAAGATTTATTCCCGTATAGAATAAATCTTCAATTGAATATCACCTACTTATAAAACTCAGAATCTGTAATATGAAAAGTTTCAAGATACTTATCCAATATTTCTGTATTAACAAGTACAAGCTGACCAATTTTATAACAAGCCTTGGCATCCTCATATCTATCTTTCTTCTTTGATTCATTCATTGCTGTGCTCCTTTCACTTTGACTTCATAACAAATGACGTATTTTCTCCATAACGCAAAAAAGAGGACATCTTCTAAATTTCTTTAGAAAATGTCCTCTTAGTAGTTCATATTCGATTGAATCTTATTCTTTTCAGATTGTGTACTCTTTCATACTGATGTAAATGACTATGCCAAAATACGTCTTTTAATGCGTCCTTTGACGTACTCAAATGCCTCAAACCCGCATAAACACTAGGTTTATTTATCCAAGCTCTTCATCGTCGGGAAGAGCAGAACATCCCTGATTGCAGGTGAATCTGTAAGCAGCATAACAAGTCTGTCGATACCGTAACCGATACCGCCTGTTGGTGGCATACCTACTGCAAGTGCGTTAAGGAAGTCCTCATCAGTATGCTGTGCTTCCTCGTCGCCGTTTTCTGCGTTCTTATCCTGCTGTGCGAAACGCTCTCTCTGGTCGATTGGGTCGTTAAGCTCTGAGTATGCATTACACATTTCCCATGTGTTAATGAAAAGCTCGAAACGCTCAACCTTCTCTGGATCAGATGGCTTCTTCTTAGTAAGTGGAGAGATTGCAAGAGGATGATCCATGATGAATGTAGGCTGGATTAACTTCTCCTCGCAGTACTCCTCGAAGAAGAGGTTGATAATGTCACCCTTAGTGTGACGCTCCTCGAACTCAATTCCTCTCTCCTTAGCAAGAGCCTTAGCTTCTTCGTCAGTCTTAATTGTATCAAAATCAACACCGGCATATTCCTTGATTGCGTCATTCATAGTAAGTCTTCTGAATGGCTTTCCAAGGTCAATCTCAGTGCCGTTGTAAGTAATCTTAGTTGTACCGCATACAGTCTCAGCAAGATGTCTGAACATACTCTCAGTAAGTTCCATCATGCCCTCGTAATCTGTGTATGCCTGATAAAGCTCCATAAGTGTGAACTCAGGGTTGTGTCTTGTATCAACACCCTCGTTACGGAATACTCGTCCGATTTCATAAACTCTCTCAAGACCACCAACGATAAGTCTCTTAAGATAAAGCTCTAATGAAATACGAAGCTTAACGTCCTCGTCAAGTGCGTTGTAATGAGTTTCAAATGGTCTTGCAGCAGCACCACCAGCATTAGATACAAGTGTTGGTGTCTCAACTTCCATGAAGTCTCTGCCGTCAAGGAATTTTCTGATTTCCTTGATAATCTTAGATCTCTTTACAAATGTATCCTTAACATCAGGATTCATTATTAAATCAACATATCTCTGACGATATCTCATATCAGTATCTGTGATTCCGTGGAACTTCTCTGGAAGTACCTGTAAACTCTTAGAAAGAAGAGTAATCTCCTCAGCGTGAACTGATATCTCTCCTGTCTTAGTTCTGAAGATAAATCCCTTGATACCAAAGATATCACCGATATCAGACTTCTTGAAGTCTGCATATGCTTCTTCGCCAATTGCATCTCTTGAAATGTATGCCTGCATTCTGCCCTTAAGATCAGCAATATTGCAGAAAGATGCCTTTCCCATTACTCTCTTGAACATCATACGTCCAGCAAAGCTTACATTGATTGGAGAAGCATCCATAATAGCTCTTCTCTCATTATAATCAGCATTAACTGCTTCTCTTGCCTGCTGCTCATCTAAACCATCAGTATTAACTACTGGTCTGTCACCAAGAAGTTCCTTCTCATGCGCTTCATAGATGGCTCTGATTTCGTCTGTGTGATGTGTTACATCATACTTTGTTATCTGAAATGGATCCTTACCTGCGTCCTGAAGGTTCTTTAACTTTTCCATACGAACCTTAATCTGCTCGTTAACGTCAGGCTGCTGTGCAGATTTATTATCTCCCATGAATGAGTATCTCCTTTTCTATATGTTACTGAAATATATCTACCGACAATTATTAGTCGTTCTTTACAGATACAACCTTGTATTCAATCTCTCCTGCAGGTGCTTCTACTTTAATAGTATCACCCTTCTTCTTTCCAATAAGAGCTGCACCAAGAGGTGACTCATTAGAAATCTTGTTGTTAAGGCTGTCTGCCTCTGATGAACCAACGATTGTGTACTCAATATCCTCGTCAAATTCTACATCATGAAGAACAACAACGCTCTCCATCTTAATCTTATCTTTATTCTTATCGTTATCCTGAATAACCTCACAATTTGCAAGAATTGCTTCAAGCTCTGCAATTTCTGTCTCTATATCTCTCTGCTCATCTTTAGCTGCATCATACTCAGCATTCTCTGATAAATCTCCCTGCTCTCTTGCTTCCTTTAACTTCTGAGCAACTTCCTTTCTTCTGACAACCTTAAGCTCCTCAAGTCTTGCTACTCTTTCGTCATACCCCTTTTTAGTAAGAAACTGTTTCTCTGCCATGTTCTTATCACCTTTCTATATATCTGCTACCTAATATGCTTCTGCTCTACTAGAGAATAAAACCCCACAAGCGTCACAATATTATAAACTATCAGTTCCTGTCTGTCAATGTAAGCCTTCAAGTATCCTGTCCACAAGTCCGTTAAACTGCTCAAGATTAGTAACCTGATTAGCTTCATTTCTCAATGCTGCTGCATGCTTTATTCCTGCTGTATACCATGCAAAATGCTTTCTCATCTCACGAATTCCTGTAAACTCGCCTTTTATCTCGCACAAACCTTTGGCATGTCTCTTAATCATCTGGCATACTTCTTCAACAGATGGTGGTGCAATTATTGTCCCATTATTCATATATTCAGAAACCTGTCTGAATATCCATGGATTTCCTCTTGCTGCCCTTCCAATCATTATTCCGTCACACCCTGTCTGTTTCATCATATTAACAGCATCTTCGCCGCTCTTAATATCACCATTACCAATAACAGGAATTGATACCGCTTCTTTGACCTGTCTTATTATATCCCAGTCTGCATGTCCTGAATAATACTGCTGCCTCGTTCTTGCATGGACTGCAACGGCAGCACCGCCTGACTCCTCAATAACATGTGCTATCTCAGATGCATTTATACTATTCTCATCAAAGCCGGCCCTTATCTTGATTGTGAGTGGCTTATCAAGTGCATTTGCCATCTTCTCAACTATTTTGCCGACAAGCACAGGATCTTTCATAAGTGCCGAACCTTCGCCATTATTGACAACCTTTGGTACAGGGCAACCCATATTGACATCTATCATATCAAACTCTCTTTCCGAAAGTCTCTTCGCTATATCTGCCATGATATCTGGATCTGAACCGAAGAGCTGTAATGCAAGCGGACGCTCCTCTGGCACTGTCTTCATTAAATCTTCTGTATTCTTATTGTTATACAGCACAGCTTTGGCGCTGACCATCTCCGTACACATAAGACCACAGCCCTGCTCCTTGCATAAAAGTCGAAATGGCAGGTCTGTTACTCCTGCCATCGGTGCCAATGCAATATTGTTCTTTATCTCAACATTTCCAATTCTCATAATTACTCCATACCTAAGAAGAACACCTTAAAGAACATCTCAAGTGACTCAAGAAGTTCTCTTTTCTCGTACTGATACTTCTTGACGAGCATTCCGCATGCTATCTCATCATACAGTAAATCACCCTCGTCTGCTGATGATTTAAACAAAAGATTGCCCTCCTCATCGAATTCCATATCAAGTATTCCCCCTACTTCCTCTGTGAAAAGAACACACATAATCTTTAACTCGTTCTTTACATCATCCGGAAGTTTATCAAAATCAGGGTTAAAATAGTATTTCTTCTCATAAGAATTAGATACACATAAAACTACATTTTCATCAAACATATCCATATAATCCTCTCACAGAAACCTCTCCGGTTCTGATAATCTTCTCGCCCTCGTCCGTCTTAATGATAAGTTCACCCTCATCATTGATTCCAAGTGCTTTACCGACAATCTCCTTGTCAGCATATATTGCCTTAACGTCGCCGCCCTTATTAACAAGCATTGAATTATAGTCTTCTTTAAGTCCAGCCAGATTCTGTGTCTTAACAAATGTATCATAGTACTTTGCAAAACTTTCTGAAAATGCAGCTACTATACGGCTTCTTTTCATATGGTCGCCAGTCTCAAGATACAGTGAAGAAGCTGTTGCCTTAATTGAATCATCAAATTCTGTCGTATTAACATTAATTCCCATGCCGATGACTACATAATGTATGTAATCCATCTCTGCGCTCATCTCTGTTAATATTCCACATACCTTCTTCTTATTAAGAACTATATCATTAGGCCACTTTATACGACACTCTGCATCATGTCCGTCCTCTGTAAGAACCTTGTGGATTGCCTCCTGCACAGCCATGGCTGCCACTATTGTAAGCATTGACGCATTGACTGGTGCAATATCCGGTCTTAAAAGAAGCGACATCCATATACCGCTTCCTGCAGGAGACACCCAATTCCTGCCGCGTCTGCCGCGTCCTCCTGTCTGGCTCTCTGTTATATAAAGTGTTCCATCTGCTGCATTATCTCTCTCTGCGGCTCTCTTAGCTTCGTTGTTGGTAGAATCTGTCTCGTCATAATACACTACTTCGCGTATAATTCCAGTTGTATTACCTGTAGCTACATCTGTAAGCTGACTCATTATCTCGCTTGAAGTAATAATATCAGGATACTCTGTAATCCTGTAACCTTTGTTCTGTACAGCCTCTATTACATAGCCCTCTTCCTTTAACTGGTTAATAACTTTCCAGACAGCTGTTCTTGATACACCAAACATACCACAAAGTGATTGTCCCGAAACATATTCATTTGAATTTCTCAATACATTTAAAATCTTAGCTTTCATTTCATAATTACCTGCCAGGCAATAACTGCCATCAACATTAGTCCAACTGTCACTATTGTGAGTATAACTCCTGACACAGTCCGGTTATTCATATAATTCTTTATAGCTGTAAGTCCGTTTACAAGAGCCCCAAGCAAAAATTCAACTGAAAAAAGCACTCCGCTCCTGCTTCTAAAAAAAAGAATCAATATAAATATTATTCCAATAACAAATGTAAGCGCTATGTTAACATAATCTATTATCATTTTAGATTTTCTATATGCGCCACTGGTTGTATAATACATAATTCCTCCGTATTCTACTTATATGCACCAAGTGTGGCAGCCATAACTGCCTTAATTGTATGCATTCTGTTCTCTGCCTCATCAAATACAACTGACTGCTTTGATTCAAATACTTCATCAGTAACTTCCATTTCGTCCAGACCGAATTTATCATGAATTTCCTTGCCAATCTTAGTCTTGAGATCATGGAAAGCTGGAAGGCAGTGCATAAATATAGCATTTTCTGATGCATTATCCATTACAGCCTTGTTAACCTGATATGGAAGAAGTGCTTTGATTCTCTCAGCCCACACTTCATCAGGCTCGCCCATTGATACCCACACATCTGTATATAATACGTCTGCATCCTTAGTTCCAGCCTTAACATCTTCCGTAAGTGTTACTGATCCACCGCTTAACTTTGCCCATTCCTCACACTGTGCAACAAGCTCCTTGTCAGGGAAATATTCCTTAGCTGTGCAGGCTGTATAATGAAGTCCTAACTTAGAGCAGACAATCATAAGTGAATTACCCATGTTATATCTTGCATCTCCCATGTAGACAAACTTAACGCCTTTTAATCTTCCAAGCTTTTCCTTAATTGTAAGCATATCTGCAAGCATCTGTGTTGGATGATACTCATTAGTAAGTCCATTCCATACAGGAACACTTGAATATCTGGCAAGATCTTCTACTATTTCCTGACCAAATCCCCTGTATTCAATTCCTTCAAACATTGTGCACAAAACTCTTGCTGTATCAGCAATACTCTCTTTCTTGCCAATCTGTGAGCCTGTTGGATCAAGATATGTAACGCCCATACCAAGGTCATGTGCTGCAACCTCAAATGAACAGCGTGTTCTTGTACTTGTCTTTTCAAATATAAGTGCAACATTCTTCCCGATAAGCGGCTGTTCTACAATTCCTTTTTTCTTCTTATCTTTAAGCTCTGCTGCCAGATCTATCAAATATAATATTTCCTCAGGTGTGTAATCCTTCAGTGTTAAAAAGTCGCGTCCCTTTAAATCCATGACATCCTCCTGTCCGTATACCAAAACTGCATACTTTGCATAATTAATAACTTTGTTCATTCTATCGCAATTATACTTCTTCGTCAAATGTGATGTTTAATTTGCCTGAATGTGGTAAGCGGTTGGTTGTGGGGGCCACAACTGCCCTCTCTCCTCTGAATTTCCCACGCCTTCCGGCTGCCAGTAAAAAAGGTGGTGTGGTTTTTCTGACCGCAAACTATGCACATAATAAAAGCATTGAGCAAGTCACTACCTAAGTGTACGCGCGTCCACGGACGGACGCGCGAGCTGTCTCGTGCATGGATGCACGTTGACAGCGTAACGAACACTCTCAAAAAAGTAAAACCGCTCAATGCTTATTATTATGTCGCGTAGTTTGTACGGAAGAAAACCACACCACCTTTTTTATCCCTTAATGAAATATATGATTTCCTATAATCACATAATCTGAATAATTATTAACATTTACTGTACGAAGAGCTCTGAAAGCTGTATATCCGCCAATATTGTTAGCTCCTGAAAGTGCTTCGAGAGCTGCCTGCATACATTCAGAGTTTCTTGGGCCATTGCTTAATCTTAACTGAAAATTAGATGATGGTCCGCCAGAGCCATTAGATACTCCTGTAAACTGTGATCTCTGGTATATTACGCCTGTAATAGAATCTGGATAATGTGAACTTCTTACTCTGTTAAGAACAACATTTGCAACAGCAAGTTTTCCCTCATAAGGTTCATATCCCGCTTCCCAGTCTATAACACATGCTAATGCCCATATCTCATCATCTGATACAGACATTGTCGGATTATATGTCAGCTCTGTACCTGATATTGTATTGGCAATTATCGCCTGTCTTCTTGCTTCCTCTTCTTCTGCTGCCTTTCTTGCTGCTTCCGCTTCTGCAGCAAGTCTTTCCTCCTCTGCTATTCGTGCAGCTTCTTCTGCAGCTTCCTTTTCTTCAGCTTCTTCAATTGTATAACCTTCTATAAGATTATCTGTTCCAATCTCTTCTGATAAAGCTTCTGCTTCATCTCCAAAACATAATGTCTGGGTAAGAACATAACCTTTACAATTACCTGAACTGATTTTAGTCCATTCCTTACTAACCTCATCAACATCAACTAATGTGTTAGTATATAATCTTCCTACTATCTGTGCTGATTCTTCATCATAGCTGTCATAAACATCAAGATATGGCTCTGTAACTGCAATTGCCTTATTCTTGTATGTTGTGCTTTCTTCATAACCAGTCACAAGATTCTCTTCTGTGTTAGCTGAATAAGATGCTACCTTAATTCCTGTGTCAGTACTTTGTGTTTTCTCATAGGTAGTTGCTACTGTTGGAAGAACCGGTACTGCAAAAAGAATAATTGCGGCTCCCACATAACAAGCAGCTTTGCTACTTCTAAGTTTCATAGATACTTCCCTTTCCGGCGGCTTATTTAGCTTCGCCTTTAAATTGTTACAAAATTGTTACAATTTATTACAGAAGTATAATAGCAAAGTTACATTAATTTGTCAAATATGTTAAAACCCGCTCATAGAGCGGGTTTTAGAAATGTCTATTAAATTCAATTATATGTTTCTCTGTCTCACTGCCTCATATGTAAGAATTGTACATGCTATTGCCGCATTCAGAGATTCAACTTCACCACACATTGGTATACGGATAAGTGTATCCGCCTGTCTGGTTATTCTTTCACTTAATCCATTGCCTTCATTCCCTATAAGAAATGCACTTGGACCAGTATATTGTTCATTCAGATATGTGTTCCTGCCATCAAGATGAGCAGCATACACTTTTACTCCTGACTTCTGGCATTCACTTACAGCTTCCTCAAAATTGCTGGCATACATGAATGGAACTCTGAATATAGAACCCATTGTTGACCTTATTGTCTTTGGATTATATATATCTACTGTATTAGGACTCATTACAATGCCAGTCACGCCAGCGCCCTCACCCATTCTTATAATTGTTCCAAGATTACCTGGATCCTGCAGATTTTCAACAAAAATAATAAGTGGATTACCCATAAGCATCTGGTCAAGGCTGCTCTCATGCATTCCTGCCACCGCCATTATTCCCTGCGGAGTCTGTGTCTGCGACATCCTGTCAAACACATTATCACTTACAATCTCATAACAGTCCTCTGAAATACACTTTTCAGAGATCAGCTTAGTAATATAATCTGCATTATTCTTCTGAAAATGCTCCGAAACATATATTTTAACTATATCCCTGGCTGGTATCTCCGAAACCATTCTGAGACCTTCAACAACATATTGTTTATTTTTCTTTCTGTCTTTCGCTCTTGATAATAAAGCCATCACATGCTTTACCTGAGCACTACTGGTACTTGTTATCATATTACTTTGAAAGCAGGGCGCTTATATTAAACTCATAATCATTAATATCCTTGGTCATCGCAAGCGCCTCATCAATATCATAATCCACAAATTTTCCATCCTTATAGGCAACCAGTCTGTTGCTCTTTCCTTCCGCAAGAAGATCTACTGCATATGCACCCATGATAGACGCATACATTCTGTCCTTACATGTAGGTGATCCGCCCCTCTGCATGTATCCGAGAATTGTTGCTCTTGTCTCTATTCCTGTTGCAGCCTCTATTCTTCTTGCCATACCTGTAGAATGTCCAATTCCTTCAGCATTAATAATAAGATGATGCTTCTTTCCTTTCTTTCTTCCTTCAATGATGTGATTGATAAGGGCCTGTTCATCATTATCATATCTTTCTGGAAGAAGGATATCCTCCGCGCCATTAGCAATTCCACACCACAATGCAATATATCCTGCATTTCTTCCCATAACTTCAATGATACTGCATCTTTCATGAGATGTTGATGTATCTCTTATCTTATCAATAGCTTCCATTGCTGTATTAACAGCTGTATCAAATCCTATTGTATAGTCTGTGCATGCGATATCCAAGTCTATTGTTCCCGGCAATCCGATAGTATTAATTCCCTGAGCTGCAAGCTTCTGCGCACCTCTGAAAGAACCATCTCCACCAATTACAACTATTCCATCAATTCCATGCTTCCTGCATACCTCAGCACCCTTCTTCTGACCTTCTTCAGTCATAAACTCCATACAACGTGCTGTATAAAGAACTGTTCCACCCCTCTGGATTATATCAGCAACGCTTCGCTTATCCATATCAATTATTTCATCATTAAGAAGTCCGTTATAGCCCTTCTGGATTCCTTTAACCTTAAGCCCCTTATTCAAAGCTGTTCTTACAACTGCCCTGATAGCTGCATTCATTCCTGGAGCATCTCCACCACTTGTTAATACACCGATTGTTTTTATTTCCTTTGCCATAACTTCCCCTTTCTTTGCCTTCCAATATTTTCGGTTTTATGTTACCACAATATTAAAGAAAAATCTTCTTTTTTTGATAAAAATTTACCAAACTTTTAAAAATTAAGTCGTAGCAATGTTCTTTTCGCCAAAAATTCTCTTAAGATTGTATAAAAGATCTGACGAAACACTTACATTCTGGCTTGATGGAAGCGTTATCTTTTGTTTTTCCTGCGTACAGTATATTATTACAGTGTCATTTCCATCGGAATCATGCATTAACTCATTAAGCTTCTCTTTGTTATTATTATACTCTTCAAGACTTGCGAATCTTATCCACAGCTTTCTTGGAACACTATCGAAACTTACAATATTCTCACATATAAGTCTGGCGTCTGCATCAACATTTGCCTGAACCTTTCCTGTAACAAATATTTTGTTAGTAGTATCCAATATATGTCTGTTTTTCTCATAGTCTCTAGGAAATAGCAATATTTCTGTACTTCCCACCAGATCCTCAAGTGTAATATATGCCATCTGTTTGCCTGTTTTTGTAGTAATAACCTTTATATTACGCACAATTCCGCCTATTGTCTGGCGCGATCCATCTGCCACCCTGGTTCCTCCGGACTCTTCATCAACTGCAAAATCAGTTGTCTTTGCAGATATATGTTTCTCCCACATGCCAGTATATTCATCCAGTGGATGCCCTGTTACATATACTCCAAGAACCTCTTTTTCTCTCTCAAGCAGATCCTCCTTTTCGAATTCCTGTATATCCGGCACCTTCATCTCCAGTGACTTCTTATCCTCTTCACTTACCAGATCAAACAGTGACATCTGTCCGGATATTGCATCCTTGCTCTGTTTAAGGGCAGAATCTATCATACGCTCATGAACATTAAGCATTCCTCTTCTTGTATGTCCAAATGCATCAAATGCCCCTGACAATATAAGATGCTCAGCGGTTCTTTTATTAATGTCTCCAACCATACGATTAATAAAATCCTGCATAGAATGAAATTCCCCATTATCTTCGCGTTCTCTTATTATTGCATTAATAGTTGGTCTTCCAAGGCTTTTAACAGCATCAAATCCAAAACGGATATTACCATCTTCCACACTAAATTCTGCAACTGATTTATTAACGTCAGGTGGAAGTATTTTAATTCCCAGTTCCCTTGCTGCCAGTATGTATTCAGCTACTTTGCTTGTTTTATCGGTAACGGATGATATAAGCCATGCCATATATTCTACTGTAAAATGTGCTTTAAGATATGCTGTCTGATATGCAACAACAGCGTAACATGCAGCATGTGACTTGTTAAATGCATATTTGGCAAAATCCATCATCTCATCATATATCTTATTGGCAGTCTTCTCATCTATGCCATTCTTAATACATCCCGGCACCCCCTGCTCTTCATTTCCATATACGAAATTCTGTCTTTCCTGCTCCATAACCTTAAGCTTTTTCTTAGCCATGGCTCTTCGCACATTGTCACTTCCGCCCCATGAATATCCCGCAAGATCACGCACAATCTGCATTACCTGTTCCTGATAAACCATGCATCCGTATGTTGGTTCCAATATTGGCTCTAACTGTGTGCATTCATAAGTAATATTTCCTGCATTCTCTTTCCCCTGAATATACTGTGGTATAAAATCCATAGGTCCCGGCCGGTACAGTGATATTCCGGCTATAAGATCCTCAAGGCAGTCAGGCTTTAACTCTTTCATGAAGTTCTTCATTCCATTACTCTCTAACTGAAATATACCTGCACATTTACCCTGGCTTATCATTTCATAAACTGCCTTATCATCATATGGAATTGAATCTATCGAAAACCCTGTATTTCTCTTCTTTTCACATTCCTCTGTTTTCTGTATAACAGTCAGGTTTCTGAGTCCAAGGAAATCAAACTTAAGAAGTCCAAGTCTTTCAAGTGTAGGTCCTTCAAACTGTGTTACTTTTACATTATCAGCTCCCACTGCTACAGGAACATATTCCCCTACATCCTTCTGACTTATCAGTACGCCTGATGCATGAACTGACGCATGTCTTGGAAGTCCTTCCAGTCTTTTTGCCTTATCTATAAGGTCATGTACCGTCGGGTCTGACTCATACAATGCTTTAAATTCGTGATTAGGCTTGATATCCCTGTCAGCATCTCCGTTCATTGCGCTTTCAATTGTAACGCCAACTTTCTGTGGAATCATTTTCGCAATATTATCCACCATGGCATATGGAAGATCCATAACTCGTCCAACATCTTTTATAACAGCTCTTGCTGCCATTGTTCCAAATGTAATAATCTGGCATACACATTCCTTGCCATATTTATCTATTACATAATCTATTACCTTCTGTCTTCCGTCTGGAGCAAAGTCCACATCAATATCGGGCATAGATACTCTTTCTGGATTAAGGAAACGTTCAAACACAAGATTATACTTTATAGGATCAAGTGTCGTAATGCCCAGGCAATAGGCTACAAGACTTCCCGCTGCAGAACCTCTTCCTGGTCCGACTGGTACACCATGTGTTTTTGCATAATTGATATAATCCCACACTATAAGGAAATAATCCACATACCCCATTGAATATATAACAGACAGTTCATATGATAAACGTTGAAAAATATTATTAGAATCCTGCGCACGTTTTATAATGACATCTTTACGATTATCAACAACCGTATCTTTTGCATTCTTTATACATTCCGCAATATCAATACTTTCTGTCTGCTCAGGATACCTTTTCTTAAGTCCCTCATAACATAGTGCATTAAGATATACCCATGAGTTCTTTCCATACTCTTCAGGCACGTCAAATGCAGGAAGCTTGGTAACTCCAAACTCTATTTCTACATTACATCTTTCTGCTATCTTATGTGTATTTTCTACAGCCTCTGGAGCATATTTGAACAATTCAGACATTTCTTCTTCTGATTTAAGATAGAACTGTCCACCCTCATAACGCATTCTGTTCTCGTCTGATAGCTTCTTTCCAGTCTGTATACACAAAAGAATATCATGGGCATCCGCATCTTCAGCATATGTATAATGAACATCATTGGTACATACAAGTTCTATTCCTGTCTCATTGTGCATTCGCATAAGCTGTGGATTAACATATCTTTGCTCAGCAATTCCATGGTCCTGCAGTTCAAGAAAGAAATTACCCTTTCCAAATATTCTCTCATATTCCAAAGCAACATCCCGTGCAGTCTCATACATTCCTCTTGAAAGATATCTCTGTACCTCACCTGCCAGACATGCGCTTGTTGCTATTATTCCCTCATGATATTCTTCAAGGATATCTTTATCCACCCTCGGTTTATAATAGAATCCATCAGTAAATCCAATAGATACTATTTTCATAAGATTCTGATATCCCTGATTATTCTCTGCAAGCAATACAAGATGGTTGTATTTATCCTCACTCTGACCGGCTCCCTTGTCAAATCTTGAACCAGGTGCCACATATACTTCACACCCAAGAATAGGCTTTATTCCCTCTGCCCTTGCAGCCTCATAGAATTCAATAACACCATACATAACACCATGATCAGTTATTGCAAGGCTGTCCATTCCAAGTTCTCTGGCTCTTTTCGTTATCTCTTTAATCTTACTGGAACCATCCAGCAGTGAATATTGTGTATGCACATGTAAATGTGTAAAACTCATATCTGATCCTCTTTCTTATCACCAAGTCGGCTTTCGCACCTCAATATAAGAAATATACCACATTTTTGGATAGATTCATATTCATATTTAGCATAATTTGTGATATTCTATATTTAGTTAATTATGTGATAATTTCATGGGGGGATTTATAATGCTTATATCTGATATTATGCCGGGAGCTCCAATATCAATAGAATTAGCTGTTGCTGATGCTACATACGAAATGCCATCTAGTATTGTTGCATCCAAGCCCGGTTATATATTAATTGCTCCGTTTACCCTTAATGGAACAGTTATTAATCTCGAAGATAACAAAGACATGCTTTTTAATGTATATACTATAGATCCATCTACCAGAAACCGTGTAGTATGGAAGAATGTTCATCTTGAAACAATAACATACAAATCAAGCAGTTTTGTTTCAGCCTACTACAAAATATCCACAAGCAGTTTTGCCAGTCTTTCATCAACATGTGATAGACGGGCATCCAACAGGATTACAATTGACATTCCGGGATATGTAACTCCCAATACAGAAAGCAACCCTATCCCAATAACAATACACGACATATCTGATAAGGGATTGTCTTTCAAAGGACCTCAGGAACTTGAATTTCAGTTATCTAACGGATATATTACTCTTTCTGACCAGGCTAACGGAAAAGAATTCAACTTAAACTTCAAATTCATCAAAATCCGTTCAACGCCTGTTGGTGAAGACATCATATATGGATGTATGGTACCATCTCCATCACGTGAGTATCTCACATATGTATTTCTTAAAAAGCTTGAATCCCGTATGAATTCAGCAAAAGAAGACAGCGAGAAGGCTGCTATACTTGATGCAGCATCTGTTGCTAATACTTCCATTGAAACCTCTGATAACAATAAATCTTCATCTGATAGCGGCAAAGGATTCCACTCAACAATAGGAACATCACGAAACAGATTACAATAATCAATAAAAGAGCGTATCAAATACCCCTGCAGACTCATCTCTGGGTATATGATACGCTCTTTCTTTATTGAATATTATTCTTCATGTGTTGATGCTTCCTGTGATTCATTATCTTTATCACTTTCTCCATCATTTTTATGATTATCAGCTTCTGAATTGCCAATATTTTTCCATATATCACTTTCTGGTTCGCCACTTACTGTAGATGAATAACTTCCATCTTCATTAAATGTTACACTTTCTGCAACCTTCTCAGATGTAGTGAACAAAGATGTATCAACTGGTTCCGGAATGCCTTTGGCCTCTCTAAATATCTTCATGAATTCCTTGCCTGTTATAGTCTCATGATCATACAGATATCTTGCAAGCTTATCCATCACATCTTTGTTATCTTTTATAATCTGCTTAGCTTCTTCATAGCATGAAGCTATAAGCTTCTTAACTTCATCATCAACTTCCGCCTCGGTTGCCTGTGCGCAGTTCATAGATGCCCTGCCACTAAGATATTCATCCTCAACTGTAGATAATGCCACAAGTCCGAAACGATCCGACATACCATATCTTGTAATCATTGTCTTGGCAAGATTAGTTGCCTTCTTAATATCATCATATGCACCATTAGTTACAGATCCGAATACAACCTCTTCTGCTGCACGTCCTCCGACAAGTGATATAAGATCTGTCATAAGTTCATCCTTAGTTTCAAGATGTTTCTCTTCCTCCGGGAAATTAAGAACATAACCAAGTGAACCATTAGTATGAGGTATAATTGTAATCTTCTGTACAGGATCTGAATTATTCTTAATAGCCCTGATAAGTGCGTGACCTATCTCATGATAAGCAACAACCTGCTTTTCTTTCTTACTAAGAACACGTTCTTTCTTTTCCTTACCCGCCACAACAGTATCAAACGCACCCAGTAAATCTTTCTGTGTAACAAAACTCCGTCCATTCTTAACTGCTGCAATCGCTGCCTCATTAATAATATTAGCAAGGTCTGAACCTACAAGACCACTTGTTGCCATTGCAATCTCTTCAAAATCAACAGTATCGTCCATAAGAACATCTTTAGAATGTACCTTAAGAGTCTCTATTCTTCCTTTCTTATCAGGTCTGTCAACAGTAATTCTTCTATCAAGACGACCTGGTCTTAAAAGCGCTTTATCAAGTACCTCTGGTCTGTTAGTTGCAGCAAGAATGAATATTCCCTTAGAAGAATCAAAACCATCCATCTCTGCAAGTAACTGGTTCAATGTCTGCTCACGCTCGTCATTGCCACCGCCGTACTTAGAATCTCTGCTCTTACCTATGGCATCAATCTCATCAATAAACACTATACAAGGAGCCTGCTTGGTTGCTTCCTTAAAAAGATCTCTTACTCTTGAAGCACCAACTCCCACGAACATCTCTACAAAATCTGATCCTGCGAGCGAGAAAAATGGAACATCTGCTTCTCCTGCTACTGCCTTGGCAAGAAGCGTCTTACCCGTTCCCGGAGGTCCTACTAACAAGGCTCCCTTTGGAAGCTTGGCACCTATCTTGGAATACTTATCAGGATTATGAAGAAAATCAACTATTTCTGTAAGCGATTCCTTTGCCTCATCCTGTCCTGCTACATCTTTAAATGTAACTCCCGTCTTTTTCTGGACATATACCTTGGCATTACTCTTGCCAACTCCCATTCCGCCCATCATACCGCCATTCTTAGCAATTCTTCTATATACAAATGCAAAGATTATATATAAAAATAAGATAGGAAGTACATATGCAAGCAGAAACTCTACAATTGAAGAACTTGAGTCTGGAATATATCCTTCAAACTCAATTCCCTTTCTCTTAAGAAGTGGTACAAGCGTATCATCATTTACATAACCCGTATAATATGTGTATGAAACGCCTGCTATGCCAGACTGTTTCTCTTCTTCAACAGGTGTGATAAGAATTCTGTCCTGCTCTAATGCTACTTTCTTTACCTTATCTTCATCAATCATCTGAATAAACTGATCATAGCTTATCTCTTTATAAGTTGCATTCTTAAACATATTGCTAAGAAGTGTAAGTCCTATAAATGTAACTACTGCAGCAATAATAATGAATATTATAAGATTAACATTCTTTGGCTTTTTGTTATTATTGTTGTTCTGATTGTTATTGTTGTTATTGTTACGATTATTATAACCGCTACCATTGTTGTTATAATTGTCCATATTCTTCTCCTGATAGATTTAATACTTTTTAAAGCATTTCCAAATAAGTATGTTTTCATTATAAAGAAGGAAAAAATATAAATCAACCCAAATCCAGCTCTTTAATAAGATGTTTATATTTACTTTATATTATTAGTTTTTTTTATCAAAGTATGGAAATTTATTATACATGGCTGTATAATATCGAAGTATTTTTTTGATTGCCGGTAGTTCTTGATTTACATTCATGCTGCCGGATATTTATTTTTATTGCAATATGCAGATAGGAGGAAAGAATGGCTGTTAAATACGTATTCGTAACAGGCGGTGTGGTTTCTGGTCTTGGAAAAGGTATTACTGCTGCATCTTTAGGAAGATTACTAAAAGCCCGTGGCTTCTCTGTAACAATGCAGAAATTTGATCCATACATCAACATTGACCCTGGTACTATGAACCCTATTCAGCACGGGGAAGTTTTCGTAACTGATGATGGTGCTGAAACAGATCTTGATCTTGGTCACTATGAAAGATTCATTGATGAAAGTCTTAACAAGAATTCCAATGTAACTACTGGTAAAGTATACTGGTCTGTATTACAGAAAGAACGTCGCGGGGATTTTGGTGGAGGAACAGTTCAGGTAATTCCTCATATTACTAATGAAATAAAAAGCCGTTTTTATAGAGATTATTCGACAGATGAAACTAAAATTGCCATTATCGAAGTAGGTGGTACTGTTGGTGATATAGAAAGCCAGCCTTTCCTTGAAGCCATCAGACAGTTCCAGCATGAAGTCGGACATGAAAATGCAATTCTTATACATGTAACTCTGATTCCTTACCTTAAAGCATCTGGTGAAATGAAAACCAAGCCAACGCAGGCAAGTGTTAAGGAACTGCAGGGAATGGGTATCCGCCCTGACATACTTGTATGCCGTACTGAACATCCTTTAGAATCAGGTATCAAAGATAAGATTGCTCTTTTCTGTAATGTTCCTAAATCCCATGTACTTCAGAATCTTGATGTTGAAATCCTTTATGACGCACCTCTTGCCATGGAAGATGAACATCTTGCACAGGTAGCGTGCGAATGTCTCCAGCTCGACTGCCCTGAGCCTGACCTTGACGAATGGAGATCTATGTGCAAAGCATGGAAGAATCCTACTAAGAAAGTTACAGTTGCTCTTGTTGGTAAATACATCCAGCTTCACGATGCCTATATCAGCGTAGTTGAGGCTTTAAAACATGGTGGAGTCTATAATTCATGTGATGTAACAATCAAATGGATTGATTCTGAGAATGTTACCCCAGAAACAGCAGATGAACTTTTATCTGATGTATCGGGTATTCTTGTTCCTGGTGGTTTCGGCGATCGTGGAACAGAAGGAAAGATTCAGGCAATAAAATATGCAAGAGAACATAATGTTCCATTCCTTGGGTTATGCCTTGGAATGCAGTTATCTATTGTAGAATTTGCAAGAGATGTTATAGGCTATGAGGATGCACACAGTGTTGAACTTAATCCTAACACTACACACCCTGTAATTCATCTTATGCCAGACCAGGAAGGCATTGATGATATTGGTGGAACATTAAGGCTCGGTTCATATCCATGTGTACTTGATAAAACAAGCAAAGCATACAAATTATATGGTGAAGAACTCATACATGAACGTCACAGACACAGATATGAAGTCAACAATGACTATAGAAAAATACTCACTGAAAATGGCATGATTCTTTCAGGAATTTCTCCTGATGGACGAATCGTCGAAATGATTGAATTGAAAGATCATCCTTGGTTCATAGCAACCCAGGCACATCCTGAATTAAAATCAAGACCTAATCGTCCTCATCCACTTTTTAGAGGATTTATATCAGCTTCTCTTGAATATCAGGACAAGCACTAATTATTACACATTAATTGCTAAAATAAAACCCCCGGTATCCTACCGGGGGTTTTATGTATGAACCTTATTGTAATTACTTATTCTTAGCTGTAAGAGCCTTCTTAAGCTTCTTAACCTGATCTTCTGTAAGATCCTGTGATTCGATAAGTGATGAAATCATCTCGAATACATCTCCGTTATACCAGAAATCAGCCTCTTCCTGTAATACTTCAATTCTGTATTCATCTCTTGAACGAAGTGGATGGATAAGTGCTGTCTTACCCTTACGGATAGTATCAACGAATCTCTTGTCCTTTAACTTTCCCACGAAAGTTACAACAGTTGTTCTTGCATACTCTTTCTCATGATCTTCTCTTAACTTATCAATAAGTTCCTGAACTGCCATATCCTGTGGCGCTTCCCATATAAGCTTCATAATTAAAGCTTCACATGGACTTAACTCACTAAAATGATTCCTGCTCATAATAGCCTCCTTAAATAATTAACTTTTAATAATGTACATTATATAAAACTATACAATATTTTTCAATAGAAAAACCCACATTTACAACTCAATTGCCGCAATTTTATAATTTTCAATTCCAAATTCTATTATTTTAATGCTTTGAATATCGTCATTAATGTATGCTTTCATTTCCCCATCTATTATTTTATAAACTACTTTAGACAAAATTTCAAGTACTCCGCATCCAACTGCCTTACCATATGCTTCTTTTAATGTCCATATTCTAAAAAAACGATCTTCACTATCCTCTTCATTTATCCACGAAGTTTCCTCCTGGCAAAAAAAGCGTTTTGCCAGTGAAATGCTGGCTTTTCGGCCTCCTTCTATGTCTATTCCCACTTCTTTATCAGACACTGCACATACTACATATTTGCCAGAATGTGATATATTAAAAAAAATATCAGGAAAATTTCTAAAATATGGTTTTCCACTACTGCCCGTTACAGTTTCATAATCATACTTCTGATTATATTCCTCAATAGCATCCTGTATTGATACATTATGTATCTTATTATTTTCTGTATCAGAAAGCTGTATCCTGTTTGTCCAATTTCTTACAGCATAATTAAGTAATAATCCGGCTGCCACACTTTGACATCTGCCCTGCTGCATTTTTATTCTGTCCGCTTTATCTTTCCGGTTCTGTGGAAGACTGGCATATGCCCTGTTGTATATATCTTCATTCATTAATTCACTAATCTGTGTAATATATATTTCCAATGCAGTTCTTCCTTTCATATTCTCTTTATTCTGGCATTTTACACTGTAATCGTCTGCGAATCTGCAACATATCTTTTAGAGAATATAAATACTATATCCCCTTCTTTAATAACTGTATCCCCATTAGGGACAACAACATTTTCATCACGCCTGATCATAACAATCAGTGTATGCCTTGATATATCCAGTTCCTTTATCTTGTGTCCTACCCATGGATGATGCGCTCTTAATTCAACCTGTTTAAGATCTACGTCAACATTAATATCACAATCCTTAGCACCAATAACGACACAATCATTCTCATACAGTGTGAGAGTTCCTTTCGGCATAACTGTCTCACCATTTCGTAATATTGCAGCGATAATCAATCCCTGTGGCAGATTAAGTTCGCTTATCTTCTTTCCATTCCAGCTATGTTCTTCGGTTATTATTAATTTGATAAACTTAAGTTCTTTCTCCATCAGATATTCTGTTGACTTCTTAAGCATACTGTACTGTTCAACAAAACCTGCTGAAAGAATACCTGTAGGAATTGCTACCATTCCAACACCAAGAAATGTAATCAGTATACTGAATATTTTTCCAAGGACAGTCACAGGATATATGTCTCCATAGCCAACTGTCAGAAGTGTCGATACTGACCACCATATTCCAGAAAATGCATTTTTAAAAACATCCGGCTGAGCCTCATGCTCAAGACTGTACATACATAATGAAGATGCAATTATAAGCATTACAATAATAAATACGGATGACAGAATCTGGTCCTTTTTTCTTTTAATTACCTGACCGATTATATTTAACGCATCATAATACGAATTTACCCTGAACAGTCTTAATATCCTTATTACCCTGAACATTCTGAATGCCACAGCCCCTTGCGGAAAGAACACTGGAAGGTAGTTAGGAAGAAAAGATAACAGGTCTACTATTCCTCCCAATGAGAATATGTAACTTACCCTTGCGATCCATCTTTTCTTGTTAGGATACAGATACTCTGCGGTCCATACACGCAATATGTATTCGATTGTAAATCCTGCTACAGTTATGTTCTCAATAATATTCAATACAGGCCTGTATGGAATTGATTGTGTAAATGTATCAAATATGGCAATGAACAGATTAAGCAGAATCGCTATAGTTATTAATATATCAAAAGCTCTGCTTATAACATCTCCTGCATAGCCTATCTGTATTATGTCAAATATTCTTTTTTTCTTACTCTGTTTCATCATTCCGCCCTTCTACATCATATACCATGGAATAAGCAATGCTCTCAGATACTTTAAAAAAGGTACATATGCCACAATATTTATAAATACAGGACACAGAATCACGCACGCAATAACAAGAACCGGCATAATAATTATCATTCCTGTCGACGTTCTTACTACTGTTGCCAGTGCCCATGAAAATGCCGTCACCGCAAGAACATATACCGCCATTGCGCACACATCCTTTACACCATGAACATTACCTGTAATAGCAAGTGTTATCTCAACAGATATAGCAAACAGGAAGCTTCCAATAAATGCATATAATGGTTTTCCAGCTATCCGGTATCCTTTGGAGAGCGTGATAAATGTTCCTTTTTCAGCGTCCATATAAAATTGAACAATGCCAAATAATCCGGCAATATAGACGAGGATAACCAGCACCGGTTTTATAGGGAATTCTCCTGTTGAATCTTCCAGTTCTCTCGTTGCAGATGTATCTGAGTCATCAAGGATTCTAAAATCAATCCTGAAAGTATCATTGCCATCAATATATTCCTGATACCCCTTATTAATGTCTTCCTGCGCCTTGTCTGCATGTTTCTGGAATTCCTTGACAGACCTGATATAATTAACAGCAATCTCTGGAGAATATGCCTTAAACATAGCTGCAAAAAATATCTCATTAGTCATTGAACTTATAAAATCCGAATTACACATAACAAGCTCAATTGCCCCCTGATACTTTCCTGATTCAAGCTTTCTGCTAAGGTTGCTTCCTATAACATATCCACATTCCGTACCATTATCATATATGTCCTTTTCAAGCTGTTTTTCAGATGATACATCATAGAATTCAACTGAATAATCACCTTCAACAAGATAATTGCGCGTTCTTAACGCAATCTCATCATCATCTTCAACAACTATTCCTACCCTCGGCTTCTCCTTCTTGTTCAGATCCGGAACATTGGTAATTATAAGTGCTATCACCGGCATCATTATTATAAATGCTATTATAACAGGATTCTTAATCTGTCTCTTAATAAGAAGATACAGCCAGTATAATATTCTCATTCTTTCCCTCATTTCTAAAAGTATTACCTAATGTCTCTGTATTCTCATTGCAAATGCAGCTGTTGTCTGAAAGACAATTATCCAGAATACATTTTTCACTATAGACAACAAACTTGTTGTTCCTCTGATTATCTCTCCGGCAAGATCAAAGTATCCAGACGTCGGAAGAACGTCTCCAATATTCCTCACCGCGGTCGGAAGAAGCGCTGATGAAACAAAACAACCTGATGCATACATAAATAACATGCCTGACAAAAACAATACCAGCACAGAATATACAGAATTCCTTACTACAGTAAATATACAGTATATAAATGAAAATACCGAAAATACCAGTATCAATATTCCCGTGACAGATTTTATCCATTCACCAAATGAATACACCATAACTATATCAGATATGGCTGTAAATCTTATACTCATCAACATAACAACTGACAATCCACACGCCAGCAGCAATGTATATACAAGTGTCAGTCCCAGAGTCTTACACATTCCATATTCAAAGCCATGTATCCCCTGTGTTTTAAGACTGGCATTAAGCGCACGGCTCTCCGGTTTTAGATTAGTAATACATGTTATACCACTCAGCAACAGAAGCATTACCACGGCTGTACCTATGTAAAACTGTACCACTGACATTCCTTCTTTTACAGCCAGGTCTCTTACGTCAAAATATATGCTCCTGTTCAGTGCATAATTAAGATATACTTCATTGAGCTTATCTTCATGCTTTCCCCTGTCAGCCCTGTAATTCTTAAGCACACCATAAAATAAATCATCGACAGTATATATTCCTGCTTCTGCTGTTCCAAGGTCAGATCCCCCGGCACTTAACATTTCCCTGAATATCATGGATGTATTATTTACTCCTGCTGAAGAATATACCACCTCTATTGGCGTATTAGTTCCGTTCATTATATTCCTTATAAGATTATCAGGAACAAGAATAGCCATTACATATGTATTATCCCTTAATCCATTGAATGCTTCTTCTTTCGATGTAAAATCAAATGTGCAGACATTATTTACAGTATCAACTTCACTTATAAAATTAAATGCCATCCTGACATATTTATCCTGATCATTCTCTGAATATACAACCGCTACTTTCATGCGCGTATCTTTATTCTTTGAAGTGGTCTTTGCAATTCCTATACTAAGTAATATTACAAAGAATCCAATTATAAATGTACCAAGCAATATTTTAGGTATTGATATAAATGCCGACTTTATCTGTAATTTCAAAAGTTGTAATTTCTTTTTCAATATTTCCCCCTCATCTGTTTCATATGCATTACCTGTGTATTATATCCAGAAGTTCATTTCCTACAACCGGATTGGCAAGCTGTGAAAGTAATCCATCTTTTAAAAGATACATCCTGTCCGCAAGCTTAAGCTCCCCTTCTTCGTGACTTGTAATAACAACCGTTCCGCCACTCCTGGTATATGCTTTGAGATAATTAAGTATATCCTGCTTACATACTATATCCAGTGATGCGCCTGGTTCATCAAGTATAAGAACTGGAGGGTTCTTGGCAAGTGCACAGCATATACTAAGACGTTTCTTCATTCCACCAGAAAGCTTATCTACTGTTTTATGCAGATACTCTGTTACGCCCAGTATAGCTGGCACACCATTTACAAGATCCTGCTTAATATCTCTTCCGGTATCACAATACCAGAACCTGAGATTATCATATACCGACAAATTCTCCATGAGAGGATTTTCCTGCGGAACAAATCCAATATATCTGGAAAACACTTTACTATTCTTAAAAGGATTCTGTCCATCTATCTGAAAAGTACCTCCATCTGCTCTCAGACTGCCCGACAATATTCCAAGCAGTGTTGATTTTCCACAGCCATTAGCACCAACAATAGCTATATATTCACCTGCAGATGCGTGAAATGATGCACCTTTTAAAATCTGGCTTTTTCTGCCATATGACTTGGTTATACCCTCTGCTTCAATAAAATAACCCATATCTCCCCCTTTTTAGACTGTCTATGCTTTAGCAGTCATATCAAACTGACTATAATACAGCTTATTATAGAATCCATTCTGCTTAAGAAGCTCTTCATGGTTACCCTGCTCTATAATATGGCCATCCTTCATAACAAGAATCACATCTGCTGACTGTATTGTTGAAAGTCTGTGAGCAACTATAAAGCTTGTTCTTCCTTCCATAAGCTTTGCAAATGCATTCTGAATCTTTATTTCTGTTCTTGTATCAATAGATGATGTTGCCTCATCAAGTATAAGCATAGATGGCTTTGCAAGCATAATTCGTGTAATACACAAAAGCTGCTTCTGTCCCTGTGAAAGACTTCCTCCATCTTCTCCAATAACAGTATCAAATCCATCCGGCATCCTCTTTATAAAACCATATGAGTGTGCCGCTTTAGCAGCCTCAATGATTTCTTCTTCGGTAGCATCAGGCTTTCCCATAACAATATTTTCTCTGATTGTTCCGGATTTAAGCCACGTTTCCTGAAGAACCATACCAAATCCCTGTCTTAAAGAATGACGTGTCATCTGTCTTATATCTACACCTGATACATCTATGCTTCCACTATTGACATCATAGAATCTCATGAGCAGATTGATTACAGTCGTTTTTCCACAGCCTGTTGGACCTACAATTGCTATTCTCTGTCCTTTCTTAACATGAAGATTAAAATCTTCTATAAGCTTCTTATCCGGAACATATGAGAAGAACACATCATTAAGGTCCACTGTTCCATCTACATTACATATCTCTTTTGCGTTCTCTGCCTCAGGTATCTCCGGATCTTCCTCTATTAACTCAAAAATCCTTGCTGCACATGCAAGAGCATTCTGAAGTTCTGTTACAACGCCAGATATTTCATTAAATGGCTTTGTATACTGATTAGCATAACTTAAAAAACTTGAAAGCTGTCCTACTGTAATTCCACCATTAATTGCTGAAAATGCTCCTACTATTGCTACACTTGCGTACACAAGACTATTTACAAATCTGGTTGATGGATTGGTTATTGATGAAAAGAAAATTGCCTTAAGCGAATATTTCTGAAGTCTGCCATTAATTTCATCAAACTTGCTGACAGCCTCATCTTCATATCCATATGCCTTGACAACCTTCTGTCCTCCAATCATTTCATCAATAAGAGCTGTCTGTTCACCTCTTGTCTCTGACTGTAATTTAAACATGCTGAAAGTCTTCTTTGCTATAAAGCTTGCGACAAGCAGCGATACAGGTGTAATTACCACAACTGCAATTGTAATTCTTGCATCAATTGTAAGCATAAATATTAATGTTCCAAGGATTGTCATAACACCTGTGAAAAACTGGGTAAATCCCATGAGAAGTCCATCTGCGAACTGATCTACATCTGCTATAACACGGCTCACTATTTCTCCATAAGAGTGTCCGTCAATATACTTTAATGGAAGAATCTGTATCTTCTCTATAGCTTCATTTCTTATATCTCTTGTTACTTCATATGTAATTCTGTTATTACATATGTTCATAAGCCACTGTGATAATGCTGTTATTCCAACTACAACACCAATACTTACAAGTATCTTTGCTATCTTTGCAAAATCCACATTATCCGGTCCAAGTATACAGTCTATTCCACGACCCACAAGTATAGGCACATACAAAGTTGTGGCAACAGTAACTGCTGCCATTATAAGTGACAGCACAATAAAAAATCCATGTTTCTTAATTCTTCCCAACAGCTTTATAAATGTTGATTTATTCTTTTTCATTATGCCACACCTCCTTCAGATGTTTCTTTCTTAAACTGTGAATCATATATTTCTTTATATACATCACATTTTTCAAGAAGCTCATCATGTCTGCCCATGCCTACAACCTGACCATCATCAAGCACAATAATCAGGTCTGCATACATTAAAGAAGCAGCTCTTTGTGAAACAATGAATACTGTCGGAGAGTTATTCATATTCCTGATAGCTTTTCTTAGTGCAGCATCCGTGGCAAAATCAAGTGCTGATGCACTGTCATCAAGAATAAGTACATCCGGCTTTCTCACTATTGCCCTTGCTATAGTAAGTCTCTGTCTCTGTCCTCCCGAAAGGTTCTTTCCACCCTGTTCAATCTGATAGTCCAGTCTGCCTTTCTTAGAATCAACAAATTCCTTAGACTGGGAAATTTCAAGAGCCTCATCTATCTGTTCATCAGTTGCTCCTTTCTTTCCCATCCACATATTCTCTCTTATTGTACCCTTAAACAGAACTGCCTTCTGCATAACAATACCGACTTTCTCACGAAGAGTATCTATATCATATTCCTTAACATTAACACCATCTATTAATATCTCTCCTGATGTTGCATCATACAATCTTGGAATAAGATTAACCAGACTTGATTTACCGGATCCTGTTCCGCCAATTACACCTATAGTCTGTCCCTTCATTGCCTTAAAGCTTATTCCATCAATGGATGGAGCTCCTGCTCCCTTATAAGTAAGTGAAACATTTTTAAACTCAACGCCTGGTATATCTGATTCATGTTTACCATCTTTTGCTGTTCCACTTTTCATATCTGACTCTACTTCAAATACTGATTCAATTCTTCCTGCACATGCAAGAGCTTTTGTTATTGTTATTATGAGATTAGCCAGCTTTATAAGTTCAACAAGTATCTGTGACATATAGTTATATAAGGCTACTACCTGTCCCTGTGTCAGCGCCCCTGAATTAACTCTTAATGCTCCAATCCATATTAATGCAATTACTGATACGTTTACCACAACATATGTAAGCGGATTCATAAGTCCTGATATTTTTCCAACAAACTTCTGCAATCTGTTTAATGACTGGTTACTCTCTTTAAAGCGTTTAACCTCATCCTGTTCCTTGTTAAATGCTCTTATTACTCTTACACCTGTAAGATTCTCTCTTGTTATGCCTAATATTTTATCAAGTCCTGACTGTACATTCTTATACATAGGCCTTGTCACAAGCATAATACCAAATACTATGAGTGTAAGAACCGGTATAGCTGCAACAAATACCAATGCTGCCTTAACATCTATTGTAAATGCCATGATCATCGCACCGAACACAATAAATGGTGAGCGTAAAAATAATCTTAACACCATATTAATTCCATTCTGCACCTGATTGATATCACTAGTCATTCGGGTTACAAGTGTTGAGGTTCCCAATGTATCCATTTCTGTAAATGAAAATGTCTGTATGTGCTTAAAAAGACTATGTCTCATTCCAGTAGCTGCGCCGACCGCTGCCTTGGCACTAAAATACTGTGCAGTAATTGCACACACAAGGCCAATAACAGCCAGTACAATAAGCATAAGACACATCTGCATAATATATGCTCTGTCTGAATTAGCAATACCTTTATCAATAATAGATGACACAACCAGCGGAACAAACAATTCAAATATTGCTTCCAGCATCTTAAACAATGGCGCCAGCACACATTCCTTCTTATAATCCTTAAGGAATTTAATAATCATTTTCATAAGAAATCTTCCTCCTGTTTAATATAATGACATTAACACTTTCATCAGAAAGCTATATGAATAGCAGCGTTTTCTGCCAAAATAATCTCTATACACTTCAAAATTATAATACGAATGTTCAAACTGCCTTGAATACAAGTGTGCAATATCCACTCTCATTGTAAAATCAACATTTAAACCTGCTGCATAGCCTGCTGCCGCAATTACATCCACTGCAATTATACCAATAATCGCATTCTTGGCTTTAAGCAGAACATCATAATCATTAACAGCATCCAGCATATACCGGTATATATAGTACATTGCAAGCTGCTCATATTCATGTTCACATTCCCTGCAGTGCCTGTGATATGTGTCTATAAGTTCTGCCAGTTTCTCATCATCTATTAACCCATCAAGAACATCCCTTACACGATTTACATGAACATTCCAGTCAGCATTAATAACCTCCATACCTTTAAAATCATCATAAAAATGTCTTATGCCTGTAATAAGCTTCGTTTCTTTTCTTTCACTATGCTGCTGTCGTAATTGTTCAATAAGATAATCACGGTAGTCCGCTTTGCAGAACTTTTTTACAACATTTATTATAAGTTCATCTCTTTCGTTATCCAGATGTTTCTGTATCTGTCTTGTATACTCAAGATATAATGCCATCCTGTCATATATACTTACGCTTCTGTCCGACATAATCTCATAAGCAACGGCTCTCGCCTGGCCTAACTGCATATATGTAAATGCATCTATATCATTAGGTTTTATTGTAATATCCGGCTCCTCTTTAACATCAAATGTAAGTTCTTTCTGATATGAAAACATCAATTCTCCGGCTGTCTTACATGATGGTGCTATTCCTATCTCCCTTACGCTTCCGTAATCATTGATAAATCTTGGAAATTCTGCACATGTTTCACAGAGCTTGTCTTCACCCAGTTCTATATACAGATCACATAGATTATCATCATTTAAGAATGGACATCTTCCGCCTTCTTTTAATGTAAATGTGCATTCTCCATCCTGTGATGGCACCATTACACTCTTTAACCTCTTTCCAAAGTCACCCTTTACTGTTTTATAATATCTGTATGATTCCTTGTCGACGTCTACATCCCAGCCTGCACAACATGTATCTGTACATGCGCCCGCTATACATTTGAAATCTTTATAGTAATGTGGTGTTACAACTTTCATATAATTCTTCTCTGTGCACGTATTTGGCACATTTCTCCAGTAATTTTTTGCAAAAAGATGTCTGCCACACAAGGCCTTACCTAGTGAAGCAGACATCTTCGTCATACATATTGATTATTATAACCATTATTCTTTCTTTTGTCCATTATATACACATAAACAGAAATACATGTCAGTATTATCATCAAACCTTCAGCCGCCATATAAGTGTAAAACAGATATGGCTGCTGCAATGCAGCTGCCATAAGCGGTGATGAAACTGCGTAATCATACATAAATGTATCTGCTATGCCCTTAGACATAACAACTGTACCAAGAACAGTTATATTAGGTAATGACATATTAGCAAGTACAAGAGAACTTACTATAACAGCATTACGGATAATAAAAAATCTCCTGCTAACTTTCGATTTAGCAAGAAAACTAAATATCAAGCCAACAATCATACATATAAGAAATCCCATAAACATCATATACATATCTGATGCAAGATAAGCAAGTGTCTGCACCTCTGCATCATGATACTGCATAAGCAAAGCCCAGAACGCAAATACGGACCGGCCTCCTGCTATACATCCAGCAAGCATTATAAGTAATAATGTAAAGTTTCTTCTATTAAGCTTTGTGTTATTCATAAAACCTCTTGTTCCTTACCAGAATAATTAATTCTGTGTATTCTTATTATCATATACAGGGGCACCGGTATATGGATCATATCTTGTAACTCCTGCTCCCTGCGCATACTGCTGATTCTGTACAGGTTGTGAATATCCATTCTGAACTTGTCCATATCCTGCCTGTGGCTGCCCATATCCTGGCTGCGGCTGTCCATATACTGTCTGAACCTGTCCATATACTGCCTGTGGCTGCTGTGCATATATACTCTGCTTAGGTTTCCTGGCAAGGCTCACAATAGATGTGATACTTAATATAACATAGATAATAACAGTCAGTGCCCATATTATTACAATATAGTATGCATCATCTTCTGTTACTGAACTTAACCCATCACTTAAAGAACCAATCTTATCAAGCCCCGCTTTACCAAGCACAATCTGAGATGCTATATATACATAGTAGGCTGTTTTAACAGCAATTACGTTAGCAAGTGCTACAACTGTAACAAAAATATCCCTGAAAACTGTAGCAGCAACGGATGAAGCCTTCACGCATATAAAGCTTAATACTGCGCACACAATAAATAATGCAACTGATACAAAATACAACATTGTTCCCTGTGAAAATCCTGCGTATCCTGTCTCATCAAAAGGATTGTCATTAATTTTTAATGCTGCCATAACAAATATCGCAAATCCGACAGTTGTAACAATACATGTAATAAAAACACATATTCTAAAAAAAACGTTTAATCCTTTCATAAGTCCTCCCTTTTTCTTTTGAAAACATTTTCATATATTATCTCAATAAACGCCTGATTTTTCAATCATATTTTAAATAAATTTGTATAATGAAAATCATATTACCAATCACATAAATTTACTTCTCCACTTGATTGCCTCATCTCTGTATGATATTGCTGTCTCCATAAGATCATTGTATTGTACCTTTGCACTCTCTATTGTAGCTTCCAGTTCTTCTATACGTTTCTGATAATATGTAATTGTTTCTGTTATATTGTCCTCTTCATCCTGATATATAAGGCATCTGTATATGCCAGGTTCTGTAACTTCATACATCAGATCCATGTACAAATACAATTTCCCCTCAACACTATACACATGATACATATCTATATTATCACACTCTGAGGGAACATCTACCGTTTTTCCTGCTTCCATCGGCAGAACACATTTTAATCCCATATTTTCTGTTACAGGGTTAGTTACCATATAAAAAAGCATAAGCTTACCATTGCATATTGCCAGACATGGGCAATGCATATCCGGATTCTCATTACATCTGGTCTGATATACTATATTAGTGTCCAGGATATTTCTTACAATAATATCCTTATTCTGATTCTGATAAGCATAATATATTGTATCATTCCATATAACTTCTGTTAGTCCGTCAAAATAATCTGCAGCAAGGATAATTGGTCGTTCTATCCCATCTGCATAGGCTGTCCTTAAAAAAATATATTTTGAAATGCTATATATTATAAGCCTTCTGTCTTTGCCGGCTGTATATACATTTGCCATATTAACATCTCCATGCTTTTTATTTAAATATATATGGTCACGCCCGGACTTATAGAACATATAATGTAATAAAGAAATGAAAAGGAACTGACAATGGCTAAATGTAAATGCAGCAAATGTGGTTCTACACGCATTGTAAGTAATATTGTCCAGAACATGCCTAACGGATGTTTTGATGTGTGTACGAATCCTATATGCGGTTCTCCTGATGAACTCAGCATTCTTGCTCCGCTTATTTACGATGAAATTGGTATTAATCTGTGCACTACATTTGCTCTGGGCACGGATATCTCAACGACATATCCAACAGCTACTAATGCATCAGTCAGCGTTATAGATATAGCCTACACCTATGGTAACGATAATGTTGTAATCTCACAGATACCAGGAAGACCTAACTGCTACTCTGTAAAACTCTCCAACCTTACTGTTACATTTGCAGTAACACTCTATGATGAATCCTGCCGTCCATTAGTAACTCTGACTCCGACAGCAGATTATCTTCCTGGCTCTACAACGGCTGCAACATATGACGAAGACACTAACCCATCTTCTGTAACACTTGAAATCTTTGCTCCTTATGGTGTTTCCTACAATTCAACCAACGCTGATCCTCCTGTATACACACCAGCTCTTAACAGCATTGGCTTTCTGTCAACTGATAACACTGTAACCCAGGGACTTAACATTTACTCTATTCCCAAGCTTTTGAATCTTGATACCTCTGATGATGAAGTAACTGTCGGCCTTACTCTCATTTTACAGAGCCTTTACTTCTGTGGATATCGTGTAACAAGTGCCGGAAGAATATCAACCCCAAAGGGAAGCATTGTTTCAGGTGATGAATCCGACTGCATCAAATTCGTATGCGGCAATCTTCTTGACAGAGCAATTAAACCACTTGACTTAAGTCCACCAGCATGTGAGGGCAATTTAAAAAAGAACTGCAAAGTTCCTTGCATGAATGACTGTACAGACACTCTTAACACCAACAGTACTGCATGTCAGAATGCCGGTTCTTCCGTTACAACAGGAACAGGCTCATGCGCTGGCTCTTGCAGTAACATCTGTAATAAAGCTAATAACTGCTAATCTCATCTGCGGGAATACATGCATTGTTCTACCCTGACAGCGTGTATTCCCGTATTTCTTCATCTAATATGAATATTTTAATTGCTAATCCCCTCATTATGTGTGTATAATTAACGAAATATATTACATTGGACTGTTATTATATATCACAGTCCGCACGGAAAGGAGTTACTAATGAATTACAAAAAGAACAGGTCCCGATTCCTTCTGGTATTTGCGGCCTTAACTCTTTTGTTCTCTTCTATTCTTCTTACTTCATGCCAGGGCAAGAAGATTAAGAACACTGTATTTTCTGTAGATGATCTTGCAGGCAAGACTATTGGTGTTCAGTTAGGAACAACAGGAGATACTCTCGTAAGCGATTACGAAACTGATGGTTCTGGCACAACTGTATCAAGATACAACAAAGGTTCTGATGCTATACAGGCTTTAAAGCAGGGTAAAGCTGATGCAGTTGTTATTGATGAACAGCCTGCTCTGGCATTTGTTAAAGCCAATCCAGACCTCACTATTCTTGATGAAGAATTTGCAAATGAGGATTATGCCATCTGTGTTGCTAAGGGCAATTCCCTTACTGCAAAGCTTAATGAAGCTATTGAAGTACTTATGGCAGATGGAACTATCCAGAAAGTCATTGATGATTATGTTGGTGATAATGCTACATTTTCAGGATACAAATCACCAGATGGTGTAAGCCGTACTAACGGAACTCTTATTATGGCTACCAATGCTTACTTCAAGCCTTATGAATATTATGAAGGTGGTTCAATTATCGGTATTGATGCTGATATTGCACAGGCTATCGCTGATTATCTCGGCATGAATTTAAAGATTGAAGATATGGAATTTGATTCAATTATTACTGCCGTATCTTCTGGCAAAGCTGATTTCGGTATGGCCGGCATGACTGTTACTGATGAACGTAAGAAAAATATTGATTTCACAACTACATATACAACTTCCAAGCAGGTTATTATTGTCCGTGACGACAATGCATCTGCAACAGGCACAAGTTTTGCTGATAAGTTCAAGACAGACTTTATCAAAGAAGCAAGATACACTTATCTTCTTAAAGGTTTGTTAAATACTGTTATCATTGCATTCTTTGCAGCTCTTATGGGTGTTGTTATTGGTTTCCTTATTGCAGTTGTCCGTTCTAACCATGATAAGACAGGACACATGAAGATTCTTAACTTTATTTGCAATGTTTATCTTACTGTAATCAGAGGAACTCCAACAATGGTACAGTTACTTATCATATACTATGTAATATTCAGCTCTGTACATATTGACAAGCTTATTGTTGCGATACTTGCATTTGGTATCAACTCTGGTGCTTATGTTGCCGAGATATTCCGTTCTGGTATCATGTCTATTGATAATGGTCAGTTTGAAGCAGCACGAAGCCTTGGTCTTTCTTATAAAACAACTATGATAAGCGTTATTCTTCCACAGGCATTCAAGAATGTTCTCCCAGCACTTGCTAATGAGTTCATTGTTCTGTTAAAGGAAACATCTATCAGCGGTTACATCGGTCTTAACGATCTTACAAGAGGCGGCGATATTATCCGAAGCATAACTTATGATCCAATGCTTCCACTTATTGGGGTTGCCATAATCTACCTTGTAATGGTTATGGGACTTTCACAGCTTGTTAAGAAACTTGAGAGGAGGTTAAGAAACAATGAGCGATAATACTAACGAAATCATACTTGAAGTTAAAGATTTAAAGAAATCTTTTGGCGACCATGTTGTATTGGAATCAATTAATACAACTGTCCGCAAAGGAGAGGTTATTGCAATTATCGGACCATCTGGCTGCGGTAAATCAACATTTTTACGTTCCCTTAACCTTCTTGAAACTCCTACGGAAGGTCATGTATTATTTCACGAACAGGATCTTACTGATAAGAATGTAAATGTTGATGAGCTAAGAGAAAAGATTGGAATGGTATTCCAGCATTTCAACCTTTTCCCTAATATGACTATAAGAAAAAATATTACACTTGCCCCTACTAAGCTAGGACTTATGAGCAAGGAAGAAGCTGATAAGAAGGCTGATGAACTTCTTGCAAGAGTCGGACTTTCTGACAAAGCAGATGCTTACCCTAATCAGTTAAGTGGTGGCCAGAAACAGAGAGTTGCTATTGCAAGAGCACTCGCAATGAATCCTGAGATAATGCTTTTTGACGAACCAACATCAGCTCTTGATCCTGAAATGGTTGGTGAAGTTCTCACAATAATGAAGGAACTTGCATCGTCAGGAATGACAATGATTGTAGTAACTCATGAAATGGGATTTGCAAAAGAAGTTGCCAACAGATGCATGTTCTTCTACGATGGTGTCATCAATGAAGAGGGGGCTCCTGAGGAGTTCTTTGGAAATCCTAAGAGTGAAAGATTAAAAGATTTCTTATCGAAGGTACTTTAAAATTAATATGGGAGGAAATCTCTAAGGTGTATGTTTATATTGCATGCTCTCATGGATTCCTCGCCTAGTGAAAGTAAATAACGCCATCTGCAAAGTCTATTACCTCTAAGCAGTCATTTGGATGGGCAGATATTATACAAGTCCTCATAGATGCCTGCACCTAGTGTAAGTAAATGCCGTTATATGCAATGTCTTTTAGCTGTGTAAAAATCAAACGCGCTTCGCTTGAACGAGATTTTTACACAGCACTTTTTGCATATAGCGGCATTAACTTACACACGATTCGGCATAAATCGGTCTTGTACAACATCTACCCTTCTCAAAGCCACCACCCCACTACCAAGCAGGCAAGCCTGCCACAGCAGGCGCAGGCTTTTTCATCATCAAAGTACATCACGCACTTCACCCGCCGCCACTCCCAGAATGCAATGCCGCAGGCGAGCATTCGTCCGTAGGGTGACTACCTGAAGGAAATGAAAGTCAGCCGTACAGAGCTGTGCCGGGGGAGGGATGTGAGGTGCCCTTAGGTGTATGCCCGAATATTCATATGTCGTGTGAAAGTTAATGCCGCAATCTGCTAAAGGTTGTGGCTTGTAATCTCGTTCAAGCGAAGCGCGTTTGATTACAAGCCACATAAAAACCTCTGCAGATTGCGGCATTTAGTTTCACCAGACATAGGAATCCTGAGGGCAGATGCCTAAGGGCACCTCACATCCCTCCCCCGGCACAGCCTGTACGGCGTCCGTGAGCCATCACACCTCCTTCGAGTAGTCAACCTTCAGAAGACACAGTCCCTTCGCCGGCGCAGTTGCACCTGCAAGGCTCCTGTTTCTTGCCTCTAACAGTTCGTACATGCTTTCCGGCTTTCTCTTTCCCTGTCCTACTTCAAGTAATGTTCCACTTAATATTCTTACCATATACTGCAAGAATCCACTTCCATGATAAGTCAGATTAAGAAATGAGCCCTTTAAAGATACATCTATTGAATAAATCTCTCGTACTGTGGATTTTTTCATCTTGGGATTACCACAAAATGATGCAAAGTCATGTTCTCCAACAAGTATGTCTGCTGCCTTCTTCATTGCTTCAACATCTAATCCACCTTCAATTATATTGACATATTTTCTGTTAAATACAGGCTTCTTATCACCAACATAACATGTATAACAATATGTCTTGCCCTGTGCATTATAACGGCTGTGGAATCTGTCAGATGCAACACGTACTTCCTGTACACAGATATCATCCGGAAGGTACCTGTTCATATAATCGCATATCTCATCTTCTTTCATCTTAGTCTCCATATGCGCATTGGCAACCATGCCCTTTGCATGCACGCCTGCATCTGTCCTTCCCGCTCCTATAACCTCAACCTCTGTACCTGCCATGGCAGAAAGCACTGATTCTAACTTACCCTGGATTGTCATATCTGTAGTCGGCTGATGCTCCCAGCCATAATATCTCGTTCCATCATAAGTTATTATCATCTTATAATTCTTCATACATATCTCCAATTCTTATCTTGCAAGATTCTGCTTCATTCCATCAAGAAAATCATATATTTCATCCATAAACACCTTGCCATAGCGTTCATATTTGTTCTCTCCAACACCACTTACAGACAACATTTCATCTTCATCAAAAGGAACTTTAAGGCACATATCTATAAGTGTCCTGTCTGAAAATATTACATATGGTGGAACTCCAACCGAAACAGCTATCTGTTTTCTTAACTCCCGGAGTCTGTTAAATAACATTACCCCTCTCTCATTAAGTGCATCTTCCGGTTTCTTTGACTTAGGCGTTGCATAAGCTGATCTGGCAGCAGCAGCAGACCTTTTCATTCTGTCTGCGACCATAGCTGCATTTCTCGATACTGGTGCACTAAAGCGATTACCTGTATACATATAAGACTCATCTGCTTCCTGCTCTTCCTCATCCACAACACAATTAGAACAGTTATGGCAGTTATATTTCCCACCATATGGATTTTCTGGTCTTTCTCCAAAATACTTAAGAATATATTCCCTTAAACACTCTGTTGTCTTACAATAATCAACCATTGCATTAAGTCTTCTTTTATCAAGAGCAATCAGCCTTGCCTGTTCCTGTTCATCAATCTCAGTGTTAGGTTCTCTGTGCTCTATGAAGAACTTGTTAATCATAATATCCTGCGGAGAATATAAAAGTACACATTCCGAATCTTCACCATCTCTTCCTGCCCGCCCTGCTTCCTGATAATAATTCTCTATACACTGTGGCATATTATAATGAATCACAAATCTTACATTTGACTTATCTATTCCCATTCCAAATGCATTGGTTGCCACAACAACCGGCTTAATATCATAAATAAATGAATCCTGATTTTCTTTTCTTTCCTCGGCTGAAAGGCCAGCATGGTACCTGGTTACAGAAAGTCCATTGGCATTAAGCATGTCATACACTTTCTCAACATTCTTCCTTGTGGCACAGTATATAATTCCACTGTCCTGCCTGTGGCTTATAAGATAATCAAGTATATAAGAGTCCTTATCCTTAATATGCTTTACCTTAAATGTAAGATTAGTCCTGTCAAATCCTGTTGTGAGAACTACCGGACTTTCAAGAGCAAGTATCTGCAGTATATCATCCCGTACCTTACTCGTTGCTGTTGCTGTAAATGCACTTATTATAGGGCGTCTCGCCAGCTTTTTGACAAAAGATAATATATTAAGATAACTTGGTCTGAAATCCTGCCCCCACTGCGAAATACAATGTGCCTCATCTACAGTAATCATAGAAATCTCAGCATGCGTGGCAAAGTCAAGGAATGCCCATGTTTCCAGGCGTTCCGGTGCAACATATATAATCTTATATCGCCCCTGCTTCGCGTATGCAAGTGCTTTGGTTATCTGATTATCGGTCAGTGAACTGTTAATATATGCTGCATGTACTCCCGCCTGATTAAGTGCTCCTACCTGATCCTTCATAAGAGATATAAGCGGTGACACAACAAGAGTAATGCCGGACATTAATAATGCCGGCACCTGATAACATAATGATTTTCCTGCTCCCGTTGGCATAATTCCCAATACATCACGTCCAGCCAGAATAGCATCTACTAATCTTTCCTGCCCCGGACGGAAAGAATCATATCCAAAATAATGCTTTAACACCTCATATTTATCCATAATTACTCACTCTTTAACAGTTTCTTGCTCTCATACATTCTCTTATCCGCTCTGCTTCTTGTGTCTTCAAAATTATCATCCGTTTCACTGTTATATTCGGCATATCCGCACGCTATCCTGACTTTAAGACCTTTTATTGCAAGTTCCTGTTCAACTATCTTCTCAATGTCACGCAGCTGCTTAACATGCTTTCCTATCTCAAAAGGCTTTTCTTTCTTGTTAATCACTGCACAGAACTCATCTCCGCCAATTCTGTAGCACTTACCATGCTTTCCAAATATATCTTTAATTGTATGCGCCGCAGCCTCTATATAAGTATCGCCTGCAGCATGTCCATAATTATCATTACACAATTTAAGATTATTAAGATCAAATGTGGCTATGGCATAACCATTATAATCTGATGTTTCTTTTTCCCATTCTTCAAATGCTGTTCTATTGTACAGACCTGTCATGGCATCTGTTATAGCCATCTCCTTATAAAAATCAGCTTTCTGGCCTTCCTTTATCTTTTCAAATGCCTCTGATATACTCTCAGCTGCAAGAACAATGATAAACACAAGTATTCCTATCTTACCAAGTACATCTGTCTGCTGCAATCCTTTATAATATGCGATAAGATCTACAATCATTGACACACCAAGAGCAATAACTGCAATAATATTATTCTTAACCTTACGGTCAAATCCTCTTTCCTTAATTCGCATTACAACAACTCCGCAGAAATATATAAATGACATTACAAGCATCAGATGAATAATTCTTGCTGTATACTTAAACTCTTTTATTCCTGTCATGTGGCAGACAACAAGAAATATATCTGTAACTGCAAATATTGCACATAATATATTACTTACTGATGCCTTTCTTACGTGAAAGAAGCTACGTTCTGCCTCAACAAAAGGTATCGGTATCATCATTAATAAAACATATCCTATAAGTGATGCAATCTTTCTATCTTCCAGAAGAATTGTTACAAGATCCGTTTCATTAAGTGCCCATGCTCCTATTATCATTGCAAATATTCCAAAATAAAGCAGCGAATGTGTCTGTGTAATTCTCTTTCTGCATATAATCCATAAAAGAACCATACCTGCTCCTATAAGGATGATAAATGCACTAAGAACTGCTGATGGTAATGAATTTCTGATAAGATTTCTTATAATAGTTGTCTCATCTCCATACTGAAATACAGTTTCTCTTATTTTAAATCCATCATATACATTAGTAAGCTTTACAACAACATCTGTAGTGTATGATGGAATATTAACTACGGAATAATTAGTTCCTGTTGTTGTTCCATATACCGACTTATGCGCCTTCACATAATATATGAGCTTTCCACCTGCATACACCTCAACCTCCTGATGTCTGCTCACAAAGGTCAGTGCCATATTATCATATGCGCTTGCTGTCAGCTTTATATGGTATTCAACTGCTTTATCTCCAACATATCTGGAAGATTCTGGTTTTACTTTCTCTATTGTATTCCTATCTGATGGTGTCATCTTATCAACTGAACTAAACATTAGTCCAGAAGCCATGAAGCAGACATAAAACATCAAAAAAACAATATACGCAATCCTATTAATTAATTTCATTCTATTCCTATTCATAAAAAAAGCCTTCCGACCATATTATAATTTTGTCCGTAAATATCACATAATTATAATACAGTAGAATGGCTTTATTTTCAAATAATTTTGTCTTGTTCTATATTTTGTACATTATTTGCAAATAACATCTCAGGCGCACATTTGCACATAATTATATATTTCTTGCAAGTTCTGCCGGGCTCTCAGAATGTCTGAGGGCTACTTCCCTTGTAATCATTCTTGACTTAACGAGCTGGGTAAGCGAATGGTTTAATGTATGCATTCCCATCTGAAGGTTAGACTGAAGTACTGACTGAATCTGATTAGTCTTCTTTTCCTTTATAAGATTAGATACAGCCGGATTATTAATCATAACCTCTGTTGCTGCAGTTCTTCCCTCTCCACCTATAAGCGGAACAAGTGTCTGTGTAATAACACCTGTAAGTATAGATGCCAGCTGAACTATAAGTGAAGGCTGTGCTTCAATAGGGCAGGCTGCAATGATACGTTCCACTGTCTGTGCCGCGCTCTTAGTATGAAGTGTTGATAATACAAGATGTCCTGTTTCTGCTGCTGTAATAGCCGCATTAATAGTTTCATAATCACGCATCTCACCAACAAGGATAACATCTGGATCTTCTCGAAGTGATGAACGGAGTGCTGTTGCAAAATCAGGTACATCCATTCCCACCTGTCTCTGATGAATCATAGACTTCTTAAAATCATATACATACTCGATTGGATCCTCAATTGTTATAACATGTCTTGACATATTATTATTAATATAATCAATCATCGCAGCAAGCGTTGTTGACTTACCGCTACCTGTAGGTCCGGTTACAAGCACAAGTCCGGTTCTCTTTCCTGCCAGTTCTCCAAGAAGCTTTCCTGGTAATCCAAGATCTTCAAATGTTGGTATGTGTGAATCAAGAAGACGGATACTTGCTGCCAGTTCTCTCTTTTCATGATAAATATTAATTCTCAGTCTTCCTCCTGAACCATCCGATGCTGCCACATCAATGTCTTTTCCAGACTTTACCTTCTGTATCTCATCCTCATTAAGGACTGCCATAAGCATTCTCTCTGTCTCTTCTGCTGTAGGAATAAGATCCAGCATCTTTAACTCACCATATCTTCTTACACATACCGCAGAACCTGATGTTATATGTAAATCTGAGCAATTCTCTTTCTTCGCAAATCTTACTAAATCAATTAATTCCATGTTCCCCTCCATATTAATTCTTATGTTACAACATTTTGATACTACCACACCATATGAATGTATTCAATCAGACTTTTATCCCATTTTTCCTGCATATATCTTCAAGACAGCATCTGCCACAATGTGGCGTTGTTCTCGCTGTACATATTTGCCTTCCATGGTCTACGAGCCGGTGACATAATCCACTTCCCTCTTCTGGTGGGACTATCTTCCACAATGCCATCTCAACCTTCTTAGGTTCCTTCTCGTCTTTTACAAGACCTATTCTGTTACAAAGCCTTATGCAGTGTGTATCTGTAACAATTGCCGGCTTTCCGAACACATCACCCATAATAAGATTGGCACTCTTCCTTCCAACTCCAGGAAGCTTTAACAATTCTTCCATGCTGTCAGGAACTTTATCGTTATACTGTTCATGAAGCATACGCATACATGCACATATATCTCTTGCCTTGCTCTTTCCAAGACCACAAGGTCTTATAATCTTTTCAATCTCTTCTGGAGATGCTGCAGCAAGTGAGGCTATATCAGGATATTTCTCATACAGCCCCTTAACTACAACATTTACTCTTGCATCTGTACATTGTGCTGCAAGTCTTACGCTTACAAGCAATTTCCAGGCATCATCATAATCAAGACTGCATTCCGAATCCGGATATTCTGCCTTTAATCTTCTGATAACCTCTATAGCAAGTTCTTTCTTAGTCATAGCTTACGCATCTTTCTTTTTATAATTAGCAATTCCGAATATTGCAAAAAGCAATACACACGCAAATATCATCCAGCCAACAAGATAACCTGTTCCCATTGGTTTAAATGTATCATAATAACCTTTAAGATATACAACTACAATAATGGCCGGAAGTATGTAACTCATATAGAATCTTAACCAGTCTGGAAGCTTAGGTCCTTTTCCTTCATTAGCTTCCTTTCTGAAGCCTTCCCAGCCCCAGCCGTTCTTCTTAGTACAGAATAATACAAATATCATGCTTCCGAGAGGAAGTAAATTATATGAAACAAGGAAATCCTCAAGATCCATGATAGAGCTGCCCGGACCTATAGGCTGGAAAGCTGCCAGCTTATTAAAGCCTAATACAGCAGGAAGTGAAAGCAGTATCATGAATATAACATTTCCTGCAACAACCTTTTTCCTTGAAAATCCCTTAAGGTCAATATAAAAAGCTATTATGTTCTCAAATACAGCAATTACAGTTGATAATGCTGCAAATGACATGAATACAAAGAATGCTGTTCCCCATATTCTTCCTCCCGCCATATGATTAAATATGTTAGGCAGTGTTATAAATAAAAGTGATGGACCGGCACCCGGAGCAACACCATATGCAAAGCATGCAGGAATAATTATGAATCCTGCCATGAGAGCAACAAATGTATCAATCAGAATGATATTAACAGCCTCTCCACCTATTGTTCTGTCTTTCTTTAAGTAGCTTCCGAATATCTCCATTGCACCAATACCTACACTAAGTGTAAAGAATGCATGTGTCATGGCATCAAATATAACTGGTCCTAAACCTCTTGATTTAATGGCATCAAGATTAGGCACCATATAGAATTTAACACCTTCTGATGCATTAGGAAGTACAAGTGAATGAACTGCCAGTACCACAATAAGGATAAAAAGAAGTGACATCATAACCTTAGTAATCTTCTCAACGCCCTTCTGTAATCCTAATACACATACGCCAAACGAAAGTAAAACTGCAACAACCATCCAGATTGTCATTGTTCCCGGCTGTGAAAGCATAGTTCCAAACGCACCTGAAACCTCCTCTGGTTCTAACCCTGCTAACGAACCACTTGCCTCACGCCATGCATAATAAAGCATCCATCCTGCAACCATAGTATAGAAAGCCATTAATATGTAGCTTCCTACTACCGATACCCATTTGAAATGATGCCATTTGCTTCCCTTAGTCTCCAGTTCTTCAAATGCCCTTGCAGCACCTTTACCGCTTCCTCGTCCTACTGTGAACTCCGCGCACATAATAGGAAATCCAAGAACTGCAAGAAATACGAGATAGATAAGCACGAATGCCGCGCCTCCATTCTCCCCACAGATGTATGGGAATTTCCATACATTACCTAATCCTACCGCACATCCTGCTGACACTAAGATAAAGCCGAGCCGCGATCCGAATTTTTCTCTCTCTTTCAAAATAAAACCTCCAGTATTTATATTTACATTATTTTAAATTGTATCATAAAGAAAGCATTCTATCCACGGCTTTTTCTTACTTCCTCAGTAATTGTATCGCCCCCCTGGCTTTTCCACTCATCCACAAATGTATCAAAATAATCAATATCTTCTTCACCACTTATTATCTTAAGATATGCTTCTTTTTCTTTTGTTTTCAGCCTCCACCACCGGCTCTTCATCGTATCTGTTGTTTTAAAATATAATGATTCCACAACTTTTATGTTATCCTGTGATATCAGGCTGCATGCTCTTATTCTTGACATATATGCTGCCCATTGCGTACTTGTTGCACCTTTTCTTCCCAATGTGTTTCCACCCGAATTTCTTGCAGCAAGATATGTCTGTCCGGTATTCTCAATATATGCGCTACATGCTGTATAAAACGAATGTTCCAGAAGTTCAAGATTATCCGGATCTTTATTCCCCGACAATGCCATGTCAATATTCTTATAGCATATGGATAATGCATTATTATAATCAACATTTATTGATAATGGCCTTGCTGTAGGCTCAACATTAAACTGATAATAATCAGCAAATTCTTCTGAATCACTGCAATCAAATCTTACCTTATCAAACATAACGCTTATCATCTTGGCAGCTATCTCAGGATGCTCATATCCTTTTCTTACTACCACGTATTTGTAGCACGGATTCTGGCTATGATAACTTGTGCTTCCATCTTCTGACGTTGCTATTAAATATGGCTGCCAGTCAGCTTCAGGATTGCTTCCAACAGCGTTAGCCAGAGGATTATTCGGAGCCCACCATGGGCCAAAAAATGAACCACACTGTCCCCCCTCAATTAATTCACATATGTTCGTTGATGTTCTTAACAGAAAATCATTATCAATGATCCCCTGGTTATACAATTCACTTATATACTTTAGAGCTGCCTTTGCTTCTTCTGTTATTGAACCATATACAACATCACCTTCCGCATCCAGTATCCACTGTTTTGGATACGAATTGAAACACGCAAATATTATATCAAGCAGAAATTCACTGCTGTATCCACACTCTCCAGTAACATCTGTATCTACTACCAGTCCGACTGTATTAGGTTTTCCATTCTCGTCAACCCCATTTCCACCCGGATCATTAGCTATAAATGCGGCAACTATATCAGCCACATCATCTATTGTCTCAGGCTCTGAAAGTCCCAGCGTATCCATCCAGTCCTTACGCAGCCACACAAGATTAGGCCCATCAGTAATATTTGTCTCTGGCAATGCCATTATCTTTCCATTATATGTAACCATATCCTTAAGTGAATCTCCAAAGCTGTCATACATATCTTTTATCTTATCACTTAAACAGTTATCATAGCTTTCCGTAAGATCCTCTATAAGATCTGCTTCTACAAGCTGCTGCAGCTCATCCTGACTTGACACAACCATTATATCCGGAAGATTCTCCATGGAGATTGCCATAGAAACATTCGTATCATACTGACTGTCTGCCACCTCAAATGCATCTATATTCTGCACATTTATAACAGACTTTATATACCTTGTATACGCATTATCTGTGTAGGTATCTCCTTCTGGCATATTAGAATTATTAATACTTGTCATCTTTCCAAGCGTATAATTAATAGTTTCCGGATATGCTCCATACGGCGTAGTCCGTGCCAGTTCCATCTGCGCTTCATAATCAGATGGTTCACTTGACACAAAACCAGCCGGGTTTTTACACCCGGCTAAAGTAATCATTATTCCTGCAGCTGCTAATGCTGCTATTCTTTTTAATGTTGATTTAATTCCTCTCATACATTTAACCCTTTACTGCTCCTGACATGCTTTCATTATAACATCTTTGCATGATCATAAACAAGGCTGCAATTGGAATTGATATAAGCACTGCACCTGCAGCAAATCTTGTATACCAGACATCAACATACTCTTTTTCAAGCATCTGCCATAATCCGATTGCCACTGTATAATATTTTGCATTGGCACGGCATATTACTCTTGCAAATATGAAATCGACCCATGGTGCTATGAATGATGTAAGTGTTGTGTATACAATTATAGGCTTACTTAATGGTATTGTTATTCTGGTAAATACCTGCCACTTTGTTGCTCCATCTATCATGGCTGCTTCATCTATTGTTTTAGGAATCGTATCAAAGAATCCTTTGGCAATATAAAACTGTATTCCCGCAGATGCCGAATATACTAGCACAAGAGCCACTCTTATCATTGAACCTTCTGAAAGTCCTACTGCTTTTAATATATAATACACTGCTACCATGGCCATGAATGCTGGAAACAATCCCAGAATCATCGCAATATTCATCATAGCTTTTCTCATTTTGAACTTAAGTCTTGACATACAATATGCAACAGACAAAACAAAAAATGTTGATATTATACATGAGAAAATGGCTACAATAAGCGTATTCCAAAACATTCTTGGAAAGTTAAGAATACCAGTATCTGTAAAAAGCTTTATGTAATTATCAAGCGAATACTGTTTTGGGAAAAATGAACTTGTATACGCTCCTTTCTGGGCTCTGAAGCTTGTGAGGATTATCCAGAAAAGCGGGCTTACCCATGCTATCGCTAATACTGTAAGCACTGTATGTGCCAGTATATTCTTAATAGTTTTCTTTTTTTTCACTGGAATCCCTCCTCATCTTTATATGACTTTGTTCTTCTATACACAAGAAGTGAACCTATTGCAAGGAATATAAATGTCATAATACCAATAACTGCTCCAAGATTATAATACTGATAATCTACTGTCATCTTATACAGCCATGTTACAAGTAAATCTGTCTTACCGGCTGTCTCTCCTGTCATAACAGGATCACCCTTAGTAAGCAGATAAACAATATTGAAATTGTTTATATTAGCTGTAAATGTAGTTATAAGATATGGAGTTGTTACAAAAAGCATATATGGCATCGTTATTTTTATGAACTTAACAAATCCGTTAGCTCCATCCACATCTGCTGCCTCATACAATTCCATTGGAATATTCTGCAATATTCCGGTTACCTGAAGAATAGTATAAGGAATACCAATCCAGAGATTTACAATTATTACAGTAGCTCTTGCCCATGTTGCATTGGTAAAGAATGGTAAGGATCTGCTTATCCATCCTGCATTTTTAAGAACAACATTAACTATTCCATCCTGTGCCAGCATACTTCTGATTATAAGAAGTGAAACAAACTGTGGAATTGCTATTGAAAGCACAAATATAAATCTCCAGAAAGATTTAAATCTTGTTCCTTTTCTGTTGATAAGAAGTGCTACAAGTATGCCGATTATGTAGTTCAAAAACGTTGCAAATATCGCCCATACTATAGTCCAGCCAAAAACTGACCAGAATGATTTTCCTATAACACTTCCGGAATCAAATATCTGTTTGAAATTCTCAAGTCCAACCCAGTTAAATAATACCAGATGGCTGTCAACCTTGCTATAATTGGTAAATGCCATGCTTATCATGAATATAAGCGGAAGTATTGTAAATATAAGCACACCTGATACTGGAAGTGTCAATAACAGTTTGTGGAGATTCTCATTAAACAAAGATTTTACGTCTTCCACAAATGTGTTAACATGTTTTCCTTTTTCCTTTAACACTTCAATCTTATATGAACTTTTTACTGCACTTGCTGCCACAATTATATAGGCGATTATAAGAAATATCGTTGCTATTCCATATAAAAGTATAAGCAGCGAATTATCGCCAGCTATATACTCATATACTCCAAGCTTCTCATTCCACACCTCCTGCTGGGGTCTGCCCCCCAGACTTGGAAGCATCGCAAGGCAGCTAAATCCCTTCATAACCATAAAGCATATAAAGGCAATTTCAAAAGCCACATATATAATACCTTTTATTATCTGCTTTCCTACCAAATTTCCAAGTCCAGGAATCAGAATACTGAGCTTAGTAAATATATTCCCTTTTCTAAATGATTCTGTGAATTTAACTGCCATCACGTCACCCCTTTACAGTTCTTCATCAATTACTTTGCAATTGATGTATTAATCTGTTTATAGAAATCCTGTGTCTTTGCTGCTGCGTTATCCTGTGTTACCTCACCATTAACAATTGCCTTTGCAAAGTTCTGTGCTGGTGTCCAGTAATCATTCATTCCTGTTACTGTTGGCTGTATTACTGATGTCTTATTAAATGTATCATTCTGTGCTGTTACAAGCGCATCCTTCTTAACTGCATCTGTTTCAAGAAGCTCTGTATTACAAGGAATAACACCTCTTAATTCATAATGTTTCTGCTGTGCTTCCTTGCCTCCAAGGTATTTTGCAAGAGCAACTGCAACCTGCTGGTATTTGCAGTTTGGATTAACTGCAATGGCCTTAGATCCTGCAAATGCTAATAACTGCTTATCTTTTCCACCTATCTTAACTGTTGGAAGTGAAACTGCACCAAAATTATCTCCAAGGATTTCCTTAACACTCTTATAATCCCATGATCCTGAGAAGTAAGCACCTACTGAACCATCTCTTAATCCAGCAATACCAACGCCCTGAAGATCATTTACAAAGTTAGGATTGTTAACAAGAGAAACCATAGCCTGTGTTGCCTGTGTTCCCTTATCTCCTGAGATATCAACACCTGCTGAATTGTCTTTTCCATCTTTTCCAAAATATGTACATCCATTAGCAAGGAAGAATGATGACATATACCAGCCCTCTGTAATATTGAAAGCAACCTTATCCTTCTCAAGCATTTTATCAAGGCTCTTTACATCACTGTCTGTGAATTTGCTCTTGTCATAGTACATAAACCATGTATTAGTTGTGAATGGTACTCCATAAACAGCTCCATCAACTGATACTGAATCCACAATTGCTTCTGAGTTAGTCTTCTTAACATAATCTGCTGCTTCTCCACCAAGTTTTGCAATGGCATTGGCATCAACAAGTGTCTGGAGCTGGTCATTAGCAAAGAAATATACATCTCCAGAATTCTCTGGATCCTGTGGAACTGTCTTTCCTGCATCCTGTTCTGAGCATACACCATATTCAAATGTAAGATCCCATTCAGGATGTTCTGAATTAAACTGCTCACACATTGTCTGAAGCCATTTGCCGTTCTCATCTGCCTGATCCTCGGCGCTTCCCCACACTTTAATTGTTGCTGTAATCTTCTCATCATCTGATGATGAACCATTTTTGGCTGCTCCACATCCCACAAAAAGTGAGCCGCACATTGTTGCTGCCATCATAGCAGCGGCAAACCTTTTTAATCTCATAAAAAACCCTCCTTAATGATTATCCGCGACAGTTCGTAATTACTGTCTTCTCTTGATAATCTAATTATATTAAGGAGGGTTTAATATTAAAATATAAGATATTTTAGAAACATATCAGTTTTTTGTGTTGTATGGTTTTGCCGGGAATTTTATTGTTATTGTTGTTCCCACATCTGGCGTGCTTTGCACTTCCAGATGGTAATCATCACCATAATAAAGTCTTATTCTGTCATTTACATTTCTTGCGCCATATCCTTTTGACTGGGCTGTTAAGAAGTTTTCGGCGGTCTCTTTATCCATTCCTATGCCGTTATCAGACACAGTCACATACACCATGTCTGCCCCTGAATTACTTTTTTCTATTTTTCCTGTTATGGTTATTACGCCCTTTCTGTCTGTTAACAGGTCTATGCCGTGGTCTATTGCATTTTCTACTAACGGCTGAAGTATGAGGTTTAGTGATTCACAAGGCAGTACGTCTTCTGATACATTTATTACAACATCAAATGAGTTATCATGCATTATCTGCTGTATCTTTAGATATGACTGCATGTTGCTTAATTCCTGTTCAAAGCTCAGTGTATTCTTTCCCTTGTTAAGTGATGTACGATAGTAATTAGACAGTGCCAGCGTTATCTCACTTATGTCTTTCTGTTCATACTCTATCGCTTTCCAGTTAATAAGCGACAGCGAATTATAGAGGAAATGCGGATTTATCTGTGCTCTCAATGCACGCATTTCTGATTCCTTCTGGCTGATTCGCCCCTCATAAACCTGTGTAATAAGATTCTTGGTCTGCCTTGTCATGCTGTTAAAGCTATGTATAAGGTCTCCTATTTCATCCTTATCATAAGTATTAATAACTGCATCAAAATCTCCATTTTCAACTTTCGCCATACTGTCTTTAAGCTTCTTGATCCTTCTGGTAATAAATCCTGACGTTGAAACCGTTGCAGCTACGGCTCCTGCAAGTGCAACAATTACTGCAACTATTATCATGGTAATTATTGAATTAGCCGATCTTAACACAAGTCTTCTTGGCTGATATACATACACAGTCCAGCCCGTTACCGGACTTTCTTTCTTCACTATCGAATATCCTTCTACATTCTTGCATGTATCATTATTCCAGTCTGCCTCTTCAATAAATGAAAGCAGACTGTCATTATCCAGCCTGTACCTGACATTATTATTTTCAAATGTATCCGCACCGCATATAACATTGCCATCCGCATCAAGTATTATAACTCCTGTATCCTGCTCCAGACCTCCTGTAAATGAGTTCATCACACTGTCATAATCAACATCTATATATATAATTCCAAGAATTCCAAGCTGGTCCAGTGTAGACATTTTACGGGCTGATACAATTGTCTTATCCGCTTCGTTTACATACCACTGAATCTTTGTACTGTTTGAGGCTGACTCATAGAAAGATTCATTCTTAATTTCATCAATCGGGGCAATCGTGGTATCATGCTTTATGCCCTTATCCACATATATTGTTACTCTGTTAATATCATCATGAAAATACTTAAGTGACGATAGCATAGGATCAAATGTAGTAACAATCTGGTTATACATCTCATATGTGCTTTTGTAATCATAGGAAAGCACTCCTGACAATGTATCATTAAATGTTATATAGTTAGACAAATTGTCATATACCTCTATCAGGCCATCTGAAGTTGTTACCGATTGCTCTAATGATCCTTTTATGCTCTTTAAATCTCTGTCCATCAGGATATTTCTCATCTGGCAGTATGCAAATATAAAAAGCACAATCAAAGGAATCAACCCGGTCATGACATATATAATAGCCAGTTTGTTCTGCAGTCTGATATCATTGATTATCTGTTTAATCTTTTTCAACTTAATTCTCCCTGATCCCTGAATTTCTGAGGGCTTACACCAAAGTACTCCCTGAAGCTCTGTACGAAATATGACACATTAGGATATCCAACCTGTTCACTTATGTTAACAATCTTCATATTCGTGTCAGTGAGCAGTTCTTTTGCCCTCTCCATCCGGTACTGCTTAATGTATTTGCTAAGATTTTGTCCTGTCTCTTTCTTAAACAGCGAGCTCAGATAGCTTGGTGCAAGATACACCATATCCGCAAGCTGCTGTGCACTAATCTCTTCCCCATAATGATTATGTATATAATTCTTTACTGTCTCAATCTCCCTATGTGATGTAGCCGGTTCTTTTCCAAAGCTCTTTTCTAACAGATCAATATTGTTATTAACAATCTCCATTATGCAGGAAAAATCCTCTGACTTATACAGTTTGTCTATCTCCCTGCCAAATTCCGCCTCATCAGATCCAGGAATATTATCATAGAAATCTTTTAACAAATTAGAAAATACAAACTTGATATATATATGTGAGAAGTTCGACTGTCCTCTGTATTTCTTGCACAGCGCGTCAAAATGTATCCGAAGGAATGTTATATCTTTCATCTTGATATCCTGCTTCATCTGCTTCATAAGTGCATCATCATCAATCTGTACAAGTACCGGTGTATCTTCACTTATATTATCTGAAAAAATATATCTTCCTGTCTCATAGAACTTGTTATTCATCAGTGTATCAACTGCATCCATAATCTGTGGAAGTTCATGGTAATCACTGAACAAATCAGACACAGCAATATACATAAACTGTCCGGTTTTTTTGTATATAGAGTCATGAATCTTCGTAAACATTTCTTCTATGTTCTTATCTATATTGCCATCTGCTGCCAGTGATTTATCAGAAAATATAATAACTGACTGTGAAGGGTTAAGGTTAAGATACTGATAATCAAGTCCTCCGGCTGTCTCGTTAAATATATCTTCTCCTGCATCATATTTTCCAAAGAAATCTGTATTAAATTCTATAAGTGCAAGTCTGTTGTACTCTGCCAGAAAATCCCCATCATCAAGTATCCCTGATGCATCCCCTGAGTTAAGCAGTGTATACATATAGTACTGCTTTATGAAATTAGCCTGTCTGTTATAGTCCTCATCCTTCTTATGTTCCTCATCAAGCTCTGTTATAACCCCTGTGATTGTTGAGCTGAATTCTGCCGGATCAACCGGCTTTAATATGTAGTCTTTAACACCTAATTTAACTGCCAGCTTGGCATACTCAAACTCATTATAGCCCGAGAATATAATTGTTTTTAAACTGATATTGTTCTGCATCACATTCTTAATAAGCTCTATTCCATCCATAAATGGCATCTTCACATCTGTAAGCAGTATATCTATATGCCCAATTCCTGCATTCTTATCTGAAGTAAGATACTCCAGCGCCTGCTTTCCATTGCACGCCTCAATAACCCCAAGCTCTATTCCCATTCTTTTAAGAAGCATTCTTATTCCGCTTCTTTCTATCTTTTCATCATCCACTATAAGTATGTTATACATAAATCTACCCCGAAACCTTCCTCATTTGCGAACTTTCGTTCTTATAATGATTATAGCTTCCGGGGCAGTTATTATCAACTTATTTAATTATATTAAAGATGCCATATATCTTCATTGTACTGACGGATTGTTCTGTCTGATGAGAAAAAGCCTGCATTGGCAATATTAACAAGCATTTTTCCAGCCCATGCATATCTGTCTTCATAATCTGCGAGAGCCTTTTCCTTGGTTTCTATATAGCTTCGTAAGTCAAGCAATGCCATGAACCAGTCTTTTCCTACAATCTCGTTATACAGTCTGTTAAGGCTATGTAAATCACCCGCCTGAAGCATTACATCTGATATTATAAAATCCACACATTTCTTAATAAGATCGTCTGTCTCATAAAGTTTTTTTGCATTATAATCACATTTTTCATAATGTGCAATAACTTCATCGCTTGTTGCGCCAAATGTATATATATTATCATTTCCTACAAGCTCGGCAATCTCTACATTGGCTCCATCCATTGTTCCAAGTGTCACAGCGCCATTGAGCATGAATTTCATGTTACCTGTTCCTGACGCTTCTTTAGATGCAAGTGATATCTGCTCTGATATGTCACATGCAGGAATCAGCTTCTCTGCCAGTGTTACATTATAATTCTGGGCGAGTACAACCTTAAGGTATGGACTTACATCTTTATCAGCCTCAATAACCTTACTCAATGTAAGTATCAGATGAATTATATCCTTCGCAATTGTGTATGCAGGTGCAGCCTTCGCGCCAAATATTACTGTCACAGGAGTCTTAGGAATATTGCCTGCCTTGATGTCAAAATATTTATATATTATATACAGTGCATTCATCTGCTGTCTTTTATACTCATGCAGACGCTTTATCTGTATATCATATATTGACTGCGGATTAATCTCTATTCCCTGTGTCTGCTTAAGGTATTCTGCAAGATTTCTCTTGTTGTCTGTCTTAATCTTAAGCAGATTATCATAAACATTTTTATCACCGGCAAACTTTAACAAATCTTTTAATTTTTCTGCATCATGTCTGTATTCACGTCCAATAAGTGTCTCAATGTATTTCGCAAGTCCGTTATTACAGTGGATAAGCCATCTTCTGAATGTAATTCCGTTAGTTTTGTTATTGAACTTCTCCGGGTATATCCTGTAGAAATTGTTAAGTTCTGTATTCTCTAATATCTCTGTATGAAGTTTTGCTACTCCGTTGACACTCATTCCATAATGGATATCAATGTGTGCCATGTGAACAAGATTATTATCATCAATTATATATACTGATTTGTCTGTGTACTTTTCACGAACTCTCTTGTCAAGCTCTCTTATAATTGGCATAAGCTGAGGCACAACCTTGTTAAGATAGTCCACAGGCCATTTTTCAAGGGCTTCGGCAAGAATTGTGTGATTAGTATACGCACAGCTTTTTGATACTATATCAATTGCTTCATCCATTGTTATCGGACTTCCGTCTATATCTCCATTTTCTGTAAGAAGTCTTATAAGCTCTGGTATTACCATTGTCGGATGTGTATCGTTAATCTGGATAACCGCAAGGTCAGACAGATTCTTAAATGTTTTTCCGGTATTAATACATTTGTCCCTGCACTCATCTAATATAAGCCTTGCGCCATTGCTTACCATGAAATACTGCTGATAGATTCGAAGAAGCCTTCCCTGCTCGTCACTGTCATCAGGATAAAGAAACAGTGTAAGGTTCTTTGCAATATCTGACTTATCAAAATCTATGCCATCACCATTTACGATACTCTCATCAACTGTCTCTACATCAAACAGATGAAGCTTATTCGTTCTCTTTTCTCCGTACACATTGATATCATACATTCTTGAAACCACGCTGATTCCACCGAAATTAATTGTGTATGTCACATCTGTTGGAACAAGCCAGCTGTCTTTACCAATCCATGGATTAGGCACTTCCTTCTGTTTCCCATTCTCAAACACCTGCTTAAAAAGTCCAAGATGATAATTAAGTCCGATTCCATCACCATTAAGACCGAGGTTGGCAATCGAATCAAGGAAGCATGCTGCAAGTCTTCCAAGTCCGCCATTACCAAGTGACGGCTCTACTTCCAGTTCTTCAATATCTGAAAGATTCTTACCCGCTTGTGTAAGTTCTTCCTTAACTTCATCATAGATTCCTAAGTTAATAAGATTATTGGATAAAAGCTTTCCTATAAGGAACTCTGCAGAGATGTAGTATACCTTTCTGCCATTGTCTTTCACGATTCTATCACGTCCCTTTTGTGTTACAAGCTTCATAAGTGCATGAAAGCACTCCTCATTGCTGCATAAGTGCAAGTCTTTTCCATAATCTTCCAAACATATAGTGTTAAGCATATCTTTGCCCTCCATTCTTGTATTTATATTTTATTATAGGGTTGCTGGAAAAATTCTCTTGCTTTATAATGGGATAAACTTGTACTATTCTATCATGTTTAAGGAGTGTCTCATGAATATAACGGATTACGGACCATTGAAAGAAACTAAGTCACATTTCGATTCAGACTTTTTATATAATACTTATCCATGTTCTATCCCGCTTGATTTTGTAGAAGTTCCGCTGCACTGGCATAATGAAATGGAGCTTATATACATCAAGAAGGGACGCATGATTGTAAGCGTTGACCTAGAGTATTTTGTTGTAAATGCAGGGGATATTGTTGTTGTCATGCCTGGACATATTCATTCTATTATCCAGAACGAGAGTGATTCATGCGAATACGAAAATATTCTTTTTAATCTTGATATGCTTGTCAGCAGGCAGTGTGATTATGACACGCTCAGCTTTTTTAACGGGATTTCCGGCTTTAAGGGTTATTGTCCTCCTGTTATCAGTAAAACTGCGCCATACTATTCTGACTTAATTCATTATATTGATGAAGCTGATAATATATGCAAGTATTTCCCTGACGGATACAGGCTGAAAATCCGCGCATGTCTTTTTAATTTCTTTTTCGAACTTAATGCACATTTTTACACCAATACTGAAATGTCTGCGCATTTGTCTGATGATAAAATGGACAAACTTAAATTGATTCTCAATTACATCGAAAAGAACTTCGCTCATACAATATCCATTGAAGAGATTGCGCAGTGGTGTCATTTCAGCCAGTCGCATTTCATGAAATTTTTCAAGAACTGCACCGGCACATCTTTTATCACTTACCTAAACGACTACCGGCTTATTATTGCTGCAAGAATATTAAAAACCACAACCCAGCCGGTTATTTTAGTGGCTTCTGATTGTGGTTTTGATAATATATCTTATTTTAATAGAAAATTCAAAGAAAAATATGGTGTTTCTCCGAGGGAATTCAGGAAAATTTTATAACTCTTTATAAGTTTATATAACCTTTTATAACTTTTCATTTCTTATATAACTCTTTATAACTTTTTATAACTTCCATATCGTTTTTCGCTTGACTTACTATCAATTGATAGTTATACTATTAATTGATAGTAAGTCATGTAATTTATATGGAGGTGATAATCATTAAATCCACCAAAGATGACATACAATTTTCAACCAGATATCTTATGCTAGATCTCGATTATGATACATCCGATATTGTTGAAAGATTAAAGGAACTTACTTTAGCTGAATATTCAGAAACACTTATTGATAAAGATGACAGTAATCCACCATTATTATTTGTTTTTGGCAAATCTATAGATAATAAGCTTGTTTATATTAAACTTAAGATCAAAGGAAATACATCAAAAAAGATACTATGTCTATCATTTCATTATGCAAGACATAATATGAATTTTCCATATAAATAATGGCGTAATATGAAAGGAGCAATAGCAATGAATGATTACAATCTTATAAGAACAATTCAAATAGAGTGTCCTCTATGTGGTAAAATTCATGAGGTTGAAGAAAGAAAACGTATTGCTACGACAATTATTAAAGATGAAAAAGTCACCTATGAAGAAATATACTATTTCTGTCCTGATAGCGACGAAGAAGAGAATGAATTTACAACTGGCAAAATAGAGAACACCAACCTCTTGAACGCACGTAACACATATAGAAAAGTCAAAGGATTACTTACCTCTGACCAGATTGTTGCAATAAGAAATATGTATGATTTATCCCAGGTTGATTTAGCAAGATTACTTGGTTGGGGAGAAGCAACAATTTCAAGATATGAAAGCAAAGCCATTCAAGATGAAGCATATGATAATATGCTTAGAATCATTAAAGAAAATCCGAAAGCTGTTCTTGAATTATTGCAGAAAAATACTGATAAATTTAGTACTCCCAAACTAATATCAATAAAACAAAAAATTATGGAAAATCTCAGTTCTTCTGGAATGGAATTTCTTTCCCGTCAATCCCTTGAAAGTGAATATGTTAGATTTCAAGAACAATGTGATGCTAATGGTAATACACTTTTAAATATAGATAAACTTGAAGCTGTCATATCCTATTATGCAAAAAGAGTCAATAATTTATTTAAAGTAAAATTAATGAAAATGCTTTGGTATGCTGACTCTCTTTCTTTCAAGAATTATCAAAGAACTATAACTGGTTTGGTTTATTGTCATGACTCAATGGGAGCTTTACCAATAGGACACTACAAAATTGTTGGTCTGCAGAATGTCAACATGCAGGAAGAAGACGGCTTTGAAATAACCAAATACCATTTCCTTGTTAATGAAAATATAGATGAAAACATTCTGTCAACTGAAGAACAGAATGTTTTAGATGCTGTAATAAACAAATTCAATTCTTTCAAATCCCAGGAAATTGTTGAATATATGCATGAAGAAATTGCTTATAAAAAGACTAATGATAAAGAAATTATACCTTTTAGTCTTGCAAGACAAATAAAGGATTTCTAATGGCATATTTTAAAAAATCCTGCTCTCAGGCAGCCATAACCACCTGAAAGCAGGATTATCATTTTAATTATTAACGCATTACATTAAACCCTGTGCTCTGTTGTAAGCATTACATATCTTATTAGAATTCTTGATAAGAATATGCATTGCAACAAATGGTCCAATTCCACAGATAAAAGCACCAAATATCTGCCATAAAAGAACAGTTGTACCATTCTCCTGGATTGAAAGTCCATAACGAGGTCCGTTAGCTGCAAGTCTGTTACCAAGATTATAGTACCAGAACCATGCATATATACCACATGTTATGAGTGATAACAGAACAAATGCAACAAGCCCTGATGTATTCTCTCCATCTCCATCACATGCAATATTAACATCATGTGCCATCTTGTAAATGAAATAATAGCTGTATATTCCACATGTGATAATTGAAAGAATTATGTATGAGGCAAGACCTCTGTCATCCTTTAATCTTGTACCTGAGTATGGTGGGATTGTGCCATTATTATAACCATTGCTGTAATTCTGATTAGCATTGTAACCCTGATTATAATTCTGGTTATTGCTGTTTCCATTGAAGCTCTGCTTTACTTCATCAAAAGCACTTCCTAACTCCTTCTCTACCTTATTGAAGACCTGCCCTGCCTGACCTGCAATATCCTGCTCTGGCGAACAATTTGCTCCACAATATGGGCAGAATTTAGTTGAATCTGCAACCTGCTTTCCACACTTTTTACAAAACATTCTGCTTAATTCCTCCCCTTCATATATTTAGTTTATGAATAATACGGAACACAATATTGTTTTGTGGTTCGAAAACCACAATACTGTTGTCTCCTTTAATCATTCTATACAAGTAAACTATAACAAATACGCACGCCATTGTAAACATAAAAATTTTATAAATTTTAATATTTATTTTAGATTTAAGGAGCATAATTATCAATACTAATGGTGGAAGGAAAAACAGCGGGTGATACATAAATGCATCATGTATATTAAAATGTAACAAAGCAATCCATGCCCTTGACATTCCACAGCCTGCACATGATATTCCTGTTATGTATTTAATAGGGCATGTAACCCCTAAGCTTTCAAGTATCACATACAGAACAACAACTGCAGCAACTGATGTTATTACTTCTATTCTTCTATGCGATTTTCTTTTATACGCATTGCCTCCGCTCATTATTCCCCCTATTAGTACTTTTTATTACATTATAATCTCTCCTGCAAGCAATGCAAGACAAGGAAGTGTAATTATACTTATCAATGTTGACAAAGTAACCGCACCCACTGCCAGTTTCTGGTCATGTCCAAATTTTATCGCAAAAAGTGTTGTAATAGCCGCACACGGACATGCCTCAAGTATAATTGTGATGACAGCAACCATTCCACGGGCATGTATAAGATACATAACAAGAGTACAGATCACAGGTATAATAAACATTCTGAGAATAACCGTAAAATATACCCTTGTATCCTTTAAGATACTAAGTAACGGGAACTGTGAAATAGTAATTCCTGTTATTATCATAGACAGCGGAGTGTTCATGCCTCCGACAACATTAAATGTATCCTTCAAAACATCCGCAACAGGAATCCTTGCAAGGAATATAACAAGTCCGACAACAACCGATATAATTGGCGGACATGTAACAATCTTTTTCAAAAGTTCCTTAAGACTCATGCTTTCCGAAACATACACAATTCCGACAGTCCATAAAAGAATATTGAATACTGTTACATATACGCTTGCATATAATACACCTTCTGAACCATACATTGCCTGAATAAGAGGAAATCCCATATATGCTGCATTAGAAAATGTAGTTGCGAATCTTATAATGCCGCGGACTTCCTTTTTCATCAAAAATGTAATTCCAATCGATAAAGCCATTCCTATGCATATGGTAAGTATGCTGTAAAAAAGCATTCTGCCCATGTTCTTAAGAATCTCGGCGTTGTATCCTGACATATAAGAATTAATAATCATAAATGGAACAACAAAATATATAAGCAGATTAGACAGCATCCCCTTTCCTTCTTCATTAACCATCTTAATCTTTCCTATAACAACTCCACACAATATAAGTATAAATAACTCAAATACCTGCTTCGCAGTAATAAGCGCTAAATCCATAGCTCTCTTATCCTCCTTTTCATACACGCAAAAACATGTTATATATTTCATCTTCTGAAATATATAACATGTTAATAGCAAAGTCAAGCAATAAGCCTAATACTTTATCTCAGGCATAAGTTCTGTACTTATTACATTAAGCATATGTTCCATTGTCTCTAACTCTTCTTTAGAAAACCTTCCTTCAATCCTGTCCATCACTGTCTTTAGATATGTATTGCTGATATTATAATAATCTATGTACTTCTGAGTTACCTCAAGATGATACTCTCTCTTGTCTTCCTCAGACTGTACTTTCCTTAAGTATCCCTTCTTAACAAGATTATTGATCTTATATGCCGCATTAGGAGATGATATATTTGCCATCTCAGCAAACTCTGCCACAGTAGGTTTATCAAGTGCATATATAATCTCCATACAGAAAGTTTCTACAGTTGTAAGAGAAGTTTCCCTCTCCTGTAACTTTTCAAACATTTTCTGATAAAAATGCATCTTGAACTTCGTATATACCTTACTAAAAGAATCCTGCAGCAACTTACTTTACCTCCAAAGCTTTTTTAATTGTTTATTATTATAACAATAGCTCTATTCTATTGCAAACGTAAGTTCCGCTGACACTGCAAGTTTCCCGTCAACATAAGCTTCTGCCTTTCCTACTCCAACAGGACCTTTTCTTGCTATAATCTCGCATGACATTTCAAGCACATCTCCAGGTGTAACCTGTGCCTTAAACTTAGCATTTTTAATTCCTGCAAAAAGTGCTATATGTCCCTTGTTCTTTTCTTCCGACAGCAAGGCCACTGCTCCTGTCTGCGCCAGTGCCTCAATAATAAGTACTCCCGGCATTACCTTCTTCTGTGGAAAATGTCCTACAAAATGCATTTCATTGGCGGATACACATTTAATACCACAAGCCTTCTTTCCCGGCTCACACTCCGTTATCCTGTCTACTAGTAGAAATGGATATCTGTGTGGCAGAATCTGCTGTATTTCATCTGAATTAAGCTGCATCATTACACCACCTTTCTAAGTACGATAGATGCGTTATGTCCACCAAAGCCAAGGGAATTAGACATGGCATAATCAACTCTTGATTCTCTTGCACTATTAGGAACGATATCAAGATCACAATCATCATCCGGAACCTGATAATTAATGGTTGGCGGAATTATATCATTCTTTACAGCAAGCGCCGATATAATTGCCTCAACAGCACCACTCGCTCCTAACATATGTCCTGTCATAGACTTTGTTGAGCTTACCGCAAGCTTGTACGCATGCTCTCCAAATGCCCTCTTTATCGCGTTAGTCTCGCCCTTATCATTAAGCTTTGTACTTGTTCCATGTGCATTGATATAATCAATATTCTCTGGTTTTATTCCTGCATCCTTAACAGCCTCAGTCATCGCCTGTGCTGCCATGCTTCCATCTTCAAGAGGAGCTGTAACATGGTTTGCATCACATGTTGAACCATATCCTGCAACCTCACAATATATCTTAGCACCTCTTTTAACTGCATGTTCATACTCTTCAAGAATCAGCACACCTGCTCCTTCTCCCATAACAAATCCGCTTCTTTCTTTATCAAACGGAATAGAAGCCCTGTTTACATCTTCTGCTTTGCTTAATGCATGCATTGATGTAAAACCACCAATTCCAAAATCAGTTATGCAGCTTTCTGCGCCTCCGCACACAATGACATCCTGATATCCATCCCTGATCTGTCTTAATGCATCTCCAACAGCATTGGTTCCACTGGCACATGCTGTAACAACACATGTACACATTCCATGAAGTCCGAATCTGATTGCAACATGTCCTGCTGCCATGTTAGTTATTGACATTGGAACAAAATGTGGTGAAACTCTGTCATATCCCTTACTTTCACCTCTTAAACATTCTCTCTGTATAGTTGTAAGTCCACCAATTCCACTTGATAATATAACACCACACCTTAATGTATCTTCTTTGCTAAAATCTATAGCCGAATCTTTCACTGCTTCATCTGCAGCTGCAAGTGCATATAATGTGAAATCGTCCATTTTTCTTAATTCTGCTTTATCAACAATACTCTCTGCATCGAAGCCTTTTACTTCACCAGCAAGCTTGACTGCACTATTTTCTGTATTAAAATGCGTTATCTTATCAATACCACATTTACCTGCCTTTACAGCTTCCCACATGTCTTTAACATTGTTTCCAATAGGAGTAACTGCTCCCATACCTGTTATTACAACTCTTCTCATATTGCCATTCCTCCGTCTACGCAAAGTACCTGTCCGGTTATGTACCGTGCTCCATCCCCCGCAAGAAATGCTACCGCTTCCGCAATATCTTCCGGCTTTCCCATCTCTTTAAAAGGTATATTCTCCACCACTTTTTCTTTAACGGCGTCTGACATTGCGCCTGTCATATCAGTTTCAACCATCCCCGGAGCAACCGCATTTACAGTAATATGTCTTGACGCAAGCTCCCTTGCAAGTGACTTCGTCATGCCAATAACGCCTGCTTTACTCGCTGAATAATTAACCTGCCCTGCATTGCCCATGACACCTACAACAGAACTCATATTAATAATTCTTCCTGCTCTCTGCCTTAACATAAGCCTTGAGACTCCACGCATCATGTAAAATGTACCCTTAAGATTCACATCTATAACTGCATCGAAATCCTCATCCTTCATGCGTCCAATAAGGTTGTCCTTAGTAATTCCTGCATTATTAACAAGAACATCAATCCTTCCGCCAAGTAAATCCACAGCTTCCTTAATTAAACGCTCACATTCCCCTGAATCACTCACATCTGCCTTAATTGCATGGATTTCAACACCATACTCTCTGCATAACTTGACCGTTTCACTTGCAGACTCATCACCTGAACGGTAACTGAATACAATATCTGTTCCTTCACTTGCAAGCTTGACGCATATAGCCCTTCCTATTCCCCTGCTTGCACCTGTAATAAGTGCTTTCCTTCTTTCACTCATTCCCTATCCTTTCCAAATCAATATCCGATTTGTTCAATCACAGCTTATATGTCCGATTTATTCAACCTATAATCTGTCATAATCTCATTAATAAGTTCCTGTACGCTCATTATCCTGTCAACTCTGTCTGCATTACTTCCTGCAAAAAACAGTCCATTATCCCAGTCACCCTTAACTGCTGCTATAAGTGCCCTGCTTATGCAATATGGTATACTGTCATCCTTCTTACATGCCGTAAGACAGCCATTACATCTTTTTGCCGTAAAGGTTTCTCCTGCATCAAGCCTTTCAAGAAGTGGGCTGTTAATTGCACGCGCCGGCATTCCAACAGGACTTTTAATAATACGGATATCTTCTCTTTTCGCATTAACAACAGCCTGTTTAAATGTATCCGAAGCATCACATTCATTGGTAGCAATGAATCTTGTTGCAATCTGTACCCCGGCAGCTCCTTTATTTAAATAATGTGCCATATCTTTGCCATCATACACACCACCAGCGATAAAAACCGGGATATCCGCACCTGACTCTTCTATTACAGCAAGAACATCTGACAATATTTCATCGTTACTCTGTGTTTTCCCCTGTGTAATATCATCTGCACCAAAACCTAGATGTCCCCCTGCCATGCTGCCTTCAATAACAAACATATCCGGATACACATCATAATGCTTCTTATAAGTTTTCATAATTATCCTGGCAGCCCTGCCGCTTGAAACAATAGGTGCTGCCAGTGTATCTGTTCCCTTAGTAAACTGTGGCAGATTAAGAGGCAGCCCGGCACCTGAGATAATAATATCTGCTCCTGCTGAAACTGCGGTCTTACAGCTTTCCTCATAATGAGAAACCGCAGTCATAATATTTACAGCTACAAGCCCCTTCTTTGTACTTTCTGCTGCAATCTGCTTAGCCCTCTTAATATGGTAATCAAGCGCCCTTAGATTTGCCTTAATGGGGCTGCTCTCAAAATCGGGTTCATCATAACCTGCATTGACAGAACTGATAACTCCACATGCCCCACATGCTGCAACTGCGCCTGCAAGCGATGAAAGCGAAACTCCGACACCCATACCACCCTGAATTACCGGAATATCAAGTACCTTGTCCTTAATCTGCATATAATTCCTTTCGCACAGCCTCATATCCTTCATATATTTCTTCAAATATTTTCTCAATCGGCTGTATCTTATCAATCTGACCTGCAACCTGGCCTGCCATCAGTGATCCATTCATTGTGTCGCCGTCAAACACTGCCTTACGAAGAGAACCCAGTGTATATTTTTCAAGTTCCATCTTATCAGCTCCTGCCTTCTCCTGCTTTACATACTCACGTGACATCTCATTTTTAAGCACACGCACAGGAGTACCCGCAATTCTTCCTGTAACTATTGTGTCATTATCCTTTGCTTTAAGTATTGCCTGTTTATAATTATCATGTATAGGACACTCTGTACTTGCAAGAAGACATGTTCCCATCTGTACACCTGCAGCACCAAGTGCAAATGCTGCTGCGAGCTGTCTGCCATCTGCAATTCCTCCGGCTGCAATAACAGGAATGTGCACACTGTCAACCACCTTTGGAACAAGTGTCATAGTTGTCATCTCGCCGACATGACCACCACTTTCTGTTCCCTCTGCAACTACTGCATCAGCTCCGAAACGCTCCATTCTTATTGCAAGTGCTGCACTCGAAACAACCGGTATAACCATCATTCCGTTAGCCTTCCATTTTTCCATATATTTAGCCGGACTTCCTGCCCCTGTTGTTACAATTTTTACATTTTCTTCCACAAGCAGTTCTGCCATTGCATCAGCTTCTGGATTCATAAGCATAAGATTCACACCAAATGGTTTATCTGTAAGTATCCTGCATTTTCTTATGTTTTCACGAAGCATATCTGTGTTCATTCCACCTGCTCCAATAAGCCCCAGTCCGCCTGCATTACTAACTGCAGCTGCAAATTCTCCCGTTGCAATATTAGCCATTCCGCCCTGTATAAACGGATATTTTATTCCTAACATTTTATCTAATCTCATTATGCTGCTCCTTATTATGTCTCTATCAAAGCACTGCTCCAGCTAAGCCCAGCCCCAAAGCCTGCAAGAATAAGCTTTCTGCCTTTATCAAAACATCCACTTTTTGCTAACTCATCAAGTGCTATTGGGATACTTGCCGCTGACGTATTACCATATTCCGCTATGTTTACATAGAACTTATCTTCATGTCCCGGATACTTCTTCTTTACATGATTGATAATTCTTTCATTAGCCTGATGACACACAATATAATCTATGTCGTCAAGTGTCATGTCCGATTTTTTCAACACCTCATCAATTCCCTGCTTAAGAACATCAACCGCAAAACGGAACACCGCATTTCCATTCATCTTTACATATGCATCCTGTACGCCTATACCTCTGCATACAAGTACATCTGTATCACCTCTTGTGTAATTAATCTGTCTATACATATTGTCAGCCGCTTTTATAAGAACTGCGCCTGCACCATCTCCAAAAAGCACACATGTTGAGCGGTCCGTATAATCTAATATCTTAGACATCTGTTCACTGCCAATAAGCAGTATGTATTTATAATCAGTGCTGTTAAACAGTGCCTGTCCAACATTTAATGCATGCAGAAACCCTGTACATGCACTGCTTAAATCAAACGCAAGTACATTCTCTGCCAGTCCGAGTTCCTTCTGTACAATTGCTGCAGTAGATGGAAATGCATTATCTGCTGTTGAAGTTGCAACTATAACTGCACCTATTTCAGCAACATCCACACCTGATGCCTCTACCGCTTCATGTGCCGCTCTGACTGCAAGTGATGTAGTATTTTCCTGTGTACATCTGTATCTTTTCTTAATACCTGTTCTTGTTGTTATCCATTCATCATTAGTATCAACAATCCGGCTTAAGTCATCATTCGTAATTATCTCTTCTGGGAGTGCTTTCCCTGTGGACACTATCTGAATGCCTTTCACTTTATCTCTCCCCTGTCTATATTCCTGAATTTGTTATATCTCGAATTAACAATATCTTTTGATTTCATCCTGCCAAGAATGCCAAGTTCTTTTTCTAACATTCTTGCTATATCTGAAAAGCACCTGTCTCCTTCTGCAATTACACCATCAACAAGTCCGGCCTGCAAAAGCTCCTGTGCAGTAAGTTTCATAATCTCACTTGCCTGTGGTGCCTTCTTCGCGTCCTTGTATATTATTGACGCAAAGCCCTCCGGAGACAGAATTGAATATACTGCATTTTCAAGCATATACACCCTGTCTGCTGCTGCCAGTGCCAATGCACCTCCGCTTCCACCTTCACCTGTGATTACGGATATAACAGGTACTGTAAGTTTAAGCATTGCTGCTATACTTCCTGCAATTGCATTACTCTGTCCGTTACTTTCTGCTTCCATACCCGGATATGCACCCGGCGTGTCAACAAATGTTATTACCGGTCTTTTAAATTTCTCTGCCTGTTTCATAACACGGACTGCTTTTCTATACCCTTCAGGTGACGCCATTCCAAAGTTATATTTTATATTCTCTTCTATATTCTTTCCTTTGCGGTTTCCAATAACAGTTACCGGTTTACCATTAAATTCAGCAATTCCTGCAACGAGACTCTTATCATCTTTATAATATCTGTCACCATGTGTTTCTATAAAATCATCAAAAAGCACTTCTATGTATTTCATAATATCCGGACGGTCGCTTTTCCTGGCTGCAAGGACTTTCTCATATGGTGTTAAAACATTTTCATTGTTCATGCTTCTCCTCCGGTATTCACATGCATTTTCAATATCTTTGATAAAGTCTGCTTCATATCTTTTCTGTCAACTATCATATCTATCATGCCATGTTCTAACAGAAACTCTGAATGTTGAAAGCCCTCAGGCAGCTTCTGTCCGATAGTCTGTTCAATAACTCTTGGTCCTGCAAAACATATAAGTGCTCCCGGTTCAGCAATTATAATATCGCCAAGGCTTGCAAAGCTTGCGCTCACACCACCTGTTGTCGGGTTAGTGAGATATGATATAAATAATCCACCAGCATCCTTGAACTTTTCAATTGCCGCTGTTGTCTTTGCCATCTGCATAAGTGAGAAAAGCCCTTCCTGCATTCTCGCTCCACCGCTTGCAGCAAATATTATAAGAGGCAGCTTTCTTTTCATTGCATATTCTGTGAGTCTTGTAATCTTTTCACCAACCGCAATCCCCATGCTTCCCATAAGGAATCTTTTATCCATAACTGCAACGGCTGTTTTGACTCCACCGATACGGCATGTTCCAGTAACTACTGCATCCTGCTGGCCTGTCTTTAATCTGTTTGCTTCAACCTTCTTCTCGTATCCCGGAAAGCTGTTTGGATTGCCTGTCTTAACCTGTGCATACAATTCCCTGAAACTTTTGTCATCACTTATAAGTGCAATTCTTCTTGATGGTGTAAGGCTTCCGTCTGCCTGTTCCTCACTATCCCTTAACCTGTTGATAGTACCCCACCTTTTCTTACGCTTTAAGAAAATGTCATTGATATTCATTTAACTGCAATTCCTTCCTTAAGCCACTTTTCAATTTCGGTATGATTCTTCTCCCAGAAACCTGTATTGTAATTTCCTCTTATAAAATCCTTATGATATGTAAGAAGATGCATGAACTCTCTGTTAGTCTTAACGCCTTCAATTATCAGTTCCTCAAGAGCTCTTCTTAATCGTCTTACCGCCTCAAGTCTGCTGTTGCCAGTTACTATAATCTTGGCAATCATTGAATCATAAAACGGACTCACCTCATAGCCTTCAAAAAGATGGCTCTCAACTCTTACTCCATAACCATCTGGAAAATGTAAGAATTTAATAACTCCCGGTGTAGCCGCATTTATTCTGCACTCAATTGCATGTCCATTAACACATGCATCTTCCTGAGTGGTATTAAGCTTCATTCCGGCAGCTATTCTTATCTGTTCTTTTATAAGGTCAATTCCTGTAACCTGCTCAGTTACCGGATGTTCAACCTGTATTCTCGTATTCATCTCAATAAAATAGTAGTCACCCTGTTCATTCACGACAAATTCAACAGTTCCGGCACTATAATAGCCTGCTGCCTTTGCTGCCTTTACCGCCGTCTCGCCCATTGTCTTACTTCTGTCTTTGCCAAGTCTTGAACATGGAGCTTCCTCTAAAAGCTTCTGGTTATTACGCTGGATTGAACAGTCTCTTTCTCCAAGATATATTGTGTTACCATATTTATCCGCAAGAATCTGTATCTCAATATGCCGTGGATTGATTATCAACTTCTCTATGTACATATCATCATTGCCAAATGCTGCCTTAGCTTCACTTTTAGCAGTTTCAAATGCACTCTCAATCTCTTCTTTGCTGAATGCTTTGCGCATTCCCTTTCCACCGCCTCCAGCTGATGCCTTAATAAGCACAGGATATCCTATTCTTTCTGCAATCTCTGATGCTTCTTCTTTAGTAGTAACAAGACCATCAGATCCTGGCACAACCGGAACCCCTGATTTAATCATAAGCTGTCTTGCTGACTGCTTGTCTCCCATGTTGCTTATGATGTCTGCCGATGGTCCTATGAATATAAGATTGTTTTCTTCACATTTCCTTGCAAATCCAGCATTTTCAGAAAGGAATCCATAACCAGGATGAACAGCATCACATCCTGTAAGCAATGCTGTTTCTACTATTGCATCCTGATTAAGATAACTGTCCGCTGCCTTTGCCGGTCCAATACACACTGCCCTGTCCGCTGCCATAACAGCAAGCGAATTCTTATCTGCCGTTGAGTACACAATCACTGTTTCTATGTCCATCTCCCGGCAGCATCTTATTATCCTTAAAGCTATCTCCCCACGGTTTGCTATCAGTATTCTTTTAAACACCTCTGCCACCTCCGTTAATTAAGGATTACAAGTGGCTGTCCATACTCAACCATCGCACCATTTTCTGCTGAAACTTCCCTGACTATACCATCGCAATCTGCTGTAACTTCATTCATCAGCTTCATTGCTTCAATTATTCCAATAACATCACCAGCATGAACGCTCTGTCCTGGTTTTACAAATGGTTCCTCGTCAGGACCAGCTGCTGTATAAAAAGTTCCAACCAGTGGTGCTTTTATTTCTTTAATATGTTCATCTGACTGTGGCTGTACATCCTGAATAGTTGTAATGGTCTGTTCCTGTTCTGCATTAATACGAACAACATCTTTCTTTACAGGCACATCGCATATGGCTTCGTGCATTGTCTTCTTTAGTCCAAGGCTTACACCATTCATCTCCAGATCCAGTTCACTGCATCCACTTGCATCAAACTTATCTATAATCTTATAAATATCATTAATGTCCATAACAAACTGTCTTCCTTAAAATCTTTATGTTAAGCTGCGTTCTTGTCTACATACTCAACAATTGCTTTAACTGATGTAAGATTAGGAAGTTCTTCTTCTGGAACAGTAATGCCATAAGCATCTTCGACTGCCATCATAAGTTCCATTGAATCAAGCGAATCAATTCCAAGATCGTCCTTTAAATCCGCTTCTAATGTAATCTTATCCTCTGAGCAGTTAATAGTATCCATAATGATTTCTTTTACCTTTTCAAATGTCATTGTTTTGTTCTCCTTAAATAATTTTATCTAAATATATTTAACTAATATATTTGAGCTAATTATAATGACACATTTCAGGTTTGTCAATACTATTTTGATATTCAAAGTATTTATTTTGTTTCACAGCTGAGTATTATTCCGCCCCGCTCAGCGTAATAACTGCATAAGCCCCCTGCTTCATATATACACACATCCGCTTCACTGTAGGTCTGCTTTATCATATCAGCAATCTTATCCGCAAGAGCTTCATTCTCAACATGACATATTCTCACTTTCCCACCTTCGTATCCTGCATCATCTAGTAATGCCTGCAATTTCACAAGAAGTTTTTTATCCCCTCTGCATTTACCGATTGCTTCCAATGTTCCATGACTGCTTGCTGTTCCTATTACACTTATTCCCAGAACCTCCGCAGCCGATGCTACAACCTTGCTTACACGGCCATTCTGTGCAAGATTATGCAATGATTTTAATGAACAGAACAGTCTTGTTTTCTGCATATACGCATCTATTGCCCCGTCTATCTCTTCAAATTCCTTTCCCTCTTTAATCATTTGCTGTAATTGTTCCAGTATAATACACATCTGCGGACCAGTACTTTTAGAATCTATCACCCTTACCTTAGCCTGTGGATGTTCCTCCAGATATACTGCTCTCGCTGCCATTGCAGAATTATATGTTCCTGACATTCCTGCAGTTATTGTTACAACAAATATCTCATCATCATCACCAAAAGCCTCAAGCCATGCATCTATTCCAGGACACGCAGTGTATGAACGTCCCTTATGTTTTTCAAGAATATCAAGCATTCTGTGAATATCAAGTCTGCCATCATCACAAAATTCGTCTTTATCTGTTGATATTGTCAGCGGAACTGCCTTAAATAACACTCCCTCAAGTTCCTTTATATCACATGCTGAATCTGCTACTAATCTCATTATAATAATCCTCCTGCCTGACGGAAATGCTCCGTTTAATGTAGTTTTAAATACTATGTGATATTGTATTTTATAACTTATGATGTTACAATTTACAAAAATGCTGTTTTTGTATATTTAAGGAGTGCATTATGAATATTGTTATCAAAGATTCCAAGAACATATTTACACGCATGTGTATAGGTGAAGCTGTCATTAAGCTTCTTGGCAATACCAGTTATGATAAGATACGTATTACCAGCGTAGCAAGGCGCGCCGGCGTTTCTCGCATGACTTTTTACAAATATTATGAAACTATACATGATGCCCTGTGTGACTATCTTGGCATTATAATCGGTGAATATCTTGATGAGTGCGCAAAGAACCCAGAGAATGGCAGTTTTCTTGATTATTCGCACATTCTCTTTGCGCTTGAATTCTTCAACAAATATAAAGATTTTTTTCTCACGCTATCAGATTGTGGACTTCACTCTATTCTTATTAATGGTATTAATAATTTTATGTCTGAACATTTCACCAATCCAAAGAATTATTCCAAGTACAGACTTTACTGCTATTCCGGTGGACTGTTAAATACATTTTTAAAATGGGAGGAAAATGGTTGTGACTGTGATGCTGGTGAAATTGCCAGAACACTTGAAGAACTCTACAGTTAAAAAAGAGGGTGCACCAAGAAACTAATGCACCCATAAAGCAAAACAATCTTTAATTATCCACTAATCTGCGCATGTACTTTCCTGCGCACTATTATAAAGCAGATTACCTGCATTACTATAGTCGCAGACCATGACGCCGGATAAGATATAAACAAATCATAAAGTGTCCTGTGACTTGGGAATATTACGAATATCCAGAATATTCTCATCCCTACTGTACCTATAACCGAGAGTATCATTGGTACGAGGGAATATCCCATACCACGAAGCGCTCCCGGGAACAGATCCATTATTCCACATAAGAAATATGGCACTGTTGTAATTGATAATATCTCAACACCACATTTAATTACATCATGGCTATTGGTGTATATCATAAGTACTTTATCTCCAAAGATATATGCTCCACATCCGAACACAAGTGATACTCCTACTGAAAGTATTGCACAATCTATAAGTACTTTATCCATTCTTTTCAGTTTTTTCACACCAAAATTCTGGCTTGTAAAGCTCATGCATGCCTGTGTTATTGAGTTGATTGAAGCATATAAGAATCCAAGTACATTATTAGCTGCTGTATATCCCGCCATAGCAGTCGAGCCAAATGAATTAACCGATGACTGCAGCAGAGCATTTGAGAAATTAATCACTGTACTCTGTATTCCTGCTGGAATTCCCACCTGGAATATCTGTTTAAGATAACAGCCTTTTATCTTCAATTGTGAGAATCTCAGCTGATAGCTTGAATCAGTTTTGTAAAGACATCTCAACACAAGTACACATGAAATAAACTGTGAGAATATTGTGGCAATAGCTACACCAGCTACACCAAGCCCGAATACGATAACTAGGAACATATTAAGGCATGCATTTATAACCCCTGCAATTATAAGAAACATCAATGGTCTCTTAGTATCTCCTACAGCACGCAGTACTGCTGCACCATAATTGTACAGCATAAAGAACGGCATACCTAAAAAATATATTCTCATGTACAAAGTTGATAGATTAATTACATCATCAGGAGTTCCCATTAATTCAAGTGCCGGCTTTGCAAGCAGAAGTCCTATAAGTGCCATTGCAATTCCACTTATTCCTGCAAATGCAATAGAAGTATGAACTGTTTCAGACATTTCCTTATGCTTTCCTGATGCATAAAATCTTGCTGCAAGAACATTAGCTCCAAGTGATACACCTATAAAGAGATTAACAAACATATTAATAAGAGCCGTGGTTGAACCAACAGCCGCTAAAGATTCACTTCCTGCAAATCTTCCAACAACAATTATATCTACCGCATTAAACATAAGCTGCAATATACCTGACAGCATAAGCGGCACTGAAAACGATATCAACTTGTCCATAATGGTACCATTACACATATCTATTTCATATCTGTTATTGCTCATTCACTAGCTCCTTTATAACAAATTTACTCCCAATATCCAAGTTCTCTTCCCTTCTGATATATTGCAATGCCCTTTGAATAATAACCATATGCATTAAAATGGGTCCAATCCGAACGCAGTTTTACTGATATGCAGCCGAATGCTCTGTATATTTTATCAAGAGTATTTTCTCTTAGTCCACAATCCCTTAAACCATTCTTTATAAGGTATTCCCTGGTATTAACAAAATGATCTCCAAAGGCCTCCTGCAAAGCACTCTCCCATTCGGTATATTCTATACTTTCATCATCTGCATTGTAATCATAGTCCTCATCATCTGCCAGTGATTTTCCCGGATCATCTGTATCACCTACAATAATGTAATTGCTACAGCCGGTATAATCTATAATGGCCTGATACTGCGATATTAAATCTTCATAATCGTCCCATCCACCATTACTCCCCATTTCAAGAATCAAAATATCATTCTTATGATCATTTGCAGCTTTAGGTATGGCTGTTGTTCCATTTTCGACATACATATAATCCAGCTGGTTATTAACAAATGCGTTATCATATATCTTTATTCCAACAACATAATCAGCAGTATCAAATCCTGCATCTCGGTTATCTGACCAGTCATCATCATCAATTTCCCATTTTTTCTCTATCTGGCACAAAATACCATTGATATACACTGTATCCGGATAATCATTGTCTTCAATTCCATATCCGCTAAAATCATACATATATACAGGATCACCCTGATCGTCAACAAAACACACATCTTCAAACATGTCTTTAGTCAGATATAGGTCCCTGTCTGTATACATTTTAAGGCCACCTGCTCTTCTTGTAATCTCTGCGGATGTCTCACCAGACACGCCAAAATTATATGTATTAATTCCTGTAAGCTTTTCCAATGTATATGGTGTAGTATAGTAACTTATATCAACATCACCCTGCTCTGTGAGAATATAAGCATCTTCACTTCCTACTCCCTCCATCATGCTGTCTCCCCAGCATGATATACCAGTCATATACATCCCTGGAATCATATTTTCATTATGTATGTTATTATATCCACCTGCCTTAATTATTCTGTCTGGAACATATGTATTTTCATGTTCTATTTTATCATCAAAATCAAATGCTCCATGCTTATTATTTTTTATAATCTGTGATTCCTGTTCTTTTGTAAAAGTTTCTGCAACCGCTGCAAAACATATCATACATATTATTACAACAGTTATTGCCGCCATCAGCTTCTTATATTTCATAATATCACCCATCATTTCTGCTTATCAGCTACACTGTTATAACATTAATTCAAATATACTGCAATGCAATTATTTTTCTTGTAAAAAATTGAATAGAACAGGTGCACTAAGAAATTAGTGCAGTGCCATCTATTTTATGTTAAGACAATATATAAGTTCTGTAGTTCAGGCACGCTTTCGCTGCTTTCGCCTCGCAACGGATACTAAATTCGTGCTTTGCACTCATTAAGTACCGG
>CAKRIN010000013.1 GCA_934343805.1 uncultured Lachnospira sp.
GCTTACCGCGGCGACTTGTATATAATATCAAAGTCATTATCTCTTGTCAACAACTTTTTTCAAAAAGTTTCAAAAAAGTTTCAATTTTTTATTTTATTGACATTGTCATGGTATTGAATTACTCTCAAATCCACTTTTTCTCTCTATATATGACATTATGCTTCATTAAAACGTACTATAACACTTATATAGTTTCTTTTAGTAGGTAATATATCAGTCCATATGCATCCTTTATATATTAAATACATACGAAAATTATAATTATCACTTATTAAGTAGGTTGTCGATTGGCAAAAACAATTCTAACTTCACTTAACATAAGATAAATAAGAGAAAATAACCTACTAAAGTATGATATTACAAAACATTAGTAGGTAACTTCCAATAATAATTTAATAATTTTACCTACTAAATATTAAATCCCATCTCATTTAGTAGGCAAATATCAAAATCAGCAGGCAAGTTATCAGAAATACATTATAGCATTCAATTATAATATTCAAATGTAGAACTTAACTCCTATCACTTGATAAATGCCACCTTTCCGCAGTTTTCATTCCAAGCATAAGCTTCATCACAAATCAAATAATGACAACTGGTTACTGTCTGTCATATCTCCAAGTATTCCAAGCTCTGAAAGCTTATCAATTGTTGACTGCCCTATCTTGGCACGCTGGCGCAGGTCGTCCTTTGATAAGAATTCGCCATCTCTGGCTGCTATCTCTATAGACTCTCCGGCGACTTCACCTACCTTTGATATAACCTTGAATGATGGCATAATCTTTCCATCAATTATCTGGAAAGTTCTTGCCTTTGCCTTATATATATCAACAGGTGTGAATTCATAGCCTCTTGCATGCATTTCCTGAACGATACGCATTACACCAAGTTCGTCTTCTTCTGTATTAGAGATTGTTCCTTCAGCTTTCTTGGCTTTGTACTCAGCAATGTAGTGTTCAAGCCTTACAGGGCTCATAGCCATTTTCTCATAGTCAAATGCTGTGGCTCTTATACTAAAGTAAGCTGTGTAATATGCAAGCGGATAGAACACCTTACAGTATGCAACACGCCATGCCATCATAACATACGCTGCAGCATGTGCCTTAGGGAACATGTACTTGATTCGCTCACATGACCATATGTACCAGTCTGGTACACCGTGTTCAATCATGTGCTGCTTCCACTCCGGCCATTCTTTACATTTGCCGGATGCAACCTTACCCTTTCGGACCATTTCCATTATCTTAAATGATTCCTCTGAATCAAGTCCTTTCTGGATAAGATATATCATAATATCATCTCGTGTACATATAGCCGTTGAAATAGTAGCTTTACCTTCTTTAATAAGAGTCTGTGCGTTGCCGAGCCATACATCAGTACCATGCGCAAGTCCTGCAATACGGACAAGGTCTGAGAAATACTGTGGCTTGGTATCCATAAGCATCTGCATGGCAAAGTCAGTACCAAACTCCGGTATTCCAAGCGCTCCTAACTTTGTGCCACCTATATCCTCAGGCTTTATTCCAAGCGCAGATGTGTTCTGGAACAACGACATAACCTCTTTAGAATCAAGTGGAATCTCAAGAGGATCAATTCCCGTTAAATCCTGTAGCATTCGTATCATTGTAGGATCAAGATGTCCCAAGATATCCAGCTTTAACAGGTTGTGGTCAATACTATGGTAATCAAAATGTGTTGTTACTATAGATGTCGTCATATCATTTGCAGGATGCTGTACCGGTGTAAATGAATGAATCTCTTCGCCAATTGGAAGTACAACAATTCCACCAGGATGCTGTCCTGTAGTTCTTCTTATATCAATACAGCCTTCTGCTATTCGTTCTATCTCACATTTTCTCTTAACAATAGGAGGCTTGCCCTCAAGTGCATTCTTTGCTGACTTCTCCTCAAAATACTTCATAACGAAGCCATACGCTGTCTTTTCTGCAACAGTACCGATAGTTCCCGCTTTGAAGGTCTGACCTTTTCCAAAGATAACCTCTGTGTAAGCATGAGCCTTACTCTGATATTCATTAGAAAAGTTAAGATCGATATCAGGCTCTTTGTTTCCCTTGAAACCAAGGAATGTCTCAAATGGAATATCAAATCCCATCTTATTAAGCTTTGCACCACATTTCGGACATATCTTATCAGGCATATCGCAGCCTGCGCCTCCGGCAAATGCTTTAACATCATCCGAATAGAAATCATTATAGTAGCATTTTGGGCAAAGATAGTGCGGGCTTAATGGATTAACCTCGGTAATACCAGCCATTGTTGCAGCAAATGAAGAACCAACCGAACCTCTTGAACCTACCAGATAGCCGTCATCATTAGACTTCCATACAAGCTTCTGTGCAATTATGTACATAACGGAATATCCGTTAGAAATAATTGAGTTCAGCTCTCGTTCCAATCGTTCGGTTACTATCTGCGGAAGCTCAGGACCGTATATCTCGTGGGCTTTTGTTTCACAGATTGTACGCAGCATCTGGTCAGAGTTCTCTATAAATGGAGGACATTTATCCGGTCTTACAGGCTCAATTTCCTCACACATATCCATAATTTTATTAGTGTTGGTTACAACAACCTCATACGCCTTATCGCTTCCGAGATAATCGCACTCATGAAGCATTTCCTCAGTGGTATGAAGATACAGCGGCGCCTGATTATCCGCATCATCAAAGCCTTTTCCTGCCATGATAATTCTACGGTACACTTCATCCTCCGGATTTAAGAAATGCACATCACAGGTTGCTACAACAGGCTTGCCGAATTTGTCGCCAAGTTCTACTATTCTGCGGTTCAGATTGCGCAAATCTTCCTCATTCTGAACATAACAGTCCTCTTTCTCAATCATAAACCTGTTATTGCCAATTGGCTGTATCTCAAGATAGTCATAGAAATTAACTATTCGCGCTATCTCTGCTTCTGAACGACCATTTACAAGGCTTCTGAAAAGCTCACCTGCCTCACACGCACTTCCTATAATAAGACCTTCCCTGTACTGGTTAACAAGACTCTTCGGTATCTTAGGAAATCTGTTAAAGTACTGCAAATGTGATGCAGAAACAAGTCTGTACAGATTAATCCTTCCCATCTCATTAGAAGCCAGAATTATACAGTGATACTGATGAAGCTTTTTGATGGCATTTTCGTCCATCTTACCTTCTTCATTAAGCTTATCAACATCCGGAATATCCCTGTCGTAAAGCATTTTAATCATCTTGACAAATATATCCGCAGTCGCAGCAGCATCATCAACCGCCCTATGATGGCTTTCTAAAACAACATTAAGATGCTTTGTAAGCGTATCCAGTTTATAGTTATGAAGATTTGGCATAAGAAACTGCGCAAGAAGCACTGTGTCTATAATGGTAGTATCCACATTTATACCAATCTTCTCTGCCTTATTGATTATGAAGCTCGTATCGAATTCCGCATTATGTGCAACCATAACAGCACCCTCACAGAATTCAAGAAACTTGGGCAGAATCTCTTCTATCTTAGGTGCATCCATAACCATCTGGTCATTAATGTGTGTAAGCGTCTCAATTCTGAATGGAATAGGAATCTCAGGATTAACAAATGTAGAGAATCTGTCTACTATCTCACCATTGCACACTTTGACTGCACCTATCTCTATAATTCTGTCAACCTCAGCAGAAAATCCTGTTGTCTCAAGGTCAAATACAACATATGTATCGTTAAAGCTCTGTCCCCTTGGATTCGTTACTATCTGCTTCGTATCATCAACAAGGTAAGCCTCAACTCCATATATAATTTTGAAGTCAAGCTTCTCACCCTTCTTGGCATATGAGCCTTTGAGGTCGCTCATCGTATGGAATGCATCTGTAAATGCCTGCACGACACCATGATCAGTAATTGCAATTGCCTTATGTCCCCATCTGATTGCCTGTTTGATAATATCAGATACATAAGACACGCCATCCATATCACTCATCTTGGTATGGCAGTGCAGCTCAACTCTTTTATGAAGTGCAAGGTCATTCCGCACCTGTCTTGTATCAGAGCCTTTTCTTATTCCCCATACATTGGCAATTGATATCTCCTGGTCATATTTGTCAAATGTAGCATTACCCTTAATCTTTAAGAAATTACCCTTCTTGATAACACCTGAAAGCTCCGGTACCTGCTCATTTTTTGCAAATACCTTTACTGTAATTGTGTCTGTAAAATCTGTGACGTTGAACATAATAATGGTTCTTTCGTTACGGATTTCACGCATTTCAACATTGCGGACCATACCAGAGATAATAACATCTCCTATTGCCGTATCTATCTGTTCTATCGGTGTCACATCACCATCAAAATCTCTTCCATATAAAACATCTTCATTAGCAGGCTTTCTGCTGTATGTCTTAAGTTCTTCCCTGCCCCTGTTATCGCTGGCAAAAAATGCTGCTTTTGCTGCCTTCTGCTTGGCTGCTGCCTCTGCTTTCTTTGCTGCCTTCTGTTCAGAAGAAAGTTTCTTATCATCCTTGCTGTCAGCATTATCTTCTGCTGCCGCAATCATATTATTCTCTATTTCTTTGACACGAAGGTTAATCTTGTATGCATTTTCTTTCTCATACTGGCTTTCCTTCTTCTTAGCATACTGGTATTCAACATCTATCTCAAACCCGAATCTGTTTAAGAAAATCTTTTTAAAATAATCTGTCAGAGTATCAGCATACTGATGTGCCAGAAAGCTGTCTTCTATGGTGAATACAAGCAAATCATCTTTCTCGAACTCCCACTGTGAATTCTTTAAAAGATTGTACTCAAGTGTCCAGTATTTTTCTAGTTCTGCAAGGATACTGTCGTAATATATATCCATTACTGTCTGTGGTGTATACTGTGCAGATAAAACATATCTGTCAATAATACGCACATCCATGTTGGATATACGAAAAACCTGTTTTTTTAACGCATCCTCCACCTTGAATATTATAGGCTTTTCTATAACCCTGTCACTCTTTATATAAATACGTGCCAGAGAATTGGTCGATGTTTTTGAGACCTTAGTTACCTCTACATTCTCAAAATACACCGCCAGATCCTCTGGCAGCTTCAATGTCTTAAACACTTCAAAAAATTTGTACATATATATCACTCATTCCAATTATCAAGCTCATACCTGAGTGTATCAAGAAGTTCTTCCTCCGGAACTTTCTTAATAATCTCTCCATGTTTAATAAGTACTCCGCAGCCGTCACCGCCTGCAATTCCAAGATCAGCTTCCTTTGCTTCTCCCGGTCCGTTAACTACGCAACCCATTACAGCAAGTTTAAGATCAAGGTCATATCCCGAAACCATTTTCTCAACCTTTCCCGCAAGGTCTATAAGATTAATTCTTGTTCTTCCGCATGTAGGGCATGAAACAACTTCTATTCCGCCTTTTCTTAAGCCAAGAGTCTTAAGTATCAGTCTCGCAGCCTCTACTTCCCTTACAGGATCATCTGTAAGAGATACTCTTATTGTGTCGCCAATTCCCTGATTAAGTATAAGTCCAAGTCCTATTGATGACTTGATGCTTCCTGAGAATATTGTTCCTGACTCAGTTATTCCTACATGAAGCGGATGATTAGTCTGCTTTGCAATAAGCTCATGTGCTTTAACACACATCATTACATCAGAAGATTTGATGCTGACAACAAGATTGTCATAACCTAAATCTTCAATAATCTTAACCTTATCAAGTGCGCTCTCAACAATCCCCTCAGCTGTTACTCCTCCATATTTCTCAATAAGATCTTTCTCAAGTGAACCGCTGTTGACGCCTACTCTTATTGGTATATTTCTTTCCTTTGCAACATCAACAACAGCCTTAATCTTATCTGTTCCGCCGATATTTCCTGGATTAATTCTAATCTTGTCAGCTCCATTTTCCATAGCCATAATAGCCATTTTGTAGTCGAAATGAATATCTGCAACAAGAGGTATCTCTATCTGTTTCTTAATCTCTTTAATTGCAAATGCAGCTTCCTTAGTCGGGACTGTACATCTGATTATTTCACATCCAGCTTTTGTAAGTGCCTTAATCTGTGCTACTGTTGCATCAACATCTTCAGTATGTGTGTTAGTCATCGACTGTATAAGTATTGGATTTCCTCCACCTATTACCCGATTTCCTATTTTAACAGCTTTAGTATTATCTCTGTACATAATCCCTACATCCTTTCTATATCAGAATAACGCCATTATATCTTTAAACAAAATAACAACCATTAATATAACAAGCAGTACCATACCAATAAAATTGACAACACCTTCATATTCCCTCTTAACCGGTTTGCCTCTTAATGCCTCAATTATAAGAAATACAAGTCTTCCTCCATCAAGCGCCGGAATTGGCAACAGATTCATTACGCCTAAATTGGCACTGATAAGTGCTGCAAGATTCATAAGATTAAGGAATACATAAAATGTTCCATCAGCCTTACTCTCTTCAACAATCTCACTCATTGTACTTACAGTTCCTACAGGTCCTAACAATGAATCAAATCCAATCTTCCCAGTAAATAGCATTCCCAGGCTCTGGATTACAGACTTTACACTGTATCCAACTTCCTTCACTGAATACTTGAGAGTGCCGATTGGTGAAACCTTTACTCTGTCTCCATATACAACAAATCCTGTATCATAGCTTTCAACTTCTACCATCTTAGGCTCGACTGTCACGTCAACATTTTTTCCATCTCTTGAAACCATGAATGTGACACTGCTTCCACCACTTGATGTGATGGCTTCTGTTACGCTTGAGCTGTTCTCCATTGTAACACCATCAATTGCCTTAATAACATCATTAGCTTTTAGTCCTGCCTTTTCAGCCGGAGAATCCTTTGTAACAGAACTTATAAGGCAGTTCTCATCCATCATGATTCCAACCTGATACTTCTGCTGTTTAATATGCTGCGGAGTAACAGTTGTTGTCATCTTTTCACCGTCTCTTGTAAATGTTATGTTAAGAGTCTTATCTGCATTATAAGCCCTGTAGAAATAAAAATCCCTGTAAAATGTTACCTTATGCCCATTAACATTTGTTATTACATCACCTTCCTGAAGCCCTGCTTCTGTCGCCGGTGAATTATCTTTAACAACATCAATATCACATGGGTCATAACCAAGACTTCCAACTATAACTACTGCACATACAAAAGCAAGAAGGAAATTAAATACAGGTCCTGCTGCTATAACAGCAATCCTTGCCCAGACTGATTTGCTTGCAAATGACTTTTCCATGTCATAACCATTCTCGATAGCAAGCTTTCTTTTCTTAGCTTCCTTCTCTTCATCTGTAAGCTCTTCGTCATCATCTTCTTCTGACTGTATAACACTCATCTCAAGGAACTCATCACCAAGCATCGTACATGCACCGCCAAAAGGAAGTGCTTTAATACAATATTCTGTCTCACCTTTTCTGAAATGTACCAGCTTAGGTCCGAATCCGATTGAGAATTCAACTACAGTTATTCCATTAGCCTTAGCTATTATAAAATGTCCGAATTCATGGACAATAACTATTATACTAAGTACAAGAATCGCCAGAATTACATTAAGAACCAACTCCTACCACCTGCTTTCTATCATGTCTGTTACTATCTTCTGTGTAGAGAGAATCTCTTCTACTGTTGGATCTTTAATATAATCCACTTCATTCATGGCGTATTCTATAATATCCGGAATATCCAGATATTTTATCTTTCTGTCTAAAAATCTTGCTACAGCTACCTCATTGGCTGCATTAAGCGCAGTCGGGATGTTGCCTCCACGCGCTGCTGCCTCGTAAGCAAGCTTAAGTCCCTTGAAAGTTTCCATATCCGGCTTTTCAAATGTAATCTTAGCCAGTTCATAGAAATCAAGTCTTTCAGTATTAAGCTCTCTTCTTTCAGGATAATAAAGAGCGTACTGTATAGGAAGTCTCATATCAGGACTTCCAAGCTGTGCCATAACAGCTCCGTCCTTGAATTCAACCATTGAATGAATTATGCTCTGTGGCTGAACTATAACCTGAACCTTCTCGGCAGGTACTCCGAAAAGCCACTGTGCCTCCATCACCTCAAGTCCTTTATTAACCATAGTAGAAGAATCTATTGTTATCTTGCGTCCCATAGCCCAGTTAGGATGTTTAAGTGCATCCTCTAGCTGTACATTTTCAAGGTCAGCTCTTTTCTTTCCTCTGAATGGACCACCAGAAGCTGTGAGAAGAATCTTCTCTATCTCGCCCCGGTTCTCCCCATTAAGGCACTGGAATATAGCTGAATGTTCACTGTCCACAGGATATATATTAACATTACATTCCTTAGCAAGACTCATAATAATATGACCGGCACACACAAGTGTCTCTTTATTAGCAAGTGCAATGTCCTTATGTGCCTTAATAGCTTCAACTGTAGGTGTAATTCCCATCATACCAACAACTGCTGTCACAACAATCTCTGCACTCTCAATTGTCGCAGCCTCAATAAGACCTTCATCACCACTTACAATCTTAACCTCCATATCGCCAATAAGAGTCTTTAACTCTGGAACAAGTTCTTCTTTACCTATACATACAAGCTGTGGCTTGAATTCACGAACCTGTTCTGCAAGGTCAGCAACTCTTGTACCAGCTGCAAGTGCAACTACATTGATATCAGCATTTCTTCTAATAACATCTAATGTCTGTGTTCCAATTGAACCAGTTGAACCAAGTATCGAAACGTTCTTCATTATCAACCTCCAAATACTTTGTTAATAACCTCTATTGACCAGTAAACAACTGGTGCCGTAAATATTGCACTGTCGAATCTGTCCATGATTCCACCATGTCCCGGTATTAACTTCCCATAGTCTTTAACATCATGATTTCTCTTAATTGCTGATGCAGCCAGGTCTCCGAATATAGACAGAAATGCGCCTATGAAGCTGGCTATTGCAAATGTATATACAGGATGTACAAGTACATCTGACATCTTAGAGCTTATGGCAAATCCATAGCAAAAGCCAAGAAGTGTTGCACCTAAAACTCCTCCTATTGCACCCTCGTAAGTCTTCTTAGGTGAAAGCTTTGGAGTCATCTTATGCTTTCCAAGGAATACACCTGTAAAATATGCACATGTATCATTTCCCCATGAAGACACGAATATAAGCCATACTATATATATTCCGTCCTGCATCATTCTTACCTGATATATATAAGAGAGCGTTACAGCAACATATACTATACTGAAGAATACCCACATAACATCTTCTGTCTTATATTGGGGAAATGTAAATACATAAACCGACATCATAAGTATGCATGAAGCTACAAGAAGCAGTAAAATATATGCTGGATCATTAAGCAAAAGAATAAAATAATAAGTAATTGCCGCTATATATCCTACAACTGCAAGTCCTGTCTTCTCAAGCTTCTTAACTTTAATAAGCTCATACATTCCAACAAGTGAAATAAACAGACTGAGTCCAAATGTAACCCAGCCTCCGAAATACAGGCATGTGAAAAGTATGACTATGAGCACAGCTCCACTCATAATTCTTGTACGCATAATCCACTACTCCTCCTTAACTCCGCCAAATCTTCTTTCTGTTTTGTTATATTTCTCAAACGCTTTAATAAGTTCTTCCCTGTCAAAATCAGGCCAGAAAATATCTGTGAAATAAAACTCTGTATAAGCAAGCTGCCAGCACAGATAATTAGATAATCTCTGCTCACCGCTTGTTCTTATAAGCAAATCCGGATCTGGCAATTCCCATGTATCAAGATTATTGCTTATTGTATCTTCATCTATATCTTCAGGCTTAAGGCTTCCCTCTGATACCTTGTCGGCAATCTTTCTTACTGCTCTTGTTATCTCATCTCTTCCGCCATAATTAATGGCTATCGTAAAATTAAGCCCTGTATTATTCTTAGTTTTCTCTTCGAGATTATTGATACTTTCTATAATATCCTGGCTGAGTTCATCTTTTCTTCCAATGACCCTGCATCGCACATTATTCTTCATGGATTTCTTAACACAATCCTTAAGATAAGTTCTTAAGATTCCCATAAGAGTACCTACTTCTTCTGTTGAACGTTTCCAGTTCTCTGTTGAAAAAGCATATACAGTAAAATACTTTACACCAAGCTCATCTACGACATAAAGCATATCTTCAACAACTTTACTTCCCTGCACATGTCCCATTGTTCTTGGTAGGTGTCTTTTCTTAGCCCATCTTCCATTACCATCAAGAATAACAGCAACATGCCCCGGAATCTTTAATCCGAGGTTCTCGTTAAATGTATCCATATCAATGATTCCTCTCGCAATTCATTCAATTACAAAAAGGCTGTTGTAAAATATCCAACAGCCCTGACATTTTCTTAAACTGTAAGTATCTCTTTAGTCTTATCATCTATAGCACTATCAATCATAGCAATATACTTATCAGTAATCTTCTGAATTTCATCCTCTGAATTCTTAGCTTCATCATCAGAGATATCTCCTGCCTTATTCTCTTTCTTTATTGCATCGTTGGCATCTCTTCTGATATTACGGATAGCAACCTTGGCATTATCACCCTTCTTCTTGATATCCTTAGCAAGTTCTTTTCTTCTGTCTTCAGTTAATTCAGGGAACACAAGTCTGATTGTCTTACCATCATTGTTAGGTGTAAGTCCTAAATCTGAAACAAGAATTGCTTTTTCAATATCCTTAATAAGGCTTGCTTCCCAAGGCTGAATCTGAATCATTCTTGCTTCTGGCACAGAAACATTGGCAACCTGCTGGATTGGTGTAGGTGTTCCATAATAATCAACTCTTAATCTGTCAAGAATATGTGGGTTAGCTCTTCCGGCTCTTATTGTTACATATTCTTCCTTTAAGTTGTCAACCGACTTCTGCATTCTTCCTTCAATATCTTTAATATTTTCCATAAATTCCTCCATCGCTATATATTAATATACTAGTCAACAGTAACAACTGTTCCGTTAAATTTTCCTGATAATGCATTAACTATACTATTCTCTTCTTCAAGACCAAATACCATAAGCGGCATCTTATTCTCCATACACATTACAGATGCTGTCATATCAATAACTCCAAGCTTCTTCTCAACAACCTCATTAATCGAAATAGTATCATACTTCTTAGCATCAGGATTAAGCTTTGGATCGCTGTCATATATTCCATCAATTGCCTTAGCAAGAAGAATGGCATCTGCATCAAGCTCAATGGCTCTTAATACAATACCTGTATCTGTTGAGAAATATGGATGGCCTGTTCCACCTGCAAAAAACACAACCATACCTTTTTCAAAATATTTATTAGCTCTGTCTTTAGAAAAAAGCTTAGTCATGCTTCCACACTCAAAAGGTGTAAGAATATTAGTCTTAATTCCCTGTGAACGGAATATTTCTGACACATATATACAGTTCATAATTGTTGCAAGCATTCCTATCTGATCAGCCTTAGTTCTGTCAATATTATCATTAGAACGGCCTCTCCAGTAATTACCACCGCCAATAACCACACCGACATCTGTTCCTTTGTTAACTATTGTCTTAACCTGACTTGCAATATTCTCTATAAGCTCATCATTATAGCCGCCCTCTTTCTTAGCAAGAGCCTCGCCACTAAGTTTAAGTATTACTCTTTTAATGTTATCCATACGTGCCTCCGGTTATTTATTCTTCTTCTTACCCTTAATATTGAATATGTTATCCATATTAACTTCTGCATAACACTGTGAACATCTTCCATCAATTGTTGCACCATTATTAATCTGCACTGACTTAGACTTAATATCACCAACAATAACAGCTGAAGAATCAACTATAACAGGTCCATGTACATCAATATCACCTTTTACTGCACCTGCAATAACAGCTGAAGTTGCAGCAATATTTCCTACAATAACTGTTCCCTGTCCTATCTTTACTGAACCCTTAGCTTCAATGTCACCATCAATCTGTGCATTGTTGGCAAACACTTCATTAGCCTTAGAATTTCCAACTATGGAACCACTTACTGTAAGCTTGCCTCTGCATGATACATTACCTTCAACTGAACCAAATAAATCAATTGAGCCAACAGAATCAAGATCACCACTTATAGATAATCCCTCTGTTATTACAGCTGTCTCATCTGCGATTTCATCATCAGACTTAACAGCATCCTGACTCACTTCTTCTGTCTTTTCTGCTGCCTCTTCTGATGGCTGTTCTTCTTTCTTATCATCATTAAGTTCTGCACTTATCTTGTCACTAATTGTATCTGAAGATGTGTCATTAGCTTCTTTCTTAAAGTCTTCTGCAATCTTTGCAAGTTCTGGATCATCAAGCGTATTCACCATTACATCCTCATCTGAATCATCGACTGCATTCTCTAATTCTTCGTCAGAAAGACTATTAACTGCCTCAGACAAATCATCTTTAAAATCTTTGAAAAATCCCATTAGAATATCCTCCATATATAATACTGTAGTTCGCATACCATCACAGTTTGAGAAGATTATATCATACACAAGACAAATTTAGAAGAGTTATGACAAATTTTTCATTAATAAAAAACCGTGAACTGTATATTCTACAATTCACGGAAATTAATTTTATATTATATATAATTATATAACAATAATTACTTTAACTGAGCTGCAACTTCTGCTGCAAAGTCTTCATTCTTCTTCTCAAGACCTTCGCCTGTCTCAAAACGAACATATCCCTTAACAGTGAAATCTCCATTAGCCTTAGCAACCTCTGCAAGATACTTAGCAACTGACTGCTTGCCATCCTCAGCTTTAACATATGTCTGATCCATAAGGCAGATTTCCTTAAGCTGCTTAGATACACGGCCTTCTACCAATCCGTTAAAGATCTTATCAGCAACAATATTAGCCTCATCAGCTAATGCAAGCTCAGCTAACTGTGCAGCAGCTTCCTTTGAAAGGAAATTGAATAAATACTGCATATTGCTCTTATGCTCTTCATATGTTGCGATATCTTCATCACTCCATACCTTATCATTGATTGCCTTATCAATTAACTTATTTAAGATTGGCTTTGGAAGAGATGCTGGATCATTTAATGCGCTCTTCTCTGTGATTTCTCTTAACTTAGCAAGTTCATCTGCTGACATATCCTCTCTGCGAAGATACTGAGGGTTCATAGCTGCGATCTGCATTGCAATATTAGTAAGTGCTTCCTTGATTGCATCGTTAGAAGCGCCATCTGCTGCAACAAGAACACCGATTCTTCCACCACCATGAATATATGAAGCTACACAGTCGCCTGTAATCTTCTGGAATCTTCTAAGAGAAAGCTTCTCGCCAATTGTAAGAGTCTTCTCCTCAAGTTCTGACTGCATACCAAGGATAGCACATACATCTTCTCCATCCCCAGCCTTATCAACTGATGCCTTAAGTGCCTTATCTGCAACTGCCTGAACAAATTCCTGGAATGTAGCATTCTTAGCTACGAAATCTGTCTCTGAATTAACTTCTACTACAACTGCTGTATTGCCTTCAGATGCAACTCTTGTAATACCTTCTGCTGCAATTCTTCCTGCCTTCTTCTCAACCTTAGCTGCTCCGCTCTTTCTAAGAACATCAACAGCTGCTTCCATATCACCATTTGTCTCTGTAAGCGCCTTCTTACATTCCATCATACCTGCGCCAGTAGACTCTCTAAGTTCCTTAACCATTGCTGCTGTAACTGCTGCCATTATAATATCCTCCAATATAAATAATTTTAAAAAATGCTTCAACCTGATAATAGTCAGGCTGAAGCATACATAAACTTAAGTCGATACTTAAATATTAAGCTTCCTCAGCTACTTCTTCCTCTACTGCTGGAGCTGCTTCTTCACCCTGATTAGCTTCGATAACTGCATCTGCCATCTTAGCAACGATTAACTTAACAGCTCTGATAGCATCATCATTACCAGGGATTACATAATCTAATTCATCTGGATCACAGTTAGTATCTGCAATACCTATTAACTTGATACCAAGTGCATGTGCTTCCTGAACACAGATTCTTTCCTTCTTAGGATCAACGATGAAGATTGCATCTGGAAGTTTCTTCATTTCCTTGATACCACCAAGGTTCTTCTGAAGCTTCTCAAGTTCCTTCTTAAGGTTGATAACTTCTTTCTTAGGAAGAACATCAAATGTTCCATCTTCCTGCATTGTCTCGATTTCCTTAAGTCTTGCAATTCTGCTCTGGATTGTCTTGAAGTTAGTAAGCATACCGCCTAACCATCTCTCGTTTACATAGAACATTCCACAACGCTCTGCTTCTGTAGCAATAGCATCCTGAGCCTGCTTCTTTGTACCTACAAAAAGGATTGTACCACCATCAGCAGCGATATCAGAGATTGCCTTGTAAGCCTCATCAACCTTACCTACAGACTTCTGTAAATCGATAATATGGATACCATTTCTCTCTGTGTAGATGTACTCAGCCATCTTAGGGTTCCATCTTCTTGTCTGATGTCCGAAATGAACACCTGCCTCGAGTAACTGTTTCATTGAAATTACGCTCATTTTAATACCTCCATTGGTTAATTTGATCTTTTGCAAGCTTCATCTTCCACGACCACCGGCGCGTAAACCGGCACCAGCCGTAAAATCCACCTACATGTTTTTTCACACAAAGTGCATTATATCAACACACAGTCAATAATGCAAGCATTTTTTTATTTTGACTGTGTAATTGTCTTTGCAATAGTTTCATAAGAATCTCCTGCCTTAAGATGATATGTTCCATCTTTCATTTTTCTGTCATATCCAGAAGTATACATATATGTATAAAATTCTGTCTTGTCTGATATTATGCCGGCATCAAACAATATATCCGCAGCCTGTGCAGCTGTATACACTCCACTGAACACAATCTCTGTTCTTCCATCTTCATTGCCAGGTGATACACTTACCACTGGTCTTGTGGTTGTACTTTCTTCGCTTTGCTTTTGAGTTGCAGTAACAGTTTCTTTAGCAGTCTCTTTTTCTGTTTCCTTTTCCGTTTCTTTGATATCTGTCTTGGATTCTTCTGTCTGTTTCTCAGAAGATGTATTCTCTTCTGTTGATGCATCAGTTGTGTATGCTATAACTGACCCAGACTGCTCAGTTTCTTTATTGCCTGAAACTACTGCGTAATCTTGATTATTCTTCTGAATTCTACCTGCAATCATAAGAACAATGACAGCAACTATAAGTCCGGCGCCAAAGCCTCTCATATAATATCTGAATTTCATTTTTAATTACCACCCTTATAAAGATCAATAACAAGTTTAACCTCACCCACACCAAGATTTAACTGTTTTGCAATATCTTTAACTGCCATGCCATTATCATTAAGAAGCAATATTTTCTCATTGTTAGTCATACCTGGCTCCAGTTGAATTGTCGGGTTTTCTTTATTTTGGGATGCGCCTGATGCTGTTTTCTTTCTTGATGCAGTCTTTCCAGACTGGTTCTTACCGGTACTATTCTTCCCAGCACTGCTATTTGTTGTTGAATTCTTTGCAGCCGGACTCTTAGCAGATGTTTTCTTTACAGGTTCTGTTACATCTGCAGCATTTTCCTGTTCCTTGTTGATTTTCTCTTCTTTGTTAATATCTTTGCTGTCTTCCAATACTTTATTAGCAAGATTATCAGCCTGTGAATTTCTTCCCACGCTGCCCTCTTTAGCCCCAGCTTTTTCATTGCTCTTCTTTACCAGGGCAACAAGCCTTTCTTTTGCTATGTCCTTTGTATCTTTATCCGACTTATCTGCCTTTTCATAAGCTGGTTCACCACCATCATCTGTTCTGTCCGGTTCATTTACTACAGCATCGTCTGCAGCTGTCACAACTTCGGCGTGAATCTTTTCAACCTGTCTTTTCGTATTATTGACATCCTTTACTGTTGTCTTTATCTCTTTAGCTTTCTCATTAAGCATATCGTAAAGAAAAACAGTTTCATTGTGATTCCTGTTAATCTCTCCCAGAACGCTTTCAGCATAATCATTCATTTCAAGAATCTTAGTATTAGAAATCTTATCAAGAGATGCCTCTGTTCTCTCCGTAACACCACCTATCTGTTCATCTATAATCTTTTCTATCTGTTGTTTAATTCTGTTTTCCTGTTCTTGTGTCAATTCTGTAGAAATACTATTAGGTTCTTTATCATCTGATCCAATATCCATTACAATGCTGACGATTACGCATATGATTCCTGCCACAATAAGAACAATCTCTATAGCTGCCATTACTTCCTCCATAAACTCTCTGTTATATCTTTACATCAAAATCAAGTGACCCCTGTCCCTTTATTACAACTTTTCCATCCAGATTAGTCCTGCGTTCTTTTTCTTTATTATTCTCATACTGATTACTGCTTTTGTCTTTAGCATCATAATGCCCACCATTATTATCAGCATTATCTTTCTTATTAACTTGTGAAGACCTGTTTTCAATATTCTTCTGAATCTGTTGGTTAATTGTCTGCTGTTCAGTCATCGGATGTGAATCAATGTTATGCTGTTCTTTTGCAACTGTATTCTGTTGCTGTATCATCGCAAAATCTATCGGTTTAATCATCATATTTTATCACCCCGTCTCTGACTTCCATGCATTACAACGCTGTACACTTAATATCTGCGCCCTCTTTTATAAACTGGCAATAATCATACTTTTTCTTTATAAATAAGCATTGATCTCCAAACACAAGCTTGACGCCCACATATGCTGCGTCATATACCTTAATACATGCATTCTTTTCTTCTCCAAGCTGTGTACGGATTTCTTCCAACTCTTTCTTTTCTTTGTTAATCTCTTGTTCAAGCAATATAAGATTTCTCATAGTTCTTGTCTGAAGTTCATGCTTTTCTTTATCAAGACCGCCTTCAATTTCCTGTTTTTTTCTTAAAGCAGAAAGAAGCTGGTTGAGCTGTATTTTATTATCTCCAAGCTTTCCAAGACTATTTTTTAATTCATCAACTTTTCTCTTGGCTGCAGGGTCTACTCCAACCCCCACAGTTGTATTAGTTCCCATGGAATTACCTATAGACTTTGCTTCTATCTTAAAAATAGATTTAACTTCTCCACCTATAATAAGACCATTTCTTCCTGATGCTGTAATTGTTCCTTTTGCTGTGACCTTACTGTGTAATATTGAATCTGCTTCTATATTACCGCCTGCATACACACTTTCAGCACTCTCTATGAACTTGGATACAATATTCCCCCCTGCTTGGATAACCGCCTTATTCATTCCCTGAACGCCTCTGTTGAATGTAATAGAACCACCTGATATTACAGTTGCCCCTTCAACAATTCCATTTACAGAAATATCTCCTGATGCTTTAACTGTAAAACCTGCAAGAATATTACCTGTTATATTAACATCTCCGTCATAATCAATATCTCCTGTCGAATTATCAACATCAACTAATTCAAGGACATTAGATACATATACTTTATCATTATCAAGTATAACATGTCCGCTTATCTGTGAAATCAGCTTTAATCCATCTTCAGATATTGTAAGATTTCTTCCATGTCTGAATATAACCTTTTTAACTTTCTTTGGAAGTACTCTTCGTCCAAGTACATCAACTCCGTCATCTCCCCGGTCCTCTCTGTGAAGCACAGCGACAACATCTCCTGCCGAAACATGATTAATATTCTCCAACGTATGAAAATCCACAGTTCCATCATCATTCATCTTAGGACGTGGCTTCAAATCAATATTAAACTTATACTCAACATATCCATCCTGTCCGTCTCTAGGCAGCTTTCCTGCAGCCACACGATAAGCACTGCCATAATTACGATTTTCAAGAAATTTCTGTATCACATTCTTATCAACGCCTGTCTTAATCCCATTATACTCAAGATCCTTTTCAATTTCAGATTCTGTAAGCATGTCCGCCCCAACAAATGGCGGATAAAATACAGCTTCCACACTCATGCAGTCAGCACCAATTCTGTAATCTCCGAACTCTGCATATGGATGCACCTTCTCATCCGAAACTTTAACCTCTGTAACTGCTGTTCTGCCTTTTTTAACAGCCTCATTAATTCTGACAATATCACATGATATTTTCTTGACATCTATGTAATACATTATATCTTCTATATTAACAGTTCCTTCACCTGACTGTGACGGAAAAACTATCAGATACAATCCATCTTCTCTGGAGTCAAATTGAAAATATCCATTCCTGCACTCGTTAATCATACGTCAGTTTCCCTTTCTTATGAATTTCATTACAAATCTCTTGTATTTATAATGAAAAAACATAATCACCCAATATTTTTTTCATTTTATTCAACGCCTTCGTATGAAGCTGAGATACTCTAGATTCCGATACTTCCAGTGTAAGGCTGATTTCTTTTAATGTCATCTCTTCATAATAGTATAATACAACAACACTTCTCTCTTTTTCTGTAAGCGAATCTATTGCTTTTACCATCATCTTTTTCAATTCTTCTTTTTCTACTGCATCTTCAGGCTGGTCAAAATGTGAATTTCCAACAGATTCCATCTTAACTTCACTGCCTGCCTCTGTATATTCATCAAGTGAAATAAGATTAGATGCTTTCATCTTTCCCTGCCAGTCAGATAATTCATCAACTGAAATCCCCAATTCAGCTGCAAGTTCTTCATCGCTTGCTATATGCCCCGTCTGACTCTCAATCTTTGCCATGGCAGCTTCAATTTTCTTTTGCTTCTGCCTGAGAGATCTTGGTATCCAGTCCATTTTTCTTATCTGATCCAGAATGGCACCTCTAATTCTCAGACTTGCATATGTCTCGAACTTAACATTCTTACCATAATCAAACTTATCAATAGCATCTATAAGTCCAAATATTCCGTATCCTACCAAATCATCGTATTCAACATTATATCCAAGATACATATTCAACCGTCCAGCAACCAGCTTAACAAGCTGCGCATATTCAACAATCAGCTCATCACGATATTCATTGCTCCGAGTAGATATGTAATTCTTCCACAGTTTATCTCTGCCCGCCTCATCCATGGTCTGTGCCCCCAAAATAATAAAATATACTCCAATAATACCATAAAGCTATAACTTATGCCATAGTAATCATTCTAAATTAATTATCCTGATTGGTTTTTCCATCATTATCTGCATTATTTTCATCCAGTATATCGTTATCTCCCACATCATGGGATTTATCATCTTCTTTATCGTTCTTTTTCTGTACAACCTTATTGAGCGCAAATCTTATTAATACACCACTTACATAAAAAGCAAGCATTATACTAACTAAAACCCACATAAAATTAACCAGTGAGTATCTATGTATTATCATAATCACACTGGTTATAAATCCAGCCAGCAATGTAATTATTGCTGGCACATTTCTAAACTTATTCATACAGCCTCCTATCGTTGGACAAACCATATTATCTATATGACCTTCTGTGGTTTGCCTACTGCTTTAATAACATAATCTCCTGTTTCAGAATAAAATTCAACTGTTCTTCCGTAATTCTGTCCACAGTCCTCCGACAAAAGTCTTATATGTAAATTCTTCAATTTTTCTTTGACAGCTATGGAGTTACGTTCTCCAACCCGCAGAGAATCATTATTGCTTTTATTAGCAAACATCTGTGCTCCTCCAGCTATCTTGGCAACGAGCCTGTTTTCACTTGCTCCAAGCAGGCGCATCTGATGTATAAGTTCATCAATTCCCGTATCTGCAAACTTTGCAATGTTACTGTTATTTCTGAACTGAGTACTGTCTGGAAGCATACAATGAAGTAGTCCACTCACTTTAGTTACCGGATCATATAACGCAACTCCGACGCATGAACCCAGCCCAAGGGTGGTAAGAGCATCTGGGCATTTGCATACTTTTAAATCAGCCATTCCAACCTTTATCATATTTCCCATATCCATATAAACTCTTTCAATAAAACCAATTATTATACACCCAGTGAATCTAACAAAACATCATATGACTCCAACTCAGGAATCATAAGGAAATAACCATTAACAAAATCCATTTCTCCAAACTGCGACTGAATAAGTAATAACTTATCTCCATACTTTCCAAATTCTGAAGCAGGGACACTTAATAATGCTCCTATCATATCTATCGTCATCTCTGGAACAGTAGATATCATCTTAAGATTAGTGAGCTTGGAAATAGCTGTAAGATACGAACCAGAAACAATGTTTCCTATTTCATTAAGGGCTGACATTTCCATTTCTGAAAACTCTGACCCTGCTTCAACACCATTTTCCATATCCTGCATCATTAACGTATTAACCAGATGATGTGCTGATTTGGTATCAAACAGGAACATCATCATTCCATGTACATCACCTTCAAACCCAAGAAGTATGCCCACTACCGTCTGGTCTTCATCGCCCATTATCTCCGATATCTGGTTAAATGGTATAAGTGCTACCTTTGGAACTGACATATCCATTTTCTGGTTAAGCATCTGAGACAATGCTGTTGTCGCATTACCTGCTCCTATATTTCCTATTTCTCTTAATACATCATACTGAATATCATTAAGTTCATTCAAATCTATTCTAGACATACCTTCTCCCCTTATGCTAATCATTTTCCACAACAAGACTCACGATATCAAGAAGTGATATAAGTTCTCCATCTTTCTTTCCTATTGCACTAATATAGTTAGCTGCCGCATCATCGTTTGAAGATCTGCTTACACGCTCGATATCATCGTTCTCAAGAGTAACAACTTCCTTAACCTGATCTACAATAACACCAATTGATGCACCTTCAACTTTAACAATTATAAATCTTGTCTTATCAGTAAGTTCATCTGGTTCAAGTCCCAGCTTAAGTCTCATGCTCATAATAGGGCATATCTCACCTCTTAAGTTAATTACCCCCTTATAATACGGCTGAGTTTTAGGAACTCTTGTAATATTCTGGCTTCTTACAATATTATCAATATACTTGATATCAATGCCGTACTGTTCGTTTCCTATCTTAACAACAATATACTGTACAGAAGTTGTTGATTCTGCGTTCTTATCTTCTATTGCATTAATATTCTCCATTATCTTATCCTCCCCTATACAAGTGTATTAGCATCAATAATAAGAGCTACTGAACCATCGCCAAGAATTGTTGCTCCACTTATCATTCTGTTAATATTAATGTACTTACCGAGTGACTTAATAACAATCTCCATCTGTCCGATAAGATTATCAACAACAAGACCAGCAAGCTTATCGCCTTTTCTTACAATAACTATCACGATGTTATCTGACTCTTCTGGTTTTCCTGGAATATCAAGAAGCTCCCTGAGTCTTATAAGTGGAATTACATTACCTCTTAAGTTAATAACTTCCTTAGCATGAACATATTTAATCTCACTGACAGGCACATCTTCAATAGTTTCAATTGATCCAAGAGCTATAGCATACTTCTCTTCACCAACCTTAACCATAAGTGCCTGAATAATTGCAAGTGTAAGCGGAAGTCTTATACTAAATGTACTTCCTTCTCCATATGTAGTTTTAACCTCAACGTCTCCGCCAAGTGCCTCAATCTTAGACTTAACAACATCAAGACCTACGCCTCTTCCTGACACATCTGTAACTTTATCCGATGTTGAAAAGCTTGGTTTAAACAGAAGATCAATAGCTTCTTTCTCTGTAAGTGCATCAGCCTGTTCCTGAGTAAGACTACCCTTCTCAACTGCCTTCTGCTTAACCTTTTCTACATCAATACCATTACCATCATCTCTTACCTCAATAACAACATTGTTACCTTCCTGATAAGCATCAAGCCAGATAGAACCTACTTCCGGCTTACCTCTTTCAGCTCTTACTTCTGCACTTTCAAGGCCATGGTCAGCAGAATTTCTAAGAAGATGCATAATAGGATCTCCTATTTCATCAATAACAGTTCTGTCAAGCTCTGTTTCCTCACCTGACATATAAAGTTCCATCTTCTTGCCAAGCTTCTTATTAAGATCTCTTATCATTCTAGGATACTTGGCAAATACACTCTCAATTGGCATCATTCTGACCTTCATGACTGATTCATGAAGATTAGTTGTAACCCTTTCAAGATATTCAATCTGTTCACCAAACTTCTGATTAACAGATGTTGTTCCATCCTCAGAAACACTTGCAGATACAAGTCCATTCTTTGCAATAATAAGTTCACTTACAAGATTCATAAGAACATCCAGCTTTTCAATATCAACACGTACTGTATGGCTGACTGTCTTAGTAGACTTATTATTAGCAGCTGGTGCCTGTTTCTTGGCAGCTGGCACTGGCTTATTCTCAGTTTCAGAGTTCTTCTCTTCCTGTCTTGACTCTTCTTTCTGTTCTTCTTTTTCTTCCTCTTCTTCTGCAAAAGGAACTGTAATAGCCTCACCTGAAGCATCCTTTATCTCTGAAACATTCTTAATAATTCCCACAATTGAATCATAGCTTTCCTCTGTCACAACTACAATACTGAAATCAAGTTCAAACTTCTCATCTTCAATATCCTGTGCTGAAGGCTCTGACTTAATAATATCGCAGTGTCCTTCAAGATTCTTAAACACAAGAAAAGCTCTTGCTGCCTTAAGAATACAATTCTCATCAACACTGACCTTAATTACAAATACATTCAGTTTCTTTTCAAGAGCTTCATTGACAGCATTTTTTTCAAAATCAGCAAATATAAGATTATTATATTTATCATAGCCACCTGCTGCAGCTTTAGCATTATCACTTGATTCATCCTGTTCCTGCTTTGGTGTCTCATCCTTCTTTGGTTCAGCAGGAAGTGCTCCCTTATCTTCGCTGTTAACAATAAACGAATTAAGAGCCTTAATTATAGGTTCATTATCATCAGTTCCCTCATCAGATGTCTCCTGAATATTATTAACATACTGTTCAAGTGCATCAAGGCACTGGAATAATACATCTACCATTCTTGAATCGACTTTAATATTACCATTACGGACCTCAGAAAATACATTTTCCATATCATGGGTAAGATTCTGCATTCTCTTATATCCCATTGTACCAGCCATACCTTTAAGGGAATGTGCCGCCCTGAAAATCTCATTAATAGTATCACTGTTATCAGGTTCCTTTTCAAGAATCATAATACCATCGCTAAGATTCTGTAAATGTTCATTTGATTCATCAATAAATATCTCTAAATACTGGCTTACATCCATTCTAAGATACCCCCACATTCTTTGTTATAGTTTCTGCAATTTTATTAAGAGGAACTACTTCATCCACCAGACCGGTCTGTGCTATCGCCTTAGGCATTCCATATACAACGCAGCTGTCTTCGTCCTGTGCAATAACATGAATTTTCTTCTTTCCGTCTGAAAGTGCTTTAATTCCTTCTGTACCGTCAGCTCCCATGCCTGTAAGTACAACACAAGTAATCTCATCATAATTACAATTAACAAGTGACTTGTACATAACATTGGCACATGGTCTCAACCCTTCAACGGCTGGTTCATCACTGAGCTTTATGCTATATCCTGAACCATTCCTTACAACCCTTATATGCTTTCCTCCAGGTGCAATATACACCCATCCTTTTTCAATTGAATCACCATCTGCGCCTTCCTTCACATTAATATCACTTATCTCGTTAAGTCTGGCAGCAAGAGATGCTGTGAATCCAGCTGGCATATGCTGTACAAGTACAACTCCTGCATCAAGATTCTTAGGAAGCATAGGTATTACCTGTTGTAATGACTTCGGGCCACCAGTTGAGCACGCTAATGCAACAACTTTCTTACTTCCACTCTTAATATTGGTATAATGTGATGGATTAACCTTAGGTGGAATCTTATCATTAAGCTCATTTCTTCTCCTCAATGCAGATATTGCAGCATTGGATGCTTTCTTATCTGAAAATGCCGAAGAAAAAGCTGATGTCTTGTCCCTTAACGAAGCTGTGCCTGATAGTCTTGTGCTGACAGAGCCAGATGATCTTGTTATCGATCTTGTTCTTTCTATAGAAGCCTTGGAATTAGTGGCTACATTCAGCATATTGTGAATTCTCTGCTTAAAATTATCGCTCTTGGTTTCAAGATAATTCTCTGGCTTGGTAACAAAATCAAATGCACCATACTCAAGTGCCTGTATAGTTTCCTTAGCGCCCTCTTTAGCCACGGTGCTGACTACAATAACTGTCTGTTCAATATGATTCTTCTGAAGATTCCTGAGTAACTCAATCCCATTCATCTTAGGCATATTGATATCGAGAATAATAGCACTGTATAGATTAGGATTAGACACTATCATATCAAATCCTTCAACACCATCTTTTGCAATAGCAGCTACTTCGTACTCATTACTTTCATTAATTATATCAGATATAACTCTTCTCATGAGTGCAGAGTCATCTATAACCAGTATTTTTTTTGCCACTCTACAATCCCCTCTCTTTCTGTCGCATTAACCTTTGTTGTATAAATATGAATTTTATTATATCTTCAGTATCTTCCCTGCTATTCATAATAAACTGCAGTCTGTTATCATACATGCTTTCATCATTCATATTTCTAAATGAAGCTATAACAGCAGCCACAAGCTCCATATTCTTAACCTTACCATTAAATTCAATAGAAAATTTCACAACAACAATAGCATCCTTAACATACTGCCTTTTAGTAAATATTCTCAGACCGCCTCCACTTATATCAATTATAGTTCCCTTTTCTTCAGGCATCATAAGCCTTGATGGTATAGCCAGCCTATTTTCAAGCTCCTGTCTTTCATCCTGGGTAAGAGAAACAATATCAACAGGTATAGAACATTCAAGTCTGTAATATTCACGTCTCTGGAATTTCTTAAGAGGTGTTTGAGGCTTTAATTCCATAGTGAATATATTACCTTCTTTTCCTCTGTTTGAAACCAGACAATCTGCTCTGTAAATAGATTTTCCAGCATAAAAATATGTCTCAAGCATATTTCCGACTTCCAGAACAATAAGCTTACCCTTATCAACAGGCATAGTACATATAATGCAGTCATCACGAAAATCCATTACCTGACTAGTAAACATTTCCCTGTTTCCAGAATCATCTGTATAATGATTTGTTTTAATGTAGACCTCTACCTTAGCTCCTACAACAAGTGGTTCAAACATTTACTCACCCCATTCATCATAAGTTTTTAGCAAATACCGACTTAAGATACCCTCGTATACCTCTGCGATATACCGGCACATCCATTTCTCCTGCAATAATCCTTGATGCTATATCTTCAAAATGCTTAGTTGATACAGCATTTGGATATATAAGTGAAACTGGCTGCTGTCTCATAACAGCCTTAACAATATTATTATCCTGTGGTACACATCCAAGGTACTGGATATTAACATTCAGGAACTTTGTAACAACCATATTTAGTTTCTCATATAAATTACGGGCTTCATTCTCTGAATTAACCCTGTTAGCAATCATCTTAATATTAGCTTCGCCTTTTCTGAAATTCTCATGCATTGCCAATGCCTTCAATAAAGCATAGGAATCCGTTATAGATGTCGGTTCAGGCGTAGTAACAAGTATCGTTTCCGGACTGGCCACAAGAAATTCCATAACAGATGGGGATATTCCTGCACCCGTGTCAATAATGATAACATCTGCCATATTTTCAAGATCTGACAGCTTACTGACAAGCCTTTTTACCTGTTCCTTGTCAAGATTAACAAGTCTGGCAATTCCAGAACCTCCGGATATGAACTTAACCCCTTCTGGTCCTTCCATAACAATATCCTTAAGCTCTTTTCCCTTAAACATCATATCACTTAAGTTGTACTGTGGTATAACCCCGAACATAACCTCTATATTAGCAAGTCCAAAATCAGCATCGAGAATAATTACCTTTTTGCCCATCTTGGTAAACTGTATGGCAAGATTAATAGAAACACTGGACTTTCCTACTCCACCCTTTCCACTTGTAACTGCTATAACCCTTGCATTAGTTACTTCTTTCTGGTTCTGCCTTTTAATTATATTGCGAAGATTCTCTGCCTGATCCATTATGAATTACCTCCCAATAATAATTTTGCAAGAGCCTGTTCATTAATAACCTCTATATCATCGGGAACATTCTGTCCTGATGTTGTATATGATAAAGGTGCACCTGTTAACAGTTTCATATTAAGCATATTACCCAGGCAGCAGGTCTCATCAAGTTTAGTAAATATAATAGCCCAGTCCTTAATATGCTTGTACTTTTCTGCAATATTAATAAGGTCTTTATATTTAGTTGTAACACTCAGTGTCAGATATATCTCATAGTCAAATTCGTCTTTTCTGTTTTCCACCTTTGCTATAATATCATCTAACTCCTCCATCTGTTCAGCAGACTTATGTGACCTTCCAGCCGTATCAACAAGAATAAGTTCATAATTCTTAAATTCATCAAGACACTCATCCATTTCGTCTGCAGAATATGCAACACTGACCGGACAGTCTATGATAGACGCATAAGTATTAAGCTGTTCTACTGCTGCTATCCTGTATGTATCAGATGTTATAAAAGCAACCTTTGTATACTTTTCAAGCTTAAAATGTGATGCAATCTTAGCAATTGTTGTTGTCTTGCCAACACCTGTAGGTCCAATAAAAAAGATAACCTTCGGCTTATCTGTCTGTTTTATAATCCTTGGCTCACCAAGCTTTAATATTATTTTCTGATAAACAGCAGCAAGTATGCTGTCAATATTAGACTCTTTCTTTAAAGACGCTTCAATATCACCTATAATTTCATCTGCAAACTTGGTATCCACCTCATTATCAACCATTTTCTTATATATGAGCTGGAGAAATTTGAAATTGGCATTTTCTCTTTCTTTTACAATCTTCCTGCCATCTTCCTGTGTCGCAGCAATCTCGCTTACATTTTCCTTAGCATGTGGCTGTCTGTTTGAAGATGTCTTATTACCAATCTGGTTTTCAAGCAAAGAATGTAATGAATCAAGCTTTTTCTCAATATTAGCAGAGTTTGAATTAATATCGATTTTTTCATCAGCAACCAGATTAATTGATGACTGTTTAACAGCCGATGCATTAACAGCCTGTGAATTATCAACATTCTCCTTTGCCTTATTAGAAAATGTTGGTTTCTTATTATTAATTCCGTTAACGAATTCCTTCTCCTCTAATGCAGCTGTAACTTCAATTACATCCTTCTTAAAAAGTCTGAAAATTCCTCTTTGCTTAAGCGTTTTAACATTAAGGACAACAGCACCACTTCCTAGTTCATCCTTAGCCTTCAATATAGCTTCTGTCTCTGTCTCTGCTTGAAATTTCTTAACTATCATTATGCTGTCACCATCCCAACTGACTGTAATTCAACATTAGATTCCACTTCATTGTATGAAATCACAATTATATCTTTATAATAATCCTTTGCGAGCTTTCTGAAATACATTCTCACAATAGGAGAAGTTATAACAATAGGGTTCTTTCCCATATCCTCAAGTTTCTTAAGTTCATTGCCTAACGCTTCAACAATCTTTTTACTTCTGTCAGGATCAAGCGCCAGATATGATCCCTGCTCAGTATTTTTAACAGAGTTCATAATTTCCTGCTCAATTCCAGGATCTACTGTTACAACATTAGTAACTTCCCCTATAGGGAAATACTTGCTTGAAATAGCTCTCTTCAGTCCCTGACGAACATATTCTGTAAGAATGTCCGGATCTCTTGTAACTGCCGCATGATCAGCAAGTGTCTCAAATATAGTAACAAGATCCCTTATAGATATTCCTTCTTCCAGAAGATTCTGAAGAACCTTCTGAATCTCACCAACTCCCATAAGTTTAGGTACAAGCTCATCAATAAGAGTTGTATTATTATCTTTAATATTATTGATAAGATTCTGCACATCCTGTCTTGTAAGAAGCTCTGCAATATGCTGTCTTATAACTTCCGTAAGATGTGTAGCAATTATAGAAGGAGGATCAACAACTGTATAACCAAGTGACTCCGCCCTCTCTCTCTGGCTTTCTGTTATCCATATTGCCGGAAGATGGAATGATGGTTCAAATGTAGGTATACCCGTTATCTCCTCTTCAACATATCCAGGATTCATTGCCATATAATGGTCAAATAAAATCTCTCCTTCACTGACCTGTATTCCCTTAATCTTAATAACATACTGATTGGGATTAAGCTGGATATTATCCCTCAATCTGATAATAGGAACAACCGCTCCCAGTTCAAGAGCAATCTGTCTTCTTATCATTACAACCCTGTCAAGAAGATCTCCACCCTGATTGACATCCGCAAGCGGAATAATACCATATCCAAATTCCAGCTCAATAGGATCCACATTCAGCAAAGAAACAACATTTTCCGGCTTTCTGATCTCCTGAGCCTCTGTTTCCTCCTGTTCAGCACTTTCCTCAATCTTAGCCTCACCAGCTTTAGTTCCAAGCTTTCTTCCATAAAAAATAAGCGCTGCTCCCAATGGAATAAATATATACCATGGAAGAGGAGTAAGAAGGCCAAGTACCGAAAGAGCTATACCAACCATAATAAGAACCCTGTCCATTGAGAACAACTGTCCCACAAGCTCATCACCAAGCTCGCCATCACTTGATGCCTTAGTAACCAGGATACCTGTTGACAAAGAAATCAAAAGTGATGGTATCTGCGAACATAATCCGTCACCAATAGTAAGAATAGTATACTTTGAAAGAGCATCATTGATACTTAACCCGCCGTATATCATTCCCATTATGATACCGCCTACAAGATTGATTCCTGTAATAATAAGGCCAGCTGTGGCATCACCCTTTACATACTTGGTAGCACCATCCATAGAGCCAAAGAAACTATTCTCCTGCTGGAGCTTCTTTCTTCTCTCTGCTGCTTCTTTGTCAGTTATTGCTCCAGCATTAAGATCCGAATCAATAGCCATCTGTTTACCAGCCATGGCATCAAGTGTAAATCTTGCTGTTACCTCAGCAACTCGTTCAGAACCCTTATTAATAACAACAAACTGTACAATAATAAGTATTATAAATATAATAATACCTATTACCAGATTGCCGCCGCCAACAAACTTTCCAAATGTATCAACAACCTTACCAGCATCACCATTTTTCAATATAAGCTTGGTAGATGATACATTAAGAGAAATTCTAAAAATAGTTGTAAACAGCAGCATCGTTGGGAAAGATGCCATATCAAGCACTTCTTTTGCAAAAAGTGAATTAAACAGAATAACAAGTGCTACCAGGATATTAATTGCAAGCAGAATATCAAGCAGCCATGAAGGAATAGAAATAATGAAGAATAACACTGATGCCATAAGATATATACCAATAAACAGGTCATTTTTCTTAATCTTCATTATTCCTCTCCTTTCCATTAATTATATTCATTATTTATTCAGAAAAATTATATCACATAATTCGACTATTATCTATTATTTGCGCGTAAAACAGATGCAAGAATTTCAGCCACTGCATAATATAATTCTGGCGGGATTTCCATTCCAATATCAACATTGTGATATATAATTCTGGCAAGAGGTTTGTTCTCAACAATAGAAATATTATACTCTTTAGCCTTATCTCTTATCTGGAACGCAAGATAATCCGCTCCCTTGGCAATAACAACGGGTGCTTTCCCCGAATTAGGTTCATACTTTAACGCAACCGCAAAATGTGTAGGGTTAGTAATTACAACATCCGCTTCAGGAAGCTGCTGCATCATCCTACGCCTTGATACTTCCTGCATTCTTCGCCTGATCTGACCCTTAACCTGTGGATCACCTTCAGCATTCTTAAATTCGTCTTTAACTTCCTGCTTAGTCATCATATTATCAGTCTTAAACTTATGTCTCTGATAAATAAGATCTACAAATCCAATAATAAGAAACACTGCACTTATCTGTATTCCAAGACTGATAATAATATTGCCAACTAAAGACAGTGCCGTATATAGTGTAATATCATAAAATGTAAGTAACAGGTTCATATTCTTCTTAATAGAACTATACACAAGAACCCCTATTATAATAATCATGGCTATTGATTTAAGTAATTCAAAAAGCTGTCTCACAGAAAACAATCTTTTAAAGCCATTGATAGGATTAATTTTACTTGCTTTTGGTGCCAGCGGTTTAGCCGTTACCATCCAGCTTTGCTGCAGCATATTTCCAAGAATAGCTATTATAACCGCAATAATAAGAACAGGTACTATAACATTAAGAATAAGAACAAATGATTGTCTCACTATACTTGATGCCATATTAATACTCAATCCCTGCGCACTGTCATTAATAACCTTTTCCATCAGACCATATATAGTTTTAAAAGAGCCTATCAGCTTGGTACCTATTCCGCCTACATACACTTTTAGAATAATAAAAAGTGCCAGAAGCGAAACTGCTGTAATCAATTCTTTACTCTTCGCAACCTGACCTTCTTTTCTTATATCTGTAAGCTTTTTACTGGTTGCCGGCTCGGTCTTTTCTCCGCCCGGACCATCCTTGGCAAAAAGCTGAAGGTTCATCCTTAACATTGTATCCTGCACTAACTCATACCCCTTACCAGCATAGCAAATAATTTTTCAATCTCATCTAATATAAAATTAGAAATAGATGGAAGCATTGATATTGTAAACAAAATAACAAAAATACCTGTAAAAATCTTAAGTTGCATACCAACAACAAACATATTCATCTGCGGAGCTATCCTGGCAAGAATAGCAAGAATGCAATTAAGCATAAGAATAGACGCAAATATAGGAAGCGCTATTCTGAATCCTATAACAAAATAGTCTGACATAAAGCCAATAATTGTTGTATATATGCTTGCTGAAAACTTAACACCTCCAATAGGTATAACCTTATAAGTTTCAACAATTGCAGCAACAAGATACTGATGCATTCCTGAAATTATAAGAAGAAGCATCATCATATAATAATAGAAATTGCCCATTATTCCTACCTGCATCCTTGTTGTCGGATCATACAGCTGTGCCATCGATATACCTATATCCATATCAATTATCTTGCCGGCAAACATAATAATCTGAACACACAACGAGGATATAAGGCCAAGCATTATCCCGACAATAACCTCCTGAACAACAATTATTGCATATTCAATCATCCCATTATATTCAACAGACATATCAGGGAACAATGAATACACAAGAATTGCCAGACAGAAAGAGAATCCAATCTTAACTCTCTGAGGAACATTAGCCATATTAAAAAAAGGCGCAGCAAATACAAAAGATGCCAGCCTTATTAAAATCAAAACAAATAATTCAAACTGTTCCAAAGCAAACGTAAAATTCATAACATACTATCCCTGCATTCATACATATTGACTGAAGCTTCCCCAAAGCATCTGCATAAATGATACAATCTCATTAAGAAGCCAGTTTCCCATAATCATAAGAGCAATCATAATAGCAATCAGCTTAGGTACAAATGTCAGTGTCTGTTCCTGAATCGATGTCAGTGTCTGAAATAAACTTACTATCAATCCGACCACCATAGATACAAGAAGAAGTGGCACTGAAGTCTTAACTATAACCCATATTGTCTGTCGTGCAATTGTAACAACCTGTCCAGCGTCCATACTAATCCTCGCTTTCTTACTTAAATGTAGCAACAAGATTGCCAATAATAAGATTCCATCCATCAGCCATGACAAATAGCAATATCTTAAAAGGAGCTGAAATTGTCGTTGGCGGGAGCATCATCATACCCATGGACATAAGTGTCGATGAAACAACCATATCAATAATAATAAAAGGAATATATATCAGAAATCCTATAATAAATGCAATCCTGAGTTCACTTATAATAAACGATGGAACCAACACTGTCATTGAAATATCATCTTCAGATGATATTGAGCCTTCCTCATACCCTGCAATCTTAAGGAATGTATCAAGATCCTTCGTCGAAGTCTGTTTAAGCATAAATGTCCTTAACGGCTTGACTCCCGTTTCATACGCTTCCTCAATCGATATTTCATTATTAGACAACGGCTTTAGCGCACTGTCATATATCTGTGTAAATGTCGGTGCCATAACAAAGCATGTTAAAAATAAAGACAAACCTATGATAACCTGATTAGGTGGCACAGTCTGTGTTCCTATAGCCGCTCTTGTAAAATGAAGCACTATAACAATACGTGTAAACGACGTAAGCATGATAAGAATAGATGGAGCAAGTGAAATAACAGTAAGAACAAGCAGCATCTGTAAAACGCTTGCCATATCATTGCCATCTCCTGTTGAAATACCAATATTGATAAGACTGTTGCCTGATGTTTCTGTTTCATCAGCAGCCATTACCTTTCCTGCAAATAAAATAATCATCGCAAGAAAAGCACTTATGCTTAATGATATTCCCGCAATCATCTTTCTGTGTTTCCATATCCACCGTATCATAACTTCTGTCCCGCCTAACTAATTATCCGGTTTGTCTTTCTTAAACTTTTCCAGTATAGCTTTAAAACCTTCTGTATTAATCTTTCTTGATTCTGATGCATATATGAGGTCATCCTCATCCAGTTCGCACAGATAAGTAACAGTATCTTTGCAAACAGCAATTGCAAAACACTTCTTGCCTATCTTAACAATCTGAATATACTTACTGTTAGTCACTCTCATTGTCTCAAGAATCTGGATGTTACTTCCAGACATCTTGTTCTTCTGCAGATTACCAGCCCATCTGGTAGCAAAATATGTAAGAGCCAAAACAAATATAAAAACAACGAGAAGCGTAAGCAACTGTGCAAACGCTTCCCATCTACTATTTAAAGCACTTAATAAAATCATTATCAGCCAACAACTTTCTGCACAGCTTCGATTACTCTGTCTGCCTGGAATGGCTTAACAATAAAGTCCTTAGCACCTGACTGGATTGACTCTATAACCATAGCCTGCTGTCCCATAGCTGAACACATAATAACTGATGCTGATGGATCTGCTGCCTTAATCTTCTTTAACGCTTCAATTCCATCCATCTCTGGCATTGTGATATCCATAAGAACCAGATCTGGCTTAAGTTCTGCATACTTTTCAACAGCTTTCTGTCCGTTCTCTGCTTCTCCTGCTATATTATATCCATTCTTTGTGAGAATATCCTTAATCATCATCCTCATGAATGCTGCATCATCACAAATCAAAATATTCTTTGCCATATACATTCTCCTATCCGAAAATCAAATTTTTCACAAAAATCATTCAAACACATTATACAACATAATTTACATTTTTCCTACTCTTTTTTGCATTTTTTAGAAATATGTAACATTTACTTGATAATCTCTGTAATACGAACACCAAAGCTTTCCTCAATAACTACCACTTCACCCTTAGCAACATACTTGCCATTGACAAGCACATCAACTGATTCACCGGCAATCTTGTTAAGTTCAACAATTGTTCCTGGAGCAAATTCCAGAATGTCTTTAATAGACTTTGTTGTTCGTCCAAGTTCAACAGTTACCTCCAAAGGAACATCCATAATCAGATCAATATTCTCTTTCTGTGAAAGAGGATTAACATCTGCTGCAAATGGCTGAAATGCTGCCGGAGCAACATTAACATCCTGAACAGGCTGCATTGGTGTACCCATGTTCTGCATTGGCATCCCATAGCCATATGGCATTCCCTGCATTGGCATCCCCTGCATCGGCATGCCCATATTCTGCATTGGCATCCCCTGAGCCATCTGCTGACCCGGATTCACAGGTGCCTGCTGCTGTACCGGCTGTGCTGACATCTGTGGTATTTCCTGCTGTACAGGTTGCTGCTGTGGCTGAGCCTCCGGCTGTGTTACAGGTTCAGTCTTGGTATCTGCTGTACTATCTGATGATGGCATAAACATATTAAGCAGCTCCTGTGCGAATTCCTTAGGATACAGCTGCATAATCTCACTATCAATAAGATCTCCTATCTGCATTTTGAAAGCAACCATAACAAATGAATGACTAAGAAACTTAGGCATATCCTCATCCTGCTCATTGTATGTTTCAATAAGATTAGCAATAGGAGGACTTATATCTATCTTTCTGTTAAACATTGATGAAAGTGATGTAGCTGCTGAGCCCATCATCTGGTTCATAGCTTCTCCTATCGCACTAAGATGAAGTTCCGTTAATGGTTCATCAGGATTAGCAACTCCTGTTCCGCCCATCATAAGATCTGTAATTATCTTAACATCATTTTCCTTAAGGATTAAGACATTATTGCCCGCAAGACCTTCTTTATAAGAAATCTGCATCATTACACATGGTCTGTCATATTTTCTTGATAAATCATCCCATGTTGCAACCTCAACCTTAGGAGTTGTTATATTAACCTTTTGTGAAAGAAGAGAGCTAAGCGTTGTAGCTGCTGTTCCCATGCTGATATTAGATATCTCTCCTACTGCATCTTTTTCTGATTCCGTAAGAGTGAATCCTGCATCCATATTAGTATCATCAACAGCAGTTGCTGTTGTGGCTGCTGTATCTGGTATATCGTCTCCTCCCGCATTCATTCCGCTAAGGAGTGCATTTATCTCATCCTGGGATAACATTCCATCCATTATTGCTCACTCTCCTCTCTGATTACCTCTGTAACCCTTACTGCATATTTATCATCATGGTATCCTGGAAGTGCCATAAACTTCTTAATATTGCCTACATAAACATCCAGTTCCTGATCTACCTTTTTATTAATTCTTATAACATCTCCAACCTGTAAATTAACAAAATCAGAAACATTTATCTTGGATGTACCAAGTACTGCCTTGATAGGAATCACAGCTTTATCAATTATAGTCTCAATAGCTTCCTCATATGTGTTAGAATCTTTTTCCTGCATATTGGCAAACCAATATTTAGTATTAAGCTTGTCCATTACCGGTTCAAGCGTTGCATATGGAAGACATATGTTCATAAGACCCTCCACTTCACCAATTTTAAGATTAATAGTGACAATTGCTATTGTCTCACTTGGTGATATTATCTGTGCGAACTGCGAATTAGTTTCAATTCTTTCCAGTCTTGGATTAACCTTGACTACATTCTCCCATGGTTCTTCCATGAGTCCGACACATACAGAAAAGATTCTCTCAAGTATAGTAAGCTCTATTTCCGAAAAATCTCTTTCTTTATCAAGGGAATTACCAGCACCACCAAGAAGTCTGTCAACAATAGCAAACCCCAGATTAGATGCCATCTCCATTATAATATTACCTGCAAGCGGCTGCATAGCAACAACCCCAAGAAGTACAGGATTAGAAAGAGCATTTGAAAACTCTGAATATATAACAACTTCCGAGTTAACGACATCCACACTCACTGACTTTCTAAGATAAGCGGGAAGATTAGTCGCAAGAAGTCTTCCAAAATGTTCAAATATAATCTCAAGCGTTCTTAAATGTTCTTTAGAAAACTTTGATGGTCTGGCAAAGTCATAATTCTTAATCTGCTTCTCATCATTGTTCTTCATCTCGTCAACATCTAATTCACCGCTGCTTAATGCTTTCAAGAGGTTATCAATTTCACTTTGTGAAAGTACCTCTCCCATCTTCCTCACCTCCTTACCTGTATTCTATATCAATTACTGAATAACCATATTAACAAGTACAGACTCAATAGTTTCTGTTTTAAAAAGTTCCTGGAACTCTTTAAGAAGATCAGCTTCCATAGTAGTTTTGTTGTTACTTATTGTGCTATAAGTATACTTAGAAGCCTCATTAGTAATCTTATTAACAATAACCTTCATTCCATTATCAATTGATGTTGATACTGTACTGTAATCCTTAGCCTTAGAATCAAGTCCGATTGAAACAGTAAGAACAGCATACCTTGTCTTGCCACCATCAACAAAAGAAACAATTATATCTGTGTCATCATTATTCTTAACATCAATATATTTAATATCCTGTATGCTTCCACTCCCCTTAGATGAGCTTCCTGTAGTTCCTCCGCCAACATCAAGGTCAATTATCTCTGCAACCTTAGTTATAAGGGAATTGGTCTTCTTATTGGTCGAAACTAATGAAAATGTAAGAAGCACTGTAAGTACAAGATTAATAAGTACAAGTGCAAGTGTTATTACATTTATCATACTCTTCTTCATGAATAATCCTCCTGTCAGCTGTTAATAGCATTGTATATCTTTATCTCAACTCTTCTGTTCTGGGCTCTGCCTTCCGGAGTATCATTAGTTGCAATAGGAACTGCATCGCCTCTTCCCGAAGAAGTCATACTCTGGTCTGAAAATCCCTTTTCTGATACAAAGAAATCAAAAACACTGTATGCTCTGTATAAAGAAAGCATCATATTGTTAGGATACTGTGCTGTCTTAATTGGAACATTATCTGTGTGTCCTTCTATTGTAATAATATTATCATCATATTCATATATGGAATCACCAACTTTATCCAGCAAAGTTCTTGCTTCTGGAGTAAGTTCAGCTTTTCCGGAATCAAACAAAATTCCTCCGCTCACATTAAGCATAACATACTTGCTATACGCGGTTACTTCCACCTGATCAGCAATTCCTGTCTGGCTAAGATTCTTCTGGATATTCTCTGCCATACTCTCAGACTGTTCAAGCCCTTCCTGCTCTACTTCTTCATAAGCAGACTGGACTTCCTGTGACACATCTCCATCAGTATTAAGTCCCATATTATTATAATATGTACTAAGATCATTAAGCTGGCTAGCTCCACTGCTGACAAGAATTCCTTCTTTCGATAAGGCTGAACCGCCTGACGGAAGCACACTAAAGCTTGAAGAAAGAGAAGCTGCTATCTCCTCAAACTTTTCCGAATCAACAGTTGACATAGCAAACATAAGAACGAAGAAACATAAGAGCAGATTCATAAGATCTGAAAACGTATCTTTCCAGAGGGCCGCTGGTGGTGCATCCTCTGTTCTCTGCTTTGCCATCAGCCTTCACCTCCTCCATTATCAGATAAAGAAGTTCTTGCTGAAGGAGCAAGAAATGACTTAAGCTTTTCTTCAATAACTCTTGGATTCTCTCCTGCCTGAATTGAAAGCAGTCCTTCAATTACTATTTCCTTAAGCTGATACTCATCATTATTCTGAAGCTTCAGCTTGTTAGAAATAGGAACACAGATCCAGTTAGCTATAAGTGATCCATATAAAGTTGTAAGAAGAGCAACCGCCATATTAGGACCGATTGCTGCAGAATCCGAAAGATTCTTTAACATATTAACAAGACCAAGCAGTGTACCAATCATTCCCCATGCAGGAGCAAGTGCCGCCCAATTATCAAAGAATCCGATTGTACTCTTATGTCTTGTATCAAGATTAACAAGTTCTGTTTCAAGAATACCTCTTACAAGCTCAGGTTCTGTACCATCAACAATAAGAAGAATTCCCTTTTTCATAAATTCATCATCAAGTCCCTGTGCTATATCCTCAAGTGCAAGAAGTCCTTCCTTTCTGGCTGTATTAGATAACTCAATAATCTTGGCAATAACAGCCCCGTTATCAAGCTTAGGATCCTTCATTGCAATACCAAATCCCTTAAGATGTCCAAGGAATGTTTTAAACGTATATGACGTAAGTAATCCCGCTATAGAACCACCAATAGTAACGGCTATAGACGGAATATCAACAAACGCATCCATAATTCCTGCCACTGTCGGATTCGCAGTACTAGTGATAATACCAATTACTACCATGGCAAATCCAATTACCAATCCTAAAATTGTTGCTAAATCCATATGTTGCCCCTTCCAAAATCTTATGTTCTTCTATATTAAAAATAATTACTTCTAATCAAAATTAATCCTCAGATTCATTAACAGGACCATTAATAATCCTGTTCTTATACGTATAGACCTTCTTAAGCACCTCATCAACGCTTTCTTTAACAAGATACTTGTGTCCAGTAGTCAGAGTGATTACCGTATCAGGTGTTTCCTCCATAACCTCAATCAATTCCGCGTTAAGCACAAAATGCTTTCCATTAAGCCTTGTAACATCAATCATAAGACCTCCTGATACTAGATAAGGTATAGTACCCCCATTAAAATCAACTATATATATTAAAACACTTATAAACAATTATTGCAACAACTACTTATAAAAAATACAATAACGCCCCGAAATTCATTATTTCGAGGCGTTTTATATATTCAGAAATTATCTCTTAAGGTTAATAAGCTCTTCAAGAAGTGTATCCGAAACAGTTATAATTCTTGAATTAGCCTGATAACCTCTCTGTGTAGTTATCATATTAGTAAATTCTGATGAAAGGTCAACATTAGACATTTCAAGCACTCCAGATGAAATAGAACCATCTGTTGTTGAAATATCCTCTCCAATTCCATCAAAAGTTCCTGAGTTAAGAGTTGCCGAATACAGATTATCTCCGACTTTCTCAAGACCTTCTGGATTAGAAAATGTTGTTACAGCTATCTGTCCTATATTTCTTGTATCACCATTGCTATAACTTGCAACAATATAACCAGAATTATCAATACCAACAGATGTCATCTTACCGACAGCCTTACCTGCACCAGCTTTATCTGTTCCAATACCCCTGTCACCTTTAATAGATGTCTTGTCAGCAAACATAGTAATTCCAGAAGCATCAAGAGTCAGAACCGGGCTTGTCTCACTTTCACCAATAGTTCTGATATCAACATTTTCCTTAGTCTGTGATAATGTGGCATCATTAGAAAATGTAAGCTTAATCTCCGCATTAGACTGGTCTGCAAGACCTGTAAGCGTATTAAAAGATAATGGTCCGGACACAGTAAATGTAAGGTCTGTTGGATTTCCATTCTTCGATACAGAAACCGGTTCCATTGTATACTGGGTATTATCTCCCTGAACACCTGCATACTTAATATTAACTGTTGCCTGGTATGAATTGCCGACGCTGTCATAGAACTCCAGTGTTGTAGTAATAGTGTCCTTAGAACCAGCGTTAATATTACCTGAAAAATTAACCGCTGATGTTCTCTCCGGTGATGTATAAGTGAATTCCGGACTGTTTACGTAAAGCTTTGAAACTACATCCTTAACAGTCTTTCCGTTCTCATCAACCTGCCATCCCATAACATTGGCACCGCCTGATGTTACAAGAGCTCCTGATTCATCAACCTTGAAATTACCAGCTCTTGTAAAATATGTATTACCCGCATTACTTACAATAAAGAATGCATCTCCTGAAATTTTAAGATCATATGGATTATCTGTTCTTTCTGCAGCACCCTCAGTAGATACTGCTGTAGATATTGATCCGACAGATGAACCAAGACCAATCTGCATCGCATTAGTACCACCCTTGCCTGTCTCGGCATTAGGACCTGATGCAGTCTGTGTTGTCTGATAAAATACTTCTGTAAAAGTCATTGACTGTGACTTATAGGCCACAGTATTAACATTGGCGATATTGTTACCAATAACGTCCATTCTTGTCTGATGTGCCTTAAGTCCTGACACAGCAGAGTACATTGATCTCATCATAATATTATTCCTCCGTTAATAATTATAAGTCAAATATCCTGATGACACCATATTGACGGGCATAGTTCCTTCAGTCAGTCGGGAACACATTGCTTCCTTTCGGTCCAGCTATATAATTACTGCTCCATCAATATTCGTGTAGATATTGTCTTCATTGTTATTCTGATCCATCGCTGTAATGACTGTTCTGTTCTTTGTATTAACTATAAAAGAAAGATCATCAACTATAACGAGAGATTCCTTGATTCCTTTCGATATTGCCTTTTCGGTTCCTTCCTCAAGCCTCATCATCTGTTCATCTGATAACTGGATATCTCTTTCATCAAGCCGCTGTCCAGCATGCTTGGAAAACTTCAATCCTGTGGATGTTTTAATGTCACTGTCGGAAATAACCTCTTCAATCGAACGCTTCTGATTATATATATCGGCAAAAGTTTTTCCATCATAAGTCTTTTGGACATTATTTTTAGAATTATTTCTGTCAATAATATCTGTCATCTGTTCAATAGAAGTAATGTTTCCATTAATCATATTATTCATCATAACAGCTTACTCCTCAGTTTTTGTATCATCCTTTGATTCTGTGCCATTTGTTTCATCTGTCTTGCCAGATGTATCTGTTGATGTTGACGAATCAGTCTTATTCCATTTATCGTAATATGACTTATCCATAACAGTATCCAGATCTGCAATATCATACAACTTGCCGCCAATTCCAAGATATACAGTTCCGTTAATATTTTCCCAGTAATCGACAGTTCCACCAATAAATCCGTCACTATTCTGATTAGTAATCATTATAACCTGCTTACCTACAAGATCAGAAGCCATGCCCTGAAGAGTATTGGTGTTCATCTCTTTAGTCGCTTCTACCTGCGTAAATGTAGCTAACTGTGCCATATAATCAGAATTATCAGTCGGTTCAAGCGGATCCTGGTTCTGCATCTCAGCTACCATAAGCTGCAGGAACTGATCAACATCAAGAGTTGTCTTGCTGCTTGATGTATTAGTATTCTTTCCCGTAGAGCTTACACTTGCATTAACATCATCCTTTGTCGATAATGAACCATCTGACTTTACGTAGGACCATGCTCCAATAGTACTTGCCATGTTTTTCTCCTTTCTCCTGATAATAATTAATGCTCATAACATTATGCTGAATACTCAACACTGCTGTCGCCATTAACAATAGCATCCCTTGCCCTGATTTCCTGATCTGTCATCTCAGATTCTTCAAGTCCTTCCAGACTGCTTAAATCAAGCTTTCTCGAAGCTTTTCGTTCCTGTCCTGCCTGATTAGAATCATTTCCCTCAAGGTTCTGTTCTGCCTCAAACCCATGACTTTCAATAGTTATCTCAACCGCCTCAACCTTGATGCCCTGATTGTTAAAATGTTCTTTCAAAGCTGTCATCTGGTTCTCAAGAGCAGCCTTAACCTGTTCATTCTGGGCTGTAAGCTGTGCCGTAACAACGCCTTCTCTTGCTGTTACTGTGACATGCACCTTTCCAAGGTTCTCCGGATTAAGCATTACCTCTATGCTCTGCATCTGCTGTCCCGTTGTCAGCTTTATCTGTTCCACAACCTGTCTGACAATATCAGTCTGGTTAACATTGCTTACATCATCAACAACTTCACTAAAAGCCTTCTGGATGCTCTGTGACATATCAGTAGTAATCTGTTCTATGCCATCTGAATGTTTATCAGAAAGAAATGTATGAGAATCATTATCTTCTTTATCATCTGAAGAACTGCCTTCTGTCTTTACCTTAAGCTTTGACGCTATAACATCATTAACATTCTCATCATCCATATACTGGTCTTCTGGCTGTATATCATCTTCAAAAGACCTGACAGTATCATCAGTGCCATCATCAGCTGCAGGATTCATAGACTCTGCTATACCATCTGCCTCGCTGTTAATAACATTTTTAAAATCTTCAGGACTGATATCATAATCAGCCATAAGCTGTTGTGTAACAGCTGTCTGAGTATCAAGAATATTATTCAGTGCAAGCAAAGCATCTGCATCAGTCAGAAAGCTAAGTGAATCACCGCCTCCATTTAACATTACAACAAGATCTGTCAGTTTCTGTGGATCGAGCAGATCAACCATTGTCAATCCTAATTGTTCCATTGCATTTTCAATATCTTCATCAGATACATCAAGTGTTTCTTTTATCTTATCCTTTATCTTCGTAACACCATCACTGATATCATTCTTCAAAGAATCTGTCGTATCTTTATCAGCCTTAGTAGTGTTTTGTGTTTTGGATGAATTCTGTACCTTAGATGAATCCTGGGTGCCGATATTAACTGTTCCATCTGATTTCTTAACCGAAGGTGCTACCTTTTCAGTAAAGCTGCCTGCCGAAGCGCCAGAATTATTCTTTTCAAGAGATCTGTCCATAACCTTAGAAAAATCCACTGCCGAAGTTCCGTCCGTAATCGTCTGGTTATCCTGCCTTGATGTTCCCTGAATCATATTGGAAAATGTTCCTGAAATAGCTGAACTTACCATGTTAGTCCTCCTTTCCTTATATTGTATCAGGTTACACTTCACCTAATCATATACATATATCGGGAAGAAGTCTTATATACTTAACCCTTTTTCGGATACATTATTACAGTAAGTTTTGCAGCATACACCGGATCCATCTCTGCAAGGATAGCAGCTCTCTGCTTAGATGTCATACACAGAAGAATATCAGATACAAGATCTGTATCTCCTGTCATTTCTTCCAGTATTGCAGCAGCATTAGCCGCATCCATCTTAGAATATGTTTCAGCCCATTCTTTAACTTTCTGTGAATATTCAAGATCTTTAACAACCTGCTCATATAACTTTGCAGCATTTTCTGGATCTATGCTTTCATACCATGTTTTATAATTAGATATATCAGGAGCATTATCAGTATAAACAACTTCTTCGTCAAACTTGTCTTTTAGTTCCTGATAATACTGCGCATTTTCTTCAAATACCTTAAGCCTTGCTATCTCTGCTTTAAGCTCTGCTATAGTCTGTGATGAAGCATCTCCTGAATCTGTGTACTGCGCAAGCTGAGCTTCCAGTTCCTTAATTCGGTCAACAGCCTCCGACAGATTCTTATAATTATATCCTGTTTCCTCTCTTACCTCTTCATCAGTAGGCTCCGGCAGAATCTGATTAACCACTGGAACATTCTTAAGAAATGGTCTTAACATACTTCCAATTCCACCCACATTCATCTTAATAAGAAGAGCAAATATAACAAGCCATATAGCAATTATAAGAACAGCGACAAGTATGCTTACAAACTTTCCGCCCTTTCCTGATTCTTCATCTAAATCTTCAACATTAACATCTTTCTTCTTAGCCATATCCGTTTTTCTCCAAACATTGATTAGTCATCTCTGTTATTATAATTAAAACTTACCGTTTCGTCTATCTCTTTCATTTCCTGTGCATTAAGTTCTGATTTAAATTGTTCAAATGCTTTCTCTTTCAGCTTTTCGTGGATTTTTCTGTCCTGAACAGCTTCTGTAAGCTTCTGCATGGCAGCATCAACATTTTTCTCTGCAATCCTTATCCTGACTGCCTGCTGTGTCATCTGATCCTTCAACAGCCTGATAGCATTATTACATCGTATCATTTCTGCAATATCAAGCTTGTCCATGGTTGCTTTCTTAGCCTGCAGTTCATACGAATTAAGCCTTGCCACAAGTCTTCTCATTGTATCTTCCTCAATTGAGAGCCTGTTATTCATCTCAGCATATTCAGTTTTAGCCTGAGTTTCCAGTCGTTCTTTAATATTGAGAACATTCTGCATACTGTATATGAATTTAGCCATCATCTGCCTCCGCTATCGTCTCTGCTGTCTGACCTGTGGTCTTCCACCACTCTGTCCTCTTACACCTTCAGTAAGCTGAAGTGTTCCGTTTTCAAATGCTTCATAGTCAGAAAACAGCTCCTCTAACTGGGAAACCTCATCTTCAAAATCAAACTTTTCATCTGTCTGCTGCATAAGAAACTTATTGACAGCATCTATCTTATATATTGCATAATCTATATTCTTATTAGAGCCATTCTTATATGCTCCAATATTAATCAGATCTTCTGCCTCATTGTAAGTAGCAAGCACATTCTTAAGTCTTCCTGCCATCTGCTTATGCTTCTTATCAACAATCTGGCTCATACATCTTGATATACTCTGCAGCACATCAATAGCAGGATAATGATTCTTCTGTCCCAGTTTTCTTGACAGCATAATATGTCCGTCAAGAATACTTCTTGCCGTATCCGTAATCGGTTCATTAAAATCATCACCATCTACAAGTACAGTGTACAGACCAGTTATAGATCCTTTATCAGACATGCCCGCTCTTTCAAGCAGCTTTGGCATCTCACTATATACACTTGGTGGATATCCTCTTGTAACCGGAGGTTCTCCAGAAGCCAGTCCAATTTCCCTCTGCGCCATAGAAAATCTTGTAAGAGAATCCATCATAAGAAGAACATCCTTACCCTGATCCCTGAAATACTCAGCAATGGCTGTTGCAGTCTTGGCCGCCTTATTTCTTATAAGCGCCGGCTTGTCAGAAGTTGCCACAACAAGCACACTTCTCTTCATGCCTTCTGGTCCAAGATCCCTTTCAACGAACTCCCTTACCTCTCGTCCACGCTCTCCTATAAGAGCAATAACATTAATATCAGCCTTGGTATTTCTTGCAAACATACCTAACAGTGTACTCTTTCCAACACCACTGCCGGCAAATATACCAATTCTCTGTCCCTTGCCAACTGTCAGAAGTCCATCCACAGCCTTAACTCCAAGCGGAAGGACCTGGCTTATTATCTCTCTGTCCATCGGATCAGGCGGCGCTGCATCTACCGGATATTCCTCTGTAAGCGCAAGTTCTGAACCATCAGTAGGATTTCCCAGACCATCAAGCGTATGTCCAAGTATATCATATCCAACACTTACAGACAGAGGTTTTTCCATATTCTCCACTATGCATCCAGGACCGATACCATCAACAACATCGAATGGCATAAGCAAAACATTATTATCATTAAACCCTACAACCTCTGCATAAAGCTCCTGGCTGTTGTCAGAAGAAATAATACGGCACAGGTCATTAAGCCTCGCATCCGGACCTACAGATTCAATTGTAAGTCCTACTATCTTAGTTACTTTCCCCAGCTTTTTATAGAAAGATTTCTCTGTTAATGACAAATATTTATTTGTATTAATCACTGACATTACATCCTCCTTAAATCTGTACTCTCATGCAGCTTATCACACACAGCTTAAAAGCTTAATATTCTTGATAAGATTATCAAGTTCTACATCAAGACTACAGTTAAATATTCCTGTACTAGTCTCAATCATGCACTGATTTCTTTCCATGCCCATATCTTCAACAATATCAATATTAACCTCTTTCGACATTGCGCAATATATTTTCCCCTGATTATTAACAAGAAAACGATAGTCATCCGGTGAAACCTTAATAGTAAAGTCCTTGCAACCTTCTGCATTATGCATGACATCATTAATAAGATGCAGAATTATATCATGATTATCCTCTGCAACAACATGCGTAACCTTTCTGAACACCTCAACAATAGCATTAACCAGTTCAGGTTCAACAGCCTCTTTCATCTGTGAATATTCCTGCTCAAGCTGCTTCTTCTTTGCTTCATACTCCTGTTCAAGCTCATTTATTCTGTTATTAACTTCTTCCTCTGCCTTGGAACATCCTTCATAGTAGCCATTCTGTCTGGCTTCTTCAGATATTCTGTCTGCATCATTATGGGCATCTGATAATATCTGTTCAGCCTGCTCATTGGCATCATTAATTATCTGCTGAGCCTGTTCATTAATCTGTTCAAGAGTTGCCGCTACATTATGGCCGGCAGATGAATCAGATGCTTCATCAGTAAGAGCATCTGCCACATCATCAGATATAAGCTCCTCTACCACATCAGCATGAAGTCCGTTAATAAATCCATCAGCATCCATAGTTCCCTGCTTTGAATTCATAACCGCCTGCAGCTTCTGCCTTATAATATCGTTATAATCTATAACCCGCTCATCTTTGTTGATTGTTGTACCTCTTTTTAACAGATTAGACAATTATCTCATCACCTCCGCCTCGTGATATAACAATTTCAGCTGAATCTTCAAGCTTTCTGATTATATTAACAATCTTCTGCTGAGCATCTTCAACATCCTTCATACGGACAGGACCCATATATTCCATATCTTCCTTAATCATAGAAGCAAGACGTGATGAAAGGTTATTAAGAATAACATTCTGAACCTCTTCTGTTGCGCCCTTAAGTGCAAGAGCAAGGTCATGATTATCAACATCCCTGAGTACTCTCTGTATAGCTCTGTTATCAAGTGAAAGAATATCCTCGAATACAAACATCTTCTTACGGATCTCATCTGCAAGCTCTGGTTCTTCAACCTCAAGAGTTTCCATAATATGCTTTTCTGTTCCTCTGTCAACAGAATTAAGAATCTCTACAATTGCATCAACACCACCAACAATCGTGTAATCCTGGTTAACCAAAGATGCAAGCTTTCTTTCAAGAACCTTCTCCACCTGCTTGATAACATCTGGTGAAGTTCTATCCATCATGGCAATACGTTTTGCAACATCTGCCTGCTTTTCTGGCGGAAGCGCAGATACCACATTAGACGCCTGTGCTGCCGGAAGATAAGAAAGGATCAATGCAATTGTCTGAGGATGTTCATCCTGTATGAAGTTAAGGAGCTGTGTCGAATCAGTCTTTCTTATAAATTCAAATGGACGTACCTGAAGGCTTGCTGTAAGCTTTCCAATAACATCCTTTGCCTTCTCTTCTCCAAGAGCCTTCTCAAGAAGTTCCTTGGCATAAGAAATACCACCTTCTGCAATATACTGCTGTGCCAGACATATCTCATAGAACTCATTGAGAACCTTTTCCTTAGTCTGTGGCGATACACTGCTTGTATTGGCAATTTCCAGTGTCAGCTGTTCTATCTCTTCTTCTTTCAAATGTTTAAATATCTGTGCAGACTTTTCTGGTCCAAGTGCAATAAGCAGGGTTGCTGCCTTTTCTACACCATCCATCTCTCTGTCACCGTTAACCGCCGGCTTTGGCATATGTATCATCTCCTATCAAATGTATATTAAAAAAGTAATAATTATCACCAGTCATCATTGAGCCAGTTTCTAAGCAGCAAAGCAACCGCCTCCGGATTCTCGTCCACGAATTTCTCGATTGCTTTTCTTGTTTCTGACTTTTCCTGTAAATCAATTTCATCAACTGTAGGCTGGTTCTCCTTAGTAGATGCCAGCATTTCCTCAACCGAAAGTTCAGGCTCTTTCTCCTCAACCGTAAGAGGTCTTGCACTTCTAAGCACGATAAATACAAGAATTCCAAGAATAGCAACTGCGAGTGCAATCTGTACCCAGAACGAAGCCCTGCTAAGAATACTCGTCTTAGTTGAATCTGTAAAATATGGCACATTATATGCGAGAACAGTTATTTTATCTGTAGATATACCTGTCGCATTAGAAAACATATTAATCCAGTCAGAGCTTACATCAACCTGTACAGGATCTGCATTCTGTGCTTTGAATTCATCCCATGTCATATTATCGAGATATCCCAGCTTCTTGCAGTCATCCTCATTATATACAACATTCTTGATAAGAGTGACTGCCATTGTAGAACTGTCATATACAATCTTGCCAGGTTCAGAATTAGTTGTTGTAACAAGCTGGTCTGGAAGATACTGATACTGCTTGACAGTATAAGTAGAAGAACTTGATGTTCCATCTGTAAGATCATATGTTGTTCCACTTTCACCATTACTTGTTGTACCAGGTGTTCCACTTGCTCCATTAGTTCCTACCGACTGAAGTTCATAAGAAGTATCATATAATCCTTCTTCTCTTCCCTCCTGAGCCTTATACTCAGTTGCAATCTTATTAACAGTATCCCAGTCAAGATCAAGATTAAGTGCAACAGTTGCATCATTAAACAAAGATGTTGAAAGTGCTGTATTCTTAACTCCGGCTGCAACCGTATTCTCAATCTGCGACTTATACTTCAACTTGCTTGAATAAGAAATATTAGATACAGAACCTGAATTATCCGCTCCATTAAACAGAGTCTTTCCTGTTGTATCTATAATAGTTATCCCATTAGTATTATCATTACCAACTGCTGTTGCAAGAAATACAGCAATACTCTCAGCAGCATCATCTCCAACAGTCTTATTAGTGTCAAGAGTAACCGCAACAGTAGTATCTTTCTTAGTTGCATAGAACGAATTGCTGTCATCAGCAAGATGTACTGTAACAGACGCTGACTTAACTCCATCGAGTGAACCTATATCATTGGCAAATTTCGTTTCAAGATACTTGGCATACTTCTTATTCTTATCAGATTCTGTTGTTGTAAGACTGCTGTTAAGAGCATCCTCAAGAGAATATCCTGATGGCTTGATATCATTAGATGCAATAAGCATCTTTGCATTAGTAAGATCCTGCTTCTTAACCTTAACAGTCATACTATCTATCTCATATGCATAATTATTATCCGAAAGAAGAGTTGTGACTGTATTCATCTCATTGTAATCTTCACATTGTGTAAGCTCTTCATACGTTGGTCTTGAAAGAATATACGCAATAACAATTACAGCGGCAATAAACACAACAGTCGCACTCACAATTATTATCTTCTGATTCTTGCTCCAGCTCTTCCATATTTCAAGAAGTCTGGCTGGAATCTGTTTCAATCTATCTAACATAAAAAACCCCTATTTACATTGACATATTCATAATAGAGTTATAGGCCTCCAATGCCTTATCTCTTATTGCGACAGTATACTGAAGCGCAATATTAGCCTCCTGCTGATACACTCCCAGTTCATGAGTGTTAGTCATATTGCCAAGTGCATAATCAATCTCGGCCTGCTGGGCTCTCTGCACATATGAATTGGTACTGCTCAAAAGTCCTGATACCGAATCATATATTGCATCAAATGTAGTGTCAGTATTCTTATCACTCACATTATTAATAGCCGCGTTGTCCTTCATAGCCGAAGTAACTTTATTGACATAATCACTGCCAAGCGTTCCAATCGCACTAGTCAAATCCATATATATTCTCCTATTCCTTAATCCAAATCATTACGTTGTTGAACCAATAGACAAACCTTTAGATGCCATTGACTTGCTCGCATTAAATGCTGATATATTAGCCTCATAAGAACGTGATGCATCAATGAGGTCTGTCATTTCCTGAACGATATTAACATTAGGGTATGTAACATATCCATTCTCATCTGCATCCGGATGTGACGGATCATACACTCTCTCCATATCCGTTGATGTATCCTCATATACAGATGTAACCTTGACACCGCTTCCCACAACGCCTCCATTAGCAAGTCTTAATGCATCTGAAAATGTTGAATAAGCACCCGTTCCATATGAACCATATGCTGACTTTCCAAGTGCTGTTCCAGTCATTGTCTTCTCAGTGAATACAACTGCCTTTCTTACATACGGTGTTCCATCACTCGTTCTTGTTGTATCTGCATTGGCAATATTTTCTGATATAACATCTGTTCTTAACTGCTGTGCTGTCATACCTGATGCACTAACATTAAATGCTGTAAACATTGACATAAGGTATATCTCCTTTCAAATTCTCATTCTATATACGCATCTACTTAATAACTGCCTTAAATCTTGAAAATTCATTATTCATACTGTCTATAAGTGCATTATAATTAATCTGCTCTGCTGCCAGCTCGACATTCTCTGTAGACAGATCCACATTATTACCATCCTTGCGGTAAGAAAGTGTACTGTTATCAGTATAAGTTCTTATGGCAAGATCATTATAATTAACATTATTAACCCTCTGTGTCAGAGATGAAGCACTGTCGCCAGAGCGTTGCAGTGCATTAGCAAGATATGACTGAAACTCAACATCCTGTCTCTTATAATTAGGTGTATCAACATTGGCAATATTATTAGTAAGAACTTCTTCTCTTGTCCAACTGGCATCTGCTGCCGACTTTAGTAAATTCACATAACCAAAAGCTCCTGAGCCCATATCAATCTTCCTTTCTTATTAAGTCCACTTAAAATTCCGTATATGCATAATACGAGAACATAAAAACACTAAATACCATTATAAATTATAATGCCGAAAAAACAAGATTTTTTTGGTAATTTCGACATAATTTGGACATGATTTTGACAAACAAAAACAAAATGGACCCAATAGAAATTGGATCCATCCTTCACACAACTCACTCCGTAAGCTATATTAATTATACATTGTACAGCTTTATACATCAAGCTTTTTTATTGCTTCAAAGACAACTTCATTAAGTACCTTAATTCTTGTCCCTTTCATTCCTGATGATTTAGTTGAAATCACTCCTGCACTGTCAAACTTTTTCAATGCATTGACAATAACAGATCTTGTAATTCCTGTTTTATCAGCAATACGGCTGGCAACAAGAAGCCCATCAGAGCCATCCATTTCGTCAAAAACTGCCTTAATTGCCTGAAGTTCAGAAGATGACAACGTATTGATTGCCGACTTTACAAGCTTCTTTTTCTGTTCATCTTCTGCATGCTCTTTATTAACAGAATTCATCATTTCAAGACCGACAACAGTTGTTCCATACTCGCTAAGAATAATATCATCAATTTCGTAGTCCCTCGCACACTTATACATAAAAAGTGTACCCAGTCTCTCTCCTCCTATATCCACAGGCGATATTAACGCTGTGAACTTTCTTTCATTACCATTGGTAAATCCAAGAGTAAGAAGATTAACATTCTCCTTAGTAGAAAGAACTCCCAGTAATCTTTCATTAAACATATGATCAACAAATCCACCTACATCTGTAGTAATCAATTCATTGATCCTGTCTATACCTTCATAATATCCTGCCCCAAGAACCTTTCCCTTCTGGCTTATAACCAGAATATTAGATTCAAGTATTGAGCTTAATACTTCACATATATCATTAAACTCAACCCTGACCGAATGGTTATTATGGAGCAGCTTGTTAATTTTCCTAGTCTTATCAAGAAGCTGGACGCTCATTGTAAATCCCCCATTCTATAAAACAACCTGCTTACTTGCTTTCTTGTGGCTTTTCTTCGACATATCCGCATGTCTCATCTGCACACACAAGCTTGCTGCCTTTCTCTATCATATATCCGCCACACTTAGGACACTTTTTAGCAGATGGCTTCTGCCATGATACAAAATCACACTCTGGATATCCTTCACAGCCATAGAACATTCTGCCCTTCTTAGTCTTCTTAAGAATCACATCCTTGCCACACTTAGGGCATGGTACACCAATCTTTTCAAGATAAGGCTTAGTATTGTGACACTCTGGAAATCCCGGACATCCAAGGAACTTTCCATGTGGTCCGTATTTGATAACCATGTTTCTTCCACACTTATCACATACGACATCAGTAACCTCATCTTCTATCTTGACATGTTCTAATTCTTTCTCTGCCTCATCAATTGCCTCTTTAAGATCAGGATAGAAATTCCTTATAATTTCTTTCCACTCAACTGTTCCCTCTGCAACACCATCAAGCAAAGATTCCATATTAGCAGTGAACTTGACATCAACAATTGTAGGAAATGCTGTCATCATAATATTATTAACAGCATTACCAAGCTCAGAAACATACAGGTTCTTATTCTCTTTTATAACATAATGTCTTGCAATTATTGTTGAGATAGTAGGTGCGTAAGTACTAGGCCTTCCTATTCCCTGTTCCTCAAGTGCCTTTACAAGAGATGCCTCAGTAAAATGTGCCGGTGGCTGTGTAAAATGCTGTACTCCATTAACATCCTCAAGTGAAAGCTGTGATGCCTCATCAAGACCTTTAGCAAGCGTATTAGTCTCTTCATTATCATCATCATTCTTATATACAGACATAAAACCATCAAATGCAACCTTAGATGCTGCTACTGAGAATCTGTACTTACCAGCCGCAATCTTAACAGATGTTGTCTCATACACTGCTGGTGCCATCTGGCTTGCAACAAATCTTTTCCATATAAGCTGATATAATCTGAACTGGTCTCTCTGCAAAGATTCCTTAACTACAGCTGGGGATAGAGTAAGATCTGTAGGTCGTATTGCCTCATGAGCATCCTGAATCTTCTTATCGTCTTTCTTGGCTGATTTTCCTTCAAGAAGATACTTTTCCCCATAATTACCGCTTATATATTCCTTAGATGCCTCCTTAGCTTCGTCAGCAACTCTTGTAGAGTCAGTTCTTAAGTAAGTAATTATACCTATTGTTCCCCTGCCCTTAATATCAACGCCTTCATATAACTGCTGTGCTATATTCATAGTTCTCTTGGTTGACATATTAAGTGTCTTGGCTGCTTCCTGCTGCAAAGTACTTGTTGTGAATGGAAGAGGTGACTTTTTAATCTTCTCACCCTTCTTGATGCTTTCTACTTTAAAGCTGCTTTTCTTAACCTCTTCAAGTATCTTATTCATCTGGTCTGCATTCTTAATATCAATCTTTCCATTCTCATCACCATAGAACTTGGCAACAAGAGGCTTCTTCTCTCCCTTGATATTAAGAACCGCATCCATTGTCCAGTATTCTTCCGGAATAAATGCATCTATTTCATTCTCTCTGTCACATATAATTCTTAATGCAACTGACTGAACTCTTCCTGCGCTAAGTCCTCTTTTAATCTTAGCCCATAACAAAGGACTTATTCCATATCCGACAATTCGGTCAAGAACTCTTCTTGACTGCTGTGCGTCAACAAGATTCATATCAATCTTTCTTGCTTCCTTTAATGATGCTTTAACCGCATTCTTAGTGATTTCGTTGAAAGTTATTCTGTATATATCCTTGTCTTCCAGCTTAAGTGCCGCTGCAAGATGCCACGAAATAGCCTCTCCTTCACGGTCGGGATCGGTTGCGAGATACACTTTATCTGCTTTCTTGGCTTCTTTTCTTAATGCTGCAAGAATATCTCCTTTTCCTCTTATAGTAATGTACTTAGGTTCATAATCATGTTCTATATCAACACCCATCTGGCTCTTAGGAAGATCCCTCACATGTCCCTGAGACGCCATAACCTTATAATTAGCTCCTAAAAACTTGCTTATTGTCTTAACCTTGGCAGGTGACTCCACTATAACTAAATACTTTGCCATTAATAGTCCTCCAAATCAAATATGCTTCCTTACATAATAATTCTTAGAGACCTCATCTATCAGTCCTTCTAATTCCAGTTCCAGTAAAAGCCCCTCTGCTTCTACAAGACCAATTCCTGAGTTCTTTATTATCGTCTCCAGACTTACAGGAAACAAATTGATTTGACTATACACCATATTTTTAGGGCTTGCAAGTCCTGATTTTCCAAAATGCACTTTCCCAGCATTAATATCAGCCTGTCCAGATGCCGAATTATCGGGCTGTTTCTCTATCATACAGTTAGCATTAATATATGAATCTATTATTTTAGTAGAATATATATCTTCTGGTCTTGTAATAATATCTGCGCCTTCCTTTATAAGCTGCATGCATCCCTCACTTAATGCATCTCCAATTCTTCCCGGAACAACATATACATCCTTATTCTGTTCAAGAGCCTGATCTGCTGTTATAAGCGAACCGCTCTTCTTTCTGGCTTCAACAACGATCAATGCATCTGACAACGCACTTATTATTCTGTTTCTTAATGGAAACTGCCCTGCCCTTGGCGGCGTCTGTACCGCATATTCCGACAGTATACCTCCTGATGTCTCTAACTGCGAATACAATTCAATATTAGTTCTTGGATAACATATATCAACACCACACCCTAGAACTGCCAGGCTGTATCCGCCAGACTGTATCGCTCCTTTTTGTCCTGCTGCATCAATTCCAAGCGCCATACCGCTTATAACCTGAATTCCCATAGCCGCATACGCTTTGGCAAAATATTCAGCAATGCTTCTCCCATACTCTGTACAATTCCTTGCTCCGACAATGGCAACTGCCGGCCTGTTCTCATCAGGAAGTCTTCCCTTGTAATATAATATATATGGATAATCGTATATATTCATAAGCTTAGATGGATAATCAGGCTTTCCCGGATATGTAAAACGTATCTTCTTATCTGCCAGAGTGCAGTATTCCTTATATATATGTTCATCCTTTCTATTATGTATAATTGCCTGTACATCTCTGTCTGTAATTCCTCTTACACTTCCAAGAACCCTGTCTGATGCACCATATACTTCCCTTGGATTGTCAAATACATTAAATATGTGTCTTAGCTTCGCATTCGATATCCCTGTAATATTATTAATCCAATACCAGTAATATTCATCTATCATATATTCCTCATTATCACCCCTTAACATCAGGTATTCCCCTGTAATAAAATGCCTCACTTATATTACTCATAGATATGTTCTTATTGCCCTCAATATCCGCTATAGTCCGCGCAGTCTTTAATATCTTATGATATCCCCTGGCAGTAAGATGCTTCTTGGAATATATATCACCCATAAGCTTACTTTCAGCCTTGCCAAGCCGGCAGAATCCTGCCACATCCCTGCTATTCATCTGTGAATTAAACATTATCTTTCTTCCTCTGAACCTGTCCATCTGAATCTTTCTGACTCTTCTTACTATATCTGACATCTTCTCAGACGTGTACTCATTGTCCTTTTCCTTTTCATCAATACTTTCACTCTGTAATTCCGAATACTTTATCTGTTCAGTTCTTACACACATATCGAATCTGTCCCATAACGGATTACTGATTCTTCCCAGAAATCTCTCTATATCCTGTTCAGAACAGTTACACCTGTTACGATCCGGATAATATCCACACCTGCATGGGTTAATCGCTCCAACAAGCATGAAATCAGTTGGAAACACATAAGAATTATTCAGCCTTACAATTGTAATATGCCTGTCTTCAAGCGGCTGACGCAATCCCTCCAAAATATCAGGCCTGAATTCTGTCATCTCGTCAAGAAAAAGCACACCTTTCCCGGCAAGCGTAACCTCTCCCGGAACAGGATACATCCCGCCTCCAAGAAACGCACTTTTAGTAACATTACAATATGGTGCCCTGAATGGTCTCTTATTAATCAGCCCCCTCTTGCTGCCAAGCTGCCCCGCAACACTATATATATTAGTTACCTCAAGTCTCTCATCAAAAGTCATCTCCGGCATAATCGTAGGTATTCTTCTTGCCATCATAGTCTTTCCGCTTCCAGGTGGTCCCATATACATAATATTATGCATACCACACACAGCAATAAGAGTTGCTCTCTTAGCTGCATCTCCACCTCTTATATCACTGAAATCCAGCATTTCGATATCCTGTGTACAGTCAGTTTCTTTTATTGTCTCATTCTTGTTTCCAGAAAAATCATCTTCTCCATTAATATACCTTACTGCTTCCTTAAGATTAGCTATGGCTGTAACCTCAATCCCATCAACTATCTCCCCTTCATTCTCATTATCAATTGGAATTACCGCCTTGTCGAAGCCTTCATTCCTTGCACATAACACACATGGAAGAACCCCTGGCACTCCGTTAATATCCCCATTAAGTCCCAGCTCTCCAAGCACAAGCATCCTGTCAAGCCGTGCCTCATCAACATATCCATTCGCTGCAAGTATCCCCAGTGCAATAGGCAGATCAAATCCAGTACCATGCTTTCTTATATCTGCCGGAGATATATTAACAACTATCCTCTGCGGCATAAGATTAAATCCGCTATTCCTTATTGCAACACGCACTCTTTCCCTTGCTTCCTTTACTTCACTGCCAAGAAATCCACTCATATCGAATCCCGGCAGTCCATTACCGGCATCCACCTCAACCTTAACAAGTTCTGCCTTAAGTCCATGCAGAACTGCACTTGATATACAACTATACATATTTCTCCCCTATACTTCCTTCTCAATCCGTTCTCTAATCAACCATGCCAATCATTTAATTTCTTTTAGTATATTTATACTATATCTTTTATAATATATTGTCAATATATATTTATAACAAAAAATAAGCTGTTGTCATACATAACAACAGCTTATTAATTATTAATATTTAATTATGTGTTTAATCCATATCAAACAGATCCTTTGCCTGAAGGTCAAGAATAGCATATCCTTTACCTTTGTGGCCATCCGTAGCCTGGATACCTATCTTAAGATTTCCATCAACCATCTGGCTCTTTAAAGACTCTGCCTTATCTCCAACCAGCGACCAGAGATCTTCCACAGCATACTCTTTTCCAGCAACAATCTTAAGATTACTTGTAGGATTCATAGGTGTAAGCGCTGACACAGTGCCAGAAGAATCAACATTAATATATCCCAGCATTATATCTCCACAGCTCTCATCGAACTTACCATCCTTATTAGTATGTCCATCCTCGTTATACACATACATAAATGTTTCTTTAATGATACCCTTGCCATCAATAAGATCCGCATCATTAATCTTGAATGTGAATCCAAGCTTTCTCTTTGCATACTTAGAATAATTATACTTGAAATATCCCTTATAATCTGTAATTGAATCATCATATACAGCATCAGTATATATAACATCCGGTGCACTATTACCAGCAAGAATAGCTCTTACAAATGTATTAACGAACAATTCCATCTCAGCATCATTATCAGTTGCTTCATCCATATCCTCATGTCCGGCACTTGTATAAGTTACATTACCTGCAGAGTACATGTAATAATTATTAACCGCATCCTGACCTGAATATGTAAAGTATTTATCTCTTTCCAGTGCACCATCAGAATCTGAAAGAGTATACCATACAACAACAGAATTATCTTTTTCTCTTCCATCCAGAGTTGTATTAATCTGCTCAAGATTCAACGCAAAGTACTGTCCATGAGTCTGTGCAACCGCAATATCAGTATTAATGCTATATGGATAAGATGTAACCTCACCTTCATTAAGTTTTGAAATCTTGGTTGTTGTTCTCGTTGTACTTGCATGATTTACTTCTCCATATGAAGGATAATCTGTTATATCCTTATACGGACTCTTTGCTGATAACTTATACACAAGTGTATCTGTAATATAGTAGTCATCCTTCATACCAATCAAAGGTTTAAATGTCTTTGTAGCCATATTAAGATCAGACTTCTGCCCTGCAGGTTTTCCGCTTGAATTCTTATATGACATAGTATCATGTGTCATCAGCACAGATTTGCCTTCTTCTATGTAACTCTTAATAGCCTCAATAGCCTGTTTTGAAAGACTCTTCTTGGCAGGACTTGTTGTCGGATCATAATCATAGCCATCTGCATCAGAATCATTACCATAATCATCCGCAAATCCCATAACTACCATAGTATAATCATCAAGGAAGTCCGGATTCTCATATATTGCCTGTGAGAACTCTGATTTAGTCAGTGTAGTAACATCAAGATCAAATCCTGTAATATCCGATACAGCTCCAAATTTCTCAGAAAACTTACTTCCATCTGAAAGATCAAGGTGTTCAGGATATTTCTCTTTTCCATCAGAACCTATAACTGAATCATGAATAATCTGTACAACATATATAGTCTTTCTTGCTTCATACTTTAATGCAAATGCACCGGTATTAATACTTGTAAGACCTGTATATTCATCTGTAACCTCTACCTTCCATCCAACATAACCTGTTAAGCCTGAAGGAAGTGTAAGGTTACACGAAAATCCTGATGAGGTACATTCTACTCCTGTTCCATCGGATGCACTATAGAAAAGCTCTGTATCATCAGATGTTCTGTCTTCTGAGAATATACTGTCACAGTTTCTGTCAATATATATCTTAACCTTGTACTTTCCACCAGCAGTACGCGAATCATTAGGTAAATTAACTGTTCCCTTAAACTGAAGCGACTTTAACTTGGATCTGTCATTAGTAACTGTATCCTCACCATTATATTCATACTCTGTCATTCCAACAGGCTGGATAGTGATTGAAGGCTTCTTCTGATAATTAATTGCATCAGACACTTCCTGATCCTTATTAATGCTTACAACATTAGGATGCTGTGAACCAAGTGTAGCCCTTAAGCTTGCCATTCTCATCTTATACATATTACAGTCTTTATCGACAACTGCAGTACTTCCATAATATATATCATACTCCATTGCCATAGGAAGACCCTTTTTTGCATAAGCAACAAGCTTATCATATGCCTTATCAGTAAGATCAATATCATTAAGCGTATAATTCTTGCTGTTTACTGTAAATTTTCTCTTATCACTGTCAGCATACATTGTAGAGCCATATATATCTGTATTAGTCTGGTCTTTTCCCTGTGAACCAATAATAATAAGGTCATATGTAGCAATTATATCCTGATTTAATCCGTCAAATGCATTGACAGACACACTTGTAACATTAACCTTAACCTTAGAATTCTCCGGAAGACCAAACCATGTCTTAATCTTCTTCTCTCCAGCATCAGTATTATACTTATAAAAACCAATTGGCTGGATTTCAAGTACATTAATATCACTATCAGGTACAGTCTTAAATGCACCAATAATATACTGGATAACACGTGCTCCTGACAGTTCTACCGATGTAGTTTTATTGTGTGATGTTTCCTTCTTGGCATCACTATAATTAGTTCCCCAGTTAGCATCAAGCTCCTCCGCATTAGAAGGATATATATTATTTGATATAAGCTGACTGGTAATAGCATTATCAGAATTAAATGACCATACATACTTATCAATATATGCCTGTGAATGATTACCCGATGTAGCATTATAAGTAGGATAATTCACTCCGGAATCAGACGTATACGAACTGCCTCTGAGATATTTCTGATAATTCTCCCAGTAAGAAAACTGTCCATTAGTATTAACAGGTGCCTTAGAAGTACCATCCGCTGAATAGAAATTAATAACTTCCTTACCACCACCATTGTCATTATCTTTCTCAATTCTTATATATCCATAATTGCCTTTGTATCTCATTCCAGTTGCCAGTTCTGCATTAGTTGTAACCTCATTAATAGCGAAGTCAGACACCATTGTGTCTCTGTCAATACCTGACATGGCAAGACATATTCTGGATATATTGGAAAACTTTCCATCTGAACCAGCACTCTTATCCTCTGAATTATATATAACAGCCTTTCCCTTTGTTGAATTAAGCATATATATATATAATGCAAGATCAGCAGACAAATCATTAGATCCTAATGTCCATTTCATGCTCTTATCTAAAGTACTTTTCTTATTAGTTCCATTAATAAGATCATAAGCTTCAAAAAGACCATCATTATGATTCTTACTTGAGAACATAACAAGCGCTGACTCATCAATCAATTCCTTAGCTTTTTTGCTGTCTTCATTCAATTCCTTTGGTGTCTTAATAACAAGTTCAACTTTCCCTTCCATACTTGTATTACCGAATACAAAATAAGAAAAAGCATCTCTTACTTCTACATTTGCAATCGAACCATCTGGCTGCTTTTCTTCAACCATAAGAGGACCATTTACAACAACCTGTCCATCACTTCCCTTGCTATATGTACAGAACTTAAGTTCAACCTTAGAGCCATCTATTGAATCAGGCCAGCCAAGTGCGCCAAAAAGTTTATTCACATCCATGTAATACTTATTATCATACTTAATAGCAACGCAGTAATTAGTTCCTGTTAACATAATACCATTAACGAAATTACTATATCCGTACATAGCCTTATAAATATCTTTTTCCTTGACAATCTTCTTATCACTCGGAAGCTTTGCCATAATATCATCCCATGCAAGTGCACCATACGCATTACCAATAATCGCACCAAATTCATCATACAATTTATCCGGCACAATCTCCAATATCTTCATCTTATTGGTAGAAGAATACTCCTTACCATTGATAACAACTGAATCCGCTGCTGCTTCCGTTTTTCTTGTTGCAATAATAACAACAACCATCACACAGAACACTGCCACAGAGGCAATCGCTGCGAATATTTTATTTCTCAGATTCTTATTAGATAATAATTTCTTCATGATTACCTCCCGTTTTATTTAACATTTGTAAAATAATCGTTAATCTGTGTCTGAGGAAGAACCTTTCCAACTTCAAGCGGCTTAATGTAATCCTCTACAGCTCCCTCTTCCTTCTTCGATATTGAATTACCAATAGTTATTGCATTACCGACCTGATTTCTTGTGGAGAACGCCCTTGTTACAGTTCTCTTATACTTCATACGCTCAAGTTCAATCGTAACAACAACCTGTGGATTCTTAGGAATTGCTTTAATCTGTGTTGACTCAAATGTAAATCCCTCATAATCAAGTCTTACATCAAAATTAGTAACGCTGTCACATGCAAGACTCCAGTCAACATGCAGTATAGAATTAGCATTCTCTGTATACCACAGCTGTTTTGTAGACGGATCATATTTGTATCCCCACTCAAGGATATTTTCTTCAGTTCCCTCTGTAGCCGTGTATTTGTTAGTATATACAGCTACCTGACCGCCGGATTTATCAATTCTGATTTCCTTGGCTTCAAGAATATTCTTTGAAATCTGATTAAGGGTAACATCAGCGTCACTCTGAATCTGGGCCAATGCCGTCTGCTTGGTATGAGTTCTTACTGCCTGTACAATAAGAAGTACCAACGCCGACAATACTATGCCTGATATTGCAAGTGCTATCAGCAACTCTACTAATGAAAAACCCTTGTTATTTTTCTTCATAACTCTACTCCCGCATCTCATCACTAATTCATTATTGAAACTCTTCCAGTCTTATACCACAGCTTTGACTTATATGCTGAACCAGACCCTTTAACCCTGAATACACCACTTGATGACTTTCCATCAATTCTTGTACCAGAATCACCTGGGTTATCAGAATCTGCAACAACTACACTTGAGCATGAACCATCTGACCTGCTGAACTTAATCTTAATCGTATAATCATCAATGTCATATACAGTAGCGCCTGATGAATCCTCGTCTCCTGCTGAATCAGGAATAATATATTCCATGGAAATTCTTGCTGCGCTGCATGCATATGATTCCATGACATTATCATCCTTGTATATCTCAATAACATACTCTTTATCTTTCTTCTTGACCTCCATACGCCACTTTCCATCTTTAGCCATCGTACTGGTCTTTAACTCTGAAAGACACGAATATACATTCTTGTTAACTTTCTTGGCATTGCCTCTTCCTATAACAGAAATACTGATTACTGTAAGAAATGTCATTATAGATATAATGGCGACTACTATCAGAAGTTCCAATAACGAGAATCCCTGATTATTTAATTGTCTGTTTGAAATTTTCCCTCTTTTAATCATCATCACTACTCCATTAAACAATCTGAAATTCCTTAATCATCTGTAGACACAGCGTTATACTTCTTCCACTCGCTTATAGTAACCATATCCCTGAATGTCATATTGCTTACCTTAAGCGTTAACGCAGTTTCCTTCGAAGCATCTACATGTGGATTCCAGTATCTGAATATATCCTCATAGTATAACGTCACTGTCTTGCCATCAATCGTTACTGTCTGTTCAAGATCTCCTGCCTTTGTATATGTCTCAATCATACTTGTAAAGTCTCCATCCTTAGTGAACAGAGTATTAGTAGCAGAAGCGCCTGGATCAAGTGTAATAGTACCATTAGATATAATAATACCATCAAATGATCCCTTAACCCTGACATTACCATTACATACAACAACTCCTCTGGATACTGACAATGATAATGAACCACTTGCTTCTGAACCAACAATAAGTTCATTGTTGCCATCTATCTGAGTCTTGCTTAACTTATATGCTACAAGATCAATTCCACCCTTGTAGCTAACAGTCTTTTTGAAGTATGTACCATTAGTAACCTTATCAAAGCCATTACTTCCTGTATTAATAATATTGCCATACACATCATATTCAGAGAACTTATCAATATCAATAATTGTTACTTCTGATGAACCGGAACTAAAGCCTTCATTAAGCTTCTTATTAACCGCCACAGAATTCTTGTAAAGAGTTGCATCACTTGCCCATGGATCACTAACAGTTCCTAAAGGTGCAAGAATCTTATTAAATGTATAGAACCTGTTAGCTCTGTCAAGATATTCAAGATAAAGCTTATCAGCATTTTCTGAATTAGTTGCACTTGAATTGTCATTGTTAATAAGTTCATTAAATATCTTTGAATTAGTTGCGTCAATTTTAACTGCTGATCCGGTAATGTCCTCATAAGTTCCAACTGACTTTTTAATTCTGTTTCTTAAACTTACTGCATTATCAAGATAATCCTTAATCTCTGCATCTGTATGCGAGTCATTAAAATAGCTTGCTTTACTTCTTAATTCAGTCTTTAATTCTTCATCTGAAAGATTATATATATACCTTGTATATGTATTAAGTGAGGCAGCATCCTTGAAATTAAAGTAATAATATGTTCTTGAATCACCTTCTGATTCATCTACAAGATAATCCTTCTTAACATAATAATCATTATACTTAGTTCCATCAGCTGCAGTAATCTCTACTGCCTCAAGAAGATCATATCCAAAGAATGTATCCTTTGAAATCTTAGTATGTATCTCATTGAAAGCCTGCTTCTTAGAAGGATTTCTGTTACCTGCCTGTAATAAAGATGCAGGAATAAGATATATTTCCTGATCTGTATTAACTGACAATGACTCACCTGTTGGATAAGCCGAATCATTCTCATACTTAATAAATGCACGTCCAGCTACAACAAGCTTAGAAAGCTTGGCAGAGAACTTAATATTAGATTTCTCACCATTAACAATTAACGCACTACTTGAATAATGAGTATTAAGTGCGTTGTGTTCATATCCATATCCTTCATATGAACCGCCATTGAAAACGACATTAGAATTATCTCCCTCAATCGTTATATCATCCTTAACATAATTATCCGATGATGCATTTAAATCCGCATTATTACCAAGTACAATATTTTCCGCCCATAACTGTGATGAACTTCCTATTGTTACAGTTGAACCTGAAGGCTCCGGATCACTCTTCTTATCCTTGATATTGATATTAAAATCACCACCACAGATAAGGTACTGACCAGAAAGAGTTACCCCGCCACCTTTAATATCAAGTCCATTCTTCTTGCCGGCATATATACTTCCACCGACATTAATGCCTGAACCTGACATTGATATACCACTATTACCAATAAGTGAATATATCTCGAAAAATGCTGTACCAGCAATATCATCATCTGTAAAATTAATATATACATCTGGCAGACCTACAGTTCCGTCAAATGTTATATATGAATAATCTGTCTTATTAAGATACTTTACAACACAGTCCTTAAACTCAATTGCAAGAGAATCAAGTCCTGTACCAGTTGCAGCATTCTTATTATTAACAACCTTTAATGAACTTATGGACTCAACCATAAGTACAGGCTTATTCTTATTCTTTTCTTCTATTGCCTCACTGTCAGAAAGCTGATCCTCAATATATGAATTAAGCTTTGCAACAAAATCATCCTTCTGTACTGTATAGTCATCAACCTGTACAATATTAGGTGCAACTACATCCTTATTAAGAAGCTCCTTAACAAGCTTCTTCATATAACTTTCTCTTAAATCCTTATTAGCCTTCTCATTATCAATCTTGATAACTGTTGAGAAATCATTCTTATTATCAGCCTTGATATTAGTACTGTAAGAAGATATCGTTGTAAGCTGTTCCTCATAAGCTGAATTAAAGCAGTTCATAGAAACAATACCAAGTGCAGCATATATCTCATCTACAGCCTCCTCAGATGTATAGAATGCCTTCTTGTTCTGATAAGCAATCATTTTCATCTTAAGATTAATCATAGTCGTTGTTGTAATAAGTGTTGCAAGAATCAGGACAAATGTAGTCATGATAAGTACCATTACAATAGTAGAACCAGAATTATTCTTTTTTCTTCGTCTTAATAAGCCCTTTCTCATAATATATCTCCATTCCCTCACAACTTAATTAACTTTAGTAGTTGTCATAGTTGCCACTTTCTTAGATTCATCTGACATGGTTGGATCATTCCACCATACAGTAACAGTAAGTCTGAACATAGCATCCTTATTCTCTCTTATCTTGCTCTTAACAACATTGGAATAAAGATTAAACTTAGTTGTATCAGTACCTACAGCAAGTCCATTAAAGCTGGCTGACAGATTCTCTGGTCTTACAACCATCTTATACTGTGCAGTACCATTATTAACATACTTATCCTGCTGAATCATATATACATTAAGATTCTCATAATTAACATATCCGACGCCAAGCTCTGCAGCACTAGGATAGCTGTAATTAATGGCAATCTTATCCTTAGCATATATATCGTTAGTTACAGTAGGTGTCTGGTCTGCAAAATCATCAAATGGTATATAGAATACATACAGACTCTTTACATTGTCTTCAATATCACCTGAGATATTGTAAACGTCAACCTCTGAGCCATCTCTTGTCTCTTTGGTCTTCTCAGCTGTGAACTTATTAGTTCTCATTGTAGTTGTCTTTTCATAATCCGGATAAGCAATTCCACTTGTACTTCCGTAATGATAGTTAACTGTCACTGACACCTTCTGATCAAGAACAAGCTTAACCCCTGCAGTTGAATCATCATCATTCTTGGTAATCGCAACATTAACAGTAGTAGTCTTGGTAATATACTTTCTGTCATATGTACCACCTACATAATATTCAAAATGTGCTTCTGCCTGATTATCAATATTATCATCACGATACACGAACTTTTCTCCGGAAGAGATATCTGTATATACAGACATACCGGCAGAATTGATATTATTAGATGGGTTACTGTCCTTGGTTGACCCTGTTGCATTATTGGTATATGCAGATGGATCAAATTCAGCTTTTACATAGAATTTTTCCTTATTGACGCCCTCAAGATACAGATTTCCATTAGAATCATTCTTATTACCAACAAGATATGTATTAGTTGTAGCATCAGATAACTGGTATGTGTATTCGCCTGCTCCACTTGCCAGCTCATCAAGATTCATAACTTTTGCCTCTTCAACAACATTATTAATTGCTGTATTGGCATTCTCAATTCTTCTGGCTTTACCATTCATCTTGGCAGCATTAGTAAATGTACTAAGAATTGGCAGAGAGACGATTGCCAGAATGACAATCGCCACAAGAACCTCAACCAGCGAAAAGCCAGAATTATTTAATTTTGTATTATTTGCTGTTGATTCCATATTCCTCTCCCCAAAGAAACTCATCAGTTAGCGGCTGGCTTAAGTGATGAGAATAAATTATCTTTTCCTGTCTTTACATCAAATGATGGCTCCTTATATGTACGCTTTCCACCCTCTACTGAATAAAGTGAAATAGAGGCTGTACCTGAAATAGTACCTGTAGAATCATTATAAGTAGCTGATAAAGCATCAATTGTACTCTTGTTAGCAAATGTATTGATGTATTTTATAAAATGCTTCCACTGTGAATAATCAGCTTCATATGAGATATTAACAGTTGTCTTATTACCCATAAGATTAGATGTGTAGCCGCTTGTTCCGCCTACATTACTTGAAGCAATCTGACCGAACTTATAAAGAACTGTTGTTGGAGCAATTGAAAGGTTCTTTACCCATGCACCTGTAACAGCTTCTGTTTTATTAAAATAATCAATAGTATTAGGCTGTGTACTGCCTGCAGAATACTTATCAAGAAGATTCTCATAATCCTGACTGAACTTCATAGTATCCTTAATATACTTATCTTTATTATTGTTCTTTTCCTTAAGATCTCTCTGAGTTGTCTCAAGCTTAGTCTTCTTGGCAGATAATGTATCTACCTGTTCTGAAAGATTTCTGTATCCAAAGAAATATGCAAGTGCCATAATGAGTACAGCCATAACGAGCATTAATAATTTCTTATCTCTTTCAGATATCTTTAACATGTCTTTTAACTTGTCTTTCATCTGTCACCCCTCCTACTTAGATGTTCCTTTTGAACCAGAATTATTAGTTGTGCCTGAAGTACTGCTGCTTCCAGAGCTGCTATTAGTACTCTTACTGTTAGACTTAGTACTTGTAGCATTACTGATATCAGACATATTAAAATATGAGCATGATAATGAGAATGAAACCTCTACATTACCTGCATTATCCTTGTTTTCTGTAATAGTAGGTACATCAACATCAAGTATAGAAGAGCTCTTCTGTAACTGCTGGATAAACTTAGCTACTGATGACTTGCTTCCTGACTTGCCGACAATCGTAATAGCACCAGATGTTGCACTGAAGTTCTCAATAATAATATCTGATGGCATATTCTTTTCAAGGTAATCAATGAAATCCTGTAATGAATCATCATTATCAGTTGTAAGAGCTGCGAAAGCAACAATATCATTGTACTTGTCCTTAGCTGTATAATATTCATCAACTACGCCATTGATAACACTCAGCTTCTTAACACTCTTATTAAGATTAGCTATCTCTGCCTGTAAAGCTACAAACTGTACAAGAGGTACAATTACAAAAAGCGCTGCAACTGCAAGTGATGCAACGAATGCCATTGCAAGTGTCTTAGTATTTTCTTTCTTAGCTCCACTCTCAATAATTGACTTAGGGATAAAATCAACCGGATCAACAACAGCACCAAGGTTAGTTACATAACTAGTAAGAGTTGCCTCTTCAACATATGCTTTCTTATCCTTAACAATATTCTTAAGAGCATCAACCTTATTAATTGGCATATTAAGTTCATTAGATATAAGAGTATTAAATCCTTTAATAGTAGTAGCATGTCCAATAAGATATGCTTTTTCTATTGATGTTCTGTTTCTTGAAACATAGTAATCAATTACTCGGTTAATGTTATTAGCCATATATCTTAATGACTCAGTAACCTCATCACCATCGAATCTTGAATGAAGAAGTGTTTCATTCTGAAGCTTTTCAGTAGCCATGTCATACTTAAGACCATATTTGTCCATAACTGTATTGACAAGCATTGACTTTCCATATGGAATTGTTCTCTGTAACTGAAGAACATTCTCACGGAATATATTAATAATTGTTCCATCATTTTCAACCTGGATTACAAGACTGACTTCAGGTCCGATCTGCTGTTTCATAATCTGGTAAGTACTGTTACCAACATAATCTATGCATGCAACCTTAAGTCCCAAAGATTTGGCAAGATCATAATAAGATTCAACTACCTCTGCAGGTGCAGCAGCAACCATAACCTTAATCTTCTCCTGACCATCAACTAAGACCTTTTCAAGAACTGAATACTGAACAATATACTCATCCATATTAACAGGGAAGTATTCTGTTGCATTAGCTTCTATAAGCTTGGCAATCTTATTAGCCTTGACATTAGGTATTAATACTTCCTTAGTTGCCAGTCTTGCTGAACTGATTGAGAATACAACATTATTAGCAGAGAAACGATGTTCGTTCATTACTGCTCTCATTGTTCCGGCAAGAATCTCAACTTCTTCAAGAATACCATCTCTATAGCATCCTTCTGGTGTAGGAACAGTTACTGTCTTATGAACAGTTACATTCTTTCCTGACTTAGTTATTTCACATATCTTAACATACTCGTTATTAATAACGATACTTACAAGTTTTCCTTTGGCCTTTACTGCAGCCATATAATCCTCCTATCCAGCTCCCCGCATATTAAGCTTTTCACATTAATTAAATAAAAAAATATATATAAATCACCGGCTCCTAGAATCCCATAATTCCAAGATACCAGTTAATTATATTCGTTCCAAAGAGCATTGCTATTGTAAGCCCTGCACACAAATATGGTCCAAAAGCCAGAACATGGTCTGCCTTCGTAACCTTCATACGGATGGAATGAATGACTGCACCAAGGATGCAGCCAATCAGAAATGCCAGAATTATTCTTTTCCATCCTAATAATAATCCTGCAAACGCCATCAGTTTGATGTCTCCACCACCGAAAGCGTCAATCCCCTTCATGGCTCGTCCAATATATAGACAAAGCAGCATAAAGCCACTTATAACACAAAATCCTATTAGATATTCTAATAGGTTTTTATGATCAAGTATTATTCGTATTACCGCCAAAACGCCAATCGCTATATTAAGCGAAAATGGTATTTCGTAGGTTCTCCAGTCAATGACTGAAATAACAATAAATATTGAAAATGCAAAACACATTATTATGCTTGTCGGATTAAATCCGTTAACCAGAAACACAATCACATAACCTATTCCATTGGCCGCTTCAATTATAGGATACTGTGCTGATATCTTAGCTTTACAGTGTCTGCACTTTCCACCTAATACTATGTAGCTTACCAGTGGTATGAGGTCATACCACTGGATCTTAGCGCCACATGTCATGCAATGTGAATGTTCTGTCGCTATATTCTCTTTTAATGGTAATCTGTATATTAGTACGTTCAAAAAACTTCCAAATACTGTACCGTAAAGAAAGATTATGAAGTACAGAAGTAATTCGTATTGCATGTTAATTAGTTCCTTATCAAGTAATATTAATCAAGAGATGATACTACTGAACTGAATCATTAATTGAAACCTGTCCTAAGCTGTTAACCTCAATAGTAACTGAAGCACCCTTATACTTCTTAGATGTAAGCTTTGTCTTTGCAACATTCATCTGTCCTGTAAACTCTGAACTGAAGTCAGCCTGTGAATTAGGAATGCATGATGAATCTGTTAAAGTTACCAATACAGCATTTGTTGTTGCACCTGAACTTGGAACTACTGATGCATATGCACTCTCATTCTGAAGAGCAACCTCTGCTGCGCTCTTAAGCTGCTCAATATTCTGAGCATCCTTTGACTCTCTTGACTTCTCAATGTTCTTAATAAGAGTTGGAGCTAATACACCAACAAGTACTGCCATAATAGCAATAACTACGATAAGTTCAACTAAAGAGAAACCTTTGTTACCTAACTTTTTCTGTGTCTTTTTCATGTTTCTTATCTCCCTTTTTGATAATAATATTTATATAAGTCTGATGTCATAAGCGACCTGACACCAGATTATATACTAAACAATAACATGTACATTAATTACGCCTGCGTTCCAAGTGTATTGTACAGCTGAATCATTGGCTGATAGATTGAAAGAATAAGTATTACAACTACCAGAGCCATAAGAATAATAATAATTGGTTCCATCATTGAAGTTAAAGCCTGAGTCTGAACTTCGACCTCTTCCTCGTAATATCCTGCTGAGTTGGTAAGCATCTCTTCTACATTACCTGTCTCTTCGCCGATATTAACCATATGTACAACCATTGGAGGAAAAAGTCCTGTTGAACCAAGCTGGTTAGATAATGGAAGTCCAAGTGACACACCATTTTTAACCTTCTCCAATGCATCATAGAATAATACATTCTTCATGGTTGATGCAGATATCTCCAGAGCATCTATCATCGGCATACCTGCCTGCAGCAGTGTACTCATTGTTCTTGCAAATGATGCACATGCTGACTTAGTCTGTAATAATCCGAATACAGGAATCTTAATCTTTAACTTATCAAGATTATGTCTTCCATCAGGTGTTCTTTTATATAGCTGAATACCAACAATAATACCTGCAATAACCAGCAGGTATATGTACCAGTAATTCTGGACACTGTTGCTCATTGCAAGTATTGCCTTGGTTGTTGATGGAAGTTCTGTATCAAGATCTTCAAACATTGTCATAAAGCTTGGAATAACGAATGTTAACAATACAATAATAACACCAATCATAACGCATATAAGAACTATAGGATACATCATGGCTTTCTTAACCATTCCGTTAAGCTTGGCTTCCTTCTCGAACTGAATTGCCATACGAAGTAAAGCATTCTCAAGACTTCCTGATGCTTCTCCGGCCTTTACCATATCAACAAGTATGCTTGGGAAAGCCACGTTCTTTCTCATAGCGTCTGAAAGATTCTCACCTTTCTCAACGCTTGACTGTGTCTCAACTATTGCTTCCTTTAACTTTTTATTCTCTGTCTGTGCGCTAAGCATCTCCAAAGCACTTATAACACTGACACCTGCTTTAAGAATACTTGCAAACTGTCGGCAGAATACACTCATATCTCTTGCCGGAACTTTCTTTCCTGCAAAAAGAGGTATATTAATATCCTTATCAAGAGCAGTCTGCTTAGCTATAGTCATTGGAGTAAGTCCCTGCTCCTTTATCTTTCTGGCGGCTTCATCTTTGCTCTCCGCTTCAACTGAGCCTTTAACATCTTTACCTGCGGCATTGACCGCCTTGTATGAAAATGTTTCCATATCACACTCCCCATTCTTTATTTTCTATCCTTTATTGTGCGAATAGTATAACACATCAAGGCATTTTTAACAATATTTTTATTAATTTTAACAATGAATTTAAAATATTTTAAGTTGTACTTTATTATATACCATGTTAATATCGTTATATACTACACACCAAAAGAGGGGTTTTATGAAAACTTTAGTAAATTTTATCAAAAAACATTTTATTTTCTTTTTGTTATTATTAATAATAACTGCTCAATGCATTTATCTGACAATTTCATTTGCTAATAACAAGCATGGATTTCATTCAGACGAATTATGGAATTATGGCTTTGCATGTAGTTCAACTGGCACTAACATATTCCGTGACAATGGCACTTCTGAGCTCAAGAACTTTAATTCTTGGGAAGATTCTCATATTCTGTATGATTACATTACTATTGACCGCTCTGAGCGATTTGATTATGCATCAGTATATAAGAATTGTGCTGATGACTACCATCCTTTTCTTGGATTTATGATGTTGCATTTCATATGTTCTTTATTTCCTGGAACATGGTCTGTCTGGTATGGATTTGCTCTGAATCTTCTGTTCTTTATCATCCAGCAGATATTCCTGTATAAGCTTATCAGGAGTCTTACCGGAAACGATTATTTTGGAATTGCAGGCGTATTATTTTTTGGTTTAGCTACCGCTGCAGAAGATATTCTTTTCTTCTTAAGAATCTACTGTCCTGCTACAGCTCTTGCAGTAGTATTAATGTATTATATGACAGATATATATAATCATAGGAATGATACCCGGCTGCCCAAAGCATCCTTGATTAAACTTGGCATCATAACATTACTAGGATGTCTCACTCTCCATGAATTCATTATTCTTGCTTTTATAGCAGCTTTAATTTATGGAATATATTACATATTCTCCAGACATTTTAAACTAGGCATAACATTTGGCATCAGCATGATTATTTCTGCTCTCATGTCAATTGCCATATTTCCTGCAACTATTCCTCATCTTTTTGGCAATACAGGTACATTTGGCGGACATGTAAAGAAATACAATTTTATATTTCAATTTAAGATATATGTATCATATATGTTCAATGACTTGTTCGGAATAGCTCCCTCCCCTTGGAAGACAATGACAGGTACCTATATTTTATATGGAATAATAATATTTTTATTTTTATTCATTCCATTCTGCTTTATATTCAGACACGAACCATGGTTAAAGAATTTCTTTGTACATATTAAGGACGGATTCTTTGCTTTCATTAAGAAGTTCAGACACTTTAACTTTGCATTTATACCTTTGCTCTTTTCAATAATATTCATACTTGCAATCAATGCAAAGATGACATCTGTCATGAATATGGGAAGAGTAGCTAACAGATATATTATGATTATCTACCCGCTTATGGCAGCATTCAGCGTCAGCCTATTATATTACATATTAAGCTGGCTGTTTAAGAAAAAGCTTGTCAGATATATTATATGCTATTCATTAGTAATAATATTTTCTGTACTAAGTATACTGCTTGCACCGCACTGTTTTAGATTTAATTTTCCACATGCGGGTATGGCTATTGAAGACATTGAAGGCAATGCCAACTGTATTATAATGTTAAGTGCACCTTTCCTGCTTACTTGTACAACTAATACATTAGGAACTACGAGCCACTTCTATGCCACAACATACGAAACAGCTCTTTCAGCTGACTATAATGATAATTCGATAGATTTCAGCTCAGCTCCTCTGTATCTGTTACTGGATGTCTCCACTTTTGAAACTAACAATGTAGGTTTCGGAGGAATCAATATAGATAATATTGCAGAGATAAAAGTTGACCCTGCATATGATAAAGATGAATATCTTGATTTCTTTAAGAATCTTGATATTGCAACCACCTTTGAGCATGTCGGTACTGACCTTAATCTTTTCGGTCGTAAAGTTGAAATCTATAAATTAAATTAACATAAGAAAAGGGATGACACACTATTTGGTGTGCTACCTGTCAATAGGACAATAAAAAATAATAAACTTTTGTATCGCCAACCGAATTATGGTTGGCGATA
>CAKRIN010000014.1 GCA_934343805.1 uncultured Lachnospira sp.
CTTGCTGCTACAATACCTACCTTAATTCCACTGTCAACTAACTTACCTTCTAAAACTCTCATTATCAATTCCTCCTTTAATGATTACACAATGTTTAAAATATGTCCCATCTTAGTCTGCTTTGTCTTAAGATAGAACCTGTCAAATGGGGTTGCATCTATCTCAATAGGCACTCTCTCACTGATTTCGATTCCAAAATCTGCAAGCTGGTATACCTTATCGGGATTGTTAGTAAGAAGCCTTAAGCTCTTAGCGCCTAAGTCTTTCAATATCTGTGCTCCTATGTAGTACTCGCGCGCGTCTCCCGGCAGGCCAAGTGCCAGATTAGCCTCAAGTGTATCCATTCCCTGATCCTGAAGTGCATATGCCTTAAGCTTGTTGACAAGCCCGATTCCTCTGCCCTCCTGTCTCATATAAAGAAGCACACCCCTGCCTTCATTGTTAATCTGTGTCATCGCTGACGCTAACTGCTGACCGCAGTCACATTTCATTGAGCCAAATGCGTCTCCAGTCAGGCACTCTGAATGTACCCTGCACAAAAGATTGCTGCCATCACCAATATCACCCTTTACCAATGCAACATGATGCTCGCCATTTAACTTATTGACATAGCAGTGTGCCATGAATTCACCGTACTTTGTCGGCATTCTTGTAACTGCCACACACTCAACCAAATTGTCATGTCTCTTTCTGTATTCCTGAATTGCTTTAATTGTTATGAATTTGAGATTGAATTTTTCGGACATTTCTATGAGGTCTTCTTTTCTCATCATTGTTCCGTCCTCTTTCATTATCTCACAGCACAGACCGCACTCCTTAAGTCCTGCTATTCTCATAAGGTCTACTGTTGCCTCTGTATGTCCGTTTCTTTCAAGAACTCCATTAGGCTTTGAACGTAGTGGAAACATATGTCCTGGTCTTCTGAAATCCTCAGGCTTTGCTTCATCTGACACACATGTTCTTGCAGTAAAGCCTCTCTCCTCTGCCGATATTCCTGTTGTCGTCTTAACATGGTCTATTGACACTGTAAATGCAGTTTCATGGTTATCTGTATTGTCAGCAACCATCTGTGTAAGTCCCAGCTTCCTGCACAAATCTCCACTCATAGGCATGCATATAAGTCCTTTTCCATATGTCGCCATGAAATTCACATTTTCAGTAGTTGCAAATTCAGCGGCACATATAAGGTCGCCCTCATTCTCTCTGCTTTCATCATCTGAGACAAGTATCAGCTTTCCATCCTGTAAATCCTTAACCGCCTCTTCAACTGTGTTATACTCGAACATTTCCTTTGCCCATCCTTTCTATTTAATAGTTATTCTAGAATCCATTCTTTAGCAGGAACTCTTTCGTTATCCCGCTTTTCGGCTTTCCCTTTTCAAATGTGATGAATTTCTCTATGTACTTACCAACAATATCATTTTCAAGATTAACTACATCACCAACTTTCCTAAGTGACAGCGTTGTCGCACCTGCCGTGTGTGGTATTATTGATACTGAAAAGCTCTGGCTGTCCGTCTTGGCAACTGTAAGACTTATTCCATCTATGGCAACCGAACCTTTTTCAACGATGTATTTTAATATTCCGCTGTCTGTCTTAATCTGATACCATATCGCGTTATCATCCTTGGTTATCGCTGCAATTTTTCCTGTTCCATCAATATGTCCTGAAACTATATGTCCTCCGAACCTTCCATCAGCCGCCATTGCCCTTTCAAGATTAACAGCACTGCCACTCACCAGCTTGCCTAGTGATGAGCGGTTCAGCGTCTCATGCATTACATCAGCAGTAAATGTATTATCATATATTCCTGTCACTGTAAGGCACACACCATTGACAGCAATGCTGTCTCCTATATGTGTTCCCTCAAGGACTTTTTCTGCCTGTATTGTAAGGATTGCCGACGCCGTTCCTTTTTTTACATTATTTACATGTCCGATTTCTTCAATAATTCCTGTAAACATTACAACTCTCCTTCAATCAGAATATCGTCACCAAGAACACGAACGGTCTTGTTTCTCAACTGATATGCTTCATCTACATTTGCAACACCCTGACCTTCAACGGCTGTCTTACTGTCTGCCCCACCAAATATCTTAGGTGCGATATAAGTCTGAACCCGGTTCACAATTCCAGCCTGCAATGCCGAGAAGTTAAGTGTTCCGCCTCCCTCAAGAATTATGCTGTCGATACCTTTTTCTCCAAGTATGTGCATAAGCTCTTTAAGGTCAACATGCTGCTCTGATTCTTTTGTAATTATCACTTCACAGCCTGCATTTTCATATAAAGATTTCCTGTCGCTGTCGGTACTACATGTAGCAATTATTGTTGGTATCTGCCCTGCACTTTTTACTATTCTGCTGTCCAGCGGAGTTCTCAATCTGCTGTCGCATATGATTCGCATAGGATTGTGTGGATTGCTGACGGCTGTACTTCTGCAGTCAAGCATTGGATTATCTGCAATCACAGTGCCGACCCCAACCATAATTGCCGCATATCTGTGACGGTCTGCATGCACATTTTCTCTTGCCTGCTCCCCTGTAATCCACTTGGAAAGTCCCTTATATGTGGCAATTTTCCCATCAAGTGTCTGTGCCGTTTTCATCACAACATATGGCTCTTTGTTCCTTATGTAATGAAAGAATACATAATTCATAGCCAGACATTCTTCATTACATACACAACCTTCAACTTTAATCCCGTGTTCTTCCAGATATTTAACACCTTTTCCACTTACCAGGGGATTAGGATCCATCGAACCTATCACAACCCTGCTTATGCCTGCCTGCACAAGTGCTTCAGTGCAAGGCGGCTGTTTCCCATGATGGCAGCACGGCTCAAGTGTCACATATATGGTTGCTCCACTGGTATCCTCCGTACATCTTGAAAGTGCGTCCCTTTCCGCATGAAGCTCTCCATATTTCCTGTGCCAGCCTTCACCTATTATCCTATTATCCTTTACAATAACAGCACCAACCAGCGGATTAGGATTAACCCAGCCTGTTCCTTTCTTCGCCAGTTCAATTGCACGCTTCATGTAAAGCTCATCTTCACTTGAAAACTCCTGTCCGGCATCCTGTCCTGATATCTGACTTGTTCCCTGATTTTGTCGCTGCTTTAGTTGCTGCTTTAATTGCTGTTTTGTTTCCTGCTGCATATTTACACCTTCCTTCTTCCATCTATTATCACAATTCGTACAAATAACCATGTTTTTCTTTAATTAGTAGGTATTTTTTCGTATTGTCGATAATGTTAGTCGCATTTTTATAACCCAATGACCTACTAACTGACCGAAAACAAATTATTTAGTAGGTAAATTCTTTCATTTTCCCTGTTATTTTCACAAGAAATACCTACTAAAATCCTACAATTCAGAAATCTCGTATGCTATGACATAAACTTTCCTGTTCAATCTACCATCAACTTCCAGAAATGAAACTCACCTGCCAGATAACAAACTCCACTAAATAGCAAACTCCGCCAGAAAACAACTTAGCAAGATGGCATCAAAAAAGCTCCCAAAGCAGTTTCCAATTTCACCACTTCAGGAGCCTTACATGCCAGAATTCTGAATGTCTGATATCATCTGATATTTCCTTATATTTTCTAATATCTTCTAATACCAGCACCCGGTTATGACAACTAAAAAAGCTCTGAGACAATATAAATATCTCAGAGCCAGTATCCACATCCTCGTCAGTTATTCTCTTTATCCAATCTATTATGAATAACCAACTTTACTATCACTTCTTCCATCCAGACTTTACTGTCGGCTTCGGAATTACACCGAATCATGCTCTGGCTTGCGCCTCGGCTCGTGGGCTTTACCACCGGTTGGGAATCAACACCCGACCCTGAAGTTTAATATGTATTAAATTGTTTATAGTATACACCTGATTCACGAAAAATCAAGTATCCATTTAATTTTTCTTGACATTTTTCGTTTAATTATGATACTATACCACAGCACAATTAAATATGGTTATATTGGAAACGACACATCCTCCGGATGATAACGAACAACACATGTTTTGCTTAAGTTATTATTAAGGAGGATTTTTTATGCCAAAAAACAAATTTCAGGATGTTATTTTCACAATTATTATGGCAACAATTATGGTCTATGGCATGGTCGTATATAATGTTGCCCTCAACACAGGTACTGTAAATGGTACTACTTTCTTAGCTGCAACACATGAATTACCTATTATGGTTCCTATTGCATTCATACTCGAATTCTTCGTTGTAGGAAGGATTGCAAAAATGCTTGCGTTCACAGTCATGCGTCCAACTGACAGACCTCAGTTTATCACATATGCAATATCAATATGTATATGTTGCATTATGTGTCCGATCATGAGTCTTGTTGCAACATTTCTCTTCAAAGAGCCATCTTTTGGCATGTGGGTTAAGACATGGGCAATGAACTTTCCTATGGCAATCTGTTATCAGATGTTTTATTGTGGACCACTTGTAAGACTTATATTCAGGACAATATTTGTAAGAAAAGCCTCTGCAGAAGTTGAGACTGAAGGTATTGCCGAATAAATAAACTACATGTAATTATTCGGCTGTTTTCCACTGTGAGTTATCTGCAATCGAACTCTTATCCATATATACAAGCTTTCCGGATTTCATTCCAAACAGATAATTTTCATCTCCAAAATACACAGTATCCATATTGCTTACATCTAATGTATTAACAAGACTTCCTTTTTTATCTACAACAAGAATTTTCTTATCTGTCGTTTCAGAAACTTTAGTTGTACTCTTAAATCCATCATTAGACATATAGATATATTGTCCATCATAAGAAAGTGTTGCTGTCTGTATTGTGTCATCTGCCTTATACAGACACTTAACTTTCTTGCCGTTGAGGTTCTGTACATAAAGTCCTTTGCCAACCTCAAAGAAATATAGTTTGCCACTTTCCATATCTATATAATAATCAGAAATATTTCTCTTAGATAATTCTTTTGTTTTTCCTGAATCGTAGTCATAATAATTAAGCTGATGCTCCATTGTCATCTTTAAGCTTCTCTTATCTACTGACCACTGAAATTCTTCAAAAAGCAGTTTATTACCATAACTCTTTGCATTAATTATTGCACTGTTCTTAGATTCGTGAGTAAATACATCAGAAGATTCACCGGTTGTCAAATTCACTTTCCTGATTATATTAGTATTATCTTTATCCATCCCTAGTGTTCCAGTATTATCATATACATATACACAGTTATCATTAAACACCAGTGACAGCGTTGCATCCCCATGATTTTTAACAAGATCAGCTACATCTTTTCTTTCACTTCCATCATTATTAATCTGAACAAGCTTTGCCATGCTGTCCTCTACACGAACCATAAATATATGTCCATTATAATAATACAATGTCTTTTTTAGATAATCCGCTGTAAATCTTGCATAACAATCATCTGTATCATGTGTGCAGCCGTCTTTAGTACATACTACTGCTGCTGTCTTGCCATCAAATTTCTTTAAGAGCATTCCTTCTCCGCTATCCTGAAGATAATAATATCCGTCATCTCCCTTTGCCATATTATGTACGCCCATCTTCCAGTAATTCTGGTTTTCTGTTGCTCCTTTAGTATCGCCAATATCCAGTTTGATTAAGTTCTGTTTTCTCTTCTGAGCCAATACTATTACAAGCATAACTACACATATGACAAATATTTCCAGTCCAACAATAATTATTCTTTTTTTCTTTTCCATAATTATGCCCCCTTTCTGTTATATTTAGTTATACGAAAAAACTGTACAAAAAGTTGACATTATCTCTGTTCTGAATCATATACTACTTCATCATTATATTTCCATATAACATGAGCCTTTTTATCTTTACTCTTCATAAACTCACATAACTTTCCAACGAATATCATTTTGTCACTAGTACTGCTTGATAGTCCGATATATACTGTGTTTCCGGAGTTGTCCTCACATAATTCCTGCCTGTTTCTAAAGAATGCATCATGTCTGTCCTCTTTAGTTAACATTCTCCGCTCCCATTCAATATAGCTGTCAATCAGATCCTTATTTTCACCAAGGAATTCTTTATACACTTTGACTATGGCATTAGTTGGCGTATCAATCATATTCACATTGTCATTAATAATCACCTTATTAATCTTAATTGCTTTTTTTCTTTCTGTCTTTTCCTCAGAAGCAGCCACACTGGTTATTGAAGTCATCTGCAGTACATCTGTAAGCTGCTTATTAATCTCATCTCTGCCATTGTGGTTTTCTGAAATTCTATTCATAAACAAATCAAGCTTTTTAAGTGCCCTTGTAATATCCTTGATGTCATCTTCTGTATAATCATCCAGCCCCATATCCGTCAGATATTGAGCTAAATTTTCTTCCGAATCCATATTCTGAAAAAGGTCGTTGACATCCATATACACAAGTACTGTGTAAAACTTTGGCTCACACATCTGTATACACAGACTTGCAAATGTAAGTGCATTATCAAGTTTTATATCTGTCTTCTTATTAAAGGCCTCATTAACACTTTGTATCAGGAAGAAAGAATTAGCCAGTCTTTTATATGCTCTTGGATTATATACTAATTCACTGCCTATATAATCTGCAAGTGCATCAATATCCTGTTCCATAACAGAACCCTCTACAGTCTGTCTTACTAGCTTGTTCAGACTGTAATGTTCAACTGGCAGTCTGAAAGGTAACTGTATTATTTTATCAAAAAAGCTTCGGCATTTTTCCTGTGATACATTCTCGCCATACTTACTTCTTACGCCATTAACAACAACATCATAATCAATAGCAAGAACAAATATACATTTTTCAACATCCATAAATATCTTTATTACTTCCAGTAATTCAACAGCTATACCTGGTGTAAGTCTGTCCAGATCATCAATAAATATAACTATTCGTCCATCGCTGCCAACTTCGGAATCAATCATTTTTCTGAATTCTTCTTTTAAATTCTCAACGCTTTCCATCTTTTCTTCTTGCTTTTTGAAGTAATCCCCGATATCAATTCCAACATTTTCTTTGACAACATTATTTATAAGACTTGTTCCAAGCTTCTGTATACTAGCCATAATGTTCTTTGCTTTTTCCTGATGGTCGCAACATTTCTTTACAAGTGTATTCACAAATGATAAGTACAAATCATCTGCCATACTAAACTGGGAATACTGCCATGTATTAAAGTATACGCATTTAATTTTATCCTCTTTTTCAAGTTTCTTCTGAAGCATATTAATCGTAGATGTTTTTCCTGTTCCCCAGTCGCCCTGTATTGCAATTGACATTGGTGTCGGACACTTCTTAATAAACTTCTGTAACCCATCTACATACTTCACAATATCAAGTTGATCGTCTTTTTCTGAAATACATGGGATATCTGTCACTCCTATTGATTTTGCCATCTTTCGTTCCCTCCATATTTTATTTTAACGCATAATTTTTTTTATTATAGCACACAATATGCTAAATGTTTTGTCAAATGTGTTATTATATACGCATCAGATTATTGGAGGTAATTCTTATGCAAGCCTATGAACGCTTATTAAAATATATTTCATTCCGTACACCTAGTGATGAGAACAGTACATCTGTGCCTTCCTCTGAGTGCCAGTTTGAATTAGCAGAATATCTTGAAAATGAAATGAAAGGATTGAATTTATCGGACATAATACTTGATGACAAATGTTATCTGTATGCAAAGCTTCCTGCCACAAAAGGTCATGAAGATGCCCCTGCTATTGGGTTTATTGCACATATGGATACTGTGTCCGATTATTGCAGTCATAATATCACGCCTGTTATAACTCATAATTATAATGGAGAAAAACTCTCTCTTCCTGCCGGTATAACTCTTAATCCGGATGTGTTTCCACATTTAAAAAATCTTAAAGGACGTACACTTATAACATCTGATGGCAGTACTATTCTTGGTGCTGATGACAAGGCCGGCATCGCTGAAATCCTTACGCTTATTGAATGTCTGCAAAGCAACGACATTCCTCACGGAACAATCTGTGTTGCATTTACTCCAGATGAAGAAATAGGTATGGGAGCTGAACATTTTAATGTACAGCAATTTGGTGCAAAATATGCTTATACAATTGATGGCGATACCGAAGGCGAAATTCAATACGAGAACTTCAATGCATGCAAAGCTGATTTTGATATAAAAGGCTTTAATGTTCATCCCGGTTCTGCCAAAGACACCATGATCAACGCAAGCCTTGTAGCAATGGAAATCAATAATGCACTCCCATCTATGGAAACACCAAGAGGTACAGAAAATTACGAAGGTTTCTATCACCTTATAAGTATGTCTGGTGATGTAAGTGAAGCACATCTTAATTATATAGTGAGGGATCATGATAAGAACTCTTTTGAAGCAAGAAAAGCTACCCTCAGATTAATAGAAAAGAATCTGAACGATAAATGGGGTAACGGAACTGTCACTCTCACAATTAAAGATCAGTACAAAAATATGTCCGAAATAATTCAATCGTGCATGAACCTTATTGATAACGCCAAAAAGGCTTGTGAGCAGGCTGGCATAGCACCTCTGATTCTCCCTATCCGTGGTGGTACAGATGGCTGCCAGCTCAGTTTTAAAGGTCTTCCTTGCCCTAATCTTGGAACCGGAGGTCACGCCTACCATGGCCCATACGAGCATATTACAGCCGAAGCCATGGATATGACAGTAACAATGCTTATCAAGTTAGTTGGAACATTCATATAAATCCCACTAACTTATGGTTTGCACACACTGCAGGGTTCATATCCCATATCAATAAGTTCCTGCCTTTTTCCTTTATATTCCTGCCTGTTAGAAGATTTCATGTTCTTGGCACTGCTACATGATTCTTTATGAAACTTTTTAGTATTAGTATTTAATATATAAGTCTGTATATTTGCAGAATCTGATGCTTCTGAATCACTTTCTGATACAGAAGCATCAAGATGGCTGTTTCCATCAGAATAGTCTATTGATATTCCTGGTTGTACATTGAAGCAAAATACATTAAACAATATTCCATCACCATTATCTTCAATAGATTTTGCTTCCATCTGCACACCATTTGCGACAAGATTATCTCCTTCAAACACAGGAGTTACCCTGTACAACACATGATTATCAGTCTCTTTTATGTAATCGGCTACCATATTTTCAAATGGCAGCATTCCCTCAACATTAAGATATCTTGTTCCTGTTATAAGATTCTTCTCATTAGCATTTTCTCCTGTAAGCTGATAACCTATAAGATGACATCTGTTATACAGATAGTTCCCATCCACGTTATCATACTTTACAGTCTGCCATCCTGAGGGCTTAACCTCTCCGATAGTTCCACGCTTTTCTGTTGGCATCAGATCTCTTCCAATATTAGCGTATGCTGTAGTACATCTTCTAAGTCCATCAAGTTCTCCATATGTTTCAAACGAATTTGTTGACATGTCCGACTCTGTAAAGTCCGGATTATTATCATTAATTACAGTATAGGCTTTTCCCTGATATTTAAGTGATGTTATATCCGTGGTTTCCGTCTTATCTTCAGTTACCTGCTCTGAATTAATATTTTTCTGTTTTGAAGAACATCCACTGATAAATGTTCCATTCACAACTGCCAGCAATATTAATAAAAACCATGTCACACGTCTGAATTCTTTTATCATGCTCCTCATACAACAAACTCCTAACTACTTTCTTACATATCTTTCTTCAGTAATCTTTTCATGTGAATTTCCCGGAAAATCGGTTGAACTCTCCATATTAAACTCTGATAAAAAATCTTTTGGGAATGTAACATCAGATGGATATTTCCTGTTCCACTTATAAAGAATAATCTCATCTACCATATCCTCATAAGATACTATCTCAGAATCCTCAACAAAACAGAAATCATCCTTTCCGGCAAATCCAAACTCCTGGTTAACCTCAAGATTATCATAATCGCCAAAAAGCTGCTTACTATAAAGAGACAGCCATAATTTCCTGCCATCAAGCATCTTAATAATATGCTCGTTCAGAACACTGTCCTTAGAAACACGTCTGTTATTAAACATAATTCCATAATCATCATCAACAATTGATATAACCTTCATAATATCCTCCTTTTTTGTGTCCGGTAGGGGGGCTTGTGCGGATAGGGAATCTGCGTGGAGGTGGGCGTGTCGTTAAGAGTCTGCATGGATTTTGTCCATGTTATCGACACCGTCCGCAACCGGCGCCCACTCGCCCTCCATGGCTCGGTGAGCGCCTTTTTCGCACATCGTGTGCGAAAATTGCTGCATATCTCACAAAATCCCAGCAGTCTCTAAACTCCACTTACACCTCCACGCAGATTCCTCATCCGCACAAGCCACACCACACCACCACCAAAAACTCCCGTCACACAGCGAGGGAGCAACGCGACCAACGCGGAAAGGTAAAAACTCCCCGGGGTGATGGGCTGGGTGAAGTTGTATGGTTTAATTGAAAACCGTGTGAAGACGCCGGTACTTAGTGCGTGGGGAGAGCCGCCGAAAGGCGGCGAATCCTCACAAACTTAGTACCCGCTGCGTCTTCGCCCGAGCGGGAGCGCGTTTTCAATTAAACCATACAACCTCACCCAGCCCCCTCTCCGGGGAGCCAATATACTTTTACTTACTTCTTAAAGGGAAACCTCCCCGATTCCAGTCTCTTCTTAAGCATCACCCCACCTATTGTCTGTGGCTGCTTAGCCGGACTATTTTCAGCTTCTCTTTCCTCTGCTTCTGCAATTCTGCGGCGAATTTCTTCCATTTTGTTATCCATTGCAGCAATCTGGTCTGCACAACTGGACAGTTCTGCGGCAAGCTGTTCTGCCTCAGAATCTGGAATATTCTTCTTATAACGTACCTTATGTTCCACACTTGCCCAGAAATCCATGGCAATTGTACGGAGCTGAACCTCAACCTTCATCATTTTCTTTTCATTCTGAAGGAATATCGGTATCTCAATTATAAGGTGAAGACTTCTGTAACCGCTTGGCTTAGGATTCTTAATATAATCCTTTCTCTCAACAAGCACTACATCGTCCTGCTTTAACAGGCAGTCAGCAAGCATATAGATATCTTCCGGAAAAGAACATATTACCCTTACTCCTGCAATATCTCTTATACCCGCCTCAATGCCTTCCATTGTTATAGGAATATTTTTCTTCTTCGCCTTTTTAAATATGCCGTCCATAGACTTAATCCTGCTCTTGATACTTTCGATAGGATTTCTGTCATACTGTAATGAAAATTCCTCATTAAGCACCTTGAACTTAGTTTCAACCTCCATAATGGCACATCTGTAATAAGCCATCAGTGTGTTAAACGGCATAATATTTTCTTTTAATAACTCAAGCATTTCATCAGAAAGTAGATTCTCTTTAATGAATCTTTCCTGCTCCTGCTTAAGTATCTCTTCTAATAACATAGTAACCCCTTTTACCTTCGATGTATCTTAAAGTGCCTTCTTAATAGCAGCTAAAAGCTCATCATATGTATCAAATGCCTCTAATTCTGGATTATCAGCTTTAATTTGCTCTGTACTCTTGAAGAGGAAACCAGCCTTGCTTGCCTTAATCATTCCTAAGTCATTGTGGCTGTCTCCTGATGCAATAGTATCATAGCCAATAGACTGTAAAGCTTTAACTGTTGTAAGCTTTGACTGCTCACAACGCATCTTGAATCCTGTTATCTCACCATTATCAGCAACCTCAAGTGAATTACAGAAAATAGTTGGCCATCCCAGCTTCTTCATAAGTGGAGTAGCAAACTGTGTAAATGTATCTGAAATAATAATAACCTGTGTTATGCTTCTTAATTCATCAAGAAACTCCTTAGCTCCAGGAATTGGATCTATCTTAGCAATAGTTTCCTGAATCTCTTTAAGTCCAAGACCATGCTCCTTAAGGATTCCAAGTCTCCAGTTCATAAGTTTATCGTAATCTGGTTCGTCTCTTGTTGTTCTCTTAAGTTCTGGGATTCCGCTTTCCTTAGCAAATGCAATCCATATCTCCGGTACAAGAACTCCCTCAAGGTCTAAACATACAATATTCATATCATTATCTCCTCGCATAATATTATTATATACACTCATGTATCTCATATGTGTTTACACACTATATATTATTGTAACCCACTACCTCTCAAAACTCAATATGCCATTTCTAAGTCTTTCAAGTCCATCCATTAAAGTCGTCTTAGGACATGCAACATTCAGCCTTAAGAAATGCTTTCCGTCCCCGCCAAATCCTTCTCCTGCTGACAAGAAAAGTCCGGTATTCTTTCTTATATATGCTGCAAGCCTTGTTGAACTGTCTGTGATATTAGACACATCAAGCCAGCAAAGATAAGTTGCATGTGATTCCACCATTGACACTCCCTGAATGTTGTCCTTTATGAACTTCTCCGTAATCTGTTTATTCTCATAGATATATTCTCTTAACTGCTCAAGCCATTCCTCTCCCTTAGTAAATGCAGCTATAGCTGCATCCACTGCAAACACATTTGGCTCAGCAACCTCATCAGTATTGATTGCACGCCATACCTTGTGGCGGAGTTTCTCGTCCGGCACACATATTGCTGCTGTCTGTAAGCCTGCCATGTTAAATGTTTTCGTAGGTGCTATGCATGTTACAGATATCTTCTTACACACCTCAGAAACACTTGCAAATGGCACATAATCCACGCCCGGATCTGTAAGCTCACAGTGAATCTCATCAGATATAACAACAACACCATACTTGTAAGCAAGCTCTCCGATATGTGCAAGTTCTTCCCTGCTCCATACATTTCCACCCGGATTCTGTGGGTTGCACAGAATAAGAAGTGTTGTCTGTGGATTCTTAAGCTTAACTTCAAGGTCAGCGAAATCTATCACATACTTACCATTCTCATATGCAAGCTGGCTCTGTAATACATTTCTGCCGTTATTAAGAATACTGTTAAAGAAAATGTTGTATACTGGTGTCATGATTACAACATTCTCTGCTGGTGTTGTGAGCTTTCTTACAGAGCTTGATATAGCAGGTATAACACCTGTTACAAACATAAGCCAGTCGTCTTCCATCCTGAAATTATGACGTCTTTCCCACCAGCTTGTGTATGCATCATACCATTCCTTTGATATCTCAGTATAACCATACACACCGAGGTCTGCCTTTTCTTTAATGGCCTCTGTTATCTCAGGTGCCGTCTTAAAATCCATATCAGCTACCCACATAGGAAGCTCATTCTCTGCCACATTCCATTTTAAAGAATCCGTATTACGACGGTTCACTACTGTGTCAAAATCATATTTCATTATCAGATTTCCCTTCTTATCGTCTTTCATGACTTCCTTGTTCGACTTCTAGTTCCTACATACTATCCTTGTAAGCGAAGGATCAACCCTATCCTTCTCAATTATAAGCTTATCTATACTGTCTGCTGTTATAGTTCCGGATGTTGGATTTAACACACTGTCAACCCTGCTTGTAATATCAGCATCTACTGTTGAATACTCGAAAGCAAGTGTTGTATTAATAAGCTTGCAGTTTTTCATAACAAGATTATCAATGTAACATAAGCCCTGAAGGCTCTCTATTGTACAGTTAATAAACGTAAGATTCTTTGAATTCCAGCCAAGGTACTCACCAGAAATGTATGAATCATACACTGTTACATTTTCAGCATTCCAGAAAGCATCCTTGCTCATAAGTCTTGAATTTCTTATCTCAAGATTCCTGCTTCCATCAAATGGGTAATTGCCGACAAGCTTAAGACCATCAATCTTCATATTGTTGCTGTTCATTGCAAAATAATTACCCTTTGCCACTACATTTGTCATAGTAACATTATCACAGCTCCAGAGTGTTTCCTCTGCATTGACGAATTCCACATTTTTAAGACCTAATCTGTTACATCTTCTGAAATTCTTAGGTGCCTCAATAATAGTATCCTCAACATTTATATCGTTAGTGTACCATACGCCTGCTCTTCCCATCTCAAAGAAATAACAGTCCTTTACATTGACATTGTTGCAATACCAGAGTGGATATTTCCACTTAAAGCTGCTGTTTACAAGCTCTATATTACTGCTCTCCTTTAATGGAGACTCACCATCATCAAATATAGAATCTTCTATGCGAAGGTCTTTGCTTGCAAAAAGAGCACGTTCTCCTGTAAGAAGCTGCTGCTTAACTAATTTCTTTTCCATATTTACTCCATTCTTATCTACAAACATTAAAACCCAATCACCAGATTACTGTGATTGGGTTACATTCTAAACATTCTTAAGGTTCTCTACCATCTCTTCCATTGTGTGCCAGCCAAGTACTGCACATTTAACTCTTGCTGGCATATGAGAGATATCTCTTAATGCTCCGGCTTCATCAAGCTCATCAATCTCTTCCTCAGTTGCCTCATCCTTAATCATCTTAAGGAAAAGTTCTGAAAGATGTACGGCCTCATCAATAGGCTTTCCAATGATAAGCTCAAGCATTATATCTGCTGATGCCTGCGATATTGCACAGCCATCTCCTGTAAATGCCCCATCAACAATAGTTTTCTTAGCATCATCAAACTTAAGCTTTAAGATAATGTCATCTCCACAGCTTGGATTAACACCCTCAAGCTCTAAGTCTGCATTGTCTATATCATGCTTATGATATGGATGCATGTTGTGGTCCGTAAGAACCTCATTATAAAAAGTTTTAGTCTCCATATCCCATAAGCCCCCTGATCTTAGATAGTTCTTCTACAAAATGCTGTACTTCTTCTTCTGTGTTATAGAAAGCAAAGCTTGCTCTCGTTGTTGAATTAACCTTAAGGAAATCCATTAATGGCTGCGCGCAGTGATGTCCTGCTCTTACTGCAATATGCTGTGAATCAAGTATAGAAGCAACATCATGTGGGTGTACTCCGTCAATTGTAAATGTGACTATACCCTCATGGTCTTCTGCCTTCGGAGATCCTATTAAGTTGACTCCCTTCATGTCATTAATTGCGTCTACAGCAATCTTAGTAAGCTTTCGCTCCTGTGCCATAATCGTGTCAAATCCAACTTTGTTAATATAATCAATTGCCGCATGAAGTCCGACTGCACCGCCTGTATTAACAGTTCCTGCCTCGAACTTATGTGGAACTTCTGCATATTTAACTCTGTCCCAGTGAACAATCTCAATCATCTCACCACCGCTTAAGAATGGTGGCATCTTGTCAAGGAGCTCTTTCTTTCCATATAATGCTCCGATTCCCATAGGTGCTAACATCTTATGTCCAGAAAACACAAGAAAATCAACATCCATGTCAGTTACATTAACCGGCATATGAGGAACACTCTGTGCTCCGTCAGCCACAATAACTGCTCCGTGTGCATGTGCAACCTCTGCAATATGCTTTATATCATTGACTCTTCCTAATACATTAGAAACCTGGGTAACTGCTACAAGCTTAGTCTTATCTGTGATAACCTCTAAAGACTTATCTGTAATCTCTCCATTCTCATCAGGTGTAAGCTGCTTTAATACCGCTCCACATTTTTCTGCAACCTGCTTCCATGGAAGAAAATTGCTGTGGTGTTCCATAACACTAACAACAATCTCATCACCTTCTTTAATGAAATTCATTCCATAACTGTATGCAATTAAGTTAAGACTCTCTGTAGCATTTCTTGTAAATACTATCTGGCTTGCATCTTTCGCACCGATAAACTGTGCTACTGCCTTTCTTGCATTCTCATAGCTTTCTGTAGCAATCTCACTTAATTCGTATACACCTCTGAACGGATTTGCATTCATCTCCTGATAATACTTATTAACTGCATCAAGAACAGCCTGTGGCTTCTGTGTAGTTGCTGCATTATCAAGATATGCAATATTGCTTCCCGAAATAAGTGGGAAATCTTTTCTTATAGACTCAATCGTCTTACTTAACTCACTCATTAATAAACCTCTTTAATGTAGTCATGTATCTCGTTCCTGATACCATCATCAGGGATTTTGCCGCATACAGCTAAAAGCTTAGCTGCAGCCAGCATATTGTAACATTCTTGTGCCGGTATTCCTCTTGATTCAAGATAGAATAAAAGTTCCTCATCAGGCTTTCCTATAGTTGCACCGTGATTACCGACAACATCTTCTTCTGCACAAAGAATTATAGGAATAGTCTGGTTAACACATTTTTCATCAATAAGAAGAACTTCTTCCTTCTCATTACCTACAGAACCTGCTGAACCCTTAACGAAATCAATAGTTCCTCTGAACAGCTTAAATGCTGTATCTCTCAATGCACCTGCTGCATTAATTGCACATTCCGTCTTCTTTCCGGTATGTCTTACACAGTAGTTCATATCAAGTCTTTCTTTACCTGCTGCAACATATCCAATCTCTGCAGACATAGAGCTTCCATTACCTGCAAGCTTAATCTCACAGCCTTCGTATCTGTTCTTACCGCTTAAGTAAAGCTGCACAAGCTCAATTCTTGCACCATCTTCGCAGTAACCGCCGATATCATTAATAAATGTTGTCTCACTGCCTACTCTCTGAATCTGGATAAGACGGATAACCGAATCCTTAGCAGCATATAATCTTGTCTGTACTGCTGCAAAGCCTTCTCCATCTTTGTCTCCGTTAAAATCCATGTAAACATCAATGCTGGCATTCTCTCTAGTCTCAATACCAACAACATTAATGTCTGCATTGTTCTTGCCATAATTGAAATCAAGTCTTACAAAACCATCATTCTTCTTATCTGTTATATAATATACAGGTTCAGTCTGTGATTTCTTAGCTGCCTCTGTAATCTCCTGACCACATCCACCAATGATATTTTCAAGCTCACCATTATTAAGCTTTCCATCATCAATAAGACTAACATCATTAACAGAAGCATTTAACTCACCTGTACGATTAATCACAACCTCTCCAACCTTGCTCTGGTTCATATGAAGATGATTCCATGTCTTGGCTGGGATACGGTTTATTATCATGTCCTTTTCTTCGATACCTATCATATCATATTCCTCACTCTGATTAACTTAACCAATGCTGCCCTTCATCTCAAGACGGATAAGATTATTCATCTCCATTGCATACTCAAGTGGAAGCTCCTTAGATACATTATCAGCAAATCCTGAAACAATCATTGCTCTCGCATCATCTTCCGGAATTCCTCTTGACATAAGATAAAATACAGCATCATCACTGATTCGTCCAATTGTTGCCTCATGTCCTACATCCGCATCATTAACACGGATATCCATAGCCGGAATTGTATCAGATCTTGAAATATCATCTATCATAAGTGACTGACATGAAACTGATGATTTACTCTTCTTAGCCTTGGTAGTCATTGTTACCGCACTTCTGAAAGTACTGATTCCGCCACCCTTAGATATTGACTTAGTACTTACAACTGATGTTGTACCTGGTGCATTATGAACTACCTTCATACCTGTATCAAGGTTCTGTCCTGCTCCTGCAAATGTAATTCCTGTGAATTCACAGCTTGAACGCTCTCCATTAAGGATACTCATAGGATACAGATATGATACATGCGAACCAAATGAGCCTGAAACCCATTCAATCTTACCACCCTCAGCAACAGTTGCTCTCTTAGTGTTAAGGTTATACATATTCTTGCTCCAGTTCTCAATTGTTGAGTAACGAAGCTTTGCATTCTTAGCTACAAAAAGTTCAACCGCTCCTGCATGAAGATTGGCAACATTATATTTAGGCGCTGAACATCCTTCAATAAAGTGAAGACTTGCACCCTCATCAACAATAATAAGTGTATGCTCAAACTGACCTGCTCCTGCAGCATTGAGTCTGAAATATGACTGCAGAGGAATCTCAAGATTAACTCCCTTTGGTACATACACAAATGAACCACCAGACCATACAGCTCCGTGAAGTGCTGCAAACTTATGATCCTGTGGTGTAATAAGCTTCATAAAATGCTCATGTACCATATCTGCATATTCACCTGTAAGTGCACTTTCCATATCAGTGTATACAACACCCTGATCCGCAACCTCCTTACGGACATTATGGTATACGAGCTCTGAGTCATACTGTGCTCCCACTCCGGCTAACGACTCTCTCTCCGCCTTAGGGATACCTAATCTGTCAAATGTATCCTTAATCTCTTCAGGTACATCATTCCAGTCGCCCTTCATATTCGTATTGGCACGAACGTAAGTAGCAATATTATCCATGTTAAGTCCCTCAATAGACGGACCCCAGTCAGGCACCTGCATATTATTATATATTTCTAATGACTTAAGTCTGAACTCTCTCATCCATGCAGGATCGTGCTTCTCTTCTGATATCTTCTCTACGATCTCAGGAGTAAGTCCCTGCTTTATTCTATAAGAGTCGTTCTCTTCGTTCTTAATATCATAAACACTTCTGTTTATGTCATCTACAAATGTCTTTTCTTCCATTACAAGCCTCCGAGCCTCAATTACCTGATGAATCTTTCGAAACCATTCTCATTAATATCATCAATCATAGCACTGTCGCCTGTTGCAACAACATTACCATTGACAAGAACATGAGTATAATCCACCTTAAGTGCCTCTAAGATACGGGTGCTGTGGGTAATAATAAGAAGCGCTCCGTTCTGAGTCTTCTGATATTCTTCAACACCTAACGATACTGTCTTAACAGCATCTACATCAAGTCCTGAGTCAGTCTCATCAAGAATAGCAAGAGAAGGCTCTAGCATAAGAAGCTGTAATATCTCAGCTTTCTTCTTCTCACCACCCGAGAAACCAACATTAAGGTCTCTGTCCATATATGATGGATCCATCTGAAGGAATTCCATCTTCTCCTGAAGGAGCTTCTTGAACTTGAAGTAGGTCATCTTCTTTCCACGCTGCTCCATAGAACTTCTTATAAAATTACCGAGTGTAATACCAGGAACCTCAATAGGATTCTGGAATGACAGAAAAAGTCCTGCCTGTGATCTCTCAGCAACATTCTTAGAAAGTAAATCTTCTCCGTTAAATGTAACCTTACCACCTAATATCTCATATCTTGGGTTACCCATAAGAGCATAACCAAGAGTAGACTTACCTGCTCCGTTAGGTCCCATAAGTACATGAGTCTCTCCCTTATTAAGAGAAAGATCAACCCCATGAAGTATTTCTTTATCTTCAACACCAACCTTAAGCTGGCTCACATTTAATATTTCCTGTGCCATAATGCCTCCTTAGCTGTACATTCTTTTAGCAACACACATAATATCATTGAAAGAAAAGGTTGTAAAGTTATTCATAATAACAATTGTTACTATTGTTTAACATAGTTACTGTTCCTTTGCGGCCTGAGCCCACAATTCCATCTCCTGTTTCTTTGCATCATTGATATTGCTTACTATTTCCCTGGCGTATATATCGCCTGTTTTTTTATCTTTATATAGAAACATAATAATTCTCATCCACACTGGCTCACCCTTAAACATCCTTCTATAATCCAGCGTCTGCGACTGCCGTCCCTGATTGAACTCATCTATAAGTCTGTGTCTGTCCATAAAATTCTTATAAACAGACTTATATTCATCACAGATAAATCCGTCAGTAAGATATGCTATACATGATGAAAATGTATCCTTCCCTGCTCCTGTCTCTCTTTCCCATTCAGATATTCCGCTTGTCCTTAGTACCGTATCTGTTGTCAGATCAATGACAAAATTATACTCAGATGTATGCCATATATCTTCTGCAAATTCTTTCTCATCTCCGCCTGTTTCAGGAACAATCGTATCTTCATATATATATCTTACTTCCCTGAGATAAAATATAAACACAGGTATCTCATCACTGTAATCTTTACTCTTTGATACTACCATCTCCATCCACTTATACTCACCATCAAGAAGCCGTCTGAATCTCAATCTTAATGATTTTATATCATTTCTGAAATGCTCAAGCACCTTGTCTGGATTGACAAAATCTCTATATGCCTGGGCATCATCTGGGTGAACCACTCCCATATCAATATACCTGTCAATATATTCCTTAATACTGCCTGATAATCCGGCATCTCTTATTATGTCCTCCTGAGTTGACTTTATAAGTTCATATCTGTCATGCAGAAAATCAGCCTTGAGTATCTTAATAAATGTATCATATATAATATCCATTGCATCTTCTCTTGCCCCAGCCTGATAATCAGCTTCTTTCCATGAGAAAAGAACTCTTCTGTTATCCTCAGAATAATTCGCCGGTTTAGTAACTTCAAATACATACCATTTGTATGTTCCACTCATATTATATCTAATCTGATATCTTCCTCTTTCTTTTCCCTCGTCAAGCTGTTTTTTTATCCTGTCAAGATCAATAGCTTCCTTGTAGAGTGACACATCATCAGGATGAATAACACCATACTTAATATATCTGTCAGCATATTCTGCAATAGTCTTAGGTCTTGGTGTCATAACATAATCAGGCTCATCTGTCCTTCTTATAAAGTGATATGCTCCCGTATCCAGATCGACATCTGCAATCTTCCAGAAATAATCAGTTATCTCCTTAAGATAAGACTTATCATTTTTTCTTGTTTTTAAAATAATAAGCTTATCAGCTACATTATTCTTATCGTCGACAAGCTTCTCATACTCACTTATAGACATAGGTCTGTAATAATAGTATCCCTGAGCATATTCACAACCTAACAGCTCAAGCAGCTTAAGCTGTTCGTCAGTCTCTATACCCTCAGCAATGGCAGGAAGATCAAGCTGTCTTGCCATATCAAGGACTGAAGTTATAATACTTACACCTTTATCATTATTCTCCGGATTAAGATCAAGAAATTTCATATCCAGCTTCAGAACATCTGCATCGATATCCTTAAGCATATTAAGTGAGGAATATCCACTTCCAAAATCGTCAATAAGAATCTTAAAACCGGCATTCTTAAACGCCCTCTCTGTATCCTTAATTATTGAACCATTCTCCACATATGCACTTTCTGTAATCTCTATCTCAATATAATCCGTTGGGATATTATATTTTTCAACCATGTCTTTAAGTATTCTTACAACATCCATAGAGTATATGTCTGCCCGTGAAACATTTATTGATATTGGCAGTACTGTTCTTCCCTCATCAAGCCATCTTCTTATAGTCTGACATACTTTATCCCATGTATACACGTCAAGCTTATTTATGAATCCGTTTTTTTCAAGCAATGGTATAAACTGTCCAGGCGAAATAAATCCTTTCTCTGGACTTATCCATCTCACAAGTGCCTCAGAACCAATAATCTTACCCGTCTGTAATATGCATTTCGGCTGCAGATAAAATGTAAATTCTCCATTATCAATTGCGCCACATATCTCCGGCATAAGCTTTGCTTCTGCTTCCTGTTCCCTGGCCATACTCTCATCATACCAGCAGACACCCTTATCAGGACGCTGTTTTGATATCTCCAGCGCACCATACGCATAATCACACATCTCACCTGTAGTTATGTCCTTATCTGCAGTCTTATATGCTCCAAAATATGCCCTTGTAATATCATGCCCCCTGTATCCATTAACAATACCAGATATTGTTTCTCTGATAATATCAATTATGTCATCATTCTCTTCGAATATAACACAGAAATTATCTCCACCCATATATCCGGATATTGTTCCATACTCAGCATCTATACTCTTAAGAGCTTCCCCAATCTCTATAAGAAGCTCATCACCAATTTCACGACCATACCACTTATTAATAAGGTGAAAATTCTCTACATCTATTGCCAGTATACAATATGTTTTGTTATCAAAAAGTACTGTTTTATCAGCTATTCTCCAGAAAGTTCTTCTTAATGGAAGATTCGTAACCAGATCATAATTATATCTGTCAGGGTTAATCCTTAACCTATTGTACCTGCTTATGTCTACCATAGCTGCCTCCTTTGTACCCTCAATGTCTAATAAGTCCACGTTTCCAAAATACCTTTTACATTTTATCATTAATACATTGATAAAACAATAATTTAAATATAAAATAGCTATCAAGTAAGTATGTTTATCATAAAATCTAATTATAAAGGGGATACAATTATGGCAAAATATATTATGGCTCTTGATGCCGGTACAACAAGCAACCGCTGCATTCTGTTCAATAAAAAAGGAGAAATGTGCAGCGTTGCCCAAAAAGAATTTACCCAATACTTTCCTAAACCTGGGTGGGTTGAACACGACGCTGATGAAATCTGGTCTACACTTCTTGAAGCAGCAAAACAGGCTCTCGCCAATGTTGGAGCTAACGCATCCGATATTGCTTCAATCGGAATAACTAATCAGCGTGAGACAACAATTATATGGGACAGGCACTCTGGCGAACCTGTTTACAATGCTATTGTATGGCAATGCAGAAGAACATCTGAATATGCTGATTATCTAAAAGAAAAAGGGCTTACCGAAACAATTCGTCAAAAAACAGGTCTTGTTATTGACGCATATTTTTCTGCCACGAAATTAAAATGGATTCTTGATAATGTTAAAGACGCCCGCAAGCGCGCTGAAAATGGTGATTTACTATTTGGAACGGTTGAAACATGGATAATCTGGAAACTTACCAAAGGTCAGATTCATGCAACCGATTATTCTAACGCATCAAGAACAATGCTTTTTAATATCAATACACTTGAATGGGATGATGATATACTTGCTGAATTGGATATTCCAAAATGCATGCTTCCAAAGCCTGTACCATCAAGCAGCATATTGGGCGAAGCATCTCCAGAATTCTTCGGTGCTCCCATCCCTATCGGAGGTGCCGCAGGCGACCAGCAGGCTGCACTTTTTGGGCAAGCCTGCTTTAATGCCGGAGAAGCCAAAAATACATATGGAACCGGCTGCTTTCTTCTCATGAATACCGGAGACAAACCTATCTTCTCCCAGAATGGTCTTGTAACTACCATTGCATGGGGGCTTAATGGTAAAGTAAATTATGCACTTGAAGGTTCTATATATGTAGCGGGTGCTGCTATCCAGTGGCTTCGTGATGAAATGCATTTAATAGATTCATCACAGGATTCAGAATACATGGCACGAAAAGTTCCTGATACCAACGGATGTTATGTCGTTCCTGCCTTTACCGGACTCGGAGCTCCTTACTGGGATCAGTACGCAAGAGGTACTATCTTAGGAATAACCCGTGGTGTCAATAAATACCATATAATCCGTGCCACGCTTGAATCAATTGCCTATCAGGTAAATGACGTACTTACTGCGATGAAAGCTGATTCAGGTATAGACCTTTCCTCTCTTAAAGTAGATGGTGGCGCAAGTGCTAACAATCTGCTTATGCAGATGCAGGCAGATATATCCGGAGCTCCTGTAAACAGACCTGTATGTGTCGAAACCACTGCCATGGGAGCTGCATATCTTGCCGGGCTTTCTGCTGGCTACTGGAAAAACACTGATGATATCAGAAACAATTGGTCCATAGACAGAACATTTGACCCTGAAATCACTTCTGATGAACGTGATTTCAAAGTCAAAATGTGGAAAAAAGCTGTATCTTACTCATTTAATTGGAATAAATAAACATTTGTTAATTTTACTTCATAAGGTCTGGGGTATCCCACAATTTAAGTTTCGTGCCGATACCTCTCTCCAATGCATTTCTGTATACGATGGTTCCCCATGCAACGTCCTCCACTGGCATTCCACCAACTGAATACACAACTATTTCTTCTGGCTTTCTATGTACAGGTATTTTCCCTGTCAATACATCTCCCAGATCGTCTATCTGATCAGATGTCATCTTACCTTCTGCAATCAGGTCTTCAACATGAACAGCTGTAATCGGTACAGTATTATAAGCATTTGGCGCATATTCCTCTTCCCATGCCTCATACAATTTAATATTATCTGTAACAGTTCTTGCTCTGTTAATAAGGAAATCATCATCAAATCTTAATGCAGCTGTTGTCTCTATAATCGCACCCGGTTTTATCCATTCCTCTGCAATATATGGATAAGCTGATGGATCTCCTGTAGGTGAAGATGTCGAAACAGAAACAATATCAGCATCTCTTACAGCAGCTTCAATTGTATCAACCGCATAAACCTCTGTTCCAGGGTGTTCTTTTTTCACATATTCAATGAATTTATCAAGTGACGCTTTACCACGTCCTTTTACTTTAACAGTTGTAATACCAGGTCTTACTGCAAATGCAGCCTCAAGGGCAGTCCTGCTCATAACACCAGGTCCTACAATTCCCATCACCTTTGAATCTTCTGGTGCAAAATATTTAAATCCAACACCCGGTACTGCACCTGTTCTATAAGCTGACAATATATTGGCAGACATATACGCAAGAGGAGCTCCTGTATCCTTATCGTTAAGTGTGAGCATCAATATTGAACGTGGAAGACCTTTTTTCTTATTTTCAACATTAGAACCATACCATTTCATTCCTGCCATATCGAACTTTCCACCAAGATATGCAGGCATTGCCATAAATCTTCTGTCTGGCCCGTCAACAGGCATTTCTGGAAATGGTGAGCTTTCCGGGAAACATACCATACAGCCATGAGAGTTGCCATTGGCTCCACCCATTCTGTAGTTTCCCACTTTCATAAGCTTAAACATCTCTTCCATAGCCTCAACGCAGCCTTTCATATCCTTGACACCTGCTGCTATCATATCGTCCTCATTAAGATATAAAAAATCTACTTTTGGATATTCCATCTTACTTCCTCCTTATAATTACTTTTTACTATATTTATGTGCTGTAAGATACATGTCATTTTCCATTGCCATTACCTCATGCATTGGAATTGCCCTAAATAAAGGTCTTTTAACACGAACCTTGCACCATATAACTGAGTAAATTGCAAGACATGCAAATATAATTCCATCTATTATAAATATTCTTATCCTGTTTAGCGGATCACTATCTATATTCCAGATCATAAATATCGTACCTATCGCAGCAATTGCCGGCAGCACCGGTCCAAACGGAACTTTAAATGTTCTTGGTGCTTTAGGAAGTTTTATCCTGAATATAATCACATTAATGTTAGAAACAACATAGGAAACCATCCAGAACACAATAGCTACATTTATCATAAATATAAGCGAATCACTTGTAGACATTCCTGTTGCGTTAACCACTATCTCAATAGCTCCTATAAGGAGTACTCCAATGTAATAAGCTCCACGCTTGTTCTTTTTTAAGAAAACAGATGGCAAAAGATTTATCTTAGCCATTCCTGCACACATGAATGAAAATGAACTCATTGCAGAATTAACAGTACTTATTACTGCCAGCGCCGAAACCAGTATCATCCAGTATGAACCGAATTTTCCCAGAAGTGCCTGTCCATATAAAATATGAGGTGATGCACTTGCTCCAAGTTCTGCATAATCCGTATATCTGCTCATCCCTATAACAATAAGTGACTGCATTACAAGTATAATGACAAGACTTAACACCATTCCAAGCGGAACATTCCGTCGTTCATTTTTAATGCTTTTAGATATTGGTATTACAAACTCACAACCGATAAACAGGAAAAATGCCAGACCTAAAAGTCCAAATGTATCTCCAAATGAAGCTGCAAGATTAACAGGCTGACTAACCTGTGTTCCTGTTCCTATTCCTAATGCACCAATAGCACCCATAATAACAAGTGAACCAATAAGTACATAAGCCACAACATTCTGTATCTTTGCAAATATATCTACTCCACACAGATTAGCGAATATCAGAATCATAACCATTATTATGCTGAACACACTTGATGGAATCCCTGTATCGAACACTGTGTTAATCGCATTTCCGAACATTGCACATTCTACTGAGCCAGCTATCATCTGACAGACAAGATAACCTCCAACCATAGTAAGAATCGTTACGAATGGACCCATGCCTGCCAGCGTATATTGTGCCAGTCCACCAGTAAGATTAGGCATCAGGGCATTTAGCTCAGCCATTGAAAGTGCCGTAAATATATTGATAATACATGCCAGTACCATAGTTATAATAAATCCTGTTCCCAGTATGCTTGTTCCCTGTCCAAGAGACATAAGGCAGCTTGTTGCCACAATAAGTCCGACACCTGTTGCAATAGCACTCGGCAGTCCTAATTTTTTATCCATGACATTATCCCTCCTGTGCTTTACTCAATTGCTTTAAATCCTTCTTCTCCAGTTCTTATTCTTATTACATTACTTATTGGAGAAATAAAAATTTTGCCATCCCCGATATGACCTGTATATAATTCTTTTTTTATAACATCCAGCACCTTATTAAGTATTGAATTTTCTACCACAATCATTATGTACTGTTTAGGAAGCAGTTCCATTTCCTCCCGCCGTTCTGGCTCATATTCATATGTACCTTTCTGTACTCCGCACCCTATTGCCTGCAAAACTGTCATTCCTGTAACGCCCACTTTACTTAATGCACTTTTAAGTCCTGATACTTTATTCATAGATGTTATTATTTCAACCTTAGATATTTCCATATGCTGCTCCTTTCTTAATCCATCAAAAAAGGCGTCCGCTTACCAACAGGTAAACAGACGCCTTCGTCCTTGTATATTAAATTGTAAATATAATATCTAATCACCATTGACAAAAATTGTATAAATCGGAACTGATTATATAGATTACTGTCACTTCATATGGTATGCATTCTGACATATTATATATTTACGCTTCTGCTGAAGCTTTTAGCTCATTTGCAAGCTCATATATATTGTTAAGTACTTCTTTGCAGTTTTTCATACTTTCCACTGTAGAGTCTGATACTTTCATTCCCTCTGTTGACGCTGCAGCAACTTCTTCTCCTGTTGCTGACAAATGTGATATATTGTCTGCTATTACTGATGTCGAGCTAAGTATTTTATTAATACTTTGTTCAGCAACATGTATGCTTGACATAAGTTCATCAACTGTATTTCCTAATTCTACAAATGTCTTTTCCGTCTCATCAATGAGCTCATTCTGCTTATTGACTGATAACACTGATTCATTAATGCTTTCATTGGCTTTTCTTGTATCCTGATTCAACTTATGTATTATGTCCGTGATACTCTCAGATGCTTCTTTAGTCTGTTCTGAAAGCTTACGTATTTCATCTGCAACTACCGCAAATCCCTTTCCGGCTTCTCCCGCGCGGGCTGCTTCAATAGAAGCATTCAATGCTATGCGATATAACCAAAAACAATTAAAACTGTTGCCAACACCATCTTATTGGCCCTATGATACTGATTCTCTGTCATCTTTTCTCCTTCTGTCACTTATTAATTTAATCTTGATCACGAATTTATATCAGTTTTAATATACAACATGTTTAGTCACATTTCAATATTTTTTATCGCTTCTAATGTATTATTATACCCTTAACATTCTGTAACCTATACCAATATGCGTCTGTATATACTGTGGGGAATTGACATCTTTTTCAATTTTCTTTCTTAATGTTGCCATAAATACTCTAAGTGATGCCAGATCATTTTCCCATGAACTTCCCCATATATTCTTAGTAATATATGTGTATGTCAGCACTCTTCCAACATTTCTTGATAATAATATAAGAAGCTTATATTCAATAGGTGTAAGATGCAGCTCCTCTCCATTCAGATAAGCACAGCCAGCAGCGTAATCAATTTTTAATTCTCCATTCTCGAATACACTTGTATTCTGATTCATATCCGTCTGCATAAGCGACAATCTTCTTACTGTTACACGCAATCTTGCAAGAAGCTCATCTACTGAAAACGGCTTTGTAAGATAATCATCTGCCCCTGCATCAAGTGCTTCTATCTTATCGGCATCTTCAGTTCTTGCGCTTATAACAATTATTGGTGTATTAGTCCATGTTCTTATCTTTTTTATAACTTCCACCCCATCTATATCAGGAAGTCCTAAGTCTAACAGAATTATATCAGGATTATGTGATGCAGTCTGTGAAATAGCACTCTCTCCATTCACAGCAGTTAAATATCTGTAATTATTAGTTTTTAATGTTGTTGTTATGAGATTTCTTATTGGTGAATCATCCTCAACTACAAGAACCTGTGTTTTATTCATTCAAATGTACCTCACTTAACTGCATTTTGAATTCGAATATGCATCCATGTGGTGTATTATCCCTTAATTCCAGTTCACTTCCATGTGCATTTATAATAGTTTTACATAAAGATAACCCCAGTCCCAGACTTCTTCTGTTATCTGCAATTTCATTGTTACAGGTAAAAAATGTATCAAATACATTTTCTTTCATATCATCAGGTATTCCCGCACCATTATCTTCAATGGCTATAATTACATATCTGCCTTCTTTTCTTGCTTTAATATATATATCAGAGCCTTCCTGCGTATACTTTACTGCATTATCAACTATATTAATAATAACCTGTATTATAAGTCTGGCATCCATTTTCACAAGAAGCAGTTCTTTGCCGCAATCTACATGTATTTTATGTTCACAGCTTTTTCTGTTGATATGTTTTAATGCTTCAGCAATAACTTCGTCTATCAGCTGGTCAGACATATTAAGAGTTACTGTTCCATCCTCAAATCTTGTTACAAACAATATATTCTCTACCAGACTGATTAACCATTCTGAATCATCATATATATCTGTAAATATCTGCTCTCTCGTATCATTATCAAGCTTATCATAATTGTACATAAGATTATTGGCATTACCTGATATTGATGTGAGTGGTGTTCTTAAATCGTGCGAAATTGTCCTTAAAAGATTAGCCCTTAACTGTAGTGTCTTTTCCCTGTAAGCAGCCTGTTCTGACATACGAACATGTTTTTTCAGCTTAGATGCCAGAGTTCCTGTAAGCATTGACGCAGCAAGCATAATAACGCATGTGAGCGGATATCCTGTGTCATATGCATGAAAAGTAAATCTTGGTTCTGTCAGAAAGAAATTCATCAGAACAACACTTACCAGTGAACCTGCTACACTCCAGATATATCCATTGGTGAATATTGAAATTAAAAGCACACACAGAAGATATACCATAGTAACATTTGATTCTGTAAATCCAATATATATAAGCAGCATTCCTATTACTGTTGCAATGCTTAAAAAGCCTATTGTTATTAAGAATTCTTTTATAAATTTTTTCAATTTCTTTTCCGTGTTCATTACCACCTTATTTTATTTTGTATATAATAACACATATTCACATCAATATCTCTTTTTTTCATTATCATCACTTTCATTCAATATAGCATTCATTGTATCTTTGTCATTGGTTCTTCTTGTCCTGTTCATAAATCCGTCTATTTTAGACATAACATACCATCCTGCAGCCATAAATAATAATATCACAACTATAAGTATTGTTATAATCAATCCTATCTTCATGCTCATGCCCCCTAACCTTAAACCTTAAAGCATTTTTTCAGATTTTTATAATCTCCTAACACAAGTAATGTAATATCTTCTGTAAGTACAATATCTGGTTCAACATTTACATTTATTGAATTTTTATGCTTTATAGCCATTATATTTACTCCATATTTTCTTCTTATATCAAGCTCAATAATGCTTTTACCTAACCACGACTCAGGAACTTCCACTTCGAGAATTGCATGAGTATTATCCAGTTGTATTAAATCAAGAATATGATCCGCAGTATAACGTACTGCAGCCCACTTTGCTTCGTGTTTTTCAGGATATACAACTGCATCTGCACCATTGCGCAGCAGAAATTTTTCCTGTACATCCCGCTCAGCTCTTGATACCACATATCTGGCGCCAAGTTCCTTTAACAGTGATGTTGTTTCCAGCGAATTCTGAAAACTGTCACCGATTGTCACCATACACACATCAAAATTCCCAACACCTAATGATTTCAAAAATTCAGCATTCGTGCTGTCTCCAATCTGTGCATTCGTAACTATATTCATAACATCGTTAATTCTATTTTCATCTGTATCAACTGCCATCACCTGATGTCCAAGCTGATTAAGCTGCATAGCCATATGTTTTCCAAATCTTCCGGCTCCTATAAGTAATACATTCTTTTTCATATTGTGCTCCTATCCTATATTAATCTTTTCTTCAGGAAATTTTGAATAGCTGTTTCCATTTCCAGAAAAAGCAGCATATATTAAAGTAAGACCGCCAACTCTGCCCATAAACATAAGAATAATAAGAACAATTCTTGATAATATTCCAAGCTGTGGAGTAATACCTAATGTCAATCCGACCGTACCTACTGCTGATGCTGTTTCAAAAAGACATTTTCCTAATGAAATTCCATCTGTAACATTTATAATAAATGCGCCCGTGACAAATAATGTAATGTACATCATAGCTATCGTAGCTGCATTTTTAACTGTATCGTTATCTATTCTTCTTTCAAAAAAATGAATATTCTTATTTCTCTTAAATGTTGCAACCATGTTTCCCATAAGAACTGCAAATGTGGTTGTTTTCATACCACCTGCTGTTGAACCTGGTGAACCACCTATGAGCATAAGAACAATCATAACCATTACAGATGCCTGTTTCATTGCATTAAGGTCAACCGTATTAAATCCCGCAGTCCTTAATGTCACTGATTGAAAAAGTGCCTTAAATACAGGCATTTTCTCGCTTCCAGTCATCATATCATTTATCATAAATATAATTGCAGGTACTGTTATAAGAACGGCTGTTGTAACAATTATTAATTTGCTCTGCATCTTATATCTTTTAAAATGATACTTATTATTCTTAATATCTTCCCACGTAACAAATCCAATTCCACCAATCACAATAAGAAGCATCAATGTAATATTAATAACAGGGTTACAGGCATATGTCGTCATTGAAGCAAATTGATTATCCGCTGTTCCTAATACATCAAATCCTGCATTACAGAATGCTGATATAGAATGAAATATTGCAAACCAGATTCCTTTCAATCCATAATCCCTGCAGAATACCGGCATCATAAGCAATGCTCCTAATAATTCTATGATGAATGTTCCTTTTAATATAAAGCCGGTAAGCCTGACTATTCCGCCAACCACCGGTGCTGACACAGATTCCTGCATAAAGCTTCTCTGCATTAGAGACACTTTCTTTCCTGACAATAAAGAAAATGCAACGGCAACAGTAATTACGCCAAGTCCTCCTATCTGTATAAGCGTAATTATTACAAGCTGTCCAAATAAAGACCAGTAGCTTCCTGTATCCAGTACTACTAATCCGGTAACGCATACCGCTGATGTAGATGTAAATAATGCATCACCAAATGGTGTTACACAGCCACTGGCTGATGAAACCGGCAGCATAAGAAGCAATGCTCCTAATATAATTAATCCACCAAATCCAATTGTTATAACCCGGAATGATGACAAATGTTTTCTTATCCTGTCGTCAAACATAAAAAAATCCCCTTTTCTAACATAATTAAAATCTACCAGAATTATGTTAAAAAAGGGGTTAAGCATTTCCATATGATATTAAGATTATATTAAGATTATTATCTCTCCCGAATCATGATAATCAGAAGATAAGCTGCTCCGAATACAAGTATGCTTCCAGCCATGATTAAATACATCTGTGGCACACTCACGACATGTCCTCTGAATACAGGATTACAGTCGAGAGTATTCCTTATGACTGTGACCGCTTCTGACGGCATCCCTGTGTCTGCCATCTCTTTATACACTCCGTTTAGCATGTGGTTCTTAACCAGGGACGTTCCATATGTACCTGGAAGGTAGGACAATGCTTTCTGCAGCCCTGAGCTAAAATTAGATATCGGCATGTATGCGCCGCACACAAATCCATACCCTGCACTTACAATAGTTCCAACTGCCGACAACTGTCCCTGAGTCTTTAACGGATAGCTTACAATACTTGAAAGCGTGCTTCCGAATAACACAAGAAAAATCATATCCATTATTACAAATATTACATCTGACACACTCATATACCAGCCCATTTTCAATATGTAAAGCAGGCATAATGCAAGTGCTGTGCCATTAACCATAAGCGAATTAAGTACTGTTGATAAGAAATATCCTATATAAATCTTTGTTTTGCTTACAGGCGAAACATCAAAATCTTTTCTTGCTCCGCTGGCTCTGTCCTGAACCATCGTAAGATTTACGCAGAATGTAACAGTTACACAGCTTACTGCAAGAAGTGCCGCAGCTAACTGTGCTGCCACTGTGCCGTTAATTATTTTGTCTGATAAATCAATCATGTCCTTAGTTGCAGAAACGAAGGAGTCCTTGTATACATTTGCTAAAAATGTTGCATACAAAACAATAAGAATTGCCGGAGTTATCATTGATGAAAACAACATTCCTTTGTCCTTAAAAAAGAGTTTTCTGTTTCTGCTTACAAGTGCTGTTATCTCTTTCATCACTGACCACCTCCCAGTATTTTTCCTGTCACAGCAAGAAATACATCATCCATGCCGCCTTTTACGACCTCATAATCTCGGAATATCTCCTGATGTTTCACAATCATTTTCGTAGCTTCAAGTGTGTTCTTAACCTGAATCCTGTAACCATCACGGATTGCTTTGTACTCTGTTCCCAAAGTTTTAATCTCATCCTCTGTAACTCCGTACAAAGATATCGTATCCTGAACATATTCGTTCTTTAATTCCAAAGGGGTTCCCTCTGCCACAATACTTCCCTTATCAAGAATTACAACATATCCGGCACTTGCCGCCTCCTCCATGTAATGAGTTGTAAGAAATACTGTCATGTTCTCCTCTGTCCGAAGCCTCTCAATAACATTCCATATAAGAAGCCTTGTCTGCGGATCAAGCCCAGTCGTCGGCTCGTCAAGAATCAGTATCTCAGGTCTGTGAATCAGCGCCCTTGCAATATCAATCCTTCTTCTCTGTCCGCCTGACAGCTTACCAACCGGTCTGTTAATGTAATCCCCGAAATCAAGTATCCCAACCAGTTCTGCCATTCTCTTTTCAAATGCATTTCCGGTAATTCCATACAACGCCGCCCTGCTTTTGAGATTTTCCTTAACTGTAAGAGGTTTATCAAGAACACTGTCCTGAAACACAACTCCCAACATTCTCTTTGTTTCACTGCCTGCCCTGTCTGCCTCTTTATCCTTAATCCACACATTTCCGCTGTCCTTGCGAAGCTGCCCACATATAATAGAAATCGTTGTGCTTTTTCCCGCACCATTTACACCTAAAAATGCGAACAATTCTCCCTTCTTTACGCAGAAACTTAAGTCATTAACTGCCTTCACATCGCCAAAACATTTATTCAGATGTTCTATCTTAATAATATCCGACATAGCCCCTCCTTAATGAGAATTATTTCATGTATTTATTAATCCATTCTACCATATCCAGCTTGCCATTACCGCAATATTCATGTCCCTGCAGTGAAAGTCCTATCTTACTTAGTTCAGCTTCTGCATTTGAAGTGCCAAGCTTCTCATATTCTGCATACACAAGAGCTAATTTCTTATTAAAGTCTGACACATTATTATTCTGCTTCCAGTTTTTAACCACACGCGCAACCTGCTCCTCGACAAGTGAATTGCCTGCTGCCAGCGCTCTTAAACTTACCGCCTGCTTTATAACATTATCCGAAGTCTCCTTATCGTCTGCTGATACATTTGCATTAATCTCATCTAATGCACTCTGGATTTCTTTAACTGCGTATGGATTGATTCCTGTTATATCAACGACTTCTTCTGTTATCTTTTCCACTGAAGTCTTTTCTTCTACTGATGTACTGCTCTGTGCTTCTTCTTTCTTAGTAGTTGATTGTGTCTGGACAGCCGTACTATTTACCGCTGAAGTCTCCTTATCATCTGCTTTGCTTCCACAACCAATTAAACCAATTACTGCAACTAAAGCTGCTGCGTATAATAATCTTTTCATATAACATTACTCTCCTTTATCATATTATTTCTTCTTTCTTTAAGTTTTTTATTAACATCTGCCGCTGTCTTTACATTTTTACTGTAATCGACTATATGCCAGAATACTTTTCCAATCAGGATAAATACGGCATATACAACTGCGTCTCTTGCATCAAACCAGAATTGCCAGTGATGTGCCAGTGGCAGCAGTATTATTTCAAGCAATAACAGATGTAATATTGTCCTTATCCACCATGCTTTTTGCGATAACTCATCCTTTGAGTAGTAAACTGCCAGCGAAGCCAGAGCTATGAATGCCAATAAAAGACACTGTCCAAAATATGTCACAAGATTCAGTTTTCTTGTCGGGTCAAAAAACAGGCACATGAAGAACGAACATATCATAAGAATTCCGCACAATGTCACATACCGTTTCATCCACATCATTAATCTATCCATACATTTCTCCTTACATTCCTAACAGGCGTTTTAATTCCGATACATATTTCCGCGAAACAATAACCGTTTCCCCATTGGTCAGCACCGCTTCGAATCTTCCTGAAACTGACGGTTTTATGTACTCAACCTTATCTGCATTCAGAACCATTGACTTACTACATCTGAAAAATGACATTCCCTCGCTCAGCTTCTCGAATTCATAAAGCTTCTCATGCGATACATATACATCACTGTTCCCATATACGAATGAATTTCCGTCAACCACTTCAAAATAATATATATCCGACAATTCAATCCTGTAAAATGCTCCATTTTTATACACTCCAACTGAATTCTGCGCCGACACCACATTTCTTACCTTCTCCACCCATGCCGCCTGCGAATCACAGCATTTTACCAGAACTTCCTCTGCCCTGCTGTCTGTAATCTGTTCTATTGTGAATTTCAAAACATCACCCTTACTTTCTTTTGTTTATACAAATGCTTTATTCATATATATACTTTTTCCATCCCCATGTCTATACACTTACTACCAAGTTGCATTTTAAGCATGCCAAGTTGCATTCAAGCCGCTCATACTTCTGCCCTTTTTACATACGAATCCACTATTTCCATGCTTCTTCGTATGCTTTTCCTCCCGTCTCTTCTCTGACCTTTCCTCTTTCCTGCTCTCTTTTACATACGAATCCACTATCTCACGGCTTTTTCGTATGCTTTTCCTCCCATCTCTTCTCTGACCTTGCTCTATTTTGCGTACGAATCCACTATCTTATGGCTTCTTCGTATGCTTTCACACTCATCTCTTCTTTTGCTTTCCCCATTTCCACATGCAACAACTATCAAAAACACTTTTCCAGACAAAATACTTTCCCTAAACGCAACTACATCCACATCAAATCTATAGATTCATCATCAAAAAGCATCTTAAACATTATAAGCTGCCTTCTGTATAAAAAAAGACACAAAGCTGTTAACTCTGTGCCTTGTGCAATTATATTCACTTTATAAAACGCTTTATAAAATAACCTTTAGAATATATCCAGCATATTATCCAGATATATCTCTTCTCTTACATGTATCTGGTATTCCGGCTTCGTCATGTAATACAACAGAAATTCCAGAACCAGTGCGCTTCCAAGCCCGCGTCCTTCAATCTTAAAATTGGAAAATCCCATCGGCATATATGTATTCCTAATATCACCAACACTGATAAATGCCGGATTCTCCATTGCCCTAGAAAATCTGTATCCACTCTGTGAATCCGGTGCAACGCATACATGGTCTGGACAGTCCTCACCAAGATTCTGACGGCTCACAATCTCATAACAATTCTTTCTGTCATAACACCCAAACCAGCAGCACTCATTACACAAGAATTCCACTTTATCTTTTTCTTTATCTGTCAGCTTATCCAGCTTATCAAATGCTTTATTAAGACGGAAATCAGGCACTACATACCGGAACTCTTCTCTTTCCACTTCATCCAGAAAATCATTGAAATCCGTCAACACCTTCGTTGTCGATGAGACAAGATAAAGATTCGGATAATGCTTCTTGATATACTCTGTAAGCAGGTCGGAATGTACAATAACGCCGTTGCGCACACCTTGACTCATGCCTTTGCTGTCGTTAAGTGCCTTACATAACGCATTACATTTTTCATCAGCTAAATGTTCTTCGCGAAGCAGTGAATTACTGAATGTCAGCCTTGCCGATATCCCATACTCATTCATCAGATTCATGACTTCCTGTTCACTTTTTTCACCTGAACCGATTCGTCCGCCTCCCCAGATACAGTCTGCAGGCGCACCATATATTGAGCCAATCTCGCACCAGTCATAGAAATACTCTCTGTGCTTGCGATATACCAGCAAAAATGCTTCATACAACTCATAGAATTCAAACAACCCTGGAAGATGGTAATATGCCTTCTTTGTACTATTCATATCATGTATCTCCTGTCTATAATCCCATAATTTCATATATGTACTTCATATCCATATTTTCACGGATTGCATCTGCCAGCTTGTCATACTCTCTCTGCTTATATTCTTCAAAGCTCATGTCTGAACCGCTGTGTGTCACAATCCCACATCTTTTACCAAGCATATTTATAAAACTGTCACAGAATTCTTTCTCATCAAATATTCCGTGAAGATAAGTTCCTGCCACATTCCCACAGACACATCCATCCATATATTCCGTTCCATCGACAGTATTATATATTTTTGCAAATGCATGTGCCTGTCCTTCATTCACAGTACTCTCTCCCATATGAATTTCATATCCGGCACATTTTTTCTCTCCAAGCATTTCCCACATTCCTGACTGGCTGCAGATTATTCCTCTTGCTCTTGTACGGTGCTTAGACAGTGTAAATGTAGTTGTAACCGGAAGAAGCCCCATTCCCGGAATAACCTCACCGGTTTCTGCATTACATGAATCATCAATAACGTTTCCTAACATCTGGTAACCGCCACATATTCCAAATACAGGTATTTCATGCCTTGCACATTTTATAATCTGTGCTTCAATTCCATTCTTACGCAGCCATTTCAGATCATTAATTGTATTCTTGCTTCCCGGAAGAATTATAAGATTGGGATTTCCTATCTGTTCTGCCTTATCGACATATCTTAAATTAACCTCTGGCAGCCTTTCGAGTGCATTAAAGTCCGTGAAATTCGAAATATGAGGAAGTCTTATTACAACTATATCCAGCTTTTCCCCTGAAACATCTGAGACCGATGTTTCAAGCCTTGAAGCAAGGCTGTCTTCATCTTCAATATCAAGCCTGACATAAGGAATTACCCCGGCAACAGGAATCTGACATATGTCATATAACTGTTTTATACCCGGTTCAAGTATTTTCCTGTCTCCACGGAACTTATTCATTACCAGACCTTTTACACGCCTGCGTTCCTTTTCTTCAAGAAGCATGATTGTTCCAACAAGCTGCGCAAACACGCCGCCACGGTCAATATCTCCAACAAGAAGTACCGGTGCATCAACAAGTTCCGCCATTCCCATATTAACAATATCATCTTTCTTAAGATTAATCTCTGCCGGACTTCCTGCACCCTCAAGTACTATCACATCATATTTTCTGTCAAGAGTGTCATAGGCTTTTAATATATCCGGAACCAGTTTCTTTTTGTACTGGAAATATTCTTTAGCCGGCATATTTTTTAGCGGTGTTCCGTTTACAATGACCTGCGAACCCACATCGCTTGTAGGCTTTAACAATATGGGATTCATTTCTACACATGGTGCTATTCCTGCCGCTTCTGCCTGCATAACCTGTGCCCTTCCCATTTCCAGGCCATCCGCTGTTATGTATGAATTCAATGCCATATTCTGTGATTTAAAAGGTGCTGCATTATACCCATCCTGCTTCAGCACTCTTAATATTCCTGCCGTTATAATGCTCTTTCCTGCATTAGACATTGTTCCCTGAATCATAAGATTCTTTGCCATAATTTCTGCACTCTGCCTTTCTTTTACACTTCCAGTATCTGTCTCATGTTATTAATAAGGACTTCATTATCCCCATGCTGCTATCACTGCACTTCTTATAATAAGCACAATAATAATCACAATAAATGCCGTGATATACAATAAAATATTACTTCTTTTTATATCTTCAATTTCCAGTTTACGGATTGAATCCCCAATCTGCGGCTTATGCACAAGTTTCCCAAAATAATAGTTATCTCCTGACAGAGAAACTTTCAATGCTCCTGCACATGCCGATTCTGTCTGTGCGGAATTAGGACTGCTGTGTTTCATTCTGTCCCTTAAAAAAATCTTCCATGCATTGCCCATGCTGTAATGTGATAAATCTTTATTCCTTCCCATACACATTTCTGCAAGCTGTGCAATTCCGGCAGCTGCAACCATAAGACATCCGCCTGCTCTTGCAGGAATGAAGTTCACAGCATCATCCATTTTAGCTGCAAATCTTCCAAAATGCAGGTATTTATCATTCTTATAGCCAATCATTGAATCCATGGTATTAACTGCCTTATAAACGAATCCCCCGACAGCACCGAAAAACATCATATAAAACAATGGTGCAACAACACCATCTGATGTATTTTCCGCAACCGTCTCAACAGCCGCACGCGTAATACCATGCTCGTCAAGCTGGCTGGTATCTCTTCCGACAATCATTGATACAGCCTGTCTTGCCTGTGGAATCCCTTCATTTTTCAAAGCATAATATACTTTCATGCTCTCTGTTTTTAGTGATTTCACAGCAAGAATCTGATAGCACATAATTGTTTCGACTACACATCCAAGCACTATATTAATATAATAACAGACTGCAAGTATTCCCGCTGTAACAATACCTGTTATTAATGGTGTTAAAACTGCCAGAACTATGCCTCTTTTATATTTCTTTGCTTGTGAATTATCTTCTTTTAACAAAATGCTTTCCAGCCATGAAATCAGTTTTCCTATAAGGCGTACCGGGTGATACAGCCAGTGCGGATCTCCAATAATCAGATCAAGCACATATCCACACGCAATTGCTATAGTCTGACATGTAAATATATTATTATTCATTATTTCTCCGTAATCTTTTTTATTGTACTTATATGCCCTTCCTGAGTAATATTGCAGATATATCCATCACCATTGCCACAATGATAATCATAATAATCTCCACCATAGATTTCTGACAAAACTGCCATTATAGTTCCTCCATGAACAACACATGCAGCCGCATTCACCTCTGATTCCATACACTCATTAACAACCTTGTTCCACGCATGGACACATCTTGTCCTGAAATCAGCCATATCTTCTCCCTGCGGAAAAGGTATTGTTCCATTACTGTCAATCCATTTCTGGTAATCCTCATCACCTGTCAGTTCTTTATAATTCTTTCCCTCGAATTTACCAAAGTCACATTCCCTGAAATCCTGCACAATTACCTGCTTCATGTCAGGATATATAAATGCTGCTGTCTGCCTGCATCTTTTTAACGGACTTACATATAATGCCTGTACCTTCGGATAACATCCGGAACGCATATACTCCTGTATCTGTGCCATTCCTGTATCACACAATGGTTCATCCGTAGTTCCTATATATCTCTTTTCGATGTTTCCTGCTGTTGCTCCATGTCTGATTAATACAATCTCCATATTCCTTACTGTCCGCCTTTCAGACACTGTCCTATTCCACAGATTACTCTTTCCACATGCACAGCCTTCTTAACTGCACTGCAAAGTACGCGTCCGACTGCTTCCCTGTATATTCTGTCCTCTTTTTCTAACGGAACTATTCCGCTTCCAACTTCATCACATATTATAATAATTTCCGGATTGATATCATACAGACTGTCTATCAGAGTGTCTGTTGATTTTCCTTCTTTAACATATCTTTTTACAAGCAGATGCAAATGATTTAATATTTCAGCATTTCCCAGGTCTTCAATATTACAATCTGCTCCATCGGCCACAACAGACATATTTTTCTTACTACATACATAATCAAGTTTTCCCTGATAAGCCCCACCAAAATATACTTCCATATTATCTCCATTCTGTTGGCTAAATTAATGTAATTACCGCAATTGCAGCCGTCATGCACAACTCGTTCACACAAAGCAGATAGCCTGCAAGGTCACCTGTTACCCCGCCAAACTGCTTATATGCCATATGCCTGTAATAAAGTAAAACAAGAAATGCCACGACAACAACAGCAGCTGCTGTGATAATACTGCACATGCACATACATGAAACACACAATACAAGCTGTATTACAAGCATTATATTTACCCTCTTTCTGGCTGTAACACTTGTAAATGTATAAAGCATTCCGTTATTTCTTGCACCGCGGAAATTAACTGCTGCCAGTCCGCTGATAATTCTCGAAAGATAGAAAGTAAATGCCATAATAATAATCTGCATATTTCCCGCATTCTGTACAACAATAAATGCAGCGGCAAAATACAGAACATAATAAACCAGAAGTTTAATAACTGCAAATGCACCAATATGTGAATCCTTTAATATTGCCAGTTTCTTTTCCCTGTCACCATATGAATTAAGCGCATCACATGTATCCATATAACCGTCAACATGGATTCCCCCTGTTATAATAACCGGCAGTATGATAAGTACCAGAGTCCTGCTTATATCCGGCACATTTAAAATCCTACCGGCATATATCCATCCATACACCAAAGCTCCAGTTATAAGTCCAACCAGCGGAAAGAATCCCATTACATATTTCATGTCTTTTTCTTCTAATTCAAGATGTGGCATTGGTATCTTGGAATACATTGAAAATGCAATCACCAGTGATTTAATTATCGACATCGCCAATATCCCCCTTTAAAAATACAGGAATTGAATATACAACTTCTACAACTGCATCCGCTGATTTGGAAAGCCTTACATTAAGCTCCCCAAGCCGCCTTATATAATCAGTTGTACTCTCATCATATTCACATCCGTCTGAAAATACTTCATTTGTTACAATAACAAGATGCCTGCACCCTGAATACAGTTTCATACAGCCATCAAATATGTCATCAGGTTTTCCGGCTTCCCCAAAACATTCATTAGCAAGAAGGTTAGACATGCACTCAACTAATACCACCGGTCTTTCTTCTTTATCACAGCAACCCAATGCACTGCCTATATTCTGATACTGCTCTATCGTTTCAAAGCCTTTGCCCTCGCGCTGCCTTTTATGCTTTTCAATTCTTATTCTGCCTTCCTCTCCGAAAGGCTGCATGGTTGCCACATAATATTTTTTATTATCTCCGGCAAGCCGGCAGCATATCTGTTCAGCATACTCTGACTTGCCGCTGCCGCTTACCCCTGTAATTATAATCAACATTTTCCATAATCCTCATATGCAGCTATCTGTATATCGTCAAATGTAGTATTTTCCCTATACACCTGCAAAGCCATGTCAAGAAGCGGAAACATCGTAACTGCCCCTGTTCCTTCGCCTAACGCAAGCTCTGCATGAATAACAGCTTTCTTTCCCAGACTGTCAAGAAGTGCTTTCATTGCCGGTTCTTTTCCCTTATGTGATACAATAATATAATCATTAATCTCCGGCTGAAGCTTCACAGCAATAAGTGCCGCAACCGCTGAGATAACACCATCAGCAACAACAGGTATCCCATACACTGCTCCTCCGATATATACTCCCACAAGTCCTGCTATATCAAGCCCGCCTATACTCTGTAAAAGTTTTAATGGATTGTCTGCGTATCTGCCATACATTTCTTTAGCCTTTGTAATGACATCAACTTTCCTTTTAAGCCCTGAATCATCAAGTCCTGCACCTCTTCCGGTAACATCTTCAGGCTCAAGGTTTAATAATATACTTGCAAGTGCTGTACTCGTAGTTGTATTGCCAATCCCCATCTCTCCTGTAGCAAGAATGTTATATCCTTGTTCACTGCACCATTCTACCTGCTTAATTCCTTCGTGGACTGCCTGTATGAGCTGTTCCTGTGACATTGCCGGTTCTTTAAGGAAATTTCTCGTACCTGCCATAACGCGTCTGTTTACAAGACCTTTATAAGTTCCTACATCTGTTCCATCCGCAAGTTTATCTGCTGCAATACCTATATTTACAGGAATCACTTCTGTTTTACTGCAAGCTGCCATTCTGCATACACTCGATATTCCATCTGCCATATTACAGCTTACAACCGCAGTCACATCCTGTCCTGTCTGTGTAACTCCCTCTTCAACTATTCCGTTGTCTGCACACATTACAATAACAGCCCGTTTATCAATATGTACATCCACTGTATTCTGGATTCCTGCTATCTGTGTTATTATTTCTTCCATAAGTCCAAGACCATGTAATGGCTTTGCTATTCCATTCCAGTGCGCTTTTGCTTTCATCACTGCATCTTTGTTAATACCTTTTATCTTATCCAGTTCCGGAATAAGTTCTGCTGCCTGTCTGCTGTTCTTCTTATACTTCATGCATGCATCCATGAATCTCTCTGCTACATTTTCATTGCCATAAAAATAAATGTGTGGAAATCCGGCATATAAAGTATCACTTCCGTAACCGGCAGAAAATGTGCTGTTATCAGAAGCCTTTATGACTTCATAATCACTACCCGGACAGTCACTGTTCCAGTAATGAAATTCATGTGCACGGAAGCTTTGATTTTTATCTGCAAGCATTGTATCTTTTGCAGCCTTAACGCTCATATACCCGAAACGCTGTAATTTCCCGGCATTATAACCTGTTCCTCTGATAATTCCAGCCATTGGATATTTTACTTTTTCCGGAGTTTCAAGATACTCATGAAGATATAGAAAACCGCCACACTCCGCTATACATGGAAGACCTGACCGTATCCTGTCAGCAATATCCTTTCGCATTGATATATTTTCTGACAGTTCTTCTGCATGAAGCTCAGGATATCCTCCATATAATAATAATCCATCTATATTATCAGGAAGACTGCTGTCTTTAAGAGGACTGAAATATGTAAGTTCACATCCACTCTGTCTTAAATAATCAAGGTTATCTTCATAAAGAAAACAGAATGCTTCATCCTTTGCAACTGCTACTCTTAGATTTCTCTTTTTCTTTTCTTTGTAATGGATTTCATTCTCAGGGGCATTTTCTGCAATCTTAAGAATCCCGTCTATATCCAGCGTTTCTTTCATCTGACTTGCAATACAGGTGACTTTTTCCTGAAAATGTTCAACCTCTGCCGATGTAACAAGACCAAGATGACGGCTTTCAAGAACGGCCTCCTTCTTATATGGCAGATAGCCTAATGGTTCTATCCCCATCTCTTTAACCATCTGTGCAGCATCTTTATATAATCTGGCTGATAAATTATTAAATATCACTCCTCTGATATGACTATCTTTTTCATATCCTGTATATCCTTTTATGACTGCGCCTATTGAATTACTCATCCCGCGGCAGTTTACTATAAGTATCACCGGCGTATCCGTAATGCCTGCTATGTCATAGGAACTTCCCTTCGTACCAAAACCCTGACCGTCAAAGTATCCCATAACGCCTTCCATTACGGTTATATCACTCTCACATTCTTTGCGCGCAAGCAGATATTTTATTGTCTCATCATCACAGAACCAGCTGTCAAGATTGCCTGTACGCATATTAAGCACACGGGAATGAAACATAGAATCAATATAATCAGGCCCGCATTTTAATGCTGATGTTTTAAGTCCCATATCTTTAAAGCACTGGCATAAACCACAGACAATTGTTGTTTTGCCACATCCGCTGCCTGTTCCGGCTATCATTATACGACTCATTGCATTCTCCTTCCCTCTATAATAAATACTGGATTATTTGCAGACATCATATGATATCTGCCTGTTTTCTTTATCTGCGTTACTGCAATCTGGACTGTATCAATTACACTCATATTATTCTTTTCCATTAAAGAAATCATATCCTGTAGTGTTTCTAAAGTTTCTGCTGTAGCCACAACATGGACATTTGGATTTTTTCTAAGAATACTGTCAAAAATGTATTCTGATTCGCCGCCACTTCCACCAATAAACACTCCATCCGGCACTGGCAGATTATCAATTACATCTGCTGCATTGCCATGTATAATCTCTATGTTATTAAGTCCGAATTTCTCTGCATTACGGGCAATAAGACCGCAGCCTTCTTCTGTCCTCTCAACTGCATATACTGTTCCATATGGTGCATGCAGTGCAAGCTCTACTGAAACAGAACCTGTTCCTGCACCTATATCATACACACATGAATTCTTTCTGACTGCCATACGGCTGATTACGCTTGCCCGTATTTCCCTCTTAGTCATTGGCACATCTGAACGGATAAAATAACTGTCAGGAATTCCTGTTATAGAAAATGTATGTGAATAATCATTGTATACTGCCATTACAGTAAGTCCCGCTGACTCATATTCTGTAAATTCTGACACTTCACCACTGGATATCTTTTCATTTTCATATGAAAGATTTTCCCCAATCCAGACATGTGCCTTTGAAAGTCCCACACTCTGAAGCTGCTTACATATCTGTGCTGCATTTCCCTGTGTCAGAAAATATGTCATCTCATTCTGTAAAACTACTGGTATGTAGCTCTGTTTTTTGCCATGCACACTTACAAATGCCGCATTTTCCCAAGGCTTTCCTATTCTTGCGGCAAAATATATTACAGAAGATATTCCAGGCAGGATACGGTATTCATATTTTCCCTCAAGAACATCTGCAAGCTTTCTTGTTCCACTGTAAAATCCGGTATCACCGGACATAAGCACAACATATTCTTGTGCTTCTTCCTGCTCAATAATACTTACTATATTATCTGCTGTCACAGCATAAAATGTCTTTTTATCCGGATATTCCTCTATCAACCGCTTTGAGCCTATTATAATTTCTGCATTATCAATTGCAGCTTTTACTTCCTCTGTAATGCAGCTTTTACTGCCTGGTCCCATTCCAGCTATAATTACCCTTTTCATTACTCACTCCATCTTAACCTGTTAACACTGTGAATCAATATTTTCTATAAGATACGCTATAATTTCCGAAAGCTTCTTACCATCATTCTCCAATGGCCGCCTGATTACAATGCAGTCAGTTCCTGTATTTAGTGCAGCAGATATTTTTTCTTCATATCCACCGTTATTTCCTGATTCTTTTGTAACAAGCACTCCAATATTAAACTGCCTTATTACTGCTTCGTTTAATTCCTGTGAAAACGGGCCCTGCATTCCGATTAAATGTGCCGGCATAATCCCTGCCTGTATTGCACTTTCCATCATCTGCGGATTAGGCAGAAGCCGAAGATAAAGTCTTTCCTTAAAATCCTTAATATGGACATACTCAGGTATGTTCTTGCTTCCTGTCGTCATAAGAACATTTTTATGAATATATCTGCCGTCATTCAGCAGCCTGACTGCATCCTTCATTGTTTCAGTATATATGATATTGTCTGCATTATTACCGGCTTTCTCTGTATTCTCTTCTCTCAACACCCTGACATAAAAAATGTGTCTGCTGTCACATGCCTCTTTTATATTGTGGGTAACCTGTGTTGCATACGGATGTGTTGCATCAATAACTATGTCAGGATGGATTGCTCTTATCTCATCAGACATCTGTTTCTCGTCCATTTTCCCGACATGTATATACACATTATTCTGCCTAGGAAGCAGTTCTTTTCCATACTCAGTAGTTACATACACATGGGTAATACATTTTTTAACTGCAAGAAATTCACATATTCTGCGGCCTTCCGTTGTCCCGGCAAAAAGCATTATTGTCTTTTTCATACAACCTTATATCCTCTCGGTGTAACCATCTTTCCATTAATAATCTTAGTATGGCTGTTTCCAATATAAACTGTCGTGAACATATCTGCCTTGAAATCAGCCAGCTCCTTTAATGTAAGAACTCCGGCTGTCTCATTATCCCTGCCTATATTCCTTACATATCCACATACTGTATCAGCCGGCTGTACTTCCATTACAATGTCACAGGCTTCTTTTAAATATCCTGCTCTCCTGCGGCTTGAAGGATTATATATGCACATTACCATATCGCTTTCAGCCATTGCCCTGATTCTTTTCTTTATCAGTTCCCACGGAGTCATACAGTCACTTAAGCTTATAACCGCAAAATCATGTGACAAAGGTGCTCCGAGACAGGCAGAACCACTATTGGCGGCTGTGACACCTGATATTACCTTAATATCAGTTCCTTCATCTGCAAGTTCATATACCAGACTCGCCATGCCATATACACCACTGTCTCCACTGCATACAAGTACTACGTCCCTGCCATCCTTTGCCATATCTATGGCATACTGACAGCGCTCCTTTTCCTGCATCATATTAGTTGAATAATATTCTTTATCCGGAAAATACTGCTTCAATATATCAACATAAGTACTATAGCCAACTATTAACTGTGCTGACGATATTGCAGCTGACGCTTCCAGTGTCATATTATCTTCTGCACCACTTCCAAAACCAACTATCTTAAGCATATCATACTCCTTAATTTATACCATTTTATATACCGCAACAGTTATCCCGTTATCTGCTGTTTTTCCTATAAGCTTTCTGCCTCCGCCTGATACTGCACATGCGCTTCGCTCGCACACATTATCAACGCCTATCTGCTCATTTACAAATGCTGAAGATGTAAACTCTCCCTCAATCTTACTTAAATATTCCGGTGTAAATGTCTTATATGGCACCTTCCATTTTTGCGCAAACTCAATAATACCCTGTTCATCAGCTTTTCTGTCAACAGAAGCAACAGCGGCAATTCCTTCCAGCATAAGATTATTTGCAGCAAGAACTTTTTTAACAGCCTGTTCAATCTCATTAGCTGACTTGCCTCTTTTACAGCCTATCCCGACTGCAAGATTTCTTGGTACCAGCTTCAGGGTTCTTTTAAATACCATATTCTCATCAGAATGTGTAATTATCTGTACACCGCTTTCATATTTACCGTCTGCATTATCTGTATATGTAATCTGCCCATTCCATTGTTTTTCTGTCTCTCTTAACATTTTGACAAATGTTTCATCTCCTGTAATTCCAACAGTTTCCCCATTAAGTATCCGGCCTGATATATCCTGTATCATGACAGGATTAACTATTTTCATATTATGTTCTACGGCAAACACATCAACCGCAAACATTCCTCTTGTATCTGTAGCTGTAGTAATTACAGGTATTGCACCAATACTGTCTGCAAGTTCATTGCACCATTCATTGGCACCGCCTATATGCCCTGAAAGCAGTGAAATAAGAAATTTGCCACTCTCGTCTGCAACAAGTACTGCCGGATCTGTTACTTTGCTTTTAAGATATGGCGCTATTGTTCTTACCGCTATTGCAGCCGCACATACAAATAATATCCTGTCGCACATTGCAAACTCGTTCTTAATAACACTGCCGACAGTTGCAAAAGAAACTGCATCTTCCCTGTAATCATCCGCACATCTTTTGTGGCAGTAAATTGTAACTTCTCCATCCGTCACCGTGGAAGCCTTTTTTGCCACCTTCATTCCCTCATGCGTAAATGCTATTATAACAGTTCTCATTTTCTATACTCCGTCTTAAATTCAGGATCATATAACTTGGAAAATGAATATTTATCTCCTAAGAATTCTCCTACCATTATAAGTGCTGTCTTTGTAATACCTGCTTTCTCTGCTTCAATATCAAGATTTTCCAATGTAGTCTTTATACATTTTTCATCCTTCCAGCTTGCCTTATAGCATATCGCACATGGCGTATCCGGGGTATATGCTCCCTTATATAATTCTTCCTTAAGTTCCTTTAAATGTGATGAACTTAAAAATATAACCATTGATGTTCCATGCGCTGCAAGCTTTGCAATGCTCTCATTGTCTGGAACAGGAGTCCTTCCCGGCATCCTTGTAATAATTACTGACTGTGCAACCTCCGGCACTGTATATTCACAGTTCATTGCAGCTGCCGCAGCAAGAAAGCTGCTGACACCAGGACATATTTCACATGTAATTCCACGTTTTGCAAGTTCTTCAATCTGCTCTCTAATCGCACCATAAAGTGATGGATCACCTGTATGAAGACGCACTATATTCTTTCCTTCGCTCTCCGCTTTTATAATTACATTAATGACCTCGTCCAGATTCATATATGCACTGTTATATATCTCGCAATCTTTTTGGGCATACTCAAGCAGTTCTTCATTTACAAGTGAACCTGCATATATAATCACATCTGCCTCATTAAGCATGCGCATGCCACGCACCGTAATTAAATCTTTAGCCCCGGGTCCTGCCCCGACAATTCTTACCATAATCATTCTCCATTATTTATTATATCTTCTAACAGCTTATCCGCTGTTTTTGTCTTACCTAATATTCCATATTCATTTGAAAACACAATTGCCCCGATTCTTATTTTACCGCCGCTTCTTCTTTGCAATACATCCTCTATGCGGATCATAAGCTGTTTCATTGTATCATCAAGCATGTCCGATTTTTTCAATATATCAAGTGCAGCTTCTGTTGTGACACAGTCAAGTATTTTCCTTGCAGTATCAGCCTCTGCACATGCTCTTAAGGCACACGCTGACAGAACTTCCATTCGTCCGTCTGCAGCTTTTGAATGTGTGTTCATTATTCCTGCGCCTAATTTCACAAGCTTTCCTATATGTCCTACAAGAAGCATTGCTTCTGCTCCTTCATCACACACCATGTCTATTGTATCGCCTATATAATTGCTGCATTTGATACTTCTTTTAAGTTCAATTCCAAGAGTATTAAGCAGAAAATCCTGTCCGTAATTTCCCGGTGCAATCAGAAGTATCTTTTCACCTTCTGCTATATGCATCTTAATCTCTGTCTTTATTGTATCAATAAGTGCCTGTTCACTCATAGGCTCTACTATTCCTGTTGTTCCAAGAATTGATATTCCCCCTGTTATTCCGAGATTTGGATTAAATGTTTTCTTTGCAATTTCAACACCTTCAGGTGCTGATATTACAACCTTTAAGCCACCATCATACGAATAATTCTCTGCTGCTTCCAATACACCTTCTTCAATCATCTTAAGTGGAACCGGATTAATTGCCGCTTCTCCTACCGGGCGCGACAACCCCTTTTTAGTAACTCTTCCCACACCTGTTCCGCCATCTGTTACAACTCTTTTGTCCAAGCTTTCACCGGATATATAAGAAACACTGGCATATATTAATATTCCGTTAGTTACATCAGGATCATCACCACTGTCTTTTTTTATTGCACATGTAACGCTGTCCTGTTCCATTGTTATTTCATAAACAGGCAGCGTAAGTTCTACTCCCATAGGAGTAATCACACTGACACTTTCAATTCTCCTGCCTGATAAAAGCATATACGCCGCTGCCTTTGCCGCCGCACAGGCACACGTTCCCGTTGTGTATCCACAACGCATTTTTTTCTGATTCTTATATACATATCTCTCTAACATCTGCGCCACTCTTTATCATCATCTGCTGCCATATAAAACAATGCATTCATAATTGCCGCCGCAACATTGCTTCCGCCTTTTCTGCCTCTTGCAACTATATATGGCATACTGCTTGCAATGATTTCTTCTTTTGCCTCAACTACATTTACAAAACCAACCGGAACTCCAATAACAAGTCTTGGTGCAAATGTGCCTTCATCATACAGTTCTCTTATTCTCATAAGTGCTGTCGGCGCATTTCCAACTACCATTATGCATCCCGGATTGTCCTTAGCCGCCTTCTCCACACTGACTACTGCCCTTGTTACCTCACGGCTTGCAGCTTCTTTTGCAACACTTTCATCTGCCATATAACAGTTAAGTGAGCAGCCGAATTTTTCAGCCATCTTATGATTAATTCCTGATTTTGCCATGTTGGTATCGGTCACAATCTCTGTACCCTCACGGATTGCCTTCAGTGCTTTCTCTATAATCCCCTCTGAAAACATCATGCTTGTCTCATATGAAAAGTCCGCTGTTGTATGAATAACTCTCTTAACAACCGGCTTGTATTCAGATGGAATATCTGTTGTAAGTTCCTTTTCAATTATTGCAAACGACTGTTTTTCAATATCCATTGGTTTCATGATATCTATTCTCCTGTGAATAATGATTTCAATGTATCTATGTCTGGCTTTTCAAGAATTTTCTTATTCTTTTCTGCCGCATATTCCAATACATTCTTTAACATGGCATTCATCTGCCCTACCGGACATCCTGTATCTATTACATAATCTGATTCATCAATTTTCCTGCATGCTGCATCAAATGTTTCTTTTCCTATTGGCTCAAACATCTTTTCTTTAATCACATCCGCTGCCAGTGCTTTGGCCACAGGAAAATCGCAATCATTTTCATAAAGAATTCCTGCACTGAATGCTATTCCTAAACGCTGTAGTTCCCTGTATATAAATACACCTGTTCCTGCACCACCTGCTACAAACACTTTCGGAGTTCCTTCCGGCTTCTTTAATTCGGTGCTTCCATACATACAATTATAAGTTCCATGTGTAAGTCCGTAAAGACTGCTTATTCTGTCATCTGTGAATATTTTTTCCGGTCTTCCGAACTCTATCTTTCCATCCGCCCCGACACACATAACATAGTCAGCAATTTTTGCTGCAAGCTCTATTTCATGCAATGATACTATAACCGCAACATTATCTTTAACTGCCATCTCCTGTAATATGTCCAGCAGTTCAATCTTATGTCTTATATCAAGAAATGAAGTAGGCTCATCAAGCACAATGACCTCCGGCTTCTGGCATATTGCCCTCGCAAGCATGATACGCTGGCGCTGTCCATCACTAATCTGTGAAAAATCTTTATCTGCTATGTCCATTGCAGATACTTTTTCAAGTGACTCATTTACAATCTCTTCGTCTTCCTTAGTAAGTTTACCAAAATAATTAGTGTATGGATATCTTCCCATTGCCACAACATCACGGCAGGTCATCATTTCTGTCTTAATCTTTTCTGTAAGAACCACAGATATAGTCTTCGCATACTCTTTACTTGTAAAATCATTTATTTTTCTGCCTTTGACATATATATCGCCACCTATCGGACTCATTTCCCTTATAATATTCTTTATTATTGTAGATTTGCCGGCACCATTAGGTCCTATTAATACAAGGATTTCACCCTTTTTTACCTTCAATGCTATATCTGACAAAAGAACTTTCCCATGATAGCCAACACTTAAATCCTCTGTCTGTACATATATCTGTTCCATATATTTTTGATCCATATATTTCTCCACTTTTCCACTTCTTACCCTGTGTTACTTTTTCTGCTTTACCATAAGCCAGATAACCACTGGTGCGCCAAATACCGCTGTTACTGTTCCTATTGCAAGTTCTGATGGTGAAAATATTGTCCTGGCAATAAGGTCACAAAACATACAGAACACTGACCCGCACAGAAAAATCGCCGGAATCGTAACTAGTGGCTTCGTTGTCTTAAGTGACAATCTTGTAATATGTGGAACTGCAATTCCAACGAATGATATCGGGCCTGCCAACGCTGTAACACATGCTGAAAGGACGCTTGAAAGAATTACTATACACACCCTGAAGAATCTGATATTAATTCCCATACTCTGTGCATATCCTTCTCCTAACAGATAAGCACTTATTGGCTTTGAAAATAAAAATGTAATCAATGCCGTCGGAAAAACAACTATGGCTGCAAGCTTAACGGCCGTCCATGAGCTTCCGGAAAAGCTGCCCATAGCCCAGTGTGTAAGATTGGCAATATCCGAATCATTTGCAAATGTAATGCACAAATCAGTTATCGCCGAACATATATAACTAATCATAATTCCTACAACTAAAAGCATAGACATACTTTTTACTTTATTGGCAAAGAGTAATACATAAAGCATTGCAAAAAGTGAGCCAACAAATGCAGCTGCAATCTGCGCCCATAATGGCATTCCTGACACATATCTCAACAGGAAAATCATTGTAATGGCAACAAACATTTTGGCACCTGACGAAATACCAAGCACAAACGGGCCTGCTATAGGATTTCTGAAAAATGTCTGCAGTAAAAATCCTGACAATGACAATGCACCACCAAGAATAGCTGCCATACATAATCGTGGTAATCGTATTTTCCAGATAATATTATATTCTGGTGTTCCAACATAATCCTTTAGAAATATTATCCTGAAAATTCTTGCAGGAGATATATGTATATTACCTGTATTAATATTAAATATAACTGCTGCAACAAGTAATATTACAAGCAGCACATAAACGAACTGATAACGGAGTATCTGTTTTATCTGCATATTCTCTCCATTCTTATGTTTTTATTATCATGTCTCTATTCTCAAAGTGACTGCCTCATTAAGTACTATTTGCTTAATGTGACAGTCACTTTCAGACATACGTTTTATTTTAACTTCTTTAAGTATGTAAGCTCTGATGTATCAGCATCTGCATTTAACATAAGGTTAATGTCATTAATCATGCTTCCGATTGTATCCGCAATCTGGAAGAAATCTGGTGTTGTACACCATACATTTCCATCCTTAACAGCCTTTATATCAGCAAGAATACTGTTATATCCTGTAAAGTCGCTAAGAGTAGCTGGCTTTCCGCCTAAATTCCATACGTAGATTATATAATCTGCATCTTTAGCTTTTTCATAAAAGCTTTCGATTCCCATTTCCTGAGTACCTGTTTTATCTGCATTTAAATCTGAGAAAATATAATTTCCACCCGCTATATTTACCATCTGTGCAAGGTAATCTCCTGCATTTCTTACATACAGCTTACCTTTTGATGTAATATAGAATACTGCTACTGTTTTTCCTGTATTTTCTACCTTTGAAAGAGTATCTACATATGCAGCCTGTGTATTATACATATCTGTTGCAGCTTCCTCTTCATTGCAGAGTGCAGCATAAAGCTTAGCCCACTCTACTCTTCCTAATGGATGATCTTCATATGTAGACTGGTCTAATATATAGTTAACTCCTAATTCTTTTAACTTTTCTGCTACATCTGGAACGCTTGTAAGCATTGTTGAGAATATTGCAAGTGAAGGTGCTCCTGCTACTATTGTTTCATAATCAGGTGCCTTGTAATCTCCAACATAAGTCAGTTTTCCATCATCAAATGCCTGCTTAACAGCATCAATGTACCATGATTTTTTCTCATAAGTAACCTGGCTTATGTTATCAAGGCAGTTGCTTGCGCTCATAAGCGATGTTACTGGTGTAGATGAAACAAGCATATTGGTTACAGGTGCCTTTAACACTACTGTATCAGAATCAACATCTGATGGTGTAGACATTCCGTCTGGAACAAGTAAAAGCTTTGACTGTTTTGATACAATTGCTGTATCCTCATCTCTGTTAGTTATTGTGATGAGCTTATAACCACCCTTGTAATAATCTACAGAGAAGAGCTTTGCATACTGTAATTCCATTGAATGGTCATATACAAGTTCTCCATCATAGTTACTTTCGCTGCCTGATTTCTTTTCTGTTCCACATCCACTCATTACAAGTGTAGACACAAGCATTACAAACATAAGTATGAGTGACAGAAATCTTTTTTTCTTCATTTTCATTCTCCTTTTCCTTTCTCATGAAGTGATTGGATGATTCCGTCATTATCTGCAGAAAAGGAACAGACTTATAAGTCTGCACAAAAAACAATAGTCAGTTGTTCTCGCAACGACTATTATGACTCTGCCTGTAAGCCGGTCTTCTGACTCACAGATCATAAGCAATATCCGCCTTCCCAGATTAAGCTTAAAAGCTTCTTCCAGTGGCATAATGGATATCACCTCCCTGTATACAGCAGCGGAACTGCTCAGGATTCGCACCTGATTCCCTGAAGTACATATATATACTTCGCTTACAGTGATTATTTCGTTATCATCTGGATTATATCCAGCGTTTATTATTCCATATTATTACTAGAATTGCAATTATTTTTACATCTCCTATCTCATCTTTTCAGATAAAAACTTAACTATATAATCATAGTTTTCCGGAATATGCGGAAATGTACAATTAGTACAATCCTTTATCCTTTTACCACTTTCCCTTGTTATATATCGCGGCGTTCCCGGACAATCCTCATAGCAGTTCATGGGACAATAACAAAAAAGGCAGTTGAAATCCTGCCCTTCTTCTATCTTATGACATGGGTAATATTTACACTGGTCATTCTTAAAATACCTGTAGCTGTTCTGTGTCATAACAGTCTCCTTATAACTTCACCAATATCCTTATTAACACAGACAGATTTCTCCTTAATCTCATCTGGCGCATATGCCTCTCCATAATTCAAACATATATAATGTGCATATGCCCATTTATCTGTCATCTGCCAAAACGGATATTTTATTATAACAGGTGTATTATACCCTATACCAAGTTCTATGAAAACAACATTTAAATTTTTATGTCTATCTAAAAACTGTTCATACCTCTGTGCTGCCACATGCCAGCCTTCATCTTCCACAAATGTGTTATCTGCCCTTAAGTTCATGCTCATAGGCTTTCCACATTCAGGACAGTATGGGACAAGTTCTGATGGAACAGTCATCTTTAAGGATCTTCCCTCTGGCAGATACAAAGAACCATCCTCTTTAAATTCATATCCCTGTGCCATAACCATTTCCCGTATAATATCTTCATTATCGTATGTTTTCTTGTGGCATGGTTCACTACACTGAAATAAACCATAATCACCCTGTGTATAATATAATCTGTGCCTATCAAAACCCGCCTTCTGGAAACAGTGGTCTACATTGGTTGTAATAACAAAATAATCCTTATCCTTAACCAGTTCATATAAATTATCATATACTGGCTTTGGCGCATTCATATATCTGTTAATATAGATATATCTGCTCCAGAATGCCCAATGTTCTTCTAATGTCTCATACGGATAAAATCCGCCAGAATACATATCTGTAAATTTATATCTTTCCTTAAAATCAGAAAAATATTTATCAAATCTCTCTCCGCTATAAGTAAATCCTGCTGATGTGGAAAGTCCTGCTCCTGCACCAATCACTATGGCATCTGCATTTGCAGTTAATTCCTTTATATCTGACAGTTTATCCTCATAACTTCTATCTTCATTGTCATTATTCATCCATCTTTTAAATAACATATCACTTATCCTTTTATGCTAGAAGTTCTCTATATATTGTTAAATCTTCACCCTTAAAAACATTAAATATAACTTTCTCTATCCTGCTATCTTTATCAAGAAAATCTTTAACAGTGCGGACTGCAATCTGCGCTGCCCTCTTCTGCGGAAATCTGAACACACCCGTTGACAGACAGCAGAATGCTATTGATTTTACGCCATTATCAGCCGCAAGCTTCATACATTCCCTATAACAACTGGCAAGCAACTCCTCATCTTCCCTGGTAACCTCCCACTGGATAATTGGTCCTACTGTGTGGAGTATATATTTTGCCGGTAAATTGTAACCTGATGTTATCTTTGCCTTTCCTGTTTCCTCTTCATGCCCCTGTTCAAGCATTATTTCATTCATCTTAAGCCTTAACTCTATTCCTGCATATGTATGAATAAAATTATCAATACAGACATGCATAGGTGAAAAGCAGCCTAACATCTGGGAGTTGCAGGCATTAACTATCGCATCACATTTTAATGTGGTAATGTCTCCCTGCCATATATACAGCCTGTTGTCCGTCATAACCGGCTTTAAATCCCTTATGTCTGTAATTCCGCGTTCTGCGTTTCTCTGTTGCAGATATTCATCCTGTATCTTCAGGAATTCTTCACTGACCGGCATCGGCATCCTCACATTCATAAGGGAACGAAGAAGATTTTCCTGCTCCACTTTTTCAGCAGGTATCTTATGTATGCGGATTCTTGTTTCTTCTTTTAAAAGATATTTAATTAAATATATTCTTCTTTCTTCCTGTGTCACAATACATACCCCGCTATAATCTTTTTATACATCTGCCCGGACATACCTCTGCACAATTTCCGCAATGCAGACAATGATTCTGCTGAATTGAAAAAGGTGATCCTTCAATAATACATCTTTGAGGACAGTTTCTCTGGCATATTCCACAGCCAATACATGCCTCTGTTATAATATACCCCTTTTCTCTCTTTACTGCATTTCCTAAAATATATGTATCTCTGAAAATCGGATTAACTCCAAGATTAAAATACTCAACCTCTGCTTTATCTATGCAGAATATTATGCCAATGCTTTTTGTATCTCCCGGATACACATTTGCAAGATATGGCTGTTCCTCAAATATCTTATCACGCCACATCTTCTGTTCTTCATCCGCCACAGCATATGCCTTTCCTGATAAACGAATCATTTCTTTATATCTGGTATAGCATAAAATCTGCACCCTGCCATCTTCCATTAACTCCCTGCAGAAATTCTTTCCTCTTGCCGTGAAAAAATACAATGCATTTTCCTCGTAATGAATTGCACTTATATTTCGTATCTGCGGAGCTCCCTCACTATCTACTGTTGCAAATGCAAGAACCCCAACAAGCTGCATTTTCTTTAAACATGTCTGTAAATCCATTCTTTACCTCCTCACCATTTCCATTATATTGATTCTATAATCTTAATCCTGCCAGGTTTTCTAGGCTTACTGTGAGGCTGCTCTCCATTAATAATTCCTCCCCAGTAATCTCATTTCTTGTCTTCCAGCACTGTGGATCAGGTGCATAGAAATTACCGCTCGTACCATTAGCAACCGCCGGACAGCCTCTGCACCAGGCCTTTAATTCACATTTGCTACATTTTTCAAATCTGTCGTAATTCCTGTATTTCTCCATCTGACAGATCCATACATCTGCCAGACGGTCTTCAAATACATTTGCAACCTTACTGTCTGTAACTCTTCTACATGCCATTACATCTCCGTTTGACGAAATTGTAATATGACAGTTTCCACAGTTGCAGCCTCCATAAATCATTCCTATCTCTGCATTTTCAGGCAGCTTAAACTGTCCTGTTTCATATTCATACAGAGTCCACAAATGATCTTTTTTATTAAAATAAGTCTCACACCCTGCCTTTTCATATACCTTATACTTGGCATCACATATTTCCAGAAGTTTTCTGTACTCCTGTGGTGTCATGCTTGTATCAACCTCTCCACCTGTAGGTACATACCGCGAAAATGCAAAGACTTTAACTTTCGCTTTCACTACTTCATCAATAATATCCGGTATCTCATTCATATTAGTTTTTGACACCGTACTCATAATCACACTCTTTATTCCTGCCCTGTTAAGACAGCCGATTTTTTCAATCGTAAGATCAAAACTTCCTGGCTTTCTGAACCAGTCATGGGTTTCCCTCATTCCATCAAGAGACATCTGATATTTATCACATCCACATGCTTTTAGCATACGGCAGATTTCATCATCCAGATGAAATGGATTTCCCATCAAAGTAAATGGTATGTTTTTTGATTTTAACAATACCATCAGCTTCCAGAAGTCAGGATGAAGGATAGGATCTCCGCCTGTAATATAAAAATATGGTATTCTGTTATACACTTTACAGAAATCTTCACAGTTTGCCACCACCTCTTTCATCTGGTTCCAGGTCATGCTCTTAAGTTCTTTGCAACCCTCCCCAGAAAATATATAGCAGTGTTTGCAACGCTGGTCACATTCATCTGTAATGTGCCACTGAAATGAAAAATATGATTTTCCACCATTATACTGACTCATCCTATCCAACTCCTTCCTTAACTTCTCTTACTTATCAGATGCTCCGCAAGCTGTACCACAGGCTGCCGGCTTTTCCTCCGGTTTGTCTGATGCTCCGCAAGCTGTTCCGCATGCTGCTGGCTTCTCCTCTGGCTTGTCTGATGCTCCACATGCTGTTCCACATGCTGCCGAAGGCTGTGCCTCTGTCTTCTTGTTCCATCCAAAAATGTTTGATAATGCCATTTTCATTACCTCCTTTTAATTGATTTTATGGGCTATGCCCTGTTTGCATTTTTACAATAACAATAAATGAAGCATGGGAAAAGTACGCACTTTTTTGTGCCATAGGCACCTTTTTGTAACTTATGGACAGGAATGTATATGTATGCTACATTATATTTGAAACTTACATTATATTTTGAACTTTTAAAGGAGATAACGCTATGATGACTAAAGACGAATTACCAGAATGTCCAGTAGCAACAACTGTTCAGCTTATTGGAAGCAAATGGAAATTATTAATTATGAGAAACCTTCTTATGAGGCCTTGGAGATTTAATGAATTAAAGAAAAGTCTTGAAGGAATCAGCCAGAAGGTTCTGACTGACTCCTTAAGATCTATGGAAGATGATGGACTTATTACAAGAACTGTTTATCCAGAAGTTCCTCCCCACGTAGAATATGCATTAAGCGAACTTGGCGAAAGTATGCGTCCAATACTTGATGCAATGCAGAAATGGGGAGAAAATTATAAGACAAATCTGTAGAACTATTTATAACTTATTCATATCATCTAACAGTATTTTTATGATTTTTGCGCAGGTCAGATATCAGAACTGCTGCTCCGCCTAACATAATAATCACTAACACTACACAAGACACCAGTGACTCATCTCCTGTGTCTGGAGATTTTATGCTTAACTTTTCATCATCCTGCGCTGCCTCTGATGACTGTTCACTAGCAGGATCTGTCTTAGTTTCATTTTCTGCCTCTGGATTAGATGCCGCTATAATAGTAAACTGTGCTGTTGCTGTTCCATTCACAGACTCGATTCCTATAGTATGCGTTCCCACAGATAAAGTGTTAAGATATTCTGGTTTTAAACGAACAATTATACTTCCCGCTTCTAATTCATAATTAGATGAATCTATCTTAACCCCATCTACTAAAACGGCCTTAAATTCACTGAATAAAGCATCTGAACGGAAAGACAGTTTCTCTGAATTGCCGGCTGTATACTTTCCATTATTGCCCTCTATCATAGAAGGTTGTGATGACTCTGCATCTGAATTTATTTCTCCACAATATATACATTTACCATCTGAGCCATAAGAATGTTGGCATCGCTGATAATATGTAGTATTTAATTGCGGTTCGCCTTTGTCTCCCATCTCTACATCCCCACATTCATAAAACATGAATGAATTCCAATCATCAGCAGCTTCAGATGCAGGCAGCTTCCACTCCAATGTATGTTCACTATCTTTTTCTTTGGTTATTGATAAATTATTACATTCCCTAAACATGTTTTTATAGCATTCTTTTGCTAGCTTTGTTGCTGGTAATTCTGGTACCACGGTCAACGAATCACACCTAGCAAACATACACTCATAACACTCTTCATACATAATCGTTGCTGGTAACTCCGGTGCCACTTTTAATGATGTGCAGTCCATGAACATACAACAATAACATCTATATGCCAGTTCCGTTGCTGGTAATTCTGGTGCTATTTGAAGACTGGTACATCCATAAAACATATTATAATAACAATCTGCTGCCAGTTTTGTTGCTGGTAATTCTGGTGCTGTCTGCAGACTGGTACATTCCCAAAACATCCCCGCATAGCATTCTGCTGTCAGTTTTGTTGCCGGTAATTCTGGTGCTGTCTGTAGACTGGTACATCCCCAAAACATATACTCATAACATTGTGTCGCCAGTTCCTTTGTGGGTAACTTTGGCGCTGTCTGCAGACTGTAGCATCCCCTAAACATTCCCCCATAGCAACTCTTTGCCAAGCTTGTTGCGGGTAACTCTGGTGCTGTCTGCAAGCTTGTACAATTATAAAACATACATTTGTAACTAGAGTTACCTACTGATAAAGCTGGTAATTCCGGTGCACTTGTCAGACTAGTACAGTTTCCAAACATATATCCAAAAGCATTATCTGGAACCTTAATATCCGGATTGCCTCCATTGCTATCCAAAAGACTTGTCACACTACCAGAAGCTGCAATCTTTCCACTCATTGCAAAACCAGTTGTTGAACTTATACTTGTTGTATTAATCCGAACATTTTCCCCTCTGAATTGAACACTGTCGCCCACGTTATCAAGCCTAATAATTGTGTTCTTCACATAATTTTTCCATGTTGCTCCTCTATCTATACTGCACTGCACATTACTTCCTGAATCCCATGTCAGAGATATAGTCGAACCTGCCTCCTGTGCTGTAAATGTAAGATAATTAGGCTTGGTTTCTGCATGCAGCTGCATTAACTCTGTTGGCATAAGAACAAGCACCATGCCTAAGCATAAAAATATACCTAATAACCTTCGTAATTCATTCTTAACCCTCATAAGCATCCTCCTTTGTTGTCCGTTCATTTGGCGTCTTCATGCATTTCGGACACCATATCTTATATTTATGATACCTTATTTTACGAAAAAATTATTACCCCGGCGTGAAGTGTCATTTTTCAGGAGTGAATTGCATATATCCACATTGAAAAAGACAAATACTTAGGCTAAAATAAATATATAACATACTGACAATTTCAGAGGGGAAATCATGGGAGCACATATACAGGAAAGCCTAAAGATAGCTATCTGCGACGATAGCGCCATCTTTTTAAATGAAACTAAATCTTACATAGAAGCATGGTCTGAAGCTACAGGTCATTCTGTCCAGATTTACTGCTATGACAATGGTGATACTCTTATTGAAGCACATAAAACATGCCATCTTGACATTATTTTTCTTGATATCATTATGCCCCTGTTAAATGGCATGGATACTGCACGGGAACTTCGCCAGCTGGATCGTTCCGTCAATATAATCTTTCTGACATCTTCCCCAGAATTCGCACTCGAATCCTATGAAGTAAAGGCTCAGGGATATCTGCTAAAGCCAGTATCATCAGAAAAGATTGCCAAAGAGCTTAATGAGCTTATTCCTCATTTTTATGAAGAACCAAAACATCTGATAATAAAGACTGCTTTTGGTTATCAGAAACTGTATTTCCATGATATAGAATATGTGGAAGCCCAGAACAAGCGGGTTTTATTTTATCTATGTTCTGGTCAGTCAATTGAAGTTGCAGAACCATTACATCATTTTGAGGATCAGCTGCTAACCTCTGATGGATTTTTCAAGTGCCATCGTTCTTATTTCGTCTATCTCCCAAATGTTGATCATTTTAGCAACTCGGAGATTATTACGCGCTCTGGACATAGTATCCCTATTGCCAGAGGTTATGGTAGAGCATTTAAGGATGCTTATTTCTCTGTTATGTTTGCAGAGTGATTTTTATATATAGGAGATACGTTTATGATCTTAGAAATTTTACAATTCATCCATAATGCACTTACATTGCTTTTTGGTGTATTCATCTCTGCTGCATTTTTAGGCGCCGTACTAAAAAGAAATACTATTCTGCAGCTGCTTGGATTTTCTTGCGCATCCGGTCTGGTTTATCTATGCGCATTTTTATTTCTTGGAGAAAATATAACAAGAGAATTATACCCTCTGATTGTACATATACCTTTAATTCTATTCTTTATATTCCGATACAGATATCGTCCAATGGCAGCATTTATTTCTGTACTGACAGCATATCTATGTTGTCAGATCAGCAACTGGACCGGCATTGCCGCATTGGCATTAACACATGACGAATTGTATTACTATATTACCCGTATTATTGTAACTATCTGTGTATTTATCTTTTTGCTGGTTCGTGTTACAGATGCTATGAAGCGGTTACTTGAAATATCCACAGAACTTCTAGCTATCCTGGGCATCATTCCATTTGTTTATTATGTCTTTGATTATGCAACTAACGTATACACTTCACTTCTATACTCTGGAAGTCAGGTTGTTGTAGAATTCCTTGGATTTACACTGTGTATTACATATTTATTATTCATTTTCTTATATTTCCGTAAATATGAAGAGCAACAGGAAACCCTGCATCAAAACCAGTTAATGGAATTAATGCGTGATCAGACAAAGAAGGAACTGGACAATCTGCACCAGGCTGAACAATCAGTCTCTATATTGCGGCACGATATGCGGCATTTTCTTCTCACAATCTCATCTATGATTGAAAACGAGAAAAACGCCGAAGCTCTGTCATATATCAGGGAAATCATCAATACCTCCGATCAGATGGCTATTCATAAATATTGTAAAAATGAACTCGTAAACATGGTGCTTTCTGCACAGGACGAACAATTGAAAAAACAGGACATATCCCTTGTTCATTCAATTGAACTTACTGAAAATCTGCCGCTTTCCGACGTGGATCTTACAGCAATTTTATCTAATGGTATAGAAAATGCAATGCATGCTGTTGTAAGCCTTCCTGTTGATGAACGCATTATCACAATAAATATGCATATACATGACGAAAAGCTTCTTATATCAATTAAGAATCCATGTGCCATCATGCCCGAAATCAAAGATGGTCTTCCACAAAGCAAACAAATCGGGCATGGTTTTGGCACAAGAAGTATACGATATATCGTTGAAAAAGCAGGCGGCAACTGTCAGTTTTCATCAGATGGAAACTTCTTTGTGTTACGTATTATCGTTTCAACACGAACCGGTTCTTCTCAAAGCCTGCTGCAAGGATTATAAATCCCCCTGCTATAATAAGCATTAATACAAGATGTGATATTGGTGAAGCATCCCCAGTTTCTGGCGCCTTTATTCCTTCTTGTTCTGTTGTGACCCCAGAGCCTGTTCCACTGCTATTTCCCGTATCAGGGTCTGCTGTCTCAGCAACAGTAAACTCAGTTGATGCTGTTCCTCCAACCGACTGTATGGCAATTGTATGTTTTCCCTTTGATAATGTATCTAAGAAACTATGTTTCAGACGCACAATCGTACTTCCTTCTGACAATTCATAATTAGATTCATCCACCTTTTCGCCATCTACCAATACTGCTATGAATTCGCTGAATGGCGCATTGGAACGGAAAGCTAATGATCCATCTTGTCCAATAGTATGATTGCCGTTAGCTCCATCAATAATCTGGTATTCATTAGAAGCCAGCTTAGCAATTGGTTCTGTCCTGGTCGCTCCACATCCCGTACAGGTATAAGTCATGACGCCCTCGGCAGTTGTAGTCGGCTGCTTTGTGATCTCGCCATTATTCCATGTATGCTGATGTTCTTTATCTATAGACAGCACAAGCATATTACCATCATGCTGTATGTTGTATCTTTCGTCATCACTTATAATATTACTTTTATAATCTACATGAGGATCTGCTCCTTTAACAATTGGAACCGGATTGTTTGCCGTAGGTATATTCTTTGTCGATATTCCAATAATACCTTTGAATGAATTGGTAATATCCAGTGTCACAGTTAATGTTTCAAATCCAGTATCTCCTGTAGAACTTGTCATGTAGATATTGTTATCCTTACCATCCACCTTGTTTCCTGTTACCATTGCATTTCCTGAAAACTTAAGCTGCGCCGTTCCCCCATTATCATAAGCATTATTTCTTGCAAGCGCAGATCCATAGATGCCTCCTCCATCATGGTTTGCAGTATTGTCACGAATTTCACCACCACTCATAAAAAACTTCGCTGTCCAACTGACATATACGCCACCACCATTGCCGTAACTTTCCCACTCACTATCTGAAATGTTGTTTGTGATACTACCACCATACATATTAAATTCTGATGGTCCATTATAGACGATTCGAGAAACCATTACTCCGCCACCATTGTTTGATGTATTACCAGAAATTGCTCCTCCATACATGTTGAATATGCTTGCTCTACTCTTATCTGATACCGCTTCAATACACACTCCGCTTCCACCAGTATTTCCTGTGATTGTACCTGCATACATATCAAATGTACCACCTTGTACTTCTATGCCAATTCCCGTGCATGTTTCACCAGATGAATCCTTCGCATGTGTAATCTTTCCCTCTCCCTGACAATCAGTCAGTGTTAAATGACCTTCTACCATAATGGCATCAACATCTATATTCGTACCATCATATTTTTTCAGATCCTGTGGATTCTGCATAATAATATTATATCCATTTAAACATAGAACAACATCATCAGATATTTTCCATCCACAGTATTCCGTAACTCCTGTGTAAACGTTACTGTAAGTACTTGTACTTGTCAGAACCACATCATTCATTAAATAGTAATATCCATCTGATGTTATTTCAGAAATATCTGACACACCTGTCCATATCTGATTCTTATTACAGGTATGGTCATTTATATCTAAATCATCTGTACCACACACACAGTGCTTGTGTTCTGCAGGTGCAGGATCCGGTGTATCCTTGCTTGCCAATACAAGTTTTGTATAATCGCTGCTATTGTGTATAATCTTGTAGTTAGAATTATCACTGGTAATAATGCCACTATAGTCCTTACCTTCTTTTACTCCCTGCGCAATCACAATTGAATTGTCAACTGTAGGCACTGCTCTGTCCGTGTATACACCTATGGAACCTTTAACATTCCCATCTATCTTAAGTGTCTTGGTTTCCCCATCATCATTAGTATATAAGCAGACATTACTTACACTATTATCTGCCTTTTTATTGCCACTTATATTTACATTACCAGAAACTGTAATATTATCAACGGCATATACTCCTCCACCTTCTTTTTCGGCAGTGTTATCTGTGATGCTTCCACCATACATCTTGAAAACACATCGATTCCATTGAGTTGCTATATACACGCCACCTCCCTTAGTAGCTGCATGATTTTGTGTAATTGAACCGCCGTACATTTTAAATATGCCTTGACCTATATACACCCCACCTCCACAATTTTTGCCATCCCAATCATTGTCACTTGTCGCATCATTTCCGATGAGTGTGCCTCCATACATATTAAAATTTCCACCATTCATATTTACAGCTGTACCGGTATATTTAGTTCCATCTTCTTTCTCATCATGAGTAATCTTACCTGTATTCTTGCAATCCGTGACTGTAAATGTCGTATTATAATTTATAAAAATAGCATTACACAGATCCTTTGATGCCGCTGTAATACTATGACCATTCAAACAAAGCACTATACCATCAGGCACTTTCCAACCGCGATAATCCGAACTGTCATCTGTTGGCACACTGAGTTTTACATTATTTACCAGATAATAATTTCCTGCTGTATCTGGCAGACTATCTGTACTTGTCCATGCTGTAAACGTAATCTGAGTTTCTGTTGTATGATCCCCGATATCCTTATGTGCTGCGCCACACACGCAATGCTTGTGTTCTGTCTCATCCGCAGCATGTATCTGCAACGCCTGAATTGGCATGAGTCCGATTATCATTCCAAGACACAAGATAACTCCGAGTACTTTTTCTAATCTTCTTTTCATTTTCATAGGCACCCTCCTTCGTACACTCCTTTGATATTCACTTTAGTTCCGTCCACTATATCTTGTATCTATCATATCAAATTCTGAGCTTCCAGAATCTGTCCGGCGTGAAGTGTCGATTTCAGGGTGTGAAATGCATCTGTCTTTTCTTTATGCATAACATATGAGCCAACAGCAAAAAACTTGTTTGTTCAAGTTGAACAAACAAGTTAGTATTCCCCTTTTTCTTTAATTATTCTCTTTAATCTGCAATTATTATCAAATATATCTTCTGATAAATTATTTAGATCTAGCAAGCTTCTAATACACCACTCTGGATCTTGTGTATGAAAAGTATAGTATATATCATTCATTTGTTTATGTTTAAACAAACTCATAATATAATTAGTTGATTGCTCTCTTGTGTATGCAATGTATCTATACATATATCCCATCCAGAACAAAGCACTTTCTGAATATTTTTCTCTTCCGTAATTGGTATCTCCAAACTGATCCAATATACTTTGAATCCCCTCATTTACATCAAGTGACATCAATGAACTATCTTCGCTATCAAGTTTCTTTAGTAAATCAGAATGTAAAAATCTCCTTAAAAAAATTGAACTTGAACAATTCATTTGTTCTGATTTTTCAAATAATTTCCCCTGATATTCAGATAAAAGTAATCCATTATGATCAAATTTTTTCATTTTAATATTTCATATTGTTTCCTTTCCATCTTGATATAGCGTTAAATATGCGCAGCCGCCCTTAATCTGTGATAATCAGCCAGCCTACAATTAACATAATTGTCATTCAGATATTAAATACCTTTTTTGTTTTTGAAGCTGTAAACTGAATAACCGGACCGGATATTATAATTGTCACAATTGTGCATATTCCAAACTTTCCTCCTAGCAAAACTCCAATAATAACCATAACAATGTCAAGTATCATACGCACAATTTTTACCTGCCATCCATTCTTTTCTGCAAGTGAAAATGTTAATGCTTCATATGAACCCCTGCCTAAAGAAGCTGCTGCATAAACTCCTGTTCCTATTGCAAAAATAATTACTCCCAATAACATGATACATACATTTATCCACAAATGCGTACTGTACACATGCACATTTGCAAATAAATCTACGCAAAAACTGTATACAATCTGATAAAGAATTGTGCCAATATGTATCTGTGACCTGTCATAGAAAAATGCAAATACAATCATAATTACAGCTACTATCATAGACGCCATACCTATGCTTACATGAAATGTTTTAGAAATTCCCTGCCATAAAACGGCTAGCGTAGCCCCTCCAAATCCCGCATATAAAGCAAGTGTGATACCATATGCTGCCACGATTGAACCTGCAACTATTATAATTATTTTCTTTATCCATTCTAATCTGCTCATTGCTGCAGCCCCCTTCCGCCTTTATCCCGGCAATTCTTACATTTATAATCCAGCAATAAAAACAAAAAGACTATAGACTCACTGTTATGTTCAGAAACAGTAAAATCTATAGTCTTCATTCACACCGAGACAAGCTCTATATCAATTTAGGCACAATAATAAATGTGTTATCTTTATTTGTCAAGATTGACGGATTGTTTTAATTATTTATTCATAAATAACATTTTTTACCTGCAACTAAGCCCGCGGATAGCTTTTCAAAACAAATATTCCCCTATATTTCGCATTTTTTATTTTATAATTTTCGATTTACCAGTTATTTTTATAATTCCAACGAATCTGCATTTAGTAAAAATTCATACACATTCATGATTAAAATACCATGCTCATTATAAAATGGTTTTGGTGTATCAGATGTAATTACAATCTTCTTAAATGAATCATTTATTTTCAAAAAAGGGCGGATTTCCTGTGTCATTTTTGCTTCCGTCTCCAGCATGTACGCTGACTGGATATAGTACTTTTTAGAACCCTTACTGCAGATAAAATCAACTTCCAGTTGTTTTTTTATCGGTTTTGCATTCTTCCCCTTTTCAACAACAGTCAGATTACCAACATCAACATGAAATCCTCTCATTCTTAATTCATTGTAAATTACATTCTCCATAGAATGTGTCACTTCCATCTGTCTATAATGAATTCTTGAATTTCTGAGTCCCATATCCATAAAATAGTACTTCAATGGCGTACCGATATAGGATTTTCCCTTAATATCATATCTATTTGCTTCTTCAATTAAAAATGCATCTTCCAAATATTCAATATATTTTGTAATAGTTGTTGCGGTAATCTTTGAGTTATTTATACTTTTAAATGTTTTCTGAAGTTTGTTAGGATTCGTCAAAGCACCTATTGCAGATGCCAAAACATCCAGCAGTGCTTCCATTTCTCCAACATTTCTTATCTTATTTCGCTTTACAATATCGCTAATATATGTCTCTTGAAACAGGTTATCCAGAAGCGTCATTTTCTGCTCATCCGTTCCAGCCAATACTACCAATGGAATACCGCCATAAGTAATATATTCGTTCCATCCATCATATTTGTTACCATCATAGCAGCTCATAAATTCCGAAAAGCTCAAAGGGTACATATGAACCTCATCCCCTCTGCCGCCAAATTCAGTTGCTATATCTCTGGACAAAAACTTTGCATTACTTCCCGTTACAAACACATCACAATTCTTCTTATCCGCTAAACCATTAAGCACGCTCACAAACTCATCAAGCAACTGTACTTCATCTAAAAGAAAGTAATATTTTTCATCATCTTGAATCTGTTCCTTTGCCCAAGGGTAAAAGATTTTCGGGTCTCGGTATTCTATATTATCAAATAAATCAAATGCCATTTCGATGATGTGTTTTTCATCTATTCCATTTTCAAGCAAATGATTTTTAAACAGAGTCCGCAATAAATATGATTTTCCACATCTTCTTATTCCTGTTACAATTTTAATCAGACCATTTCCTTCACGCTTTATAAGTTGTTCCAAATAATAATCTCTTTTAATCTCTTTTGCCATGATATCCCTCCTAAAAGAAATTTCGGTTATTATATCCCTAAATATCTTTTATTATACCCAACAACATTATATTATTCAATTATTCTATAAGATATTATGGTCAATTTTTACCAAAATATCTTTCAGATTATTTTTGTATATCGTCAGACTGACAAACTTGAATTGAGATTTCACATATTCTAAGGAATTTAATAATTGTTATATTATGTTATATCTTCCCATACGAGTTTACGAACTCTGATAAGGGAAAAAATAAGGGAAAGAAATTCCTATACAACAGTATAACACAAAATAAAAGCGACATGGTGAACTGATTGGAATGCTTCTGATTTTTATAAATGATGATTGAATGATACCGCAGTATCTATATATTCTTTTTGTTCTGCTGTATTCTTCTTCACATTAGTTGTTTGAAAGAATTTAGAACC
>CAKRIN010000015.1 GCA_934343805.1 uncultured Lachnospira sp.
AGCTGAGATGATAGTAGATAAGGAATTCTGGCCATTCCCAAGCTACAGCGAATTATTATTCGAGGTATAAAATAAAAGATTATTACATATGTGATAATTACTCACTCTCATAAATAAAATAGCAGCAAACAGACAAGCGAAGCTGAATCTGTTTGCTGCTATTTTTATGTCCTGACCTGCTGAAAGCAGGCCCAACCAGACAGGCGCAGCCGTATCTGGTTGGGGATTTTTCACCCCTTGAAGCATCCACTGTGTAAATTGCCAGTCTGGAGGTATCGGGCTGTGGCTTGATTTATTACGAGCTGTGCAGGAGTTAATGCCGCCATAGACAAAAGTTCAGCGTGCAAAAGCTCGTTCAAACGAAGTGCGTTTGCTTTTGCACGCTGTAAAAAACTCTGTATATGGCGGCATTTACTCCTGCTAAGCGCAGTAATCCATGAAAGCCACAGCCCGATACCCCCAGACTGGCCACAATCCTACACAGGATAACTCAACCTCTCCGCAACCGGATTATCCAGAACCTCTTCCTTAAACTTCTTCATATACATCTTGGCAAGCTTAAGATTGTTATCAAGATAATTACCACAATCCCTTGGTGAATATCCAGGTATTGGTGTATTGTCATCATAATTAAGTACATAATCAGCAGCTTCTCTTAGCACACCTATAATATCCTCTGACTTCAAATCCCCTGCAAATATAACATAAAATCCTGTTCTGCAACCCATTGGTCCGAAATATATTGTCTTCTCTGCCCATTCTGCATTATTTCTCAAAAATGTAGCAAGAAGATGTTCAATCGAATGAATTCCCGGAGTATCCATAGGTGGTTCTTCATTAGGTCTGGTAAATCTTAAATCAAATGTTGTAAGACATACATCTCCAATATAATCCTTTCTTGATACATAAATACCTGTGAGCAAATCAAGATGATTTACAGTAAAACTAGCGATTTTATTCATTTTGACTCCTTCTTTCTTATAAATACTATTCTTTTATTATCTGTTGTTTCTATTAGCAGTTCTTTTATGCCTGATACAAATTTTGTCAGAGTTGAATATCCATATTCCTTTGCCTTGAATTTCGGATACTGACTATGTATTCTCTGTCCAAGTATTGCAAGCTCAACTCCTGCTGCCTTACTTGCTCTGACATTATCTATTGCGTATTTAACAACCTGTTCTTTAATATTGTCATCTTCTTTGAGCTTTACCAGTACTGCATTATTAACCTTATATGTCTTGAATCCATCCATCTCATTAATAAATGTGGATAATGAGCTATACCCATAATTACGGACATCGAAGTCAGAATATTTTTTCTGCAAACGACTTCCTATCTCTCCTAAATCCGTCTGCTTTCCTTTATTATCATTTTCCTGAATAATCTCAATAATAGCATTTTCGATTTTGGAAATTCGTATAATATTGTGTGATTTGTTAGGTCTCTGCTTATTATTGATAGATGTAATTTCTTCGTCCTCCTGATCCTGCAGAAGTTCCAGATCAGTAAATACTGAACATGCTGCCCTGAATGACCTTGGTGTTTTGTTCTCACCCATGCCAATAACTTCCATTCCGGATTCACGCAGCCTGCTTGCCAGTCTTGTAAAATCCCCATCACTGGATACAATACAGAATCCATCCACATTTTTCGTATACAGAATATCCATAGCATCAATTATAAGTGTTGAATCAGTAGCATTCTTGCCTACTGTGTTGCGAAACTGCTGTATTGGCGTAATTGAATTCTCCATCAATTCTTTCTTCCATTTGCCCGCCTGCGGACTTGTCCAGTCCCCATATATTCGTTTGTACGTTATAACTCCATACTTAGTCATTTCATCCAATATATTAGAAATATATTTTGATGAAATATTATCCGAATCAATAAGAACTGCATACCTCTTATCGTCCATAGATTCCCCCTTAATATAAACATTACATCTGATGACGGACTATCTTGTACTCGTCATTGCTCTGATAATATGGACACTGTTTATATGAAGAACTTAAAAGTCTTGCATAATCATCCTCATCCATATCAACATCACATACATACCCTTCTATTTCCTCATCATATACAAGGTTGTTGCAATAATCGCAATTATACTGTGATGACATAATTATTCCATCTCCTTATTATCTGCTGTCTGACTGCCTGATGCACCATTGTGTTTTCCCATTTCCTCATATCTTTCAAGGAAATTATGCTTAACACCATACTGCTTATACGCAATAACTGTATCAAGATTAACATTTTCAACACTTCTGAAAATATTCTTCTCAATATAAGGGCTTACCTTAGTCAGTTCTTTGATAAGCTGCTTAATCTCGCCTCTCTTAGAGCCCTTTTCTGTTCCACCACATGAAGCACAGCTCTCTGTAAGCCTGCATGCGCACTGTATGAATGCAAGATTATTGTAATCTCTCCAATGTATTATATCAGCCTCTCTTATAAGGTAAAGCGGTCTTATAAGTTCCATGCCCTCGAAATTAGCACTGTGAAGCTTTGGCATCATAGTCTGGATCTGCGCACCATACAACATTCCCATAAGAATTGTCTCGATAACATCATCATAATGATGTCCTAGCGCAATCTTGTTACAGCCCAACTCTTTTGCCTTGCTGTACAGATATCCTCTTCTCATTCGGGCACACAGATAACACGGAGACTCCTCTATGTCTGCAACTGTATCAAATATCTCTGATTTAAAAACAGTTATTGGAATATCAAGTATCTTCGCATTATTAAGAATAACCTGATAATTAATATCATTGTATCCCGGATTCATAACTAAGAATACAAGTTCAAAATTATTCTTTCCATGCCTCTTAAGCTCCTGAAAGAGCTTTGCCATAAGCATAGAATCCTTACCACCTGATATGCAGACAGCAATCTTATCTCCATCCTGTATAAGATCATATTCATTAAGTGCCTGCGTAAACTTTCTCCATATAGGCTTTCTGAACTTCTTTACTATGCTGCGCTCTATTTCCTTAACTCTTTCTTCGCCTGTCAGTTCATTCTCTGCCTGTGCTTCCTTGACATAATTCTCGAACTTCCACTTCATATAAGCTCCCCAGCCGCCATACAGACTGTAGACCTCATACCCCATCTCTTCGAGAATATCTGCCAGATCATCACTATGTAAGCCAGTATAGCATAAAAGATAAATAGGAACATCTCTTTCAAACTGCTGTGTGAATTCCTCTGGTGTTTCTTCCAGCACCTTAATTAATTCCTCCCAATACCAGTTCTTAGCTCCCGGATATGTCTCTTTCTCATATTCCTGTTTATCTCTTACATCAAGCAGAATCTTTTCTCTTTCATCATTCTGGTAATCAATTATTGTTTTCATTATTATCCTCTTCATCCTGCGAATCCTCAAGTATTCGCAGTCCTGCTGTGCTCGTAACAGGCAGTGAGAACACAATAGTTCCTGCCTTGCTGTCTACACCAGCTTTATCCATTATAGCACGCATAATTGCATTTTTCTGCTCTGATTTTGCAACGATAAGAATTATTTCCTTCTCAGAAACAAGTGAAACACCAAGAAACTGCTCTGCACGCTTCATTCCAACACCTTTACCATGAAGCACGGTTCCACCTGTTGCTCCGCCTTCTTCCGCTGCTCTCATCACCTGTGTGTTATATCCATAATTAGCTATTGCAACAATAAGTTCATGTTTTGTATCCTTCAATGTGCTCTCATCTCCTTTCTTATAATCCTGCCCATCAATTAAGAATCCCAGTTCTCTCTTACCGCCAATACTGCTTAGCGGCACTATAAATGCAATTCCTGTTCCAGGCACATCTATTCTTAACTTACTCTGAAGCCCCTTCTTAACATTTTTCCATGTATCCTCTGTAACAAGTGACATATGGATACCCTTCTCGTCATCCTCAAGTCCAAGAAGATCCAGCACATCGCTTGATGCTGTCCCCCTGCCTAACGATATATTGGCTGCTTCAACATTATATTCTTTATAGCACGCAACAAAACGCGGCATATTCTTCCTGCTGCATATTGTTACCATTACATATACTTCACTCATATCCGTCACCTCTACAATTCAATAATCGCATCATCAGAAAGCTCTGCAAACATATCCACAACAGGTGTAATAGTCTGTGGCACATTTTCTCTCCTGCTGTCCTTGATTCTGTATATAACACCCAGTATCTGCAAAGTTATAAGAGGTGTCATGGCAACCATGGCAACGACGCCAAATGCATCAGTTACAATATTGCCGCCAACTGCAAGACATGCTCCCTGTGCAAGTGGCAGTAAAAATGTAGCTGTCATCGGGCCTGATGCAACTCCACCGGAGTCAAATGCTATGGCAGTGAATATCTTTGGAACAAAAAGCGTAAGTATCAGCGCTATTCCATAGCCTGGAATGAGAAAATACAATATTGATACTCCTGTCAGCACTCTTACCATCGAAAGACCTACTGATACCGCAACACCAAGTGAAAGGCTTATCTGCATTGATTTGCCCGATATGCTTCCTGATGTCAGTTCTTCTACCTGATGCATAAGCACATATACAGCAGGCTCAGCCTTAACTATGAAATATCCTATTATCATACCGATAGGGACGATAATCCATTTGAATGATAATGAGGCAAGCACCGATCCAAGATAATTACCTGCCGGAATAAATCCAACATTTGCACCTGTAAGGAAAAGTACAAGTCCTACATATGTATATATAAGTCCTACGCATATTTTCATAAGTGATTTCTTATTCATCTTCGGCGCAAATATCTGGAATACTCCGAAAAATACAACTATTGGAAGCAGTGACAGCGCTATCTCTTTCAGATATTCAGGTATCTCATATAAGAAAAGCTTGCCAAGTTCCACAGAATCACTCACTTCAGTAATTGCATTTGTTGTAAAATTCCCCTCTGTACTGTACAACATTCCAAGAATAAGAACTGCAAGTATTGGACCGATTGAACATAATGATACCAGACCAAAACTATCATTGCCGGCATGTTTATCGTTTCGTATAGAAGAAATACCAACACCCAGTGCCATTATAAATGGTACAGTCATCGGACCTGTTGTTACACCTCCTGAATCAAATGCAACTGCAAGAAAGTCCTTAGGTACAAACATTGCAAGCACAAAAATAATCGCATAAAACACCAGCAGAAGAGGCGCAAGCGGTATTCCAATCAATATTCTTAATAGTGCAACAACAAGAAACACACCTACTCCCACTGCTACAGACAATATAAGCACCATATTAGGAACTGCTGCTACCTGACCTGCAAGCACCTGCAAATCTGGTTCTGAAACTGTAATTATAACTCCAAGAATAAATCCAATAGCTATAATCATCCATAACTTCTTAGTCCTCAACATGCTTCCACCAACTCTTTCGCCCATTGGTGTCATGGACAATTCTGCCCCTAAAGAAAAAAACACCATGCCAATAATAACCAGCACGGCTCCAATAATGAATTCAACCAGTATACTAGGTGAGAGAGGCGCTACTGTGAAGCCAAGAAGCAACACGATAAGCATTATCGGTACTACCGCACTAACAGACTCCTTTGTCTTTTCCTTCATCTTCTCTCTTACTACTGTATTCTGGTAACTAAATTGTGTCCTTAATAATCCAGCCTTCAATAAACTCTCCCTTCGCTTTCAAATCAACAGTTTCGGGTTACCTAAATAATATATTAACATCTAATTGATATACATTCCACTTAAAAATTTATAAAATGTAAATGCTTTACTCTATGATTTTGTAAAGTTATATGAACAGCCATCATTAATCCCACCATAAATCCTACTAAACATTTATATATTATTTCTTTAGTATGTCATTTTGCCACCATATGTTATTAAATCAATTTCAACGACATACTTACCAGCCAAACAATTTGAATTTCGTAGGCATTTTCAATATACACAAGAATATATACAAATCCAATTACACATTATCAGGCTCTCAATTCAAGAAATTTACGTACTAAAATGTGATATTATGCAAACTTAGTATGACTATAATATGTATCTTGCATCTCCTTCCACAAAATGATACCTACAAAATCAACTAAAACATGTCTTTCGTCTGTAATTTCGATTCATATAATAAAATCAGCAATACAATCTGTCTTAGAGCCCAGAACAATAATACGAATTTTATAATAGCAAAACAGCCACTTCCTGCGCTACTGTGAGGTGCCCCCAAAAAGTTAGACTTTGGGCACTTCACTGCAAGAAATGACTGTTTTTGAAATTTATGATTTAATTATCAATATTCAACTCTGTATATTCTTTTTCATCCTGTGTGCTCTGCGCAATTCCACGATCATAAGTCCTAATCCACCCATAATGATTATTGCAAGCACGATGCAGGATACCGGCGATGCGTCGCCTGTCTCTGGTGACGTTACATTTACAGTTGTTGTTTCCGCACTGCCAGTATTTTGTGCCGTCTGCGTGCCACTTGCAGGCTGGACGTTGGTAATACCTTCGGTTGGTTCAGATGTGGTTGTGCCAGTACCAGAACCACTACCTGCACCAGTACCAGTTGTGCCTCCAGTTGCTCCACCAGTTGCGCCTCCATTGCCTGAACCAGCATTGGATGCCTCTGCAACCGTAAAGCTTGCCGTTGCTGTTCCGCCAAGTGACTGAATGGCAATCGTATGACTGCCCTTTGACAATGTATCTAAGAAAGACTGTTTCAAGCGTACAATGGTACTTCCCTCTGCCAATTCATAATTGGATGCATCCACCTTTATACCATCTACAAAAACGGCTACAAATTGATCTAATGGCGCACTGGAACGGAAAGTTAGTGTCTCTGTCTTTCCTATAACATGTTGTCCATTATCACCATCCTTCATTACCGGTTTTTCAGGCGTTGGTTTCGGATTCGGTGTTACGTTCTCTGTCTCAGGTACAAAAACCTCTATGATAGGTGAAGCTTTTTTCGTAATATCTCCCTTTCTTCGCACTTCATAAGTCTTTCCTGCAATGACACTCTCACCCAGACTGCTATCGCTCTGGCATGAAATCCACTCACTCGTTCCTTTCTCGCGGTATTCCATCTCCGTACTCATTCCTTGAAGATATCCCTTGCCACCTTCTTGTATCGGCGCAATTCCAGATACGTTTTCCGGTACTTCCTGTGCCGCTTTTTCCGTTGCCAAAATCTGTACTTCAACATCTGCTGTAGGTCTGCCATAAATCGTGATCTTGCTGACATTTCCGCGATCTGACGATACCCATATACCGGCTTGTCTCATTGCACTCTTATTCTCTTCGCTAAAGTAATGGTTATCATCTGCCTGTAATTGCACCCCCTGAATATCATCGTTTACTTTCTGCACCAAGTTACCGCCACTGATTTTACTTACGCTTCCATCTTTCGGCAAAACCAGTTTTACTGTATATTTTTTCATCTGTAAAATGGTCTTTCCATCTTCCTCGGCTATTTCATATGCCGCATAATCCGAAAACAAGCCGTTCATCAGACCAGTTTTATTTGCAATGATAATCGGTTTCTCTGTTTTGGGTGCCGTCTCGGTCGAAATGCCAATCTGATTTGAGCCATTAAGCTGCACATCCGTCAGTACAACATTGTCACGTAATCCCAGATTACTGGATTTATTATTTTCTAACGTGTTATCCTGTATCACAGCAGTATTTTTAACGCTAATCGTTAATGTGCCTTTACCAGTAGTAGTAGTATATTCATAACATGCCACCCCACCACCATATCGCGCAGCCTGATTTTCTTTGATCACACCGCCAGACATGGTAAAGGAACCCGTCGCTGTCGCTGATCCGGTGCTGTTGTTAACACCGCCGCCGGAAAGATTGTTTGCACGGTTGCCAATAATTTCTCCGCCCCGCATATTAAAAACAGAGTCTGAGTTATCTACACCGCCACCACTTTTTGCTTGATTTCTGCAGATACTACCACTTGTAATGGTACATATGGCATCCAAGTTAGATATTCCGCCGCCGCTTCCAGTTGTAGTGTTCTCAGAAATTTCTCCTCCTTGCATCTCAAATACTGGTTTTTGATAATTCGCATTGAGTACAGCCGGTCCATTATGTACACCAGCTCCTCGACCTGAACCGTTGGTTATGCTATTTTTAGAAATCAATCCCTTATTCATGACAACTTTTCCACAATTGACCACTCCAGCACCACTTGAACCTGATATCGTATTATTTGTAATACTACCACCATTCATGGTAAAGGTTGCCCCTTCAACAACAGATACCCCATGACCTTGATTATCGGAAATGCTTCCGCCATACATAGTAAAATGACATCTGGATGAAGACACATACACCCCGGCGCCATTCCACTTCGGATGGTGATCCACAGCATAATTTCCTCTGATATTACCGCCATACATGTCAAACATAGTATCTGTGTTAAAGAATGTCACACCTGTTCCATAACTTCCTTTTGCATGGGTAACACTACCCTTATTCTGTCCATTCTCATCCCGGCTACAATCTGTAAGCGTAAATTTATTACCGATAATCTGAATTGTTGCTTTTTCCTCACGATATAAGGAATTTTTATATGTATTTGATATGCTGTGTCCATTGAGACAGAGTACGACACCTGCCTTCGGCTCCCATGTCTCTTGCGTCTCAATATCTTTTGTCAGATAATAATTGCCTGCTTCCGTGATCGCACTCAGATCTGATACCGGCAGCCATGCCACATTCTTATGGGTGTGCCCGGAAATGCTCATATCTTCTGTACCACATACACAGTGCACATGCCGCTCGCTTGCCGGCTGCTGCTGATAATAGGTTTTGCCCACTTGTGGTTGATTGAGCGGGGTGGCTAAGTTGACGTTGGGACAGCCATCAAACATATCTTTATTCCAAAATCTTAGGTTATCTGTTCCCGATATGTATGGTATTTTCCAAGGCACAACATAGATAAGATTGCTTCCAATCGCAATCTTCAACCCGCTACAACCAGAAAACATATCCTGATAACAGCAGTCCGCCAGTGTCGTAGCAGGCAGATCAGGCACCTGTTCCAGTGCGCTGCAGCCTGCAAACATATTCTGATAGCAGGATTCCTGTAAAACCGTTGCCGGTAATGCTGGAGCCTGTTTCAAACTGGTACATCCTCTAAACATCCCAGCATAGCAAGTCTGTGCCAAAGTCGTTGCCGGTAACTGCGGCGCACTTACAAGGCTGGTGCACCCCTCAAACATACACAGATAAGCCTGATTTACCAAATTCATTGCTGGTAATTCCGGTGCACTTGTAAGGCTGGTACATTTCCAGAATAAGTATTGAAAACCACCCTCAGGCATCTTAACATTCGCATCTCCGCCATTATCATCTATCAGACTGGTCACACTGCCTGATGCTGCAATCTGACCTGTCATGGCAAAGGGAGCACTATAGAAAGTCGGTGGAAGAAAATTTGTGATGTTTCCTCTCATCTTAACGCTATCGCCCACCTGGACTAATGTGATGGTCTCACCCTTGGTATAGGCAGACCAATCCGCTCCTCCATTGGTACTGATTTCTACAGCATCCTCCGAATACCAGCTAAATTGCAGGGTTGATCCCGCTTCCTCTGCCGTAAAGGTCAGATAGTTCGGAGTTGGTTCCCCCACTGCAAACACCTGTAGAGCCTGCGCTGGCATCAGTCCAAGTACCATGCTCAGGCATAAGAAGGTTCCAAGTAATTTCCCTAATCTCTTTTTCATAAGCATTCTCCTTTGTCCGTTCCTTTGGTGTCTGTCCTTTTCCATCCACCTTATCTTGTATATATCATAACGGATTTTTCGACTTAAATATTCGCTCGGCGCGAAGTGTAGATTTTGGGGTGTAAAATGCAAGAAAAAGCCACTTATTTCCAAATCTACTTGAAAATAAGCGGCTCTGACCACTTTGCTACTCTTATTTAAATATTAGTGTTTTGATGAAAAATTAACTACAATTTTCTTTGAGAGAGCACAATATGTCACTCAAAGTTTCTAAATTCAAACATTTTCAAAAATCTTTCCTTTTGAGCAGCGCCACTGTCTCCACATGCACTGTATGCGAGAACTGATCTACAGGCTGCACCTTCACAGTTCTGTAGCCCTTAGCTGCAAGGAGACCTAAGTCACGGGCGAGTGTAGCCGAATCACAGCTTACATACACGATACGCTCAGGCTCCATCCTGACAATAGTATCAAGAAGCGACTCTTCACAGCCTTTTCTTGGCGGATCAACGACCACAACATCAGGAGTAATGCTCTTTCCTGCTTCCTCACGCTGTGCCTCGGTTGCAGATGTATCTGCTGCCAGACGTGCCATTTTCTCATAAAAATGTGGTACGACCTCCTCAGCCTTTCCGACAAAGAATTCAGCATTATCAATTCCGTTAATTGCCGCATTGTTCCTGGCGTCTTCTATAGCCTGCGGAACAATCTCAACACCATATACCTTTCTTGCATTCTTAGCAAGAAACAAAGATATTGTTCCTATTCCACAGTACAAGTCCCATACAGTCTCATTGCCTGTAAGTCCTGCGTATTCAAGGGCTTTTCCGTACAGCTTCTCAGTCTGTCTTGGATTAACCTGAAAGAACGAAAGCGGTGATATCTGATATTTAATGTCCCCGATATAATCCTCTATATAGCTTTTTCCCCACAGAGTCTCGCACTGTCTGCCAAGAATAACATTTGTGTTCTCCGTGTTGTAATTAAGCATGATTGACCTGATACATTTGTCAGTACTTATATCTGAATCAAGCGACACTTCTGTAAGACGCTTTACAAGCGATTCCTTTAACTTGTCAGATAACTTAGTGCCGTTAATAACAAGACAGATCATTATCTCGTCAGTGTGGAAGCCTGTTCGTATAAGAACATGACGCACAAGCCCTCTTCCGGTCTGCTCATCGTATGGTGCAACACCGTTAAACTCCATCCAGCTCTTTATCACAGCAAGAATATACTGGTTCTCTACTGCACCAATCTTACAGTCTGTACATGAAATAATAGAGTGTGTTCTTCCTGCATAGAAGCCCATCACAATGCTTCTATCTTTGGCAGTTCCAACCGGATACTGCGCTTTATTTCTGTATCTGAAAGGCTCTTCCATTCCGATAGCCGGGAAAAACTCATACCCTTCTATCTTTCCGATACGCTTAAGATTATCATCAACCAGCTTTTCCTTAAATCTAAGCTGTGCCTCATAGCTCATCTGCTGAATCTGGCAGCCACCGCACTGTCTTGCGACAGGACAGGCAGGAGTCACTCTGTCAGGTGAAGCCTCAATAATCTTTTCAAGCCTTGCATAGCCGTAATTTTTCTTGGCTTTAATAATCTTTGCCTCAATCTTATCGCCGATTATCGCATCCTTAACAAAGAGGGTATATCCATCAACCTTGCCGATACCCTCTCCTCCGGTTCCTATATCTTCTATTACAAATGTTACTTTATCATCTTTCTTAAAACTCATTAGTTGTCCTTCTTATATTAGAATCAAGCCATCTGTTATAACCAAGCCAGTCGTTGGTATCCTTGGCTTCAAGTGCTTCCCTTAATGTCTCAAGCTTGGCATCCATATTATCAGCCATAGACAATGCAACAGCCTCTGCTATTGATGGTTTCTTTGGTGAGCCATACTCAAGCTCTCCGTGATGTGAAAGTATGCAGTGTCCAATCTGCATTGCAAGCATATCAGGAAATCCTTCTATCAGCTTTACTTTCTCCATAACCATCTCATATCCGATAACAATATGACCCAAGAAATTACCCTCATCAGTGTAATCATTCTTAGGAAATTCAGATAATTCTTTAACCTTGCCGACATCATGAAGCATTGCACATGTTATAAGCAGGTCTCTGTTAAGAAAATCATAATTACTGCTCATCTTGTCACATAATCTTGTAACACTTAAACTGTGTTCTAACAATCCACCTGCAAAACCATGATGTACTGTCTTGGCTGCCGATACAGCTTTGAATTTCTTGGCAAATGTGTCATCTTTAAAGAAAGCATATAATAACTGCTTCATATATTTATTCTTAACGCTTTCAACATAATTCATAAGCTCTGCAAACATATCATCGATATTATATCTTGATGATGGAACATAATCAGACGCTGCATATTCATTCTCTGATGCCACCCTTACTCTCTCAATCTTAAACTGAAGTGCACCATTATAGCTTGTAACCTGTCCTGTTACAGCTACGTAGTCATTAACATCAAAATCAGCAATTCCGCCTGAATTAAGATCCCATATCTTAGAATCAATCTGACCTGTCTTATCTATAAGAATAACATTGCCATATTCCTTTCCTGTCTTGGTAAGTGCAATTGACTTAGACTTGCACAGATATACTTCTGATACTCTTTCGCCATCTTTAAGGCTCTCTATATAACGCATACTTCCTCCATCCTGGTACATATAATCTATAATGGCTTTAGTTGTACATTTACACCAAATATTACATCTGAATAGCCATCTTTACCCTGACGTTTCGCTGTTACCAGCATAGTTTCTCCATCAGCGCACTGGTATAGTTTCTCACTAAACTGCTGAATTGTCAAAATACTTTGCCCATTAATTCCAACTATAACATCTCCTGCCTGCAGACCAGCATAATAAGCTGGCGAATCAATATCGACAGCAGCAACATACACTCCACTTGGAAGGTTATACTTTTCTGCCAGATCAGATGTTACGTTCTGTGCTGTTATACCACAATACATGATTCCGTGATGGTTAATCATTGTCTCAATATGCGCCTTAAGATCTGATATTCCAATAAACTGCATTGTTGAAGAATCTGTACTCCGGGATATTCCAACAGCCCTTCCCTCTGAATTAAACAGAAATCCAAAACCATCACTGGATACTGTAACATTAGTTTCAAATATCTCATATGCATTGTCCTTTGCATACTGTGTTGTTATGCCTGCTATTGTTCCATAGTCAATGGCATTATTAGATCCATAGATTCTCCCCGTTACTATTACAATATCTCCCTGATGTACCATATAAGAATTATCCAGAACAGCTATTGATAATGCATTTTTTTCATCCTGTGATAAACGTGTCTCACTTATACTCACAAGTCCTATCCCAATAGAATCATCTATACATACAACTTCTGCTTCAATCTGTTCATCATCACTTAACGTAACAATAAGCCCGTGATTGTTCTTTAATATATCCGATTTCGTAAGAATAAGATACTTGGAATTAAGATTAGCCACAACTAGTCCCGCGACTTCTGTCGGGCTTTTTTCTACTGAAGGAATATCTGTTACCGGATGTTCTATATCCACTGCAACTATGCTCTTTTTAACTGACTCAACCTTCGTCCTTAATGTAGCCATTGCCGCTTCATAATTATCCTTAAGGTCTTTCTCTGTCAGAATATCAGCATCAACTGTTTCCTCATCATCTGAAAAAACATAATTATCTTTCTTGATATAAACAACCTCTTTATCCTTATTCTTCTGTTCAATCAAAGACTGTATTCTTGGATATAAGAACGCCATAAATGCTGTTGCAACAATAACAACAGACACAACAAACAGCATCACCTTTCCTATCCTTATGAGCCATCTGTACTTCTTGGCAGGATGCAGCACAACTTTTTCTGTATACAAAGCATACTTTTCCTTATCATCACCTTTAGTTCCCATAACGGACTCCTTTATCCTGTATCAAAAATATTAACATTTCTCGCATCATTTAAATATAATCATACCATAGTTTATATTAGTATTATGAACATTTTATGACTTACTTGTAAATATTTATCCGCAAATTATAGTTTTTTTGCCTTAAATGCTGTAAAATTAAGTAAAATCTCAGATTTATTGTTGGAGGTCTATTGTGAATAAGAAGTCTTTATCCACTTTGGAATATTATAAAATCACAGATCAGATTGTTTCATTTGCATGCTGTGATAATGCTAAAGAAATTGTCAGAGGAATGACTCCTATGACTGACATTAACGATATCAATACAAGTCTTGATGAAACTGGTGATGCCCTTTCCAGAATATATCAGAAGGGAAGCATTGATTTTTCACGTATCAGAGATATCCGTGCAAGTGTTGCCAGACTTAATGTTGGAAGTTCTTTAAATATTGCTGAGCTTCTTAACATAAGCTCTCTTTTGTCATGTGCACACCATGCCAGAAACTATTATGAGCACAGAGAAGATTCATTGTCTGCAATGTTTGACAGCTTACAGACTGTTGATTCACTGAACTCTCTTATTAAGAAATGTATCATATCTGAAGATGAAATAAGTGATGATGCAAGTTCTAACTTAAAAACTATCCGCCGAAACAAAGCGATAGCTAATGACCGCATTCATTCTGAACTTAATAAAGTTCTTAACTCACCAACCTATAGAACCTGTCTTCAGGATTATGTAATCACAAGCAGACAGGGACGCTATTGTCTTCCTGTAAAAGCAGAGTACAAGTCAGCTTTCCCGGGAATGGTCCATGACCAGTCAGCAACTGGTTCTACTCTTTTTATAGAGCCCGCTGCAGTAGTTAAGCTAAACAATGACATACGCGAGCTTGAACTTAAGGAGGCTGCCGAAATCGAAGTTATCCTTGCTGATCTCAGTGCCAAATCAGGTGAACACACTGATGAACTCCTGTCAGATTTTGAAATACTGGTTCAGTTAGACTGCATATTTGCAAAAGCACAACTTGCAAGACAAATGCACGCAAGCCGCCCTGTCATGAATACATCAGGAATCATAAATATCAAGAAGGGTCGACACCCTCTTATTGAGCCACACACTGTTGTTCCTATTGATATCTACCTTGGAACAGATTTTAAGCTGCTTATAATTACCGGTCCTAACACTGGTGGCAAAACTGTTTCATTAAAAACCGTAGGTCTTCTTACACTTATGGCGCAGTCCGGTTTATATATACCTGCTCTTGACCATTCAGATATCGCCGTGTTCAGGGATATTTATGCTGATATAGGAGATGAGCAGAGTATTGAACAGAGTCTGAGTACATTCTCGTCTCATATGACTAACACTGTACGAATCCTGAAAGAAGCTGATGAACATTGTCTTGTTCTGTTTGATGAAATAGGTGCAGGAACCGACCCGACAGAAGGTGCTGCGCTTGCCATTTCAATCCTTAATGATCTTAAGGAACGTGGAGTAACAACAATGGCAACTACACATTACAGTGAAATCAAGCTATATGCTCTTTCCACTGACGGAGTAGAAAATGCAAGCTGCGAGTTTGATGTTGAGTCTCTCCGTCCAACATATCGTTTACTTATTGGTATTCCTGGAAAGAGTAATGCATTTGCAATATCCAAGAAACTTGGACTTCCTGAATATATCCTTAATGATGCATCCCAAAGACTTGATTCTGAAGATGTACATTTTGAAGATATCGTTTCGGATCTTGAAAATGCAAGAATTTCTCTTGAAAAAGAACAGGCTGAAGTAGAAAGCTACAAAGCCGAAATTGCTTCTCTTAAAGAAAAGCTGAAAGCTAAAAATGAACGCCTTGATGAACGCACAGATAACATTATAAGAAAAGCTAATGAGCAGGCTGCTTCCATATTAAAGGATGCAAAAGATTTTGCCGATGAAACAATTAAAGCCATGAACAAGCATGGAATGACAGTTGCAGAGCTTGAGAAGCATCGTAGTGCAGTCCGCGAAAAAATGAACAAAAACCAGGCTAAATTAAAAGTAACGCCTGCTAAGGTAACTGCACATAAGGCTCATGATATCTCCGAATTTAAAGTCGGCATGCATGTGCGTGTATTAACCATGAACGTAATAGGAACAGTATCAGCCATTCATCCTGCAAAAAAACAGGTTACTGTCCTTGTTGGTTCCCTCAGCACCAAAATAGACATCAAAAACTTGGAGATTCTTTCAGGTTACAAAGAGCCTAAAGACAACTCTTCCAAGGGAGTCGCAGGTTCTGGTAAAATCAAGATGTCCAAATCATCAGGAATATCAACTGAGATTAATCTTCTTGGATGTACTGTTGATGAGGCAGTTGCCCGTCTTGACAAGTATCTGGATGATGCATATATTGCAAGAATCCCTCAGGTACGAATCGTTCATGGTAAAGGAACCGGCGCTTTAAGAAATGGCGTAACTGCTTATCTTCGCGGTGTCCCTTATATTAAAAGTTTCCGTCTTGGAGAGATTGGTGAAGGAGACGCCGGCGTGACCATTGTTGATTTCAAATAATTAATTTCCGGGGAGGTTTTTATGGCAGCAAAACAACGTATATTAATTGTAGATGATGATGAAAATATTGCTGAACTTATATCTTTATATCTTACTAAGGAATGTTACGAAACTAAAATTGTATATGACGGGGAAAGTGCTCTCTCAGAGCTTCCAACATTTAAACCTAATCTTATTCTGCTTGACCTGATGCTCCCTGGCATTGATGGATATCAGGTATGCCGTGAAATTCGCAAGAATAATAATGTCCCTATAATCATGCTCTCTGCAAAAGGTGAGACATTTGACAAAGTTCTGGGGCTTGAACTTGGCGCTGACGACTACATTATCAAGCCATTTGAGACAAAGGAAATGGTTGCAAGAGTCAAGGCTGTACTCAGACGTTACCACCTTCCACAGACTATAGGAACAGATACTGCATGTTCAAAATGTGTTAATTATCCTGATTTATCTATTAACCTTGATAATTATTCTGTTACCTATATGAATAACAATGTTGAAATGCCTCCTAAAGAACTGGAGCTTCTGTATTTTCTTGCTTCTGCTCCTAACCAGGTATTTACCAGAGAGCAGCTTCTTGATAATATCTGGGGATATGAATATATAGGAGATACAAGAACTGTAGATGTCCACATAAAACGTATAAGAGAGAAGATAAAAGATAACGCTCACTGGAACATAGAAACCGTCTGGGGAATAGGTTACAAGTTCGTAACTAAGTAATGGAGGACATCAGGTGAAGGGATTGAATACTCTCGGAAAACACATTTTCTTATATATTGGAATATCAATTATCAGCTTTATAATGGTTTCAACTGTATGTTACAGAATCGATTATAATCATATCTATAAGTATTACTCTAATCGTTTGTATCTGCAGGCTAATGAGGTTGCTAATGAATATGCACTGGAATATTTCAGCCAGACAAGGCTACGAAGCATAGAACTTGAATTAAGCACATTGTCTGTTCTTAATGACACAAGAATACTTTTTATAACACCTGCTGGCAGCGTTATTCTTGACACTGATAATATTGCCAAAGACAATAGTAATAATGAAGATCGTGAACTTTACGCAATTGACGAATTTGACTATGGTGAATTAAAAGGTCAGCATGATATATTATGGGATTTCCATGGATTATTTGACGAACCTGTTTTAAGTGTATTTTCACCAATATCCAATTCATTTGAGATAAAGGGATATGTTGTTATTAACATACCTGAATCTGTAATTATCAAGCATGTCTATGACACATTTAATACTAATTACCTTACACTGCTTATTGTACTTTTATTATCTACATCATTTCTTGGTCTGTATTTCTTTCAGGTTCACAGACCTATCAAAGAAATTGCAAAAGCAACAGCTGAATATAGCAAAGGTAATCTGTCCTACAGAATAGGCACAATGCAGAACGATGAAATTGGAAAGCTTGGTATGTCACTTGATTATATGGCATCACAGCTTAATGAATCTGACAAATTCCAGCAGAAATTCCTGTCTAATATATCACATGACTTCAGATCTCCTCTTACATCCATAAAAGGTTATCTGGAAGCTATCCAGGATGGGACAATTCCTCCTGAAATGCTAGATAAATATATTGGAATTATGCTTTTTGAAACTGAACGTTTAACTAAACTGACAAGTAATATCCTTACGCTCAATGAGCTGGATCCAAAATCTGTACGTCTGGATATTTCAGTATTTGACCTTAATTCAATCATAAGACATACTGTTGAAACATTTGAGGGAAGCTGCAAAAAGAAAAATATCAAATTCAATATCACTTATGCCAACAGTATTCAGAATGTCAAAGCAGATAAGGGCAGAATTCAGCAGGTCATATACAATCTCATTGACAATGCCATCAAATTCAGCAAAGAAAATTCCTATATATACATAACTGTTAAGGAAAAAGGTGAAAAGGCGCAGATATCCATAAAAGACAATGGTTGTGGTATTGCAAAAGAGGATATTGATAAAATCTGGGATCGTTTCTATAAATCTGATTCGTCAAGAGGACGTGATAAGAAGGGTTCTGGTCTGGGTCTGTCAATAACTAAAGAAGTTATTCAGGCACATGGCGAGAATATAGATGTAATCAGCACCATTGGCGTTGGAACTGAATTCATATTTACATTAGAGCTGGCAAAATAAATTGCCAGCTCTGATTATTTACTTCCAATGAAGGCGGTGAAGATGTCCTTCGCAATTCATCTGCATAAAATCATGCTGCCTTAAAGCCTCATACAGCACAATAGCAACCGAATTAGAAAGATTCAGTGATCTTATGTCACCAATCATTGGTATTCTTATACATGTATCTTCATTATCTACAAGAATCTCTTCTGGTATTCCAGCACTCTCTTTTCCAAACATTATATAGCAGTCATCTTCATAATTAACTTCTGCATATGTCTTATGTGCTTTAGTTGTTGCCATATAAATCTTAGCACCTGGATTCTTTGCAAGGAAATCATTGTAATCATCATAAACTGTTACGTCAAGCTTATCCCAATAATCGAGACCTGCCCTCTTTAATTGTTTCTCATTAATCTGAAATCCTAACGGCTCTATCAAATGAAGCCTTGCTCCGGCTGCCACACATGTTCTCCCTATGTTACCGGTATTGGCTGGCATCTCCGGTTCATGTAATACTATATTAAGCATATCTTTCTTCCTTATTAATCACCTTTTACTGCAATATCCAGTTCAAGTACAAGATCATCCCCATTCTTCATAGGAATACATATATTCTTGGCATATGACTGGGAAATCTTCATTGCTCCTCTGCATACAGTTGGTGGTGTAATATCTATTCCGATTCCTTTAGTTGACAATATAGTTGCCGCATTGCCCATTATCATATTGCCCAGCTCACTGATTGCACTCATTGCCATATCATCAAGTTCCGGTACCGGCATACCCATCATCATCTTAGATGCCACTTCACATGCCTTACTGTTAGTCAGTGCTATAAGAACCTGACCTCTCATCTCGCCGGTAACTCCAATCATAATAATAACGGAATCACTCTCAAATTCTGTAGTTTTAACATACGGTTTGTCTATCTTCATCTCCATCTGACAGGCATCTCGCATGATTGAACTGGCCGCCATCAGGAAAGGATTAATATGGTCTACATTAATCTCTGCCATATATTTACCCTCCTTTTATTATTTCAATGTATTAATAAATCTCTCAATTCTTGCAAGTCCTTCTTTCAGATTGTCTATTGAATATGCGTAAGATATTCTCAAAAATCCTTCACCACAATCGCCAAATGCAGTTCCCGGAACTACAGCCAGCTTTTGTTCTCTTAAAAGTCTGTTAGCAAATTCTTCTGATGTAAGTCCGAATTTCTTAATTGAAGGAAACACATAAAATGCGCCAAATGGTTCAAAGCAGTCAATTCCCATCTCTTTAAAAGAATGCATAAGAAATCTTCTTCTCTGGTCATATGCTGTAACCATCTTCTCAACCTCGTGATCGCAGTTCTTAAGCGCTTCTATGGCTGCAAACTGGCTATTGGTTGGTGCACACATAATAGCATACTGATGAAGCTTTGTCATCTCTTTGATAATATTTTTAGGTCCACATGCATATCCAAGTCTCCATCCTGTCATGGCAAATGCTTTTGAAAAACCATTAATAACAATTGTTCTTTCCTTCATTCCTGGAAGACTTCCTATAGAACAATGCTCTCCATTATATGTAAGAGCTGAATATATCTCATCTGATATAACAAATATGTCCTTTTCAATTATTATCGGCACCAGCTCTTCAAGTTCTTCCTTAGTCATAATAGCGCCTGTCGGATTATTAGGAAATGGCATAACAAGTACTTTAGTCCTATCTGTTATGCTTGCAAGCAGTTCTTCTTTAGTAAGCTTGAATTCATTCTCTTCCTTTAACTCAATAATTACAGGCGTTGCATCTGCCATTACAGCGCATGGAAGATATGAAACATAACTAGGCTGAGGTATAAGTACCTCATCTCCCGGATCACACATGCATCTTAAAGCCACATCAATTGCTTCACTTCCACCTACGGTTACAAGCACCTCTTTCATAGGATCATAATGAAGATCATTAGTTCTTGCAAGATAATTGCATATTTCTTCTCTTAATTCTTTCAAACCTGCATTAGAAGTATAGAATGTTCTTCCTCTTTCAAGAGAATAAATTCCTTCTTCTCTTACATTCCAAGGAGTGTCAAAATCAGGTTCGCCCACTCCGAGTGATATTGCATCTGGCATTTCACTTACTACATCAAAGAACTTTCTGATTCCTGATGGCTGTATGCCTGTTATTTTCTGTGATAAAGGGTTTCTCATGGTGTAATCAGCATCCTTTCGTCCTTAGCCTCGTCCTCTATTATTGTTCCATAGTCCTTATACTTCTTAAGCACAAAATGTGTTGAAGTACTAAGAACTGAATCTAATGGTGCAAGCTTTGCCGCGACGAACTGAGCCACTGATTTCATTGTTTTACCTTCAATAATAACAGTAAAATCAAATCCTCCTGACATAAGATAAACTGATGTCACCTCATCGTATTTATAAAGGCGTTCTGCAATACTGTCAAAACCCAACCCTCTCTGTGGAGTAACTTTAACTTCGATAAGTGCTGTTACTTTCTCTTCACTTGTCTTATCCCAGTTAATAACTGCGTTATAACCACATATTATATGTTCTTTTTCCATATCGGCAATCTCATTGGCGACCTCCGCCTCTGAATAGCCAAGCATAATAGCCATCTCCTTAAGGTCTATTCGTCCGTTCTTCTCAAGAACATCAAGAATCTTCTCTCTCATAACGCCAATCCTCCCGATTAATCAATAAATCTATATATTTCATCCTGCTCTGGAAGTCCAAGATAGCGGTCTTCCTCAACATTATGGATAATCCTGTCATTACCTGCTGTAACCTTTCCAATTACCGCAGCCCTGATTCCATTTTCCTGCATTACATTAACTATATCACATCCATTTTCACATGTCATTAACAAACAGCCCATAGAGTCCAATATATATGGATTAATATTTAACAATTCACAGATTTCAATTATTTCCTGTCTGACCGGAATAGCCCTGAAATCTATATCAAGTCCAACTCCTGAGTATTCCGCCATGTCCCATAGTGCTGCAAATATTCCCCCTTCAGAAACATCATGCATTGCTCCGGCAGTCCCCTGCTGCATAAATATATCTGCCTCTGGATATACCAGCATATCAAGTTCATTTCCAACTGCCTTGTTAACTACATCTTCTGAAAATACTTTAAGTATCTCACCCTTTTTCTTATCAGCTATATACCTTATACCGCTTATTCCTATGCACTTAGTCATAACAATATCCTGTCCCGGCTTTGCCTTGCTGGCTGTGCATGTTGTAAGACCAATACCTGTAACACTGACAACTGGCTTTACCACATCAGGACTTACTGCTGTGTGTCCGGAAGCAACCGGAATATTCACATTCATACACTGGCGGTCAAGCTCAGAGATTATCTCTTTAAGTCTTATTTCTCTTGATTTCTCGTCAATAAGAACTGTGTCCGTAATAGTTACAATTCTGCCTCCTGCTGCACTTATATTATTAGCAGCTCTATAAACCGGCCATAAACCGCTTGCAGCCGTTACCAGAACATTCTCTCCATTACAATCTATATGAGCTGCATCCTGTCCATATGCAGGACGTGAAACCTTATTTGCTCCCCTCTTTCCCAGCAGTTTGTATACTGATCTTCCAAGTATTGTATCAGACACTTTTCCTTTTTTCATAATCTCTGCCTCTCTAAAAAATGTTGCATTAAAATGACATTAATTCTATACTCTTCTTATACGTATATCTATGGAATCATATACACAACCATAGGTACCACCATTGCTAATATAAGAATCATGATGATTATTCCTGTCATCCATCTTCTTGTTTTCTTATTATTAAAGTTAATCATAATTGCCTCCTTGTCATATAAGGCAGTGGAGCATACACGAAAAGGATATTATTCATGCATTTATTACTGCCATATTTTATTATATTTATTGTTATTCTTCACTATGTACTAAAAAAAGGAACACGCTCACACGCAGCAAGGAATGAAGCATTTCTCGAACGTGAAGCCAGAGCTAACGAAGTACGACGCAAAGACATCAGTAATCTTAATTATATATCAATAAGTGAGAATCTTCCAGTAATTAATTCAGGTAATGACACATTTGATACACTTATTAGCTCCATACCAGAATTAAAACGTTCATATGAACAGCTTCAGGAATTACGTGACAAGAAGATTCTTAATCTTACAGGTATAAGTAATACAGATCTTAAGCTGGAATATGGAGTTGCCAATCTTACTGTATTATCAGAATATGACGATAATTTCACCTCTCTTGTAAAATGCATTGCCAAAATCGGACATATTCTCTCAGACAACTCTGATTATGATGATGCAAAGATCTACCTTGAATATGGTATAAACATAGGAACCGACATAACTTCTAACTATATTGATCTTGCCAGAATATACGCTGCCTGTAAAAACACAGATGCCATTTACACCTTAAAAGAAAAAGCATCTGCGTTAAACTCTCTAAGCCGTGATATTATCATCGGTCAGCTGGATCAGTTTTTCTAATGTTAATCATTAATCAATACTATCCATTAAAAAAGCACAGCATGGACTACTTTCCATACTGTGCTATTATTGTATCTATCTGTCTTGATGCCATGCTTTTCGTCATCTCATCAATAGGAATCTCCAGTACCACATTATGTTTTTCAATAAGAGCCTGAAGATATCTTCTCTGTGGCATTGTTACCGGCACATCTTTTTTAACGTTATATACAAGATTCATTGGCTCAGAAAAACCACAATCATCCGGTTTAATCTTCCTTAATTCATCATATAATCTGCTCGCGCTCACTGCATCATCATAAGCTCTGTGTGACCTGCCCGGATCAATATGAAAATATTCACACAGGTAAGACAGATTCTTATGTGGTGTTTCTGGCAACAGTCTTCTTGCAATCTTTAATGTATCTATACCAGCATTATTCAATGTAAGATTAGCATTAACAGCAGCTTTCTTAATAAAACTGTAATCAAAAGTTACATTATGTCCAAGAATAGGATAATCTCCTATAAAATCCACAACATTTCCTATAACATCTGATATTCTTGGCATTCCCTCAAGTTCTTCATTATGTATACCTGTAAGTTCTGTTATTCTTTCACTGATAGTTATTCCTGGATCAACCAGAGTGGAATACTGCTGCACGATAACACAATCCTCAATCCTCGCCATTCCTATCTCAATTATTCTGTCTACTGATGGATTGAGTCCCGTCGTCTCTATATCCAGAGCTACATATCTGTCTATCATTGCTCTTTCTCCCTAAGATATATATTTCCTACATAATCTCCGATAATTGCAAGGAAATTCATATCCATTTCTGCCCATTTCTTATCCTGCTTAAATCTGTTATATGATATAATTTCATTGTTATCATTATTGCTGATTGTTCCACCAATTATATACTGTACAGCCTGTATAATGCCATACTTTGAAAACATCTCATACATAGCCGGTGCCTTTGTCTCAAAGAAATTCACATTATCTATTGGCATTATACCATCTTCTCTAAATCCCGGAAGATAATTATCTTTCTTGAAATAGCTTCCATCATCTTCCACCATTTCCTCATCTCCATATATAACATACTTAACCATCTTAGACTGGTCATATATCGTAATGTTGTCAATGTTAAATGCCAGAGCTGCCATCTCAAGAAGCTCATGTCTTCTTGCTGCATCAGCATCTCTATATTCTCTTATTATTACATTAACTATAGTCATCTTACGATATTTGTAGAATACCTTATCCCTGACATCTACAATTTCTCCCATGTCATATACATATCTCTTATGTATATCTTCATGATATATTATGTATCTGTTTTTGCCTTTCTCTTTTGCAAGATACAGCATTTTATCTGCCACTTTAAACAGTTCATCATAATCTTTGGCATCATTAGGGTATGATGCAGAACCTATAGAACATGTTATTCTGTTAATATTACGCGGATCATCATGATACAGCCATGTAACATTATTGCGCACTGTTCTTAATACATTTCGTATGCCTTCATCTCCATTAAGGCCTTCCATAACAATGAACATTTCATCTCCACCGATTCTTCCGCATAATCCCTTTCTGCCTACTGCATCTCTTAACACATCAGCGACTTTATAAAGGACTTCGTCTCCAAACATATGCCCATATGTATCATTAATAGTCTTAAAATCATCCACATCAATAATAGCAATCGTAACATTATGTCCTGGTTTTGAATCTATAAGATTTCTTACATAATCAGTAATTGCACGCTTATTAAGAAGGTCCGTTCCCGGATCCTTCATATCAGATATTACAGACAACTCTTCAACTGTATCTCCATTAGATGTTTCAAAAATGCTAATAACCCCATATACAACCCTGCTTCCATTGTTGTCCGTTACTGTCTTTCCTCTTATGAAGCACTTGTCAATATGCCCTGCACGTCCAAGCACATTGGCGGTAATCTCTCTTTTAAAGAATTTCTCTCCATTAATAAGCGTGTTCTTTAATGTATCAAGTTCCCTGACTGCTTCACCCTCAAGTCTGTCTGAAGCAATTCTTAACTGTATCCAGTCTCCCAGTGCTCCATCATAGAAACACATTGTCTGCTGCCCATCAGTGACCATGAATATTCTTAACCAGTCTGCCCCAATATCATAAGAAAGCATAATATTTTCTGACAGACCAAGATAACAGGCATAGCTTAAGATATCCTTATTCAGCTTATCAATCTGCATAGTTACAGATGCTGTATCCATGATATTAATCTTATATCGTCTTTCTGTGTCATCTGACGCTTCATCGTATCCAATCCTTAACAGCATCCAATGTGGCGTCTTATCTGCATATAACATTCTTATTACTATATAAGGATTGTTATTACTATCATAATTATCTATAAATTTCTTGAATCTGTTAATATCATCTGCATGTATATATCTGGTAAACACAAGATATGCATCATTGCCACTTATTGCTTCAAATCCTTCATCAGCAGCAACAATAACCATCTTCCCATCAACCAATACATCAGCGTTTACAAATTCAATGCTTTTAAAATCATCCATAGCATTAACCTCGTTTTTTCTTTCTGTCTCTCCCAATGCCTAGAACCGGAATCGAACCAGTGACACGAGGATTTTCAGTCCTCTGCTCTACCGACTGAGCTATCTAGGCCTATGTAAAGGAAGTCATATGCTTAACTTCCTTTAACAATCATTATCCTGATTCTATTCATCAGGGTGATTTCTTATATACTCTTCATACAGATCAGGTCTGTACTTCTTAGTTCTCTCCAGAGACTTTTCATGTCTCCACTTCTCAATGTTCTCATGATGCCCTGACAACAAAACATCCGGAACCTTCTGTCCATTATAATCTGCAGGTCTTGTATACTGTGGATACTCAAGCAGTCCATCAGAAAAGCTCTCTGTTTCTGCTGACACTTCATTATTAAGCACTCCTGGCACAAGCCTTGACACGGTATCAATAACTACCATTGCCGGCAATTCACCGCCAGTAAGAACATAATCTCCTATTGATACATAATCAGTAACTATATTCTCCAGAGCCCGTTCATCAATTCCCTCGTAATGCCCACACAGAATTACAAGATCATTTTCTTTTGCAAACTCTTGTGCCATAGCTTGTGTAAATGTATATCCCTGTGGAGTCATATATACGACCCTCGGTCTGTTCCCTACTTTCTTAACAATATCATCATAGCAGTCACACACAGGTCCGGCTCTCATAACCATTCCAGCTCCACCACCATAAGGGTAATCGTCAACCTTAAGGTGCTTATCATTGGAATAATCTCTTATATCATGTGCGGTAACTGACATAATACCTGCCTTGATTGCCCGTCCTGTTATACTCGTATTAAGACCATCTGTTATCATATCCGGAAATAACGTCATTACATGAAAATTCATTATCTGATAACTCCTGCTATACCATTAAGCATGAACGCATAATATCCGCTCTTAAGATTGTATCCGCTATCTGTATAGGATGCTGCAAGATAACCTGTTCCATCTTTATATGGAGATGCCACATCTATATAGGTAATTCCAAGTGAAGCTGCATTCTCTGAAAACATTGTATTAAGTGCATCAATATTAGTCTGCTTAACCTTACTTGACGATTCAAATCTCTTTGAGACAGGAAGTACTGACAGAACATAAATATTAGTTGTTGGCATTCTGCTCTTCAGTTCCTCTATAAATTCTTTTTCATACTCATATATATTATCGACAGGTCTGCTTCCATAATTAAGGTCATTAATACCAACCATTATATATACTGAATCTGGTGACTGTGCCACTATCTCATCTGTGTGATTAGTAAGCTTATCACTTGTCATGGAATTGGATGCAATAACCTGTGATTCAGATACAAATCCAAATCCAGACACACCACTTATAACAAAATCCCCAATAAACACTGACTTGCTAAACTGTTCAGAAGAAGTATAATCCTGAGTATCTGGTTCTCCTGATATTGAAAGACTTCTTCCAGCTGCAGCTGCCTGTGTTGTCTGCACCGCTTCTGTCGTTAATGTTTCACTGCCGGATTCTTTAGCTGTTGTCTCTTCTTGTGTTACAGCTGGCGATGACGCAGTCTCTGTATTATTCTTAGTATCATTCTTAGAACTGCAGCTTTTTAATACAATTGCAAATATAGCAACAGCCACTACTACGACTGCAAGTCCTATAATATAATTTCTATATCTATTCCACATCCTCATCTTACGATTAAGGCTTATCCTTGGCTTATCATTATTAGAATTATTTGATTCCATAAAATATTCCTTTCTGTTTTCGATGCAATTATTTGCATTATAACATCTGACTCCTTTTAGTGCAAATTTTGCGTCAAAATTGTTAATTATTACCATCTCATACGATGTAATACAACAGCAGAAGTCTTTCTAAGCCCTATATCAAGCCAGCCATTCTGAAGATGATATCCCAGATTATCTGTACTGAATCCACCCTCATATGTTGCAATAAGCTGTTCAACATCATCATCAAAGCCAAGTCCGATTTCCCATGCCGGTATTCTTGCCCTGACCTCATCATCACTGTTATTAACAATAATTACAGCCGCATCATCTGCTGTAAAACGCCCATATGCTATAACATTCTGCTTAGAATACAAAGGCTTATATGAACCTTTCCGTAATACTTCATTCTCTTTATGAATCCGTATCATTTCCCTGTGGAATCTGATAAGTTCCTCATCCTCATTACCCCATGGGTAACTTCTTCTGTTGTCCGGATCAGTAAATCCACATACCCCGGCTTCATCGCCATAGTAAATTGTAGGTGATCCTGGCCACGTCATCTGCATAACAACAGCCTCACGGAACACAGCTTTATTAATATTAATATTAGCAGCCTCCGGACCAAGCGTATTGGTACGTCCTACTGTTCTGTTAGTTCTTGTAAGAAAACGCGAATGGTCATGGTTCGACAGCTCATTCATAGAAATGGCTACACTCTGTCCTCCCATTCTTGCCATATTATGATGCATAGCACCAAAGAAATAATCTGGATTGCCATATGCATCCGGACGCGCTTCATCACTATGCTTTTCCATACCGGTAAGAAACCATGTTACTGGCTCCATAAATGCATCATAGTTCATAATTGTATCCCACTGGTCACCCTGCAGCCAGTCATATGAATCCCCATAATGCTCAGCAAGTATTATAGCTTCAGGATTAGCTTTCTTTACCTCTTCCCTGAATCTTCTCCAGAAATAATGATTATATTCCGGACTATATCCAAGATCAGCTGCAACATCAAGCCTCCAGCCATCAACATTATATGGTGGAGAAACCCATTTCCTTGCAATGCCAAGAATATATTCTTCAAGCGACTTAGAGCCTTCATAATTCAGCTTTGGAAGCGTGTCATGTCCCCACCAGCCATCATACGAATTATTATCCGGCCACTGATTAGAATAGAACTTAAAGAAACCATGGTAAGGACTTTCATATTTCTCATACGCCCCTGTTTCATATACATCATCACTATCTCTATAAATGTGTTCTTTATCAAGCCATTTATTAAATGACCCACAATGATTAAACACACCATCAATAATAACACGCATGCCTCTCTTGTGTATCTGCTCAACCAATTCTGCAAAAAATGCATTACTTGCTTCAAGGTTAGCTTTAGATGTAACCCTTTTGATATATCTTTTTGCATGAGTATTGTCATTATCTCCTTCTTCAAGAAGATTCCCCTCATCCTCAATAATCTTTCCAAAATGTGGATCTATATAATCATAATCCTGGATATCATATTTATGGTTAGATGGCGATACAAATAACGGATTAAAGTATATAACTTCAACTCCCAGATTCTGCAGGTAATCAAGTTTATCAAGTACCCCTTGTAAATCACCACCATAAAACTCACGTATTCCCATCTGCGCCGGATACTTATCCCATTCTTTTACCTGACAGACATGTTCACCTATATAACTGTATTCATTATCAAGAACATCATTAGACTTATCACCATTATAAAATCTGTCTACAAATATCTGGTACATGACAGCACCTTTTGCCCAATCTGGTGTTTTGAAGCCTGGCATTATCTGAAAATTATAATATGGATTAAGATCCTTTATTGCCCCAATCTGATTGTAATAACATACAGTACGTCCAAGGACAACCTTAAAATAGTAGAAAACCTTTTCCGTTCCTACTTTAATCTTTGCCTCATAATAATCAAATATACTTTCACTCCTCACACGTGTCATTATATATTCATTATTATCCGCAATCAGATATGCTTTATCTACATTGTATCTACCTGTCCGCAGTCTGATTGTAACCTCATCCCCCGGCATAGGTTCAGAAGGGCTCCTATAACCTTCCGTAACATCCGAAAATAATGCTCTTGGATGTAATGTCGGTCTTGCACTGCACATATAAAAAAGCTTTTTTTCCCAGGTAGCTAAGTTTCCAATTTCCTCGGTTATTCTCATTGAGAATCCTCCTTAGCTTATACTATTTTTATTCTATATCCAAAAGTACATTTTCGCAAGTAAAAAGCCTGTTTCAGCGTAGCAAAAAAGGCAGCCATGGGGTGACTGCCTTTTTCAGAGAAGGTATTTCTTTTCGATAAGCATTACTGCTTAATCTATAATGTATTGGGGGTTTTTACATTAATTATAATATCGCATTTCCCTCCATAAGTGTTCACAAACTTAACAATATTTATCAAAAATATTTGTGCATTTTGTCTAAATCATTGTTGTATCTGTAATACTATTATTACTCTGCTGCCTTATTATCATCAAATAATGCCTCAAATTCTTCTCTTGTAATCTTTTCCTTTTCAAGAAGCAGCTCTGAACTCTTCTCAAGAACATCCATGTGCTCAGAAATTATCTTCTTAGCCTTAGCATAACACTCGTCAATAATTCCCTTAACCTCTTCATCAATAGCTGTTGCTATATCCTCTCCATATGGTCTTGTATGTGCAAGATCTCTTCCGATAAAGACTTCATCTTCGTCACTGCTTGCATAATTAATAAGACCCAGTCTGTCTGAGAAACCATATTTAGTAACCATATCTCTCGCTGTAGCTGTTGCCTGTTTAATGTCCTGTGAAGCACCAGTTGTAATATCATCAAATATAAGCTCCTCGGCAACTCTTCCACCAAGACTAACAATAATATTCTGCAGCATCTTGCCCTTAGTATTAAACATCTCATCCTTCTCAGGAAGTGGCATTGTGTATCCAGCAGCACCCATTCCGGTAGGAATTATAGAAATAGTATGCACAGGTCCGACATCTGGAAGCATATGGAAAAGTATGGCATGTCCTGATTCATGATATGCTGTAATCTTCTTTTCTTTCTCAGATATAATCTTACTTCTCTTCTCAACACCTATGCCAATCTTAATAAATGCATAATTAACATCTGCATTTGTAATAAACTTTCTCTTGCTCTTAGCAGCATTAATAGCAGCCTCATTAAGGATATTTTCAAGGTCTGCTCCTGTAAATCCTGCTGTAGTTCTCGCAAGGCTTTCAAGATCAACATCATCGCCTAATGGTTTCTTAGCAGCATGTACGTTAAGTATTTCAAGACGGCCTCTTACATCCGGTCTTCCAACAACTACCTTTCTGTCAAAACGTCCCGGTCTTAATATAGCCGGATCAAGTATATCAACTCTGTTGGTAGCCGCCATAACTATAATTCCTTCATTAACACCAAAACCATCCATCTCTACAAGCATCTGGTTAAGTGTCTGCTCTCTTTCGTCATGTCCGCCACCCATACCGGTTCCTCTTCGTCTTGCAACCGCATCAATCTCATCAATAAATATAATACAAGGCGCGTTCTTTTTTGCTTCCTCAAACATATCTCTTACTCTTGATGCACCAACACCAACAAACATCTCAACAAAATCTGAGCCGGATATGCTAAAGAAAGGTACACCTGCCTCTCCTGCTACTGCTTTGGCAAGAAGAGTCTTACCTGTTCCCGGAGGGCCTGTAAGGATAACTCCCTTAGGAATTCTAGCTCCAAGATTAGTATATTTGACTGGATCTTTAAGGAAATCAACTATTTCCTCAAGTTCCTCTTTCTCTTCATTAAGTCCTGCAACATCTTTAAATGTAACTTTATTATCGTCACCACTTATCATTCTTGCGCGGCTCTTTCCGAAATTCATCATCTTTGCATTGCCACCGCCACCTGTCTGTCTTGTCATAAGCATCATAAGTGCCACAACAACTATCAGGCACAATCCAAACGGAAGCAGAGTTGTAAGCCAGACGCTTTCTCTCTTTACATCCTTCAATGAATATTCAATATTTCTGTTATCTAACAGTTCCTCAACAGACACAACGTCAGATACATTAAGTGATTCCTTACTTCCATCTGTAAATGTTATAGTAAGTGTTCCTGTTGGAACCTCAGCATTCTGGCTTATTATAACATTCTGTATCTTCTCATCCTTAATATCGGATACGAAATCTTTATACTTATAATTACTTGTCTTCTGGCTCATCTGAGCAAATACAGCCCAGATAATACCAATTATTATCAGCATGAAGAATATACTTCCCCATCCTGTACTTTTCCTTTTCTTAGTTTCCATCACTTCCTCCTTAAACTTTATGCCTCTTCCTCAAGATGCAAAACTCCGACAAACGGAAGATTTCTGTAGCTCTGATCATAATCAAGACCATAGCCGACAACGAATTCATCAGGAATATTAAATCCGTTATACTTTACATCCACCTCTACCTCTCGTCTTTCCGGCTTATCAAGAAGTGTGCATATGCATATATCCGCCGGCTTTCTTTCCTCAAGCATTGGCATAAGCCTTGCAAGCGTATTACCTGAATCAATAATATCCTCAATTACAATTACATGCTCTCCTTCTATACTCTCATCAAGGTCCTTCTTAATCTTAATCTGTCCGCTTGATGAAGTACCACTTCCATAACTTGACACCTGCATAAAATCAAACTTAACTGGAACTGTAATTCTCTTGGCCAGCTCGCATGTAAATATGATGCTTCCTTTAAGAATACAGATAAGCTTTACTTCTTTACCTTCATAATCCCTGCTTATCTGTTCTCCAAGCTGTGCAATTCTCTCATTCAGCTTCTCCTCTGATATAAGCACACTGATTACTGGTTCTTTCATAATTTCTCTCCTTTGTTCTGATTGTCAGATATATTTATTATTACCTCAAGTACATTCTTTGTAGAATCATCTATCAATGCATTCTCTGCTCTTCTGATGCCCAATGCCCACAGGACACTTTCATCATCGCATAACAGAAGTACATTATTTCTCATATTCTCTGGCACTTTACGGTCAATAAACTCTTTCTTAAGTTTCCGGCTCTTTCCCGACTCATTAATTATAATTCTGTCACCTTCCAGCCTGTGCCTTAAGCATAACTTTCCTTGTATTTTATCATAATCGAAAGATTTCGCATAGCAGCTATTAACGTAATTTCTATTTTTTTCATAATTAGAATACAGTGTTAATGTAATTGTAACATTCTCAGTCTTTCCAGTCGCATACATATATAATTTCCTGTCAAGTGTGATCGTCTCTCCTGGTTTCAGATTATCAAATGAAAAGCCCTCACATAATGGGATATGCTCATTATCCGTCCTGTGCTGAAGTATAATTTCATTATACCCTCTTTCAGCCTGCAATCCGTAACATATATCAACCCTGCTTCCAACACTGTTAAACGTAAGAGCATCCACACCATTTACATGAATCCTGTATATGTCCCTGGCAGTTCCTGTCAGCTTTAATATTATCCTGTATATAACACGTTTTCTAAGCACCTCGTGAAGCTTTGCAAATCCATTTTCCAGATTTCTTATTCTGATGCAGTCTTTATTATTTTCACTTACATATTTTTCATATGCCTTGTCTGCTTCCTCTTCTATAAAATCAAAATTCTTCTGAAGTTCATCAGCTGCATTTGCAAAATTCTTAACTGCATTACTGTTAACATTATTCTCAATATACGGAATAAGCACATTTCTTATACAGTTTCTCGTATAATCATTACTCAGATTCGTTGCATCTGTAACATATGATTCCCCAAATTCCTGTATAAGCTGCTCCACCTCATGTCTTGTTATACATAACAATGGTCTTATCACATTGTCCCTGACAGCCCTGATTCCTCCAAGTCCCTTTAATGAAGCACCCCTCGACATATTCATTATAACCGTCTCAGCCTGGTCATTCATGTGGTGTGCAACCGCAATTCTGCTTTTACTGTCTGTACATATTTCATTAAATATTCTGTAACGCTCATATCTGCCAGCCTCTTCTACTGACATACCGAGTTCTCTGGCAGCCTTTACAGCATCAATGTGCACAGCCGTGAATTGTATCTTCCTGCGTTCGCATAAGGCTCTGGAAAATTCTTCATCCTCTCCTGCCTCCTGCCTGATTCCATGATTCACATGTACAGCATTAATAGTTATATTCATATTATGCCTGCTAATATACTCCTTAATCACTATAAGAAGACATACTGAATCTGCTCCACCTGAAAGTCCAACCACAACATTGTCGCAATCATCAAGCATTCTATTCTGTTCTATATATTGGTCAATTCTATCAATAATCTCACTCATGCGAGAATTATATTATACGTTAACATATGTGTCAAACACTCCCAGAACCATTACAGTACAGTCGTCAAACGCTTCCATATTATGATTCTGCAGAGAAGCATCAAGTATTTTTTTTGCAATTGCAGCGGGTTTTTTTACATTTATATTGTTAATTATTTCCACCATCTGTTCTTCTTTATTAACTCCTGACAGATTATCAAGCACCCCATCACTTATCATTATCACATAATTGCCATCATAAAGTTTTTTAGTTGTACAGTCATAATCTACCTGCTCAAGCACACCCATAGGCAGAGTGGTAGATTTGATAATCTCAACCCAGTTGTCCCTTTTTATAAATGTTGACACAGCGCCCAGTTTTATACAGTTAATTACCCCCGCCTGACAATCAAGGACGCTCATATCCATTGTAACCGGATTGTTAAAATTCGTTCCCGCAATATATGCGGAATTAATAAGATCAATTGCTGTATGTTCCTCAAACCCAGCTTCTATACAGCTCTCCATAAGTTCAATAACCATACGGCTCTCTGCAAATGCTCTCTTCCCGCTTCCGCATCCATCTGCTATAGCTGCCACCATTTTCCCACAGCCAAGTCTTTTTAAAAGGAAGTTATCCCCACTGGTATTTTCTGATTCCTTACATTTTCTTGCCATTCCAGAAAGAATCCTGAACCTGTCCTCCTGATAGAATACATACTGGTCAGGTTCCTCATTAATAATCACCCTGTTATTCTGATTTGAAAAGAATCTGACGCCAAACACTTCTGATACTATTCCCCTTAAAATCCGCTCCGATACACAGCCCTTCATAAATGTTTTCGCTGTTATAAGGATTTCTCTCCGTTTTCCATCTAATATCTTTATGTCCTTTACAGCTATCCCCATCGCCATACATCTGCGTTCCAGAATCCTGCTTTTAGACCTTTCAGGAACCCTGGCATTAAGATTCATTGCCACACATTCTTCAAGAATATCAGCGACAAGAATAAGCTGTCTTCTAAATCCATTTTCTTTCTGATTAGTTTCCCCATACACATCTCCAAGATTCCTGAATGTCTTTGCTGTTTCCTGAAGGCGGTTAATAGTATAAGTATATCCGGCATCCTTATATGTACTTTTCATTCATCCCACTTCCTTTCCGGCACTACACCAATGTGAAGTATATATGACTGCATATAAATAAATTGTCGAAGCATGTATGACTTTAATTAAAATCAACATACTCCGACATCTTTACTTATTATTAGGTTTGAATACCAGTTCATCAGGATATATAAGTCCAAACTTATTCTTGGCAATCTCCTCAACAAACTTCTTTGTCTTAACGTACTTTTCATATTCAGAAAGTTCTTTACTCCTGTCATTCTCATCATCAATCTGTGACTGTAATTCCGTTATCTGATTCTGATAATCCTTATTTTTCTCTGCGAGACCAGCTTTGCCCTTCCATAGGACAACTCCAAGTGCAATAACCACAACTACAGCGATTGCCATACCTGCCAGTGCAGATCTTCTCTGCCGCTTCAGTCTTGCAGCCCTCTCTCTTCTTGTCTCTAACCTCATATATTCCTCACTCCTGCGAATGTTTACCATGCATACTCATCCTGCGTGCGCACACAGTTTTTAAGCCTCTAACAGGTATTGTAATGATACTGAATATTTTTTTCAATATAAAAAAGACCGGTTTTAACAAAAAGTTAATAATTCTCACAGACCATTTTATATAAATGTAGCTAAGAAACTTAAAATAAAGAAACATCCCTGCTGCTATTCCAGTTACCACAAATCCTCTTATAATTCCATCTGTAACCCTGAAACACATTATAAACACACTGATACCAGCAAATATTCCATATACTATATCCTCAATGCTCATAAATATAATCGTCTTATGTCTTATAATTCTGCGGTATATCCGGATATTATCATATATCCACGCCAGATAAACTCCTTTGAAGAAACTTATTGCAACTGCATTAAGCTCCCATATTATTATATCGTTGATCATCTGAGAAGCCTGCTTATAAAGGAGTCCTGCTTATTCCTGCTGCCTGTTTCAGAATAGCAGATGGAATCGACCCTTCCATCAACATCCAGTTCTCCCTTTTCAACCGAAAGCCTGTTAACGTGAAGTCCTTCACCCTTAATTGTTATATTACCATAATCCGATTCCAGTACAACCTTTACCGGATCAAAAGAAACAACATCTGTTATCCCTGTAAAGTCTATCCTTTTCCTATCTTCCATATTAAGTCTGTGTGGTCTCTTAATCCTGGCCTTATCTTCCATATATCCCCCTTTTTCTGACATTCATCTCAATGAGAATATATGCATGACCACACAACATAATTACAGATATTCAAACATCTCTTTTGCTTCTTCCTTTTTTACTGTGTCTTTAACATCCGTAACTTTAGCCCGGACATTCTTATTACCAAACTGTATCTCTATTATATCCCCTACTTTGACATCATATGATGCCTTCACAACCTTATCATTAACCATAACTCTTCCAGCATCACAGGCATCATTAGCTACAGTTCTTCTTTTTATCAGTCTGGATACCTTTAAATATTTATCTAATCTCATGTTTTTCTCCTTAATATCATATGGTATTGATGCATTGCTTACAGCCATATACTTTACGACTCCATGTGTTTCCCAAGAAAATCCGCTGCTGTCTTTACCATTCTTCTCTCATTATCTGTAAACTTCGGTTTTATGTCAATAGACATCATAAGCACAGTTCCAAGGACATCCCCCTGACATATTATAGGATGGATTGCCTCCTGCTTAAAATGTGCCTCATCTGTAACCTTAATAAACCCATCTTCTCCATCGTTGGCAAGAATCGGATATCTGCCTTCCATTGCCTGATTAAGCTCCTTGGTTACAGGCTTATTAATAAGATTCTTTCTGTCTTCCCCTGATGATGCAATTACACGTTCCCGGTCTGTTATACACACAGTCATACCTGTAGCTTCTGATAAAGATTCTGCATACTTGGATGCGAGACCACTTATATCCCCTATAGGAGAATATTTCTTGAGTATAATCTGCCCTTCCGTATCCGTATATATCTCCATAGGATCTGTCTCCCTTATATGGAGCGTTCTCCTTATCTCTTTGGGAATGACAATTCTTCCAAGGTCATCTATTCTTCTTACAATTCCCGTCGCTTTCACCAGTATTTTCCTCCAATTCCATATTTTAGCATGAGCCTCTTTGCTCTTTTGCTATATATTAGTTTTGGAGTTAGTATGTGGAAATTCTCAGAAAAATATTCCTTTTTACTGTTCCATCATAACATTTACCAGAGTCATATATCTGTTGGTCTTTTCAATAATATCATCCTGCATTACCCCATAGAATATATATATATCCCGCATAATATTATTAAATTCTTTAAGTGCCTGACCTTTCCCTGTCACGCCTCCTGTTATATATCCACTGTTTGTTTCTATCTCTATATCCATATGAGTGCCATTCTTGTCCCTGACATACATATACATATTAATATCTCCCGGAACCTCTGTTCTTATCTGATTATACATGCATCTATATTCGTCAGAATTCATGTCCATTATGCGAAACCCCCATCGTTCCTGTACATATTGGCACACCTCTTCAATTGCATGATTATCATAGAATGATATCTTTCTTTCAACATCTGCCCTCTTTTTTTCATAAGCTCTCTTCTTGAACTTATCAAACAGATTCGACAGTCTTTTCCTTTTGATGTATACCGATGTCGGTCCATCAAAATTATCATATGTATTTGCCCCACCCATATTAAAATACCTCCAATAAAATCATTCATTACAATAATAAATGTATCTTCATCAAATCTCAATATTTTAAGATGAAATATTTCAATTCATATTATAATTATTTCAAAAAATATACAAAAAATCAGGACTTGAAATCTCGTTCACGCGAAGCACGTTTGATTTCAAGTCCTGTAAAAAGCTCTGTATTATTAAATTTACCGATTAAGCTGCTGTCTTCTCAGAGTTCTTCTCGCTCTTTGCATAACTCTTTACTGAGTTAACTACGATGATTACACCAAGTACAATAAGGAGTATAGCAATTATAAGCTGAAGTCCGTTAGCGATGAATACGCTTCCCCAAGATGTCTGTCCAGCAGGAATTGTAACAGAAGCTGCTAACCTGATAGCCTTAACCATTGCAATTGTTCTCTGTACAAGTGCTGTAAATGTTACACAAAGCATGATGATAAGAGGAGGGAAAAGCATTTTGTTGCTTCGTCCTGTAACCTTTAAGAATACGCAGAGTGTAAGAATTACAAGAGCGCTTAATAACTGGTTAGCTGAACCAAATAATGGCCAGATATTTGCATATCCAATCTTAGTAAGAATGAATCCACATACTAATGTTACGATTGTTGAGAAGTATGTATTGCAGAATAACTTTCTCCATCCTTCTGCATGTTCCATATCATCTACGCTGAAGAGTTCCTGGAAACACATACGACCGATACGGGCAACTGCATCAAGTGATGTAAGAGCAAGAGCAGATACACACATTGTCATGAATACTGTTGCAAAATGTACTGGAACACCAAACATTTCAAAGAATCCTGCTACACCGCTACTGAAGATTGCAAATGGTGTCTTAGCTGGAAGTGCTCCATTAGTAGCAGCTGCACCAGCAACACAAAGAGCAAGTACTGCAAGTAAACTCTCAAGTACCATTGCGCCGTAACCAACCTTAAGCATATCCTTTTCGTTCTCTACTGTCTTAGAAGATGTACCAGAAGAAACAAGGCTGTGGAAACCAGAAACAGCACCACATGCAACAGTTACGAAAAGAATTGGGAACATTGTTCCAAGCTTTGCATTATTGAATCCTGTATATACAGGAAGATTCATTGAAGGATGTGCAACTACAAGGCCAACTGCTGCACCTACAATCATGCAGATGAACATAAATGTTGTCATATAGTCACGAGGCTGCTTCATTAACCACATTGGCATAACTGCAGCGAAGAAGATATATACAAATGTGATATAACTCCATACATCTTTGTTGAACTCAAGTGGGAAGAACATACCAACAACAAATGCTGCGATAATAAATACAATACCAAGTACCGCTTCTTTCCATCCTGAAAGATTTAACTTCTTCTGGATAAGACCAAATACAACGGCAAATACCATGAACATGATAGATACCATACCAGCTGAACCATTTGTCTTAGCTGCTGCTGATAAAACTGTAGCACCATCAGCATTTACTGTGTAAGCATTGAATGTACCTGCAACCATATCTGCAAATGCTGCGATAACGATAAGTGTAAATAACCAGCAGAAAAGTAAGAAAATCTTACGGCCAAACTTACCGATGTACTTCTCAATGATCATACCCATTGACTTACCTTCATTCTTAACTGAAGCATAAAGTGCACCGAAGTCTGTAACTGCTCCGAAGAATACACCACCGATGAGGATCCAGAGTAAAACCGGTAACCATCCAAATGCTGCTGCCTGAATAGCACCTGTTACAGGACCTGCTCCTGCGATTGATGAGAACTGATGACTGAAAACTGTCCAGCCATTAGTTGGAACGAAATCCTTACCGTCATTATATTTAACGGCTGGTGTCTCTGCCTTAGGGTCGATACCCCATTTCTTTGCTAACCAACGGCCATAAACCATGTATGCACCGAAAAGTACAACTGCCGCGATAAGCACGATTACTAATGTGTTCATAATGTCACTCTCCTATGAAATATATTTCACCAGTCAAACGCAGTGGAAGCGGTGCTATGATTCTCATCGCTACTCGCATAAAAAAACCTTCGTCAATGCACCAATCCATTTCTGGACTGCGTGCAAAGACGAAGGCATATTATTTCTACTTCCGCGTTACCACTTTGCTTGCCGGATACTCCGACCACTCTACTGCCACTCGGTATATTCAACTCTTATGGCATGCCCTTTTAACGATGGGTACCGATTCCAACTACTAGACACATACTAAACAGATGTCTTTCACCAGAACTGCTCGCAGGTGAGGGCTCAATCATTCCTTGCTGCCGTCTCTCATCAACTGACGGCTTTCTGTAAGCGGTGATATGAAGAAGTCATTTCCTGTTCTTCGCATTTGACTGTTGATTTGTACATTAAAATATTCCTTTGCAGATAATTTGTCAATAAGATTTTTAAATTTTTCTTAAATTTTCTTAAATATCTTAATATATTTAATTCTATTGCCTTTATTCACCTCTCTGCACAGCCAAATCAACTTAATATAGTTAACTATCGTATGCACATTATTCTTTATTTTATTATATTTTGTAGGAGTATAAACAGCTTGTTTACTACATAATTTCAACTATCCCCACAATTAAGATATTTTTGTTGAAAATAGGAAATATATGCTATAAAATAGAAGTAGTTTATTTTCGTGATTGAATAATCAATGACTTAACAATTTTATATGACACAGGAGATTACGTTATGAATTATGATGCTAATGTTTTTAAAGCCAAGGCTAATATTAAAGCCCGCAGAATATGGCTTGTTTTTTCACTCCTATTAACCGCTAATTATGGTACTGATACCGCTAATGGAATCTACCCTTCTGGCAATTACATTATATTTGTTGCACTTTGCTGGATTCCTTTCTTTGTCGGTGAAATTTTTCTACGCATTAAAGGAAAAGCAACTGATATATACAGGTTATGTCTTGTTATAGGCTATGGCATTTTCTACACATTTGTAATATGCACTACCTCATCGCCGATATCTTTCACTTATATTCTTCCGGTTATGAGCCTGCTTGTTCTTTACAAGAACAAAAGATTCATGATCAATTGTGGAATTGCCAACGTGCTTTCAGTTATTATAAGTGATGTGTACAGATATGTAGTCCTTGGCTGTAACTCTGAATCTGATATGAAGAATTATCAGTTGCAGGTTGCGTGCCTTCTTCTTTGCTACATATGCTATGTTATGTCCATCAAGCATCTTAATGAATCTGATGGCGCTCTGAATGACAGCATCAAATCAGATCTCGACAGAGTTGTCTCAACTGTTGAAAAGGTTAAAACATCAAGCAATTCTATTATGAGTGGAATTACTGTTGTACGCGAGCTTGCTTCTGAAAACAAGCATGGTTCTGATGTTATCATGCTTGGCATGAACGAACTTACCAGCAATAATGAAGATTTAAGAAGCCATACTGCTTCTTCCACTGATATGACAACTGACATAAGCTCACAAGTTGAATATGTTGCCCAGCTTATTGACGATATGGTAAGCCTTACTTCTGAGTCACAGGAGCATGCATGTACAAGCTCAAGTGACCTTGAAAATCTTATTACAACAGCAACCACAATGTCTGAACTTTCTTCAGAGGTTGAGCATATCCTGCATGATTTTGAATCGGAATTCAAGACTGTTAAGGACCAGACAAGTGCTATTGATAACATATCAAGCCAGACCAATCTTCTTGCCCTCAATGCTTCTATTGAAGCTGCAAGAGCCGGAGATGCAGGTAAAGGCTTTGCTGTTGTAGCTGAACAGATTCGTGCACTAAGCACAGAAACCAAGACTTCTTCCAGTGAAATACAGAGTGCACTAGACCGTCTTGCTGTAATCTCTGACAAAATGCTTTCCTCTATTGGAGAGACTTTATCACTTATCCAGATTACTCTTGATAAGATTACACAGACAAGTGAAAGCATCAATCTTATCACATCTGATTCTTCTCAGATTGAAGACCATATACATATAATTGATACAGCAATTAAAGATGTTGAATCCGCTAATAAACAGCTTGTAAACAACATGTCCCAGGTATCAGATATAGTTGATACCATGACAGAATGCATAACTAATTCAAGAGATATCAGCAGCCGTATTGTAAGTAAATATGACGAAAGTGCTACTAATATCAATACCATGGAAAATACAATACAGGCTCTTATGTGTGAACTTGGTGTTGGCGGATTCATGGGTATTGAAGATATTAAGGCAGGCATGAAGGCATCCGCAATCCTTAAAGGTTCTCATGGTGAAAATGTTGAATATCACGGAACTATTAAGACACATAATGACAACAGTATAACTCTTGAACTTGAGAAGGCACTGCCTGCAGTTAATGTAGCCATTGAATGTGACATATTAGTAACAGTCAGCAATGTAATATACCGTTGGGAAAACGCTAAGATTGCAGCTGACAAAAAAGCCTCTGCAACAACAGGCATTGTTACAATCACAACAAGGCCTCAGATTCTTAACCGTCGTAAATATCCTAGAATTGATATGAACAACCACTGCACAATTACAGTAAAAGGAACAGATGATACATTTGAAGGAAAGCTTGATAATCTGAGTGCCAATGGTTTTGCATTCCTCACAAAAGACAGATTTTTCTCAAACAACAAAGGCAAAATCGTTACTGTTTCAATTGATAATTTTGATTTGCCTGCGTATTCTACATTAGAGGGACAGATTATAAGATGTTCTGATAATGACGGAGTCTACATAGTAGGCTGCCAGATGCCAGAGGATAACTACTACATTATGGAATATGTAGAGCAAAAGATACGGGCAGAAAAAAATAATAACTAAAGTCTCAAAATGGAGAAAAGCCGATTAATATGCTTTTCTCCATTTTGTATATTCTAGATAACCATCCAGTCTTCAAACTTATTTGCATTTTCAACAATGTTGACAATTCCGTCTGCGCCGTAAGTAAATGCCCTATGGATAAATACATTTACTTCCTCACCCTTTTTTATCGGAGCTTCCTCAACATTTCTTGTTCCGACAACCTCTATGCCATTCACATTGACAGTTATCTCAACTTCCTTTCCCATGAAAAGCTTGCCTACAACCACACCTTTCTCTACAGAAGCGGCTGAATCAACCTTCTCATCAAGTTTTGTGATGTTGACGTTCTCTGGTCTTAATACCGCCTTAACAGAATCATCAAGCTGGTTAAAACCTTTAATCTTATTAATCTGGTCAACATGCACCGGATGTCCCATGAATTCCGCCATAAATGCTGTCTCAGGCTCTCTGTATATCTGTCTTGGTGTTCCAATCTGCTCTATATGACCCTTGTTAGTGACAATAATTTCATCAGCAACCTCAATTGCCTCATCCTGGTCATGTGTAACAAATATACTTGTGATTCCAACCTTTGTAATCATGTCACGAAGCCAGCTTCTTAATTCCTGTCTTACCTTCGCATCAATCGCTGCAAATGGTTCATCAAGAAGCAGAAGCTCAGGATTAGGCGCTAATGCTCTTGCGAAAGCCACTCTCTGCCTCTGTCCGCCTGATAACTGGCTAGGATATCTTTTCGCCATGCCTGAAAGTCCGACAAGCTCAATAAGTTCGTCAACACGCTTTTTAATGTCCGATTTTTTCCATTTATTGACCTTTAATCCAAATGCAATGTTATCATACACTGTCATGTATCTGAAAAGTGCGTAGTTCTGGAAAACAAAGCCTATTCCACGCTTACTTGCCGGCACATCATTAACAACCTTGCCATCAATAATAATATCTCCTGAATCCGCAGTCTCAAGGCCTGCTATCATTCTTAAAATAGTAGTTTTGCCGCTTCCGCTAGGTCCAAGCAGTGCAATAAGCTTGCCCTTTTCAATTCCGAGATTAATATTGTTCGAGGCTTTAAATGTGCCATATGTCTTATTGATATTACGAAGCTCTACATATTTTTCTGTATCCTGCTGTAATTCTGCCATAATCTGTTCCGCCTTTCTGTTGTAGTGCGTTTCTATCCTTCCTGCTGCTCTTTCTCTGCCTTAGCTGCCTGCTGCCCCTTGTATTCAAGTACACTTCGAAGCACCAGTATAATAACCGCCATCAGCACAAGAATTGCTGACACTGCAAATGCTCCCGTAAAATCATATCCCTGATACAGAAGCTCAATATACAGCGGCATCGTGTTAGTTCTTCCGCGCAAATGTCCTGAAAGAACGGATACCGCGCCAAACTCCCCCATTGCTCTCGCTGTACACAGTACAATACCGTAGAGAAGCGGCCATTTGATATGTGGGAATGTAACCTTCCAGAATATAGTCCAGCCATTGGCGCCCATAAGTGCTGCGGCCTCCTCCTCGTCAGTTCCCTGCGAGGTAAGAACCGGTATCAGCTCCCTTGATATGAATGGAAATGTTACAAATATAGTCGCAAGCGCAATACCCGGAACTGCGAATATAATTCTTATTCCCATAGCCTTAAGATATGGATATATAAAACTCTGTCTTCCGAATGTAAGCACATATATGAGACCTGCTATAATCGGCGAAACAGTGAGTGGTAAATCTATTAAAGTAGATATAATCTTCTTGCCCTTAAACTGGAATTTCGTAATAAGCCATGAAGCAAATATCCCAAAAAATGTGTTGCACACAACTGCGATAAGCGAAACCTCTATTGTCAGCTTAATTGAATGAAGTGCGTATTTGTCAGTAACTGCTGCCAGAAACACCTTTATACCCTTAGAAAATGCTGTGTACATTACATAGCTTAAGGGCAGAATAAGCATCACAAATAAAAACAACACACTTATACCTATTAGAATCCATTTTAACGGACCTGAATCTTTTCTGATGTTCATACACTAACCCCTTTCTATGAAATTCCACTTACAATCTTCGATGTCCTGCTCTGTAACACTGCATTTATAAAGAGAATAATAAATGCGATTAAAAGCATTACAAGCGCTATTGATGTTGCACTTGCATAGTCATATTCCTGTAATTTTGACATAATCATAAGCGGTGCTATCTCTGTCTCATATGGTGTATTTCCTGCTATGAATACAACACTTCCGTATTCGCCAAGTCCTCTTGCAAATGACATTGTGAATCCGCCGATGAGTGCCGGAAGTATCTCCGGAAGTATTACCCTGAATACTGTCTGTCTGTGGGTTGCGCCAAGCATGTTGGCTGCTTCCTCGTACTGGATATCCACCTTTTCTAACACTGGCTGGACAGCCCTCACAACAAATGGTATTCCAACGAATATGAGTGCAAATATAATTCCCAGCCTTGTATATGCAATCCTGATTCCAAATCTGCCAAAAAATGCTCCAAGCCAGCCGTTGGTTGTTGTCAGATGTGTAAGTGCTATACCTGCAACGGCCGTCGGCAACGCAAATGGAAGTTCAATTATTCCATTCATAATCTGCTTGCCTGGAAAGTTGTATCTTACAAGAACCCATGCAAGAATTGTTCCCATAACTGCGTCTATAAGTGCCGCGATTAATGCTGTCTCCAGACTAACTCTGTAGCTTGAAAGCACCCTCGGCCTTGTAACTGTCGTTATGAATTCCGTAAACGACAGCTTTGCCGAGAATATCACAAGGGTACATAAAGGGATAACAACAATAATTCCTAACATCGCAATTGTTATTCCAAATGAAAGACCAAAGCCCGGTATTACTCTTTTTTTCTTTCTTTTCTTCTCTTTCATTCTGTCGTTTCCCCTTCCCTTAATTATTTTTATATATTTTATAATTACTTCTTTTCATATATCTTATCGAATACTCCGCCGTCCTTAAAATGCTTATTGGCCGCTTCACTCCAGCCTCCAAAATGTGCTATATCCGTAAGCTCTACATTGGTTACTATCCACTTGCCATCGGCTGAAAGCTCTGTGATTGTGTTACCTTTCGATTCTGTGGCATATTTTTCAAGGATTGCTTTATTAGATGGTCTGTAATAATTCTGTGCCTCTAATTCCTGTGCCTCATCTGAATACAGATATGAAAGGTATTCTGTCGCAACGCCTCTTGTTCCTCTCTCGTCAACTACCTCATCTACAACGGCTACTGTTGGCTGGCACAGAATTGACACTGATGGAACTACTATGTCGTACTTGTCCGGATCTTCTTTTAATGCAAGAAATGCTTCATTTTCCCATGCTATGAGTACATCGCCCTGTCCATTTTCTGTAAATGTTGTCGTTGCACCCCTTGCTCCTGAATCAAGTACCAGCACATTTTTATAAAGCTTCTTAATGCTTTCCTCTATCTGTGTCTCTGACTGTTCCTGCTTCTCAAAGTAATACCATGCGGCAAGGTAATTCCATCTTGCTCCGCCTGATGTCTTAGGATTAGGAGTTATAACTCCGACTCCGTCTTTTAACAAGTCATCCCAGTCCTGAATGTTCTTAGGATTGCCCTTCCTTACAAGGAACACGATTGATGATGTGTATGGAGAACTGTCAAGGTCAAACTCGCTTGTATATCCGTCCTCTATAAGTCCTGAATCCCTGATTGTATCAACATCACCCTCAAGTGCAAGTGTTACAACATCTGCCTCAAGTCCGTTGGCAACCTCGAGCGCCTGCTTTCCTGAACCTCCATGCGATTGAACTATGCTTACATCCTGTCCATGAAGCTCTTTCCAGTGCTTTGCAAAAAGCTCATTATATGATGCATACAATTCTCTTGTCGGATCATAAGAAACATTGGTTATCTCAACCGGCTTTGAATAATCCACATCACCTGCCGCTTTACCAATACCGCAGCCTGCCAGCGCTCCCGCTGTCAGCACAACCGCCAATGCCGCTGTGACTGTCTTTGTTAATACTGATTTTCTGGTCTTAAGTTTCTCATATCTTCTATGTGTCTCTGACACATTGTTTCTTTCATTGTTGTTAAATCTCATAATAAGTTCCTCCCGAAATTCGTAGTCGTAATCAAAATTCTAAGTCTGATTGAAAATCATAATTAGTCCGTAATAATTCAAGAGTGGCTTATCATCTTCCCCGGCACTGCAATCTCCTGCATTAACCGGTTGCTGATATCATCTGCGTATGAAATTCCTGCACCAAAGGAAGAATCAAAGTCATTCTCTCTTCTGAAAACATACAACAGCAACAACAGCCTTCCTGTGTACCTGATGTCTTAGATAAATGTTTCATAATCAATTCCTCCTTCTTAATTCCTACTAAGTTTATATGTTACTATGTTGCAGATTATATACCTACTAGGTTTATATGTCAATAGGATTTTAGAGATTTCTCTTTTTCATCCGCTTCGTACGCCTTTTTCCGATCCTCGAACAGCTTCTCCTGCTTCCATTACATACTAATCATCTTTTTTATCCAACCATATACACTTGACTTCCTGTTATACTTGTATTACCATGTATAATACAAGTATAACAAAGACATTTTACATATACATATCAGAAAGGAACTTCACATGGTTATTGAACTTGATTTTGCGAGCGACACGCCCATATATGTGCAGTTAAGAAATCAGATTGTTAAAGGAATCGGCAAGGGAGAACTTAAGGCTGGCGAGAAACTGCCGACTGTCAGACAGCTTGCTTCTGACGCAGGCGTCAATACAATGACCGTCAATAAAACTTACCAGATTCTTAAGGCGGAAGGTTTTATTAAAACCGACAGAAGGCTTGGAGCATTTGTCGCCGAGAATATTAATATGGATATTGAATTCAGGGAAAAGCTTGAATCAGAGCTTGAATTGCTGTCAGCAGAAGCAAGCATTACTGGAATGGATAAGGAAGAATTCTTAAAAATGTGTGAAAACATTTATTCTAAGATGAATCCCTGCACAATGTAACATGCCTGTATTCACACATGCATTAACACGCACAGTCCCACTATACAAGGAGGTTTCCTTATGAAAATTGCAATGTTTATGCTATTCTTCGTATGCAACATGTTCACAGTCCTGATCATGAGATTTGCATATGAATCCAACTACCGATACAACAATGGAATGCTTATCGGAGTCCACATTCCGGGCGATCATGTTAACGATGACAATGTCACCCGACTTATGACACGCTTTAAGAAAAGCATGAAATATTTTCAGAATATCAATGCAGTACTCTCAATAGCCATATGCTTTCTTAATTTTGTGAACATAATCATTTTCGTTATTATGTATACAATCTGGATTCTCGTGTTCGTTTGCGGAATTATGTATATCCAGCTTTCAGCGCATCGGAAAATGTATCTGTTAAAAGTGCAGAATGGCTGGTTTGTGGAATCCCAGAAACAGAAGGTCTTTATTGATACGCGTGCTTGTGCAAATGCAGATGCAACTCCAATCAGCTTCAGATACCACATCATCATAATTGTCGCAGAACTGCTGGCTCTGATTCCATTCTATTCATGGACGGACAGAGCATATTTTTCAATGATTATTGTATTTGCAATATGTACTGTCATAGTTTCTGTATTCGGACTTGTCTTCCACATTTATATGAACAGACGACAGAATCAGGCATACAGCCTTAATTCGGACATTAACAACATTGTTAATCTGACTATGAAGAAATACATTGCTTCAGCAATGCTTGTAATGTCACTTCTTAACTTCGTGGCATGGATAACATTTGTGTTAATGTGTATTATTCAGGATACTGTTGGTGATTTAAGTTTCTGGATGTACATTATTCTGCAGTTGTTAAGTGGCTGCACGCTCACTGTCATTCTTATTCTTGCACGCAACAGAAAGAACGAAATGCTTAAGACTGACACACAGCCGGTATTTGTTGATGATGACGACTACTGGAAGACTGGATTTTACTACAATCCTAATGACCCGCACCTTTTCGTACCCGACAGGCTGTGCTCGACCAACTACTCGCTTAACTACGCCCGCACCGGTGCTAAGATATTCACAGGCACAATCGCGGCGTTTACCCTTGGATTAATAATATGGACGACTATTGTATTAATTCCATACATTCATGTCACTATCGACATCAGGACTACCGATAGCACTGTAAATGTATCTTCATGCGGTTACACAAGCAGGATTAACATTGATGATATTACCGAACTTACACTTATGGATTCACTGCCTGATGACCATTTTTTCAAATATAATGGCGGTGCAACCGACAGTTACCTTGTCGGCAAATTCAAAGGAAATACTTATGGCAAATGTAATCTCTACATTTTTAATGATGTGTCTCCTGTGCTTATGATAAAAACTTCCGACCAGACTGTGTTTATCAATTCCAAGAAAGATGGTGAAATCGTTAATCTGTATAATAAACTTAAAGGCGAATAATTCCTATATACTATTCTTATTTTACATTTGACAACCCCACCCCAAAGTATTATAAATATCAAAGGGAATGAAGTACTCCCTTGGGAAACCTAAACTGCTTATTCTAGCTGATGACTTCTACGATTTTATGTCGCAGGAAGCATCAGCTTTTTTGCGTTCATAAATGCATTTGAATCAATTACTACATTTTTAAGGAGGCTTATTATGCTGACATCTTTATCACTTATCTTTCTGGTCGGACTCGTGATGGGTGCAATCTGCCAGAAGCTGAAACTTCCAAGAATCATTGGAATGCTTATTACCGGTATTGTTCTCGGACCTTATGTCCTTGATTTTCTTGACCCTTCAATCCTTTCAATATCGGCCGACCTGCGAAAAATGGCCCTTATCATTATTCTTATCAAAGCCGGTCTGTCGCTTGACTTAAAAGACCTGAAAAAAGCTGGACGAAGTGCAATTCTCATGTCCTTTGTTCCGGCATCATGCGAAATCATCGGTTATATTCTGCTTGCCCCTGTAATTCTTGGAATCAACCACGCCGAAGCTGCCGTGATGGGTGCTGTTCTCGCCGCTGTTTCTCCTGCGGTTGTCGTTCCGCGAATGGTAATGCTGATTGAGAAACGCTACGGAACTGACAAAGCAATTCCACAGATGATACTGTCTGGCGCTTCATGCGATGACATATTTGTAATAGTGTTATTCACAACATTTTTAAATGTGGCACAGGGTGGCAAGGCAAATGTTATGGATTTCGTAAATATTCCTGTGTCTATTATACTTGGCATAATTCTTGGCATAGTGACTGGCTTAGGGTTGTATCTGTTCTTTGAGACAGCATACGCCCGCAGACATACCGTAAGAAACAGCATGAAAGTTATTATTGTGCTTGGCTTCTCTTTCCTTCTTATTGCAATTGAGGGCTGGCTTGAGGGCAAAGTATCTGTTTCAGGGCTTCTTGCTGTTGTCGCAATGGCATGTACTCTTAAGTTTAAATGTATTCCTGCCGTATCAGCCCGTCTGTCCGAAAAATTCGGCAAGCTGTGGCTTGCTGCTGAAGTAATATTGTTTGTGCTTGTCGGCGCGGCTGTCGATATCCGCTACACACTTAAAGCCGGTCTTCCCGCCTTACTCATGATTCTCGCTGCGCTTGTTTTCAGGGCTGCCGGAGTGCTTCTTTGCACCATAAAGACAAACCTTGCATGGAAGGAACGCCTTTTCTGCGTAATTGCCTATCTTCCTAAAGCAACCGTACAGGCAGCCATCGGTTCTGTCCCTCTTGCCTCCGGACTCGCCTGCGGTCAGATAGTGCTTTCCGTAGCTGTACTCGCAATCATAGTAACTGCTCCGCTCGGTGCACTTGGCATTGACAGTACTTATAAGAGGCTGTTGACGGAGGACAAAGCCTACTAAAAGCCATTATACATTCAATATAGTAGGTCATTTCCGTGATTTATGCGTATACTTTCTGACTCACGACCTACTATATTGTGAAATCAACATATTTTCGTAGGTCTTTCCCTAGCATTTTACTAAGAACTGTAAGCAATTTGCGAGTGAAATACCTACTAAACATATCTTCATTAATTGATTAGTAGGTCTTGTCATTTACACAACTTATAATATTCTCCGCAGAAACGTACTAAATCAATAACTTGCGCTATGTTAGTAGGCTTCATGCACCTACGCATAGTCAGATTCACACCAAAAAGGCCACACCCAGCCAGCCCATAGCCAGTTAAGTGTGACCTCACATTTTAATTAATCATATATCTTATCAAATATTCCACCATCAGAGAAAAATTTCTGTGTAGCTGCTTCCCAGCCGCCAAAATATCCGATATCCGCCATGTCAATGTCTTTGACAATCCATTTCCCATCAGCAGGTATTTCCCTGATGTTTCTTGAATCGCCGGAAGACTCATATTCCTTCTGAATGTCCTTGTTTACAGGGCGGTAAAAATTCTGTGCCTCAAGTCTCTGTGCGTCATCAGTGTACAGGAAAGAAAGATAGGCGTCTGCCAGTTCCTCAGTCCCATTCATCTGCGTGACCTCGTCAACCTTCGCAACCGTCGGCTGGCACAATACAGACGCAGATGGAACGACAATCTCATACTCGCCCGGATATTCCTGTAATGCAAAAAATGCTTCATTTTCCCATGCAATTAGGACATCTCCCTGTCCATTCTCTGCAAATGTGGTAGAAGATCCTCTTGCACCTGAATCAAGCACTGCCACATTCTTATAAAGCTTAGTAACACTGGCCTGAACCTGCTCATCAGTCTGACCCTGCTTCTTAAAATAATACCACGCTGCAAGGAAATTCCATCTTGCTCCCCCAGAAGTCTTAGGATTAGGAGTGATAACCTTAACACCATCATTAAGAAGGTCATCCCAGTCCTTAATATTCTTAGGATTACCCTTTCTTACAAGAAAGACAATCGTAGAAGTGTAAGGCGAGCTGTCATCAGAATAATCATTGATATATCCGTCATCAATCAGCCCTTCGTCCCTTATAACATTAACATCGCCCTCAAGGGCAAGCGTGACAACATCAGCACCAAGACCATTAGCAACCTCAAGCGCCTGCTTTCCAGAACCGCCATGAGACTGGATAACCTCAACCTTCTCGCCAGTCTTGTCATACCAATAATCCTCAAAAAGCCTGTTAAACTCCTTATAAAACTCTCTTGTGGCATCATAAGAAACATTAACAAGTTCCGTCTTCTTCTGCCCACAACCAGAAAGTCCGGTAAAAGCCAGGCTGAAAATCATACCCAAACATATTAACTTTTTTAAAAAATGTGTATTCATAACTATAGCCCAACTCCTACTCAAATATATTCCAAACCAGGCAAAACAGCGAAGCAAGTTTTGCCAAACTCAAGGTAAAGTAGCGAAGCGCCCTTTACCGCCCGTCTGCCAACACTTCCAACCCTGAAGCCACCCCACGCAGCTGGAAAGAACCCCAGCAGCACTAAACTTATAAAGCAACGCAGGTGCTTTATAAGTTCTAGTGCAGCGTCCGTTCTTTACCCAGCCTACGCATTCTTCTTTATAAACTCAGCCACATCCACAGTAGTGGCATCAATCTCAGACTCCCAGCCTGCAAGCACTTCTGCGCCGTCAATCTTAATCTCTGTCGCCTTACTAAGTGCAAGAATAACAACAATACCTGCATTTATAAGATGAGTCACAACATTTGTATAATCCTCGCCTTCTGCTGGAACATACAGATATACATGCTTGCTGTCAAGAAGAAGCTCCTTTTCAACCTTCTTTAAGAAATCAACATTAATCTTGTCTGAAAGAACTGTCTCTACAACAACAGGCTTCTGGTTGTTAAGCTCAGCTCTGAAAGCTGCATCAACTTCCTTAACATCATTTGCTGCCTCATTAACTTCACGGACAACACCACAAGCACTAGTCATATTAGTAACTCGGTCTATGAGAATAAGCTCGCCCATAGTCTTGTGAAGATTAAATTCATCAACAACAATTACGTCAGCAAGAGAGATCTTGCATACTGCAATTTCATTTTTCTTAAGAAGAGTTGCTGGCTTCTCCTCACCTGTATTAACATCAATAGTATTGACAATCTCAGTAACAACGCCTGGAATAAGTCTTGTTCCAAGCTTTACAAAGAAATTCTTGTTATTAGTAAGAACATCATCATCCATCCAGAGGATAGTAGCTGTAATCTCAGTTGCAAGCTTTAAGTCAGCGCCTGCTGCAAGAACAGAACCTCTTGAAACATCAACCTCACGGTCTAACTGGATAGTAACAGGCTGTCCGATAGAAGCAGTCTGGGCTTCCTTGTCACCTACATAGATACTCTTTACATGAACATGTTCATTAGTTGGAAGAGTGATAATCTCGTCACCAACAGATACGCTTCCTGCCTCAATCTGTCCCTGGAAACCACGGAATTCATGATTTGGACGGCATACTCTCTGAACAGGCATGTAGAAGCCCTTTTCTTCCTCAGTATCATCAACATCAACCTGCTCAAGATAAGGAAGAAGTGCCTGTCCCTTGTACCAAGGAATATTCTCAGACTTAGTTGTTACATTGTCACCCTCAGTTGCTGAAACAGGGATAACAACTACATCTGCTAAAGAAAGCTCCTTAGTAAGCTCTGCTATCTGTGCATTTATCTCGTTGAAACGCTCCTCGCTGTAACCAACAAGGTCCATCTTGTTAACTGCAAATACAAAATGCTTAATTCCCATAAGTGCGCAGATTCTTGCGTGTCTCTTAGTCTGAATAAGCACCCCCTGCTTTGCATCAACAAGGATTACTGCAAGATCTGCAAATGAAGCACCAACCGCCATGTTTCTTGTGTACTCCTCATGTCCCGGAGTATCAGCAACGATAAAGCTTCTGTTGTCAGTTGTAAAATATCTGTAAGCAACATCAATAGTAATTCCCTGTTCTCTCTCAGCCATAAGACCATCAAGAAGAAGTGAATAATCAATCTTACCTTCACGGCTTCCGACCTTGGAATCAAGCTCTAACGCCTTCTCCTGATCGGCATACAATAACTTTGAATCATATAAAATGTGTCCGATAAGTGTAGATTTTCCATCATCAACACTACCGCATGTAATAAATTTAAGTAAACCTTTCATTCTAGAAGTACCCCTCTTTCTTTCTTCTTTCCATGCTTCCTGCTTCCTCATGGTCGATAACACGGCTTGTTCTCTCTGACTCAACCGCACTTAAAGTCTCCTCGATAATCTCATCAAGAGTTTCTGCGTCTGACTCAACACCACCTGTAAGTGGATAACAGCCAAGAGTTCTGAATCTAACCTTCTTCATCTGTGGCTTTTCGCCTGGAAGAAGTCTCATTCTGTCATCATCAACCATGATGATATTGCCGTCACGGTATACAACAGGTCTTTCTGCTGCGAAATAAAGAGGTACAATATCAATCTTTTCTCTCTGGATGTACTGCCAGATATCCTTCTCAGTCCAGTTAGAAATAGGGAAAACTCTCATGCTCTCGCCCTTGTGAATCTTAGTGTTGTAAAGCTTCCACATTTCCGGGCGCTGGTTCTTAGGATCCCATGCCTGTGCTGTATTTCTGAAAGAGAAAATTCTCTCCTTAGCTCTCGATTTCTCCTCGTCTCTTCGTCCTCCGCCAAATGCTGCTGTAAAGCCGTATTTGTTAAGTGCCTGCTTAAGAGCCTGAGTCTTCATAATATCAGTGTAAGCTGAACCGTGGTCAAATGGATTAATTCCCTGCTTAACACCCTCTTCGTTAGTGTAAGTAAGCATCTCGATTCCAAGCTTCTTCGCTGTATCATCTCTGAACTTAATCATTTCCTTGAACTTCCATGTTGTGTCGATGTGAAGAAATGGAAATGGTGGCTTCTCAGGATAGAATGCTTTCATTGCAAGATGAAGCATAACTGAGCTGTCCTTTCCTATAGAATACAGCATTACCGGCTTTTCGCATTCTGCTGCAACTTCCCTTATAATATATATCGCCTCTGCTTCGAGTGCGTCCAAATGTGATAAATTACCCATGATTTTCCTCCATATTTAGTATTTATTAGACTCCTGTCTATTGACCTCAAGCGTCTTAACTGTTCCGTCCGGCGAAGTCACCGTCCATGTATTGATGCTTCCATTCTGTCTGAATGAAAGAGTACTTCCCTTGCCACCGACATCAGCACCCAGAAAGAAATTAATTGCCTCAAATCTACATTCTTTAAGACATGATGTACAGCCCCAACAGTCCTTGACATGCTTTATAAATGCTTTTCCATCAGTATCTTTCTTGATAAGGTTGCCTGGACAGGCTTCAACGCACTTCCCGCAGCCAACGCATTTTAACTTATTTATCTGAATGCTCATATCTGTCGCCTCCTCTCACAAGGTCTCTTATGATTATCTTAATCTCGCCATTCTCCTTGCGGGAGTTGACATATTTTAACCAGTCATCACTCTTAGCCGGATAATCCATATTCTCCGCAAAGCTGTGCCAACGGGTTTCTTTTCTTGCTTTCAAATGTGCTATAACACTTCTGCACACCGTAAGCCTCTCTCTTATCTCATAGATTCTAAGCAAGTCATCCGCATCCTGTGCCGCAAGATTATCAATGCTCTGCTCCAAGAATTTAATCTTCTCATCCGCAAGCTCAAGTCTTGCTTCATTGTACTGATAATCAGTGCTTATACCGCCTGCGTACTGGTCCATAATCTTCTGCATCGCTTCCTCAGTCTGTTCGATATCAACCAGCCCCTGCTTATTATTAAGAAATCGCTCATACTCGCTCTTCTTTGCAAATGCGTTCGCAGACAGTTCTGAATCTGCCACCTCATTTACAACGAAGCCATTTCCTGAGCCTTCAACCCTTTCAGCTATTGCCTGTGCTGCAATCTCGCCCTCTGCAAGAGCACCTGTTACATATTTCTGAGGACATCCGCCTGCAACATCACCTGCTGCAAAAAGGCCATGAATTGTAGTCTCGCGGTTATTATCAACCCAGTAACCACTCGCTGTATGACCTCCGACTATGTATGGCTCAGTTCCTTCTATCTCAACATTTTCTTCAGAAGGACCGCCCGCTGCCTCAAGCCACTTAAGCGTCTGGCTCGGTGCCATGTTAAGATATGCTTTGTAAAGGTCTTCCTCCTGCTCCTTGCTTATTCCCTTAGTTCCAAGATAGCAAGGACCTCTGCCCTCGCGGTTCTCAGTAACTGTTCCGTAAAGTCTCTGTGAAGTTGTAAGTCCATATTTGTTCTCATACACTTCGCCGTTGGAATTAAGCTGCTTTGCCGGAACTCCCTGTGCGATAGTTCCTGTCGGAGCAATCGTATCTTTACATCTTAAAGCAATGAATCTCATTTCAAATGTGGTCATCTCCGCACCTGCATTGATTCCCATTGCATATCCGGCACCTGTATTGAACGGCGGATACCACATTTTGTGTCTTGAAAATCCCGGATTGTTAGGTCTGTAAAGGCCTGCCGCTCCGCCAGTAGCCACAAGAACTGCCTTCGCATTTATCTCATAGAACACTGCATCATTGACATCAAATCCGTATGCACCTTTAATCTCGTTATTCTCTACTATGAAATCTGTTATATTCAGGTGATTGATTACCGTTACATTGTCCTGCTTCTTAACTGCATCTGCCAGTATCGGCTTGATATTCTCACCATTTATCTTAATATTGCGGTTTCCTCTCGCAACATAATCTCCATTCTCATCTTTAAGGATTACAAGTCCTAAGTCCTCCATTACCTTAGTGACATGATTGAGTCTTTCCGACATTGAAAGAAGCAGATCCTCTCTTACTATTCCATCTGCATCCTTCTTACAATAATCAACATAATCCTGAGGGACTCTGCCCTTAGTGATATAAGCATTGATTGCATTAACGCCTGCCGCAAGACATCCGCTTCGTACAATATTCGCCTTCTCAACAATCAGTACATCAAGGTCTTTCTTCTTTCCAAGTGTAATACCTGCAAAACACCCTGCCGTTCCACCACCTATAATAAGTACATCTGTGTCAATAATTCTATTCTTCAACCTTCATGTACCTCCTTGCAAAATCCAATTCCATATAAACATAGTATCTTGGTATGTAAATCATTATATTCTCAATTTCCTATTTGTCAATAGGGTTTTTGCAGATTCTTGTATTCTTGTTATCTGAGTTGTGGATATGGTTGTTATTGGATTGATATGTGCTGGTTATTAGCTGTAGTATTGGGTGGGTGCCTACTAATCCGCCACTTGCTTCAACTTTAGTAGGTCTTTCTCAACTATTTTCTTCCCATCCGCTCATCTTCTTGCTTGATTATGCATACTAATCTTTCATTAACCTCAACTTTAGTAGGTCTTTCTCGACTATTTCCTTCCCATCCGCTCATCTTCTTGCTTGATTTCGCCTACTAATCTTCCACTTTCGCTCTCTTTAGTAGGTCTTTCCCGGCTGTTATCCTCCCTCCTGCCCATCTTCTTGCTTGATTTCACCTACTAATCTTCCACTTTTCTCAACTTTAGTAGGTCATCCCCCAAAAAAGCACTTGATTTTCAATCAAAAATATATACATAATAATGAGAAAATACATGGCAACAAAACAATTGTATACACCATGTCAAAATGGTTATTATATATGTAGTGACTGATATACGGCTGTCACCTACACAGCAGCAGATGACAGCCGTATATCCCAATCTCAAGGAGGCTTTATGATAATAGATTTCCATACACATACATTTCCAGATGAACTTGCTGACAGAGCAGTTGGTACATTAGCCCACAGCGGAGGAATACACAATTATCTTGATGGAAGAGTACATTCTCTTACAGATTCAATGAAGAAAGCTGGAATTGATTACTCCGTACTGCTTCCTGTGGCAACCAAGCCTAATCAGTGTGACACAATCAATACACTTGCTTTAAAGACTAATGAAACGAGTAAGACAACCGGATTAATTTCATTTGGGGCAATACATCCTGCTTGTGAGAATTTCAGAGAAATATTGAACTGGCTTTCCAACAACGGCTTCAAAGGAATCAAGCTTCACCCTGTTTTCCAGAAAACCAATATAGATGATATGCAATCATTAAGACTTATCGAATATGCGTCATCACTCGGACTTATAATACTTATACATGCAGGCTTCGATGTGAGTTTTCCGGGCTGCGATGAATCAAGTGTGGACAGACTTACAACAATGATTCAGGAAGTGAAGCCTGAAAAACTTGTACTCGCGCACATGGGTGGCTGGGGACAGTGGAACGAAGTTTCTTCCATATTAGAAGAAGACTACATGAAAAATGTATATCTTGATACTTCATCATGCATCAAGAATCTCAATCACAACTCCAGCCTTCCAATAGAAAAGTTTAAGAAAATGGTTAACATTCACAGCGCAGACCGCATATTATTCGGTTCTGACAGTCCATGGGACGACCAGAAGGACGCAGTAGATTTAATAAAAGAGTGTGGATTTTCAGAAAAAGATACCGATGCAATACTTGGTAAAAATGCGGTTACACTCCTTAATTTATAGTCTAATCAGAAAGTTTTGCGGTTATAACCCGAAAAAGTATTTGACTAAAAAGTTTTTTGCGGTTATAACCTGAAAATTTTTTACAGTTTATTTTTTCGACAACACACATATTCACCAAACATAAATCAAGCAGGCTGTCCCACATAACAGCCTGCTTACAATTTAACTACCAATAAAATCATCCCCACCATATGCACAACAAGCATAACAGGAACCGTATACTTAAAATACCACTTTTTTGTCTTATGCCTGAACATCTGCATTGCAATAAATGCGCCAAGCGAGCCTCCGATTAATGCCGTAATAAGAAGAGTTGCCTCCCTTATTCGCCATTTGTTGTGTATCGCTTTCCACTTATCAATTCCATACAAAGCAAATGTCACTGCATTAATAATCAATAAATATATTCCTATAATCTTAATCATTACTTCTGTGTAAACGCATAATCCCAAGTCTTAGCATTGTCTGACTTATTCTGCACAATCGCCATCTGCCATTTTGCATTATCTTTATTCGCACTGTCCTTAACAATATAATATGGCGACTTTCCGCTATCCGACATATAGATTATGACGCTGTCTCCTTTCGCATCTGGTGTATCCATTGTACCATAGAATACATAAGATGCATACGAATACTCAGAATCACCAAAACTCTTACTGCTGTGATAACCTGTGCTCTCCTGTGGTTTATGCTCATTAACATACATTTCACGCTTCTCAATCACAATCTCCGGATACTTAGTCTTAAGAAATTCTTCTGCTTCCTGTGCAATCTCCTGAGACACCTTTGCTGTGCGGTTCACCTCAACCTTGGACATTACCGGCTTAATAAGCAGTATTACAGCAATTACCACAGCAATGAATACTGCAAATGCAATAGCAAGAGTCACCCTTTTCTTAACAACATTTTTATCATCCATAAATCTCGCCCTCCTTTTCCAATGCCTCTTATTAAAAATGTGTTTCTTTATTTACTGTAATTATATAACACGAACCTTACATCCAGCTTACATGGATATATAATATACATTTGTACTTGCCAATCTCATGATAATCTGATAAACTACACAGGCTGTGTTATGACACAGTAACAAATCGTGTGTTCGAAACCTTCCACACGTAAAACAAAACTAAAGGAGAATTGAATATGAAGAAAAAAGGAATGAGTGTGAAATTCATCACACAGGCCGCTGTAATTGCAGCAATCTACGTAGTACTTGTAGTAATCTTTAACTACATCAGTTTTGGACCAGTCCAGTTTCGAATCGCAGAGGCACTTACAATACTGCCTTACTTTACACCTGCAGCAATCCCTGGATTATTTGTTGGATGTATAATTGCTAATATTCTTGGTGGTGCAATCGTATGGGATGTAGTATTTGGAAGTATTGCAACACTTATCGGTGCAATCGGAACATACCTGTTAAGAAAGCATAAGTGGCTTGCACCAGTTCCACCAATTGTTGCTAACACAATCATTGTACCATTCGTACTTAAGTTTGCTTACGGCTCAGAGGGCATGTTTGCAATGTTCTTCGTTACAGTTGGCGCTGGCGAGATAATCGTATGCGGAATCATCGGCATGATACTTTTATATGCACTTACACCTGTAAAACATGTAATCTTCGGTGACGCAGAGTAATTCACATAAAACATAAAACACAAGGCAAAAGAACTACCTGAGAAATTCAGGTAAATCTTTTGCCTTTTTCAATATCCTTACACGTATATATTCCAACTGGCTTTCTATATTCCTTAATATGTCACGAAATGACAAAAAAACGGCATGAAATGCATTATTCTCGTTTACTATCCCCAACAATCTGGCCATCACTGATAGTAATAATCCTGTTCGTCATCTTAGCAATGCCCTCATCATGGGTTACTATAATGACAGTCTTTCCAGACTTATTAATCTCCTTAAGAAGCTCTAACACCTCATGTCCTGTCTTCTGGTCAAGCGCTCCTGTCGGTTCATCAGCGAGTATTATATCCGCATTAGTAACCAAAGCTCTTGCTATCGCAACTCTCTGCTGCTGTCCTCCGGACATCTTTCCCGGAAGCTTGTTTCTTTCCGATAATATTCCAAGATGTTCCATCTGCTTTAATATAATTCTCTTTCTTTCCTTGCGTTTGACATTGGCTGCAAGAAGCGGAAGCTCTATATTCTCATATGCCGTATAGTAATCCATCAGTGCAAAATGCTGGAATACATACCCGATCTTTTCCTTTCTCAGCTTGTGCACCTGTGAACGGCTTGCCGCTGTCACCTCAGTATCATCAAGAAAATACTTCCCTGCTGTCGGCGTATCCATGCAGCCTATAATCTTAAGAAGCGTACTCTTTCCACTTCCTGACGCGCCCATAACCGAAATGAATTCGCCGTCCTCTATCTTAAGACTTACATCATCAAGTGCCTTTGTAGCATCAACCTTTTCATTGTATATCTTTGTAATATTCTCTAATCTTATCATTCCATATCCTCCAATGTAACAGCCGGATTCATTCTCATTATCCTGTATACAGGAACAATTATCGTACACACAAGCGCCGTAAGATTAATAAACAGAACAGACGCTATAAGCCTTAAGTTCCAGCTTATCGTATACAGCTTTATTCCAAGAACTCCCACTGCAAACAGATGAACCAGAACATATATAACAAGCGATGCCGCGCCAAGTATAAGAATGTCCCTTGCAATTCCTCCGATTAATCTTAACTGCCCGAAGCCATACGTCCTCTTTATTGCAAATTCTTTGTTTCTTTCTATAATCCAGAATTCAGACATAAGCATACAGTTAAGAATACAGAAGATATACACAACTTTATTTATCTTGATGTTCTCTTTCTGGAGAGTTTTTTCAACTGTACTCTGTCCATTGCCTGACACTGAACGGCTCTCAATTGCACAGTTAATATCAGCTCCGTATACATTGTTATATAGCTTTTCATATGTATCATTAAGTTCTGTTGTATTGCTGTCAATCATAATCGTGTATTCCTTCATCTCATTGACAGCTTTTCTTACATTATCTCCAAGACATCTGTTATCGAATACAATCATGTTGTCAGAATAATCAGAGCCTTTATTGCCTATTACGCCTGTAACCTCATATGTCTCATTCTCAAATGTTACATAATGCTTTCCGTTTTCTTCATACGCATACCTGTACTGTGACCTTCCAAGTGCTACAAGTCTCTTTCCATAATCTTCTTCTGATGTTCCGGGAATCCTTCCGCTCTCCATCACATACGGCAGTTCTTCATTTGCTGCCAGTATAATTTCCGGTGCAACAGTGGAAGATTTTCTTTCCGTATAATATAATCCCACCTTCTTTGCCCTTATATTGCCCTCTGTAACTCCATCTGAGCATGCCGATAAAATGTCCGATTTATTCAATGACACAACAGACATCTCTATACGGTTCTTATACAGTGCCGCAAGCCTGTCCGCTTCATTCTGGTATGCCTTGTTGTATATTCCCAATGCCCCGAATATCGTAACATACATTATAAGCTGTCCTATTATGAAGAAGCAGGCTGTAAGTCTGTATCTGAATACACTATGCATAATTCTCTTTATTATATTCATACCTCACGCCACCTCATTTCTTCATAAGGTCGATAAGACCTTTTCCATGCAGATACACAACAGGTACTATGCACGATATGACTGTCATAATAACAGCCTCTGCTGCAATAATTAGAGGAACATATATACAGTGTGCCATTATCTTTGCCGTATAATTTAATTCATTCCCATACTCACCTGCTGTCTGTACTATTATCTTTCCGAATGTCTCCCACTGACAGTACAGCCATGCAGCAAGTGCAGATACTATAATCAGTATCAGATTCTTAATCAGTATCATTGAATAGACAGCTTTTCTGCTGATTCCATTAATTATGAATATCGCATAATCTCTTCTGTTAATAAGACATTCAATAATCGTAACCGCCGATATTGCAACTATTGCTATAACATACAGAAGCACCGATGCTATAAATGTCTTGTCATTAGTTATTGAATTGTCTTTAACATCCTTATCAAGCTGCTCTCCTTCATTAATAATAGATGCCCTTATCTCTTTCTCAGCCTGATAATCCATAAGCTTGCTCTTTATTACATCATTGTCTTTATAATCTGCGACATAATAGACAGGTGTTGTATATTCCAGACTTTCTCCCCAGTCATACTTAGATGTATCCTTTGTTACCACAAGCCCGCTCTCCGACAGATCCGGTTTCTCAAGTGTTATGGTCTCATTAACAAGCCATTGTGCGTCATCCTTAAGAAATCCCACAACTACACATTCTGATGACATTGTCTGGCATCTCTGTCCTATCTCATAGACTCCCCTATATGAACTTCCAAGCCACACAAGGTCATATCCTTCCCACTCTGCCTGCTTCTGTTCAATATCTGCCCTGCTTACTCCTGTATTA
>CAKRIN010000016.1 GCA_934343805.1 uncultured Lachnospira sp.
GCTTACCGCGGCGACTTGTATATAATATCAAAGTCATTATCTCTTGTCAACAACTTTTTTCAAAAAGTTTCAAAAAATTTCAAAAACTTCAATTTTTATTATTAACATTCTGCCAAACAAACTACTCCCTAAGTGCATTCTTGGCCTCATCAGTTATTTCTCTCTGATAAGCTATCTCATTCTCTATGTTTCTTGCAACTTCATTAGCTGCGTATGCCGCATCAATTACCTTTTTAAGTACATTCCCGACATCATCTGCTTTTTCTTTCTGCTTGGCAGAATTATCATATATGTTATTCATTGCAGTAACTGTTTCGTTAACTGATGTCTGGACTTTATTAATTGTATCTGTTATTTCTTTAGACGATTTAGCTGATTGTGCAGCAAGATTCCTTACCTCGCTTGCAACAACCGCAAATCCCCTTCCATGTTCACCTGCCCGTGCAGCCTCTATAGATGCATTGAGTGATAAAATATTAGTCCTGTTAGATATAGAACCTATTACAGCAGCAAACTCTTCAATTTTCTTAGACAGCTGCTCCAGTTCCTTAATCTTAGCTGATGATTCTTCAACAACCTTATTCATTGATTCAATCATCCCAAGTATCTCTTCAACACTTGACATACTCTCCTTAACAAGATTAAGAGAAGTATCTGATGAATTAATAACGTCAAATGCATCTTTTTCAAGCTTTTCCTGTGAATCATCAAGTCCATTAAGTATATTAGTCAGGTTATTAACCATTGCTTCATTGCTCATACATAGTCCCCCATCATGTGTACTTATATTAATTTAATTGCTTCCTGCACATTATTAACACCTATTATTTCGATTTTATCATTCTTCTTAATGTTTTTCAAGCACACTCCTGGTAATATACATGTTTCAAATCCAAGTTTAATTGCTTCATTAACTCTCTGCTGAACCTGACTCACAGCACGAACTTCTCCTGCAAGTCCAACCTCACCAAATATAACTGTTTTTTCATCAATTGCCCTGTTTTTAAAACTGCTTACCAATGCCATAACAATACCAAGATCAAGCGCTGGCTCATTAACCTTAATTCCTCCGGCTACATTTACATAAGCATCACTGCCTGACAAATGTATCCCAGCCCTTTTTTCAAGAACAGCCATAAGAAGATTCACCCTGTTATAATCTGTTCCAGCTGCTGTCCGTCTCGCCATACCAAAATTAGAATCGCATACAAGCGCCTGTATCTCAACCATTATAGGACGTGTTCCCTCAAGCAGACATACTACAACTGACCCAGATGCGTTCTCTGGTCTTCCATTGAGCATATACTCCGACGGATTCTCCACCTCTGTAAGTCCATTCTGTTGCATTTCAAAAACACCAATTTCATTTGTAGAGCCAAATCTGTTTTTCACACCTCTTAATATCCTGTATGATGCGTACCTGTCGCCCTCAAAATACAATACAGTATCAACCATATGTTCAAGCATCCTCGGTCCTGCTACTGTTCCTTCTTTGGTAACATGTCCAACTATGAATATTGTTATATTAAGACCTTTGGCAAGCTGCATCAGCACGGATGTTGTCTCTCGCACCTGTGATACACTTCCCGGTGCTGCAGCAACATCTTCTTTGTACATAGTCTGTATTGAATCAATTACAACAATCTGCGGCTTATTATCAGCTAATACTCCCTCAATATTATCAAGATTAGTCTCGCACAGTAGTTTCATCTTCCCACTGCATCTTCCGATTCTGTCTGCACGAAGTTTAATCTGTTTAAGCGATTCCTCTCCGGAAATATATAACACATCTTTTCCATTCTGTGCCAGGTTGAAACACATCTGCAATAACAGCGTTGACTTTCCAATTCCCGGGTCTCCACCAACCAGCACAAGAGAGCCTGCAACTATACCGCCTCCAAGCACTCTGTCCAGTTCTGCTATCCCCGTTGTTATCCTGTCATTTTCTTCAAATGTTATGTTTCCAATATCCACAGGAACGCAGTCAGCATTTTTAACTCCCTTCTGACTAACCGATGCAATCCCTCTGGCTGTTTTGTTCTTAGCCACTGGTTCCTCAACAAATGTATTCCACTCTTTACATGCCGGACACTGTCCAAACCATTTGGCTGATTCATAACCACATTCCTTACAAAAAAATGCTGTTGTCTTTGCTTTTGCCATGTATCCCCCTGAATAAAAATTTCTAAATATCATAAAGGGTTGCCACAGCCTGTGCAGCAACCCAATAATCCGCTATTATAGCCTCTAAATATTATGCTTTCTTAATATCAACCTTAACAGGCTTATCTGCGACAAACTCAACTGAAAGGACAAGCTTTCCACCCATGTTGGTAGCCATTGTACCCGCATCATTGTTATTAATTCTGATATCATATGATGTGCCTTCCTCAAGCCCTAAAGTAATCTGTGCATCTTCATTTCCTTCAACATTAAATGATACACTTGTGTCTGTCGCCTTAAAATCATTAACAGCTGTACCTGGAACAGATTCATATACAAAAGATCCATTCTTTTCAAGCTTAGTGATTTCATTAAACGTCTTAACCTTGTATGTATCTCCACAATGCTCAAAATCAGACAGCTTTGACTTAGTATCTAACTTGTAATTACCAAAGCTGATTGCTCCATCCCCTTCTGAACGAATCAATTCATTTACCACTGGCATATAATTATCCTCCTGTATGTTACGAAATGTATATATAGATTATACAATAAACTGACAAAAAGCGCTAGCAGTTTGTCAGTTGTTTATTATTAATTTATGTTTTTACCTGTTAATTCCTCTTTTCAGTGTGAAATTAAGTTTGTTATCTTTAACCGATATCTTAACTTTGTTACCATTGTGAACTTTACCCATGAGGATTTTCTCTGCAAGAACATCTTCTATCTCATTCTGAATTGTTCTTCTCAATGGTCTTGCACCATATTTTGAATCATATCCTTTATTAACAACCCATTGTCTCGCTTCATCATCAAGCTCTATCGACAACTTCATCTGTTCCATGATTCGTTTATTGACATTAGCTATCATGATATCAACTATCTGCGCTATCTGTTCCTTGCCAAGGACATGGAATACAACAATATCATCAATTCTGTTGATAAATTCAGGTTTGAATATTCGCTTTACCTCATCCATAACCTTGTTTTTCATTTCTTCATGATTCTGCTGTGGTGTTGAACCTGAAGAGAATCCAAGTGATTTAGGTGCAACTATATTCTCAGCTCCGGCATTACTTGTCATAATAATAATAGTATTCTTAAAATCCACAACTCTTCCGGTTGAATCAGTTATATGACCATCATCAAGTACCTGAAGAAGAACATTAAATACATCCGGATGAGCCTTTTCCACCTCATCAAACAGAATTACAGAATATGGATTACGTCTTACTTTCTCACTTAACTGTCCGCCCTCATCATATCCTACATATCCTGGAGGCGAACCAATAAGCTTTGAAACTGTATGCTTCTCCATGAATTCAGACATGTCAACTCTTATGAGTGAATTCTCTGTTCCAAACATTGCATCTGCCAGCGCTTTAGACAATTCTGTTTTTCCTACACCTGTAGGTCCCAGGAATAAGAATGATCCAATCGGTCTGTTAGGATCCTTAAGTCCAACTCTTCCTCTTCTTATTGCCTTAGCAACTGCAGTCACAGCCTCATCCTGTCCAATAACCCTGTCATGAAGGGTACTCTCAAGTTTCATAAGCTTGTCTGACTCTGCCTGTGCAATCCTCTGAACCGGAATTTTAGTCCATATAGAAACAACATCAGCAATCTCATCCTCTCCCACAATAATACTGGATTCCTTTATATCATCCTGCCATTGCTTTGTTATCTTTTCCAACTGTTCTTTTTTCTTAATCTGCTTTTTCTTAATGTCTCCAGCCTGTTCATATGCTTCATTTCTGATAGCATCCTCTTTATCTTTTGCAAGCTGTTCTATTTCTGCTTCAAGTTTCTTGACAGAATCAGGCATAACATATGCATCAAGTCTTGTCTTTGATGACGCTTCATCTATAAGGTCTATTGCCTTATCTGGAAGAAATCTGTCGTTAATATATCTTTTAGACAGCTTAACAGCTGCAACAACCGCATCATCAGTGATAGTTACATGATGATGTTCTTCGTATTTTCCTTTTAATCCCTGAAGAATCTGTATTGCCTCATCAACTGTAGGTTCTTCTACTTTAACAGGCTGAAATCTTCTTTCAAGCGCAGCATCTTTTTCAATATGTTTTCTATACTCTTCAAGAGTTGTTGCACCTATAAGCTGAATCTCTCCTCTTGCCAGTGAAGGCTTTAATATATTAGATGCATCGATTGCTCCTTCTGCTCCACCAGCACCAATTATTGTGTGTATCTCATCAAGAAATAAAAGTACATTTCCCGCATTTCTTACCTCTGCAATTACTTTCTTGATTCTTTCCTCAAATTCTCCACGATACTTTGAGCCGGCAACCATGCCTGAAAGATCAAGTGTCAAAAGCCTCTTGTCTTTAATTGTTTCTGGAACATTTCCTTCAACAATTCTTGCGGCAAGACCTTCTGCTATTGCTGTTTTTCCTACTCCAGGTTCACCAATCAGACACGGATTATTCTTAGTTCTTCTGCTAAGTATCTGAATAACTCTCTGTATCTCCTGCTCTCTTCCTATGACTGGATCAAGCTTTCCCTCTCTTGCCATCTGTGTAAGATCTCTGCTGTACTGATCAAGTGTTGCAGTATTTCTTTTATCATTCCCCTTAGGTCTGCCATTCTGAAAATCATCCTTTACCTTTCCAGCATCCTCTCCCATTGCCATAAGAAGATCCACATATACCTTTTTTACAGGCACACCAATTGTATTTAACAGCCTTGATGCTACACTGTCTGTCTCCTTGATCATTGCAATAAGTATGTGTTCTGTGCCTATGAGTTCTGATTTGAATCTTGCTGCCTCTCTTGCAGCATTATCAAGTATGTGTCTTACTCTCGGAGTATAACCTGATGGTTCTTTAACATTAACTACACTGTCCGGAGCAATAAGCTGGCACACAAGATTAATTATCTTTTCATCTGTAACATCATTATTGATAAGCACCGATGAAGCCAGTCCTCCTTCTGCTTTAATCAGTCCAATAAGTAAATGTTCTGAACCTATATAACCATGTCCTAACATAGCCGCAGTATCTGCAGCATAATTAAGTGCTTCCTGCGCTTTACTGGTAAATCTGCTCTGCATTTTGCATTCCTTTCTTTAATTACATATTAATGTATTGTTGGTAAATGTTCTCTGATAAAATCAGCTCTTGCGACCTCCAGATCTTCTTCATCCATATCCTTATTGGATATCATAAGAAGATTAGCTGGATGTATTCCTATCATCAGCTGATATACATTGCTCTCATTAAATCCATCAGCCTTAATCAGACCTGATGCAAGGCCAAACCTTATCTGTGACAATAATAGTTCTCCATCATTAAGTGTAACCTTTCTGGCATATTTTAACACACCATATGACCTGTAAACCATATCAAGAGCTGTCATTTTCCTCTTAGATATATACTGATTTCTGTAGTTACGTTCCTGATCCACTATCTGTTCTGCAATATTATCAAGATTGTCTATTATCTCCTTTTCGCTCTTCCCCAGTGTGACCAGATTAGTCAACTGATATATATCTCCCATAGCTCTGTTGTTATCGCCTTCCATTGCTCTTAATACCAGTCCGAACCTTCCAACTTCCGGTATAAGTCCAGCTATTTTATCATTTCCTGCAAGTGCTGGCAAATGCAGCATATAACTTGCCCTCATGCCTGTCCCTGCATTAGATGGAAGTGTTGTAAGATATCCGAACTGCGAATCATACGAATACTCTACAACCTCTCCAATAACATCATCCATTTTATCTGCCAGCGTATATGCCTTATCCATATTCATGCCAGATGCGAATGCCTGTATTCTTATATGATCTTCCTCATTAATCATTATTGATATATCTTCATCTGGTGCAACAAATCCTGCTGCCACATCCTGTTTCTCAAGATACCTGCTTATCACATGCCGTTCTTTCATCCCCATTTTCTGGTATTCATCAAGATAATCAAAATTATATGAATTATACCCATTAACAGGTGATATATCCTTTAACCTTGTGTAGACATCCTTTACAAGGCGTTTCTCATCTTCCGGCGTCATCTTATATGAGAAGTTATACCCTTTAATATTTCTTGCAAGTCTCACCCTGCTTGAAATAACGACATCTCCATTATTTCCCCCATCTTCAAACCATCTAAGCATCCTGACCGCCTCCCTGTTTCTTATCTGCGTCTTTAATGCCATCAGCCTTTAACTGTTTTATAACGTCTCTTAACCTTGCTGCTTCTTCGAAATTTTCTATTTCAACAGCTTCCTGAAGTCTCTTATTAAGTTCACTGATATCCGTGTTTTCTTTTTTGTTTTCGTATTCCATTACAGGCAGTGTATTATCATTTCCAGATTCACTGTCATCAGTATGTTCTATATATTTCTTATATTTCTTGCCCCTGTGTTTTGAGTCACCATGTATACGTTTCATATTATCTTCTATAAGCGGTCCAAATACACCATAGCACTCGGCGCATCCAAATTTACCAACTGTCGTAAATTCATCAAAGCTCATCCCACAACCCGGACAGCATACATGCATCATAGGACTGTCTTCGAGATTCTTTCCATTGCCTCCAGCCGATAAAAGTCCGGTAAGAAGCCTTACAAAAGGAAATTCTCCGTCTGCTCCGTCCTGCCAGCCTGTAAGCTTTAACTTTCTGGCACACTCCATACATATGTGATGTTCCGTCCTGACACCATTAATTATCTCTGTATAATGTATTGATGCTTCATTCTGATGGCAATTCTCACATAACATATTAATCATCTCCTATCGGTTATTGCTATATTTAGTAAGTACATAATATGGTCCAAAATAAGTAACAAGTGCAACCGCAAAAGCAATTATCAGTGATATAGCATTTGCAGAGGTAAGAGCATACATTCCCTTATATGAAAGCCATGTAAACACTCCCATTATAAGTGATGAAATCACTGGCTTGGCAAATACATTAATATATGGCACCCTGTACCCCGCTTCAATATATAAAGTTCTCAGATTAAGTATAAATATTATTATAGGGAATGTGGCATTTCCAATTACTATCGAATATATTCCAAGGCTTGAAAACTTAAGCATTATAAACACCATGATAACATGGACAACAAGTGATATAAACGAATGTATCATAGGAACCTTCATTCTGTCTATTCCCTGAAGCGCCGAGCTTGTCACTGTAGATAAAGTATAGAAAACCACTGCTATTGCACCAATCTTAAGCATCATGCCACCCTGCACACTGTTGTATCTTGAGAATAACAATTTTATTATTGGCTGTCCAATCACAAAAAGTCCGACAAATGATGGCACTGCAATAAACATATTAGTCTTCAGAGTTTTGGTAATCTTATCATATATAGTATCATAATCCCGTTCTGTATATGAAGCAACCACACTTGGAAGCATTGAAGCTGACATAGCAGATGCAACTCCCTGAGGTATTCCTATCAAAAGGCTGTAACTTGAACTAAAATTACCCAGATCCATTGATATGTTAGCAGAAATATTTCTCCCAACCATAATATTACTAAACATGACATCATCTATAAGAGCACTTATCTGATAAAATGTCTGTCCAAGAATTATAGGTATCATTGTAAATATAATAACTTTACATATCTGTCCGTTATTCTCATTATCATTATGACGATCTTTTCTTTTGAGTTTGTTAAATGTCGGCGTATAGACAGCATACAAGAATCCCATAAATAAAACAGCTGTTAATGCTCCCATTGCTGTTCCCATAGTACTTCCTGCTGCGCCATATGCAGATACATTTTCTGATGATGCATATGCTTTCATCATACCATATCCTGCTGCAATACTTACAATTGCATTGACTATCTGCTCCAGTATCTGTGAAACAGCTGTTGGAATCATCGTACTCTGTCCCTGAAAGAATCCTCTTACCACACCAAGGATTGCCACAAGAAAAATTGTTGGTGCCAATATTCTTAAAGGTATAGCAAGTCCAGGCAGTCCGCCTCCATATATAACATTCTCTATAAAGCCGGCACCAAAGAATACCAGCAGTGCTGCAATTCCTCCTGTGCAGACTGCGACAAGCAGAGAACATCTGAACACCCTTGCTGCACTCTTATATCTTCTTTTGGTAAATCTTGCTGATATAAGCTTTGAAACCGCCATAGGCAGACCATAAGATGATAGTACCAGCATTATATTATATATATTAAATGCAACTCCATATATACCATTGCCCTCACTGCCAATAATATTAACCATAGGTATTCTGTACAGCATACCTATAATTCTTACTATAATACCTGCCATTGCAAGTATACTTCCATGGACAATAAAATTGCGCTTATTAGACTCTGACATAATAATCTCCATATCGACTGTAATTAGCTTTATGTTTAAGATTTTACATCTTATGCACTATAAATGCTATAAACATTTTGTAAAAAATGCTGCTGCACAAAATGCAGCAGCATTAAACCTTCATATTAGGGCTTTACTTAAATACCCATCTTTTCTGTATCTGATAACTTATCAGGAAGAGAACGAGATCAATAATTATCTTAGCCACTCCTGACATAACTACACCAAGTGCCATTGTTTTTGTTGCAAGATATACAAGTCCATAAGAACATAGAAGCTGACAAAACCATAAAATGTAGTATCTTACAATAGTTCTGCCAAGACCTGATTCTGACTTAAAGACAGCATTTCTATTAAGTGTAAAATTAAATATTGATGACATAACCCTGGCTACTGCCGTACTTATCAATATTCTTGTACTGACTGCCATTCCAATCAGTAGAAATTCTAATACATTAAATATCCCGTTATCAATGACCCATGAAGCTATAGAACTTCCAACATATTTCATCCCTGTACTTTTAAATATGTATTTAAAAATAACCTTATATATCTTTAACGAGTCCTTTATTGGGTTAAAATGTGATGACGAATTATCATCAATATATACTGTTTCTATAGGTTCTTCTTCGAATCCAATCTTATACTTTTTTAACGCAAGAAGCATATTGGTTTCGTATTCAAACCTCTCTCCATCCACCTTATCAAACACTTCAAGATATTTAAAGGGGATTGCCCTTAACCCTGTCTGTGTATCAGATATATCAAGTCCGCAAAAAATTTTAAATACACCACTTGTCATGTTATTTCCAAAGCGGCTTCTGGCAGGAACATCTTTTCCAGAAAAGTTGCGCACTCCTAATACAACATTTCCTGTTCTTACCATTGTCTCACTACAGGTTCTTATATCCTTCGCTCTGTGCTGATTATCTCCATCTACTGTAACTACTCCATCTATATCAGTACGATGCGAAAGACAAAACTCAAATGCTGTTTTTAATCCTCTTCCTTTTCCTTTATTAACCTCATGCGTAAGAATTGTACATTCTTTATGTTCTGCAATTGCTCTAAAAGGCTCCATATGATTCTCATCACTTCCATCATTAACAACAATTATATCCTGAAACCCTTCTTCAAGTAGTGCATCAACAACCGCTACAAGCTTATTATCAGGATTTAATGATGGTATTATAACTGATACTTTCATAATATACATTCCACTCTTTGTTTCGTAATATGGCATATTATATAAATATCTGTAACACGATAACATACCACGTTAAGAATATAATAATTCACCTAATATTGCAATAAAAATTTAAATACTGTGTAACATGGTCAGGCATTGTACCATAATATTGTATTGTAGATATTTTTTGGAGGACTTTTAAATGAGTGATTTAGCAGCAACAAACTGCGGAGGATGCAACGAATGCAACAGTTGTAATTCTATTGTGTGGATTATTATCCTTCTCCTTCTTTTTGATGGAAACAATGGATGTGGATGTAATAACGGCTGCGGCTGTAATAATGGTTGCAACTCTCTTTGGATAATCATTCTCCTTTGCTTATGCTGTGGATGTGGCAATGGCAGTGCAGGATTCTTAAATGGATTCGGATGCGGATGTAACAGTGGCTGCGGATGCAGCAGCGGCTGTGGATGCCAGTAATATACATTTTTGATGGGCTGCCGTTATGGCAGCCCTTTGCCTTAACTGTTTTTCTTCTTTTGTGTCATACATTTCTTATCTATTTCATAAATAGTGTTTTCTTCTTCAACTAATATATTACCATTTTCCTGAATCTCCATATTAATAACCATATCAGAATTCCTTTTTTTATATTATATGGTCATATTATATAAATGCTGATTCAAAGAGTAATAAATAACATGCTGAATGTAATATATATAAAACAAAATATTAATCTGTGAGTTCATATGAAAGAGATGCCAATACCGGAATTTGATATGATGACGCTGCCAGAATATATTCATCTTATGAAAGCCATAATCCCATTTATGGAATTCGGAACACAACAGACACTGTCTGCAATGCTCCGGGCTTATGAATTTTCATGTACCATCAACTATTACAACAGACCTGAAAGTCTCAGACTTGCTGCATGTTCTTCCAAGCCTCATCTTTCGCTTAATAGTTCTATTCAGGATATTATTGGTGACGACAGTATTATGGAAGTTATTCTTCTATACTGCCCGGATAACATAAAATCCATTATAAATAATCTAAAAAGCTATAACAAAATGTCCGATTTATTCAATTTTATAAATCATGAATCTGGAAACATTCTTAATCCTGCTCAGCAAAAAATGTATGAAACTTATTCTGAGCAATTAAATAATCTAAATATATAAAGCAGGAGGTTCTATGTCAGAATTAGATTTCAGAAAGCAGTTATTACTGAATGAATTTAAAACCCTTTCACAAGGCAAGAAAAATGAAGAAATAATCCCACTTCTTCTGGCAATTAATGATAAGGCGAAAAAATCAGGAATTGTATTCACTAAAGAAGACTGCCAGCTTGTAATAAACAGTATGTCCAGCCAGCTCAACGAAAAAGAGCTCAGGCTTCTGCCTGAGCTCCTGTCTCTTCTTAATATGAACTGAATTACTTTGCAACAATATTAACAATTCTTCCCGGTACATATATTTCCTTAATAATGTTACCTGAAAGCTTGTTTCCAAGTGTTTCTTTAGCTGCAGCAATTACGCTGTCCTTATCAGCGTCCTTGGCTATATTGATTGTAGCCTTAGTCTTTCCATTGATCTGGACTGCTATCTCAACTGTTGATTCAACAGTTTTAGCTTCATCATATTCAGGCCATGTCTGCTGATATACTCTTCCACTCTCGCCGATTGCTTCCCACATCTCTTCTGTAATGTGTGGAGCAACCGGATTAAGTAAGATAAGGAATGTCTTAAGCTCTCCCTTAGTAATCTTACCTGCCTTGCTGAAATCATTAAGCATAGTCATAAGCTGTGCAATAGCTGTATTATACTTAAGGTTCTCATAATCAAATGAAATCTTCTTGATTGTCTGATGCATCTTTGTCTCAAATTCCTTAGAGAAACCTTCTTCATCAGTCATAATATCCTGAAGCTTCCATACTCTTTCTAAGAATCTGCGGCAGCCCTTAACTCCATCTTCCGACCATGATGCAGCTGCATCAAATGCGCCAATGAACATCTCATATGTTCTTAATGTATCTGCGCCATAATCTCTTACAATATCATCAGGATTAACAACATTACCTCTTGACTTACTCATCTTTTCGCCATTCTCACCAAGAATCATACCATGTGATGTTCTCTTCTGATATGGCTCTGGACAAGGCACAACCTTCTGATCATAAAGGAATCTGTGCCAGAATCTTGAATAGAGCAGGTGTAATGTTGTATGCTCCATTCCTCCATTATACCAGTCTACTGGAAGCCAGTACTTAAGTGCTTCCTGACTAGCAAGTGTCTCTGTGTTATGTGGATCAGTATATCTTAAGAAATACCATGATGATCCAGCCCACTGAGGCATTGTATCTGTTTCTCTCTTAGCTGGTCCACCACAGCAAGGGCATGTTGTATTAACCCAGTCTGTCATGGCTGCAAGAGGAGATTCTCCATTATCTGTTGGCATATAACTCTCCACCTCTGGAAGAAGTAATGGAAGTTCGCTTTCATCAACAGGAACATAGCCACATTTGTCACAATGAACAATTGGAATAGGCTCTCCCCAGTATCTCTGACGAGAGAATACCCAGTCACGGAGCTTATAATTAACCTTGGCATTACCAATTCCTTTTTCTGTAAGGAATTCGATCATCTTTTCCTTAGCCTCTTTTACTTCAAGTCCATTAAGAAAATCAGAATTAATAAGAACACCTGTTGCTACATCTGTAAATGCAGCTTCATTAACATCAACTTCTTCACCATTCTTAGCTACAACCTGGATAATAGGAAGATTGAACTTCTTGGCAAATTCCCAGTCTCTTTCATCATGTGCAGGAACAGCCATGATAGCACCTGTACCATAGCTCATAAGTACATAATCTGATACCCAGATTGGAACTTCCTTGCCATTAACAGGGTTAACTGCCTTAAGTCCGTCAATCTCTACACCTGTCTTATCCTTTGCAAGCTCAGCTCTCTCGAAATCTGACTTTCTTGAAGCCTGCTCTCTATAGCTTTCTATCTCATCCCAGTTCTTAATCTCATCCTTATACTTATCAAGATATGGATGCTCTGGTGATACAACCATGTAAGTAACACCAAAAAGTGTATCGCATCTTGTTGTATATATTCTTAACTTATCTTCCTTACCAGCAATTGCAAAGTCAACTTCTGCACCTGTAGAACGTCCAATCCAGTTCTTCTGCTGAGTCTTAACTCTCTCAATGTAATCTACATGGTCAAGTCCTTCAATAAGCTTGTCTGCATAATCTGTAATCTTAAGCATCCATTCGCTCTTAACCTTACGGACAACCGGTGAACCACATCTTTCACATACACCATTAACTACTTCCTCATTGGCAAGACCTACCTTGCATGATGTACACCAGTTAATTGGCATCTCCTGCTTATAAGCAAGTCCAGCTTTAAAAAGCTTAAGAAAAATCCACTGTGTCCACTTATAATAATCTGGATCTGTAGTATTGATTTCTCTGTCCCAGTCAAATGAGTAGCCAATTGACTGAAGCTGGTTCTTAAAATGATCTATATTATTCTTAGTAACTATCTTAGGGTGAATCTTATTCTTAATAGCATAGTTCTCTGTTGGAAGACCAAATGCATCCCAACCCATTGGATATAATACATTGTATCCCTGCATTCTTCTCTTTCTTGCAACAATATCAAGAGCTGTATATGGTCTTGGATGACCTACATGAAGTCCCTGTCCTGATGGATATGGAAACTCTACGAGTGCATAATACTTTGGTTTTGAATAATCATTAGTTGCAGCAAAGGCTTTCTCATCCTGCCATACCTTCTGCCACTTTTTTTCAACTGTCTTGTGGTTATATACTGCTGACATAACATTCCTCTTTTCATAAGAAAATATCACGTATTTCTTTAAGCCAAATGCCTTAGAACACGCATAAAATATTCTACACACATGAAACACATTTGTCAATTAACACGCGCTTTACATTATCACTTTAAAGTGTTAAAATACACCTATTCTAATTATTACCCGGAGGTTTTGGTATATGAAGACTAATGTTGGATTCATAGGATTCGGACTCATTGCTGGTGCCTTAGCCCATGCCCTTAAAGAGAGTGGAAAGGATTATCATATAATTGCGACTAGCAGACACCTTGCCCCTGTTAATGAAGCGGTATCAGATGGCATCGTTGATATAGCTGCCCCATCAGTTGATAATACATTTGCAGACTGTGACATAATAATATTATGCACCCCTGTAATTACAATTACAGAATACCTTATAAAATTAAAAAATATCGCAAAGCCTGATTGTATAATTACCGATGTTGGAAGTGTTAAGACTATAATTCATGATGCTGCAAGTTCCCTTGGACTTGATAGCAGATTCATTGGTGGTCACCCAATGGCAGGCTCAGAAAAGACAGGTTATAAAAATTCAAGCTCTTCAATTATACGTGGAGCTAAATATATAATAACTCCTACTAAAGAAAGCAAGCCAGAAAAAGTTGAATTTATGAAGCAATTTGCTATAGATGTTGGAATGCAGCCGGTAGTTATGGATTACCATGTACACGATAAATCTGTTGCAGCCATAAGCCACGTTCCCCATCTTTTATCAACTGCACTTGTACATGTAGTATCTGATAATGATGACGAAGAAAAACACATGCAGTTACTGGCTGCAGGATGCTTCCGTGATATGTCAAGGGTTGCTGCATCATCTCCCGAAATGTGGGAACAGATATGCTTAACCAACAGTACTGCAATAAGCAACATTCTTGAACAATATATAGAAATGCTTGAAACAATCAAAGATAACATTGATAAAAAGACACCCGGCTATGTCGCAGGTCTTTTTGAGATGTCACGTGAATATAGAAATTCATTAGAAAGCAAACACCCAGAGCACTGAGCTCTGGGTATTCTTATTTATAATCGTCACACTTTAAAACATCCTCCGCCAACAAATTCTCTTAATATCGAATCTATCGGGACATTTTCATATCCACACGGAAGGAAATAGTTCATGAATTTCAAAAGTCTGTTAGCCTCCTGATATTCCGGTTCTTCTTCTGTTATCTGGAAAAGTATTGGCTCAACAAAAGGCTTTAAGACACATGGTTCATATGGCATTGCAGAGTTAAACATAACATCTGCCTGTTCCTGAAATGGAAAAATATTTTTTTCTTCTCCTCTTCTTACAGACTCCCACATCGATAATGTCTGCTTAGCTGATGCACCTCTGGTTCTATAATCTCTTACAAGCCTTCTTAAAAGTCTTCCATCAGTCGTTGACACACGATTATGCTCATCTACATTAAGCTGTGTTAAAGCACTAATATAGATTTTGAACTTACTGTCATTAGGCAGTGAGTATGATAACTCATCATTAAGACAATGTATACCTTCTATTACCAGAATATCATCATCACCAAGCTGAAGAAAATTGCCATTATATTCTTTCCTTCCAAACTTAAAGTTAAATTCTGGTAATTCCACGCGTTCTCCATTAAGAAGCTGTGTCATATGCTTGTTAAACAGCTCTATGTCTACAGCGTGAAGATCCTCATAATTGTAATCTCCATTCTCATCAACAGGCGTCTGTTCTCTTTCAACAAAATAATTATCTACAGCTATAGGATGAGGCTTATATCCATTAGCCATAAGCTGTATAGATAATCTATGTGAGAATGTAGTCTTTCCAGATGATGATGGCCCCGCTATCATTATAAACTTGGTGTGGGGTCTTAATTTAATCTCATTAACAATCTCCACAATCTTCTGTTCCTGAAGTGCCTCCTGTGTAAGCATCAGAGATGTCATATCGCCATTAGTAATATGGTTATTAAGTTCACCTACTGTCGACATTCCTAACATTCTTGCCCAGCTTGTACTTTCTTTCAACACTCTGAATAACTTCTCCTGTGGATTAAATTCCGGCACAACCTCTGGCTGATTTTTAACTGGAAGCTGAAGTACAATTCCCTCGTCATACAGATATATATCAAATACACCAAGAATTCCTGTAGATGGTGCCATATATCCGTAAAAATAATCCTTGTACCCATCAAGATCATACACATTAACAAATGAACTTCTTCTATATTTAAACAATGAAGTCTTGTCTATCATTCCTTTTTCTTTAAAAAGATGTATTGCGTCTGATAACTTCATAAGTTCTTTCTTAATCGGTATATTTTTTTCTACCATCTCATGCATTGTAATCTTAACTTTTGATATAAATTCCTGTGTCGGTTTGAATTCACCCTCAAACGTGCAATATAATCCTTTGCTTAAAGAATAGTCGACAACAACCCTGTTGATTTTCCTGGAAAGATCAATTTTATTAATAGCCGCAAGCATCAGAAACACTACGCTTCTTCTGTATGTTTCATTGCCAATTGATGTTGCAGTCGTAATAAATTCAACTTTCTTATCAGCATCATAATCTTCATTTAATTCTTTTAATTTACCATTAACACTTGCCAGAATTATAGCATTTTTATAAGAGTCTTTTGACTCCTCTGCAACTTGTGCAAGAACTTTCCCCATAATGTGTCCTTTCCTGCATTAATCAAAATAAGATAATGCATCATCAATTACTTTTTCTTTAACCAAAAGCTCTGATAACCTGTTCTTAATTACCGGATTATCCGAATTATTTATAAGATGGTTCATAATAGACTTATTGGCATCTTTTTCTTTAATTAAATACTCTTTAAGCACTTCATCTTTTGACTCCAGCAGTTTCCACCCATATTCATACTGTGCCTGGGAATATTGATTCTTATTAATCACAGATTTCTGATAACCACACTCTATAATAAAATAAAACTTTCCCTCATCTTTTATCATTTTTTCGTTAATTACCGCATAGTTATTATCTATAAGGAAATGCCTGAAATCCCCAACCTCTGACTGAGGTGATACTATTATCTGTGTCTCAGGGGTTATAGCTTCTTTTCCTTTTGTAAGAATTTGTGCTATAAGTCTTCCGCCCATTCCACATATAGTAACTGTATCTGCCTCACCACATCCAAGACAGGTCAGTCCATCCGACAGACGCGTCTGTATTCTGTCTCCCAGATTATTGTCCCGTATATGTTTCTTAGCTTTTTCAAGCGGACCAGTTCTTAAATCCATGGCTATCGCAGATTCTGCTATTCCCTCGCTTACCAGATATATTGGCAGGTAGGCATGATCCGTTCCTATATCAGCAACCACACCACCACTGTGACACATATTTGCAACTGTTTTTAATCTGTCTGATATCTTTACCATAATTCTTATCTATCCTAGTCGAGGTAATCTCTTAACTTACGGCTGCGGCTTGGATGTCTTAATTTTCTTAAAGCTTTAGCTTCAATCTGTCTTATTCGTTCTCTTGTTACATTGAACTCCTTACCAACTTCCTCAAGAGTTCTCGCTCTTCCATCATCCATTCCAAATCTTAATCTTAATACCTTCTGCTCTCTTTCTGTAAGAGTTCCAAGCACCTCTACAAGCTGTTCCTTAAGAAGCGTAGAAGCTGCTGCCTCTGCTGGAACAGGTACATTATCATCCTGGATGAAATCTCCTAAATGGCTGTCTTCCTCCTCTCCAATAGGGGTTTCAAGTGATACTGGTTCCTGTGATATCTTCTGGATTTCTCTTACTCTCTCTACTGGAATATCCATATTTTCTGCAATTTCCTCAGGAGATGGTTCTCTTCCAAGTTCCTGAAGAAGCTGTCTCTGGACTCTTACAAGCTTGTTAATTGTCTCAACCATATGAACAGGAATTCTGATAGTACGGGCCTGGTCAGCAATTGCTCTTGTAATAGCCTGTCTTATCCACCATGTAGCATATGTACTGAACTTAAATCCTTTTCTGTAATCATACTTTTCTACAGCCTTTATTAGACCAAGATTACCTTCCTGGATAAGATCAAGGAACTGCATGCCACGTCCAACGTAACGCTTAGCTATGCTGACAACAAGTCTCAAGTTAGCCTCTGCAAGTCTTTTCTTTGCTTCTTCATCTCCATTTTCCATTCTCTTCGCATACTCTATTTCTTCTTCTGCACTAAGAAGTGGAACCTTTCCTATCTCCTTTAAATACATTCTCACAGGATCATCAAGGCCTATTCCATCAGGAACTGAAAGATCTATCTTCTCAATATCAATTTCGTCCTCGTCATCAAGAATTACATCTTCATCTTCCTCTACATCATCATTCATTTTTACATCAACTTTATTAGACTCAAGGAATTCAAATACTTTTTCCATTCTGTCAGCTTCAAAATCTGTATCCTGAAAATAATTCATTATTTCCTGATAATCAAGAACATTTTTCTTTTTCTTTGCAATAGCAAGAATCCCTTCACATTTTTCTTTAAATCTGGCTTCAATGCTCTCTGCTGCATCTGCTTCTTGATCAGCAGCTGTCGCCTGTACCTGTAAATCCTCAGCTGTTTCTTTTTTAACTGCCTTTTTAGCAGCAGCCTTCTTTGTTGAAGTCTTTTTTTCTACTACAGCCTCTTCCATTGTATCCTTAACATTTTCCTCAATTGTTTCTACACTCTTCTTAGCCATTTTATTCTCCATTCTTCTTAGCGTGATCGCTTATATTATATTTATATATTAATATGAATCTGATTAAGCTTCTGCTGTTCTAATATAATTTCCTGCATCCGCCTTGGATCAGCAGTCCTATTAAGTTCATTATTAAGACTGTTACTCTTAATCCTTATGACGATATCATTGAGAGTTTTTTCCCGTTCCTGCGGATTAAGCCCATCATCCAGATCTGCTGAAAACATTGCCGCGACTTCATTATGTTCTTCAGCAGTTTCATAATCGCCAATTATTGAAGCAGGACTTATATTTCCACTCTCATACTGATTGTATACTTTCATTGCGACATCCTGAAACAGTGGATCAACAAAATCTTCCGGCGATATATAATGTCCGATTTTTTCAAAGATATCCCTGTCGCTTATCATCCATGTCAGCAGCATTTTTTCAGCCTGCCGTACACCATCTTCACGTTTCTTTTTAGAAAATGTCTCCTGTCTGACCTGATTGCCTGCTGCTCTTGCCATTATTCCTTCCTGATTGCCAAGCTTCGATACCATCTGCCTCATTCCGTCCTCTGGTATCATAAACTGCCGGCACACAGCACGAAGATAATTGTCACGTTCTAACTTTTCCTTAAACGCAACCAGTTTTGATGCTGTTTCTCTTTCAAATGCTGTTTCACTTTCCGGATCTTTACGATCATATTTCTTTTCTAATATGCCTATTTCATACATAAAGCTGTTCTGTGCATTGTCAATACGTTCCTGAAAAGCTTCCGCACCCATAGCCTTAATGAATTCATCAGGATCCTTATATGGTTTTAAGTTAATTACCTTAGTTGACAGCCCTGCCTCTTTCAGTAATGGTATTGCTCTAAGTGCTGCTTTTACCCCAGCCTCATCACTATCATATGTTATCAGTACATTATCTGTATATCTCTTCAGCAGTCTTGCATGTCCCGGAGTAAGTGCTGTTCCCAATGATGCAACTGCCTGATTGAATCCTGCCTGATGCATAGATATAACATCCATATATCCCTCACATATTATCATGTTAGGTTTCCTTGATGTCCTTGCTATATTAAGTCCATACAAATTACGGCTTTTATCAAACAATCTTGTTTCTGGTGAGTTCAGATATTTAGGTTTTGCATCTCCCATGACTCGTCCGCCAAAACCTATTACCTTATTATTAATATCCATTATTGGGAATATTACTCTGTTCCAGAACTTTTCATGTATGCCTCTTTCGTATGTAAACAATCCAGACTCTTTCAGCATATCATCTTCATAGCCTTTGTCCTTTAACAGCTTGTACAATTCTCCAGTTGACTGCGATGCAAACCCCAGTCCGAAACTATTAATTGTGTTGTCAGACAGTTCTCTCTTCTTAAGATAATCAAGTCCCGGTTTACCCCGGTCCTGTCTTAACTGTCTGTAATAATAAGTTGCAGCTATTTTATTAATCTCAAGCAGCCGATCCCTTATTCCTCTCTCCTTCTTGTCCTGTTCTGACATAGAAGTTTCAGGAAGCGCTACTCCTGCTCTTTCTCCTAGCATTCTGACTGCTTCCAAAAATGTCATATTCTCATATTCCATAACAAATGTAATAACATTTCCACCTACACCACATCCAAAGCAGTGATACAGCTGACGCTGTCCAGATACCGAAAATGATGGTGACTTTTCATTATGAAATGGACACAGTCCGGTATATGAGCTGCCATTCTTTTTTAACTTTATATACCCGGATATAACATCAACAATATCATTCCGGGATATTACTTCATCAATTACTTCTCTTGAATACATCACTTTATCCCTTCCAGGCTTTTGGTACAAAAATCTCCTGAAACTTACTTATCGAATACTGATCGCTCATTCCTGCTATGTAATCGCATACAACCTGTTCAGGTCGTTCTCCGAACTCAGTTATAAAACGTTTATATGTATCCGGGAGTTTATCAGTATTATCAACATAGTATCTATATAACTCTGTTATAAGCTTATCTGCTTTAGCTTCTTCACTCTTTGCCGTTGGATTAAGATACAGGCTGTCAAACATAAACTGTCTTAATCTTGTCATTGCATCATGTATTGGTTCTGACATTATAATATCATCCTTGCCAACACTGTTAATAACTATGTCATTAATCATTGTATTGAGTCTTTCTTTAGTAGAGTGTCCCAATACGCCTGTGAATTCTTCTGGTATATCACTTTCTTTAAATATATTTGCTCTTATTGCATCATCAATATCATGATTAATATAAGCTATTTTATCTGATAATCTTACAGCCTTTCCCTCTAATGTTGATGGTTTCCCTGAGGTTCTGTGATTAATAATGCCATCCCTTACTTCCCATGTAAGATTGAGTCCTAAGCCATCCTTTTCAAGGAATTCGACAACACGTATGCTCTGCTTATAATGTGCAAATCCAACAGGACACAATGAATTAAGCGTTCTCTCGCCCGCATGTCCAAATGGCGTATGTCCAAGATCATGACCTAAAGCTATAGCCTCTGTAAGATCTTCATTAAGGCATAACGCTCTCGCTATACTTCTTGCGATCTGTGCAACCTCCAGAGTATGTGTCAGTCTTGTTCTGTAATGATCCCCCTCTGGTGCAAGAAAAACCTGCGTCTTGTGCTTCAGTCTCCTGAATGCTTTACAATGTATTATCCGGTCCCTGTCTCTTTGATAAATCGTTCTCATAGGACATTGAGGTTCTTCCCTGTCCCGTCCCCTTGATTCATCACTGAAACTGGCATATTGACTTAATATCAGATGTTCCCTGTGTTCCTGCTGTTCACGGATATTCATCAAATCGTGCCTCCACACTTATAACAAACTCTAAATTTAACGCTCACAATTTTATTATTCAACACAAACTGTTATTTTCCTTTTTATTTTTCCAAAAAATTATGGACTAAAAAATCCACCTGCCGCGCCTGATATTGCACTGCACAAAATAATCCCTGCTAATTCATAGGATTTATATGGTATACCCCTGTTTATTAACGATGCTGCAGCCACAAGTATAACAATATATAACATTCCATATACCGCACCCCAGGCAACTCTTCTGCTCCCTTTCATCCATCCTTCGTACATTCCGCCAAGAAAAGCTCCCACAGCATATATTCCAATAATAATTATATTTATTATTCTTTCTTCCCATGTAAATTTCTTCATTAAATATGTAAGAACAACCAGCACAATTAATGTAAACAGATACCCTGAGGCCAGAGCTTTTATCATCTTCTTCATATCAATCACAATTATGTTTTGTCCTTTTTTTACTATAATATGAAGCATCTTCACATCTTATTCCTGTCTGCCAATTTAACACTTGACGATTAGCATTGTCTACTGTAGAATAAAAACAATATTTTAATTTATGACTGGAGGGATTTTTTTTGGATACGGATAGTATCATCCAACTTATTTCTATCATTATTTTACTTGGTTTATCAGCATTTTTTTCGTCTGCAGAAACATCATTCATAACTGTAAGCCGGATTAAACTGCTTTCACTAGCACAGGAGGGTAATAAACGTGCCAACATTGTTATCAGCATAATTGATCAGCCTGCCAAGATGCTCTCTGCTGTCCTTATTGGCAATAACATTGTCAATATCAGTTGTTCTGCCTTAGCTACATCATTCACAATTAGCGTATGGGGCAATAAAGCCACTGGAATTGTTACCGGTGTTCTTACACTCCTCGTTCTTATATTTGGTGAGATTACTCCCAAGAATACTGCTAATATACACGCAACCAAAATAGCAATGGCATATGCACCCATAATTAAGTTTCTTATGGTAATTCTTACGCCTGTAATATTTATTGTTGACCATCTTGCTGGTTTCTTCTTATGGCTGCTTAGAATTGACAGTAATAAGAAAAAAGATATATTTACCGAAGATGAAATCCGTACAATTGTTAATGTAAGCCAGGAAGAAGGCGTTATTGAATCTAATGAAAAGAAAATAATCAATAATCTTTTTGATTTCGGAGATTCTACTGCCAAGGATGTTATGATTCCAAGAATTGATATGACTCTTGCAGATGTCAATTCATCTTATGATGAAATAATTGATCTTTTCAGACAGACAATGTACACACGAATTCCTATTTATGAGAATTCGCCAGACAATGTAATCGGTATTCTTAATATTAAAGACTTAATTGTCACTAAGTCAGACAGCAAAACATTTGACATAAGAAAGATTATGCGAAAGCCATTCTTTACTTTTGAACAGAAAAACACGTCTGATCTGTTTAAGGATATGCAGTTAAGTTCAACAAGCATAGCAATTGTGTTAAGTGAATACGGAACAACATCTGGCATGATTACAACCGAAGATCTTCTCGAAGAAATTGTTGGTGAAATCAGAGATGAATATGACACTGACGAAAAGGATGCCCTTATTAAAATTAACGATACTACATACAGAGTTGATGGTTCATTCAAGCTTGACGATCTTAATGATGAACTGGGTACAACATTAGAATCTGAAGATAATGATTCAATAGGTGGGCTCATTGTTGAAAAGCTTGACAGACTTCCAAAAGCTGGCGATAAACTCACAGTTGATAATGTATGGATGTTTGTAGAAAAGGTATCTTCTAATCGTGCAGAATCGGTTATAGTAAAGCTTTTACCAGAGAAAAATGAAAAAGAAGATAAATCATCCAAATAATCAATTAAAGGGGATGTCGCACTAAGAAATTAGCGCGGTGTCCCTTTCTTCTATATTAAGACGATATATAAGCTCATTTAGTTTATGAGGACACCGCAATCTACATTTCATAATGCGAACAGAATAAGCACGGATAAAAGCACATATATATTCAAAAATAGTAACTTAAAAATCGTATTTTATAGAAAAAAAGAAGCTGACACCTCAACGATTTTCAATCGTTAAAGCGACAGCCTTTTTTATTATTTAGTTTTAATATTAAAGTGCCTTAATTCTCTCAAGTGCCTTAACTGTGTTCTCATATGAGCCAAATGCAGTCAGTCTGAAGTATCCTTCACCACTTGGTCCAAATCCTGAACCAGGTGTACCAACAACATTAGCTTTCTCAAGGAGATAATCAAAGAACTCCCAGCTTGTCATCTTATCAGGTGTCTTTAACCAGATATATGGTGCATTAACACCACCTGACACTGTATAACCAGCTGACTTAAGCCCTTCAAGAATAGTCTTGGCATTATTCATATAGTATGCAATCTGCTCACCGGTCTGCTTCTGTCCTGCTTCTGAATAAACAGCCTCTCCAGCTCTCTGAACGATATATGGAGCACCATTAAACTTTGTTCCATGTCTTCTTGCCCAAAGGCTGTGAAGTGTTACATCACCACACTTAAGCTCCTTAGGAATAACAGTAAATCCAAGTCTTACACCTGTAAATCCTGCATTCTTAGAGAATGATCTAAGTTCAATAGCACATGTTCTTGCGCCTTCACACTCATAGATTGTATGAGGAACATCTGGTTCTGAAATATATGCTTCATAAGCTGCATCATATATAATAACTGCTCCAACCTTATTAGCATAATCAACCCACTTCTGAAGCTCATCCTTAGTAATTGTAGAACCGGTTGGATTATTAGGGAAACAAAGATATATGATATCTGGTGTTTCATCAGGAAGCTCTGGTGCGAAATTAGTTGCTGCAGTACATGGCATATAAACAACATTACTCCACGCCTGCTTCTCTGGTATATAGCTGCCTGTTCTTCCTGCCATTGCATTAGTATCAACATATACCGGATATACAGGGTCACACACTGCAATCTTGTTATCTACAGAAAAAATATCTCCAATATTACCTGAATCAGACTTAGCACCATCTGATACGAATATTTCATCTGCTGAAATATCACATCCACGCTTTTTATAATCATGATCTGCAATTGCACTTCTTAAAAACTCATATCCAAGATCTGGTGCATATCCATGGAATGTCTTAGCGTCTGCCATCTCATCAACAGACTTATGTAAAGCCTCAATTACTGCTGGCGCTAATGGCTGTGTAACATCTCCTATTCCAAGTCTTATAATCTCCTTGTCAGGATTAGCCTGCTGATATGCAGCCACTTTCTTGCCTATAGTTGAAAACAGATAGCTTCCTGGAAGTTTCAGGTAATTATCATTAATCTTAAACATATCTTCCTCCTTGTTTTACGGAGTAAAATCCGAATCCTCTGATGAGGAGAGGAATTTTCTCCTTGTTTTGTCAAACTAACTTGTATTATACATCATTTTATTCTATGTTCCAAGATAAAATCGTGATAATCTTTCATATTCAGTATTAATTGCTTGCAAAAGATCCTTATCCCCATGCATATTGTCCGGATGATATATCTTAAGCAGAGCCTTATATCTCTTTTTCAGAGATTCAGTATCCTCAACCCCTTTAAAGAATATCTTTACATTCTCTGCATTTGACATGCTTTTTCTTGCTTCTCTGTACACCTTGTCTTTATACATAAGCTTTTCCCGTTCAAACTTATCTTTGTCTATAGCAAGCTGTCTTGTCTCTCTTTCAAGAATATTCCACTTCTGCTCAAAAAGTTCCCTCTGTCCTTCAAGCTGTTTTTTTAGTAGCATATTCTTGCTCTGCTGCCGCTGCAGCATCCCCATCTGAATATCTATAAGTTTTCTTTCATCTTCAAGATTTCTGCTTAATTCTTGAAGTCGTATATTTTCCTTAAAGAGCCATTTCTTTTTATCCTCGTCATCATACTCTTCAAACATTATAGTCTATACCCCACTATGAAACCAAAAAACTTTTACCGGTCTTGATTCGTCATTAGTTCTGATAGTATGTCTTACCCCTGGCAAAGCAACAAATGAATCACCTTCTTTTATAGGAAAAACCATATCATCCAGCTTGGCATATCCTTCCCCTTCTAACACATAAAATCCTTCCTGATCATCATGATAACCCGCTTGCGGATTGAACTCTGTCTCAGAATAACAGGTTATGCCAGAACAGCATCCATTAATGCATCCATTCTGTGCTGTTAAAAGCTTGTACCCACGCTTTCCTTTACCCTGATTGTTTATAACCTCATCCATTGTTATATATGGTTTTTCTTTCATTGTATTATTCCTCCATAAAAATACGAGGTCTTAATTATTTCTTTAAGACCCCGTTGATGTATTAATTATTATTGTACCGATTACTTATTCTCGTATCTTAAAAGTTCTGTATATGCAAGAAGGAATGGACCTACGCCCTTAGCATCATCTTCCACAATCGGCTCTGACATATAGTAATCATATGTGCCAGGTCTTCTTCCATTACCACCAAGTCCTGCAACAAGACAGATACCTCCAAGAGATAACGAACCATCTTCCTTCGTCTTCAGATATCTTGAACATATTCCATCAATTGCTTTCTTAGCATACTGTGCATAATCATCTGAAAGGAACCCAAGACGAATTCCCTTAAGAAGCGCATAAGCCATAATTGAGCTTCCGCTTGTTTCCAGATAATTCTTGTCCATGCCACCATAATTAACTACCTGATACCACATACCACTCTCATCCTGATACTTAAGCATTGCATCAATAAGATTCTTAAATGCTTCCTCAAGCATCTTACACTCAGCATCAAACTTATGATCATGATTATCAACCTGATCAAGTGTATCAAGAAGAGCCATTGTATACCATCCAATAGCTCTCAACCAGCTATGCTGTGATAAGCCTGTAACCTTGTCACACCAAAATGCTTCTTTACTTGTATCCATAGCATGGAAATACAGTCCGTTAAGAGGATTTCTCATATTCTCGATAACAAACTTGAACTGCCCGAAGATATCCGGATAGTTCTTTCTATCATTATATCTTGTTTCATATTCAAGATAGAACGGAAGTCCCATATAAAGGCCATCAAGCCATACCTGATTAGGATATATATCCTTATGCCAGAAGCTTCTTGCTTCATTCTGGCATCTAGGCATAATCTCAATCTGCGAATAAACAAGGTCTGCAGCTTTCTTATACTTTTCCTTACCTGTAAGATCATATAATTCAAAAAGTGTCTTTCCAGCATTAACATTGTCTATATTTTTTTCACCAACACTATAACCATCAATTGTTCCATCTTCAAAAACTCTGTAATCTATAAAATCATCTGCAAACTTTAAATACTTGTCTTCCTTGGTCAGGGCATACATCTGAAGGACGGCTTTAATCATACATCCATCAATATAATTCCACTTTGACTTCAACCCCTGCTTAATCTTTTCAATGTTCCAGACAGGCGCATCTGGTGTACTCTTCTCCAGAAGTCCGTCAATATACTTTACTACTGCATCCATTATAAATGTCTCCTTACATCTTCCCTAGGGGAAGCTTTATTCTGGCTGTACCCCCCCCGATAATATATAAAGATTGTACAATAAAAAACGTATTTAGGCAACAGATTTTTAACAAAATCGCCTAAAAGCACTGTTTTTTATTGACTAAATAATTTTTTCACGCCAAAATATACTTAGACGTTCAAACAAATCACTTATATTAATTATTATTTTTCATTCTTAATATAAACATCAGGAGGAAGACATTATGAAAACAGGAATCGTATTTGAGGGTGGTGCTTTCAGGACTATTTTTTCTTGTGGAGTCATGGATGCCATGCTAGAAAATAACATCATGCCAGATTATATGATTGGCGTGTCTGCAGGTGCTGCATATGGTGTTTCAATGGCTTCAGGACAGATAGGCAGAAACATTAAAATCCTCATTGATTACAGAAATGACAAAAGATATGTTGGTCTTAACAATATGATTCACAAGGACAATCGTTCTCTATATGGACTCCATTTTACATTTGACACAATTCCAAACGAACTCGTACCTTATGATTATGATGCTTTCCATAGATATAAAGGAACTTTCAAATGTGTTGTAACTAACGTTATAACTGGCAAAGCTGAATACAAAACATTTACCGGGAATGACCGTACCAACCAGCTTCTTCGTGCAACATGTGCGCTTCCTCTGGCTTTTCCTCTTATATATCTTGACGGAACACCTTACCTTGATGGTGGTTTAAGTGACTCAATTCCTTTTGAAAAAGCATTCGAGGATGGTTGCGACAGAGTAATTGTTGTTCTTACCCGCGAAGCAGGCTACGAAAAGCACACCACAAGCTCCGTAAGAACTCTCGCAAGAGCCTTTCTTAAATATCCTGAAATCCAGCGTGATATCCTTCTTCGTGCAGAACGCTATAACCGTTGTCTTAAGCGTCTTGAGCGATACGAAAAAGAAGGCCGCTGCTTAGTAATAAGACCGACCCAAAGCAAAGGATTTGGTAAAATCGAAAAAGACTTTAACAAAATATTATCTATGTACAATGATGGATATAACCAGACTTATTCATTGATTAATGACATCCAGAGGTTTTATCATTAAGGTATCTACAGAAGCGCCTGTATTTTAGTCGGATAACCTCAGATATTACTTACACTGAGCTCGTAATATTCGGTTATATGACTAAAATACAGGTGCTTCATTATATATCAATAATAAACCCCTAAAAATTTCCGAACACAAAGTCTTTCACTATGCCAATGGCTTCTCTAACCATATAGTTTATGAACAATACGTGGTCACTTTCTGCCGGCATTCCGCAGGTGTTTTTTAATCCTGCGTGTCTGGCAAGAAGGCGGCTTCTTGCTATATGAAAGTTATTGGTTACTATGCCAACCTGTGAATCTGTATTCTCTATGTATTGTACTGAATATTTCATATTCTCTGATGTATCTGTCGATTTATCTTCCTGTATTATACGTGAACCATCTATTCCTTTAGACACCAGATAATTATACATTGCATAGGCTTCCGTCGTATTTTCCCCTTTTCCTTTGCCTCCTGATACTATTATTGTTGTATCAGGATTGTCCAACGCATATGAAGCTGCCACATCCAGTCTGTTTTTAAGCGACCTTGTTATATGATCACCTCTTATCTGGCAGCCAAGTACTATTATATAATCGCAATTATCCTGCGGCTTTGTTGTCATCCCTTTTATTATTAATGCTTCAATGAAAATAAAAATTGATATACCTGCTGCCATTATTACCACAAAACAAATTCTTAAAACCTTTGCCACATGAATTATGCCCTTAATTTCTAACACTCTCACTGCAAATATCAATCCAAAAAAGACAGCACCAAGCAGCCATATAAATATAAATGATGAGCCTATCCCTGCGTATGTTGCACACCTTATGTAGTATCCAAGGCATATCAATGCCATCACAAGCCATATAATATGCATAAACCTTTTATTCTCCGTTACATTTTTCATACTTTATTCCACATTTATGCATTGATTATCCTGCGTAATCCACATTCCTGCCGGCAAGCTCTGGATAATCTGCGTTTTTCTGGTTTTGTCCATAAGAAGTAGATGGATACTTAATCGCTGTATTCGTCACCCCTCCTGATACATATGCTCTTCCACATTCAGGGCATACGGCTGTTTTAAGAGTAACCGATGCACTAAGAACTTCTCCATCTTTACTGGCTGCTTTCCTGTTTGCATTAGAAACGTGTTCCTGCTCGTGTGCCATAACCTTAGAAGCTGCTGATGACGGATCAATATGTGCAGCACTCTTAAACGAGACATTGGCTTCATCTGAACCATCCTTATATTCTCTGCTGGCACATGTTTCACATTCCACCTGACCAGAACGTTTCATTGATTTAAGTCTTGCAGGACTTATATCCTGCGTATCTGCACCTGTTCCGTTAACAGACAAAGATCTGTTTATATCATTAACGCCGTTAATTATCATCTTAATGCACGCCCCTTTCATGTAAAATGTTTAAACAATATATCTGTATTTAATATAACATAGTTTCATAATTATGCTAGTTTTTTTTGATAGGAAAGTTTAATATAGACCTATAATTATTAAATATAGAAATGAGGTATTGTATATGTTTACATTTAACAAAGATGTTACTCCTACTAACTGTGAGCCTGGTGTTACAAGAAAAATATTATGCTATTCTGATGACCTTATGATGTGCGAAATCCATTTTGAAAAAGGTTCTAAAGGAAATTTCCACAGCCATAAACATTTACAAATCACATACATCGCTAAAGGAAGCTTTGAATTTACTATTGGTGATGAAACCAAAATCGTTAATCAGGGGGACAGCGTATACATGCCTTCCGGCGTAACCCATGGAGTTACATGTCTTGAAGAAGGAATCCTCTGCGATGTATTTAATCCAATGAGAGAAGATTTTCTTAAATAATAAGGAGACCATAATCAATGAAGGTACCATTTAATATTAATCTTTCAGGTAAAACTGCTATTGTAACTGGTGGAAGCGGAACTCTCTGCTCAGCCATGGCATATGGACTTGCCATATGCGGTGCTAAGGTTGCAATAATCGGACGTAACAAAGAAAAGCTTGCTTCTGTTTCTGAGAAGCTTACTAAAGATGCTCTGGATGAATATAACAAAAATGTTACTATTAAAGGCTACAGCTGCAATGTAATCAATAAAGATGAGCTTACAGCTGCTTATGAAACTATTAAGAATGAACTCGGTAGCTGTGATATTCTCATTAATGGTGCAGGCGGCAACCAGCCTGGTGCAATTACTTCCATTGAGATGTTAAAGAAAGAAAAAGAAGATTCTGACTATTCTTTCTGGAATCTTGATGAAGACAGAATCCGTGATGTTATGGATCTTAATTACATGGGAACTCTTCTTCCTATTCAGGTATTTACTAAGGATATGGTTGAAAAGAGAAGCGGCAGTATTATCAATATTGCCTCTGTAACTTCTATTCTTCCTCTTACTAAGGTCATGGCTTATGGCAATGCCAAAAGTGCTATTCTTAATCTTACACAGTGGCTTGCTGTACATTTTGGTGAAAGCGGTATACGCTGCAATGCAATTGCGCCGGGATTCTACGCTGCCGAGCAGAATCATGACCTCTTATTCAATGCAGACGGAACATACACAGACCGTGCCAGAAAAATAATTGCCGGAACACCTATGGGACGCTTTGGCAATCCTGAAGAACTTATTGGTGCTGCACTCTTTCTTGCAAGCGATGAAACAGCCGGCTTTGTCAATGGTATAGTGTTACCTGTTGACGGTGGATATAGTGCTTATAGCGGAGTATAGGATTCTTTGGTTGGAAACTGTATATAATTCATGGCGATGTCATTTTTAACATCGCCCTTTTTGTTATGTATTTTTGTTTATTGGACTTTTTGCGTATTTTTCTCTGGTTCAATGTCTAATCTGACTTGCTGACTCGTCCCGTTTGGACTTTTGTTTGCCTTTCCAACACTTCAAAATCCAATCCACCCCACTGGCTCACAATAAACCATCTCCAGTCTCACAAATGCCTACACTACAACTCAATTTCGACAATCTCAGCCTTTTTGTAATCCTGCTTCACAGCCACCACAATACTACACCTCAGCCCTGACAATTTCTGCTGCCTTAACCATATTCTTAAGGCTTGCTTCTGTCTCTGGCACACCTCTTGTCTTAAGTCCGCAGTCTGGATTTACCCACAGCTTGTCTTTGTCTATCTTTGTAAGCATTATCTTTATTGCACGGGTAATCTCTTCAACCGATGGTACTCTTGGTGAGTGAATGTCGTATACTCCAGGTCCTACCTCTGTTTCAAAATTGTTTTCTCTTAATGAATCAAGAATCTGAAGGTCTGAGCGTGATGCTTCAAATGTGATAACATCAGCGTCCATATCGTCTATTGCTGGGATTATATCTGTAAATTCACTGTAACACATATGAGTATGTATCTGTGTTTCTGGTTTTACGCCGCTTGCTGTAAGTCTGAATGCTGGTATTGCAAAATCAAGATATTCTGTATTCCAGTCAGATTTTCTTAATGGAAGCTTTTCTCTTAAGGCTGCCTCATCAATCTGGATAATCTTAATTCCATTTGCTTCAAGGTCAAGCACCTCATCTCTTATTGCAAGTGCAATCTGCGAAATTGATTCCTTGATTGTAATATCTTCTCTTGGGAATGACCAGTTAAGAATTGTTACCGGACCTGTAAGCATTCCTTTCATTATCTTATCTGTAAGTGACTGTGCATACACAGACCACTCAACTGTTATCGGCTTCTTGCGGTAAACATCTCCCCATATAACAGGTGGTTTAACACATCTTGTTCCATATGACTGTACCCATGCCTTCTCTGTGAACAGAAAGCCTCCCAACGCTTCACCGAAATACTCAACCATGTCATTTCTTTCGTATTCTCCATGAACAAGTACATCAAGTCCGATTTCTTCCTGCCATCTTACACATTCCTCAATTTTCTTTTTATTAAATTCAACATACTGTTCTTTGCTGATTTCACCCTTACGAAATGCCGAACGGTTGGCCTTAACATCTTTTGTCTGTGGAAATGAACCTATTGTAGTTGTAGGCAGCTTTGGCAATGCAAATTCTTTCTTCTGAAGCTGCTGTCTTTCACTTCTTGCAGGAAGTCTTCTGTAGTCTGCTTCTGTAACTTCCTCAAGTCTTTTCTTTACAGCTTCATTATCACATTTTCTTGTTCCTGCAAAAAGCTGTCTGTTAGCTTTGAATCTTTCATCTCCTTCAAAATCTGTACACTTGGCAAGCCCACTTAATTCCTTTAATTCCACAAGCTTTTCTTCTGCAAATGCGAAGTAATTCAGATATTCATACGAAAGTTTATCCTCATGCTTTAATGTATATGGAACATGCTGCAGCGAACATGATGTTGATAAAACTGTCTGTATTCCCTTATCTTCAAGCTTTTTAAGCACATTTAAAGTCTTTTCATAATGATTCTTCCAGATATTCTTTCCATTGACAAGGCCCGCGAATAATACCGTGTCCTTTGGAAACCCATATTTTTCAATAAGCTCTGATGTTTTCTTTCCCTCAATAAAATCAAGCCCGATTCCGTCAAACGGCAGCTTAACAATATCTTCATACACATCTCTCACGTCTCCGAAATATGTCTGAAGCAATATTTTGCATGATTGCTTCTTGCCTAAAATTTCACTATACATTTTGACAAACAGTTCTCTGTCTTCTTCTGTCATGTCCTGCACAAGTGCTGGCTCGTCAAACTGAAGCCACTGAATTCCTACAGCTTCACATTTGCTATAAACATCTTTATATGCTTCAACAAATGCATTGATAAAATCATCTGCCCTCTTCTTACCTGTAAATCTGCACAGCTTAAATAATGTATACACGCCTGTGATTACCGGTTTTGTCTCGATTCCAAGTTCTTTTGCCTCTGCGTATTCATCCCACAGTTTATTACCTGTGAGCCTTATCTGCGTACTGTCCTCTGCCTCTGGAACAATGTAATGGTAATTGGTATTAAACCATTTCTTCATAGCAAGAGCTTTAACATCACCATTCTCTCCCTGATAGCCCCTTGCCATCGCAAGATATTTATTAAGCTCCGAAACCTCAAGTTTCCTGTATCTTTCAGGAATTATGTTCAGTAAAAATGCCGTATCAAGCACAATATCATAATATGAGAAATCATTGCTTGTAATATAATCAATTCCTGCCTCTTTCTGTGTAAGCCAGTGCAACTTTCTTAATTCTTTTGCTGTGTCTGTCAGCTCCTCTACACTGATTTCATTCTTAAAATATTTTTCAAGTGCAAACTTGAGTTCTCTTAATGTTCCTATTCTTGGATAACCAACTACTGCTGTTTTCATATCTATTCTCCTCATATATAACGTGATGATGTCATTATAAATATGAAGAAAATATTTGTATAATACATAAAAAATAAGGTTAGCCATAGTTTTAAACTATAGCCAACCTGCGTATTATAATTGTTATTTCAGATACTTTCTTATTGCCTCAAGATATGTACTTCCAAGTCTGCTTATCATTCCTCTTTTATGAGTTATATACCCAATATGCATATCCGACTCATCAGCAAGAGGCACCGCAATTATGTCTTTTCCATTAAGCTTCTTGTCTATAATACCACTGCTTACCGTATAACCGTTAAGGCCTATGAGCAGATTAAAAAGAGTTGCCCTGTCGCGGACTCTTATATTCTTTTTTCTTGCTGTCTCTGAGAATATTTCCTCTGAGAAATAGAAAGAATTATGTTCCCCCTGCTCGAATGACAGGTACGGATACTCTTCCAGCTGTTCATTATATATGACGCTGCTGCCAGCAAGCGGATGCTTTCTGCTTATAAACACATGTGGTTTGGCTGTAAACAGCTCATGAAATTCAAGCTCATATGACCTTAAAAGCTTTCTAATGACAGCTTCATTAAAATCATTAATAAACAATATTCCTATCTCACTTCTTAAACGTGCAACATCCTCAATAATCTCATACGTCTGCGTTTCTCTTAGACTGAAATCATACTCATCCTGCCCGAACTGTTTTATAAGATCAACAAATGCATTGACTGCAAATGAATAATGCTGCGTTGAAACGCAATACTGTTTTCTTCCCCCATTGCCGCCTTTGTATTTATCCTCAAGTATGGCTGCCTGCTCTAGTATCTGTCTTGCATAAGAAAGGAATTCTTCGCCCTCCTTTGATACACTTATTCCTTTATTAGTTCTGTTAAATATCGTAATATTCATTTCACCTTCAAGCTCATGGATTGCATTCGTAAGGCTTGGCTGTGAAATATATAATTTATCTGCCGCCTCAGTAATAGTACCTGTTTCTGCTACTATAACAACATATCTTAGCTGCTGTAATGTCATACATTTACCTGCCTTATATCAGATTTACTAATTTATAATTTTTCATATAAATATTGTAACACATTTTTGTTGTTTTCTAAAAAATATTATGATACAATCAGCCCGTAAAATATCTGATTATGAACGGAGGTGGATTTTCATGGACAGTTGCGATCGTATAGGACGAAGTAAGAACTGCGGTGTATACTATAAGTGTAGGCTTGGAATGTGGCTGTCTGTGAGAATCTCATAACCACATTCTAATAAATTGTGCCTTTTATACATCGCATCAGAGGATCCTTACTATCACAATCATCTGTAGCGATGTATTTTTATGCCCAATTAAGGCAAAAAGGAGGCCACAATGAACAAAGTATTATTCCCAAAGAAAGATTATGTAAAAGATCTTGTCAGAATTTTTAAGTCATCTAAAAATTCACAGAAATTAATTAAAGCACTTTCGAAGTATCATGAAAAAGATATTGCTGAAGCAATCACTCTTCTTACACCTGCTGAAAGACAACATATATATAATGTTCTTGATGAACATATGATTGCTGAGATTTTCTCTTATCTTGATGATGCGAAGGATTATCTTGAAGAATTATCTTTAGAGAAAGCAGCAAGAGTTGTCTCTTACATGGACTCTGATGATGCTGTTGATGTACTTGATGATTTGTCAGAATCTAAAAAGAATGAAATTGTTGAACACTTAGACGCTGATGCAAAAGAGGATGTCCAAAAGCTTCTTTCTTATGAAGATGATGAGATTGGTAGCTGCATGACTAATAATTTTGTATGCATACCAGATAATCTTACTATAAGAGAAGCCATGAGTGCACTTGTTAAGCAGGCTGGAGAACATGATAATATATCAACTATATATGTAGTTAATAGTGCTGACAAATTTGCCGGTGCAATTGATTTAAAGGATTTAATTATTGCGAGGCAGAATGATAATCTTGCCGACATAATAAGCAGCTCTTATCCTTATGTATATGAGCATGAAAATATTAGTGAATGTATTGATAAGATTGCAGATTACGAAGAAGATTCTATTCCTGTACTTACTGAAGATGGAAATATATGCGGTATCCTTACCGCAACAGATATCGTTGAACTCGTTGATGATGCAATGGGTGATGATTACGCAAAGCTCGCCGGTCTTACTTCTGAAGATGATTTAAGCGAGCCAACACTTGTAAGTATCAAGAAGCGTCTTCCTTGGCTTATTATACTGCTATTTCTTGGAATGGCAGTTTCATCAGTTGTAGGAATATTTGAATCAGTAGTTGCTGTTCTTCCGATTGTAATATGTTTTCAATCCCTTGTTCTTGACATGGCTGGTAATGTCGGTACCCAGTCACTTGCTGTAACTATCCGTGTCCTTATGGATGAGACTTTAAGTGCCAAGAAAAAGTTATCTCTTCTTTTCAAAGAAATGAAGATTGGTTTCCTTAATGGTGCAAGTCTTGGCATTATGGCACTTATATTCTTAGGTGTCTATATTCATATATTCAAGAAATATGCGTGGATGTCAGCATTTTTAATATCTGGCTGTGTCGGATTATCTCTTATTGTTGCGATGGTTGTTTCAAGCCTTGTGGGAACTATTATCCCTATGTTCTTCCACAAGATTCACATTGACCCGGCTGTTGCATCAGGTCCGCTTATCACAACTGTGAATGACCTCGTTGCTGTTGTAACTTATTACGGACTTGCAATGATATTTCTTGTTGAGATATTTCATGTGTAATACAAATGTGGCGTCACATCTTAGTTGATATGGCACCACATTTTTGTTTTTATATTTCATGTAATCACGCTTATATTCTACTATGGAGAATCTCCATGGGATGGTTCAATATGGTTATCTGATATGACGACAGACATCTCCGAAGAACTACGTCCTTTCTTTTCTGACTACAAGATAAATCTTGCACAGATACTTGATTCAGAGCATTATGCATGTTTTATCTCCATCTGTCCTCCATAATAATCCCCTGACAAAAACAAAACCCCTTCACTTAACTAAGCGAAGAGGTGATTTTCAAGCCATTCATTTATCAGCCGCCAATGGTAAGCGAACATTATTTACATATTAATAATATGAATTCAATATTACTTTGTCAACACTTTTTATAAATATCATACAATCTCCAGCACATGCTCAGTAACATTCTTATCCTTATCGACACCGAATGCCTTAAACACAGGATTGTCGTTATCCATAAGGGACATAATCATATATACCGCAGTTGAATCATATGCAAGTCTTTTATCTTCCTCAGAAGGTCTTGAAGGAGTCTCCGGGTGAGAATGGAAATTACCAAGCATAGTTAAACCAAGACTTCTTGCATCCTTGACTGCTGCAAACTGTTCTTTAGGATCCATAGTAAAATGTACATTATTATTATCAAGATTAGTAAGAAAATACACTTTCTCAATAGACTTAACATCCCCATCAACAAATCCCGCAATAAGCCCACAAGATTCATTAGGAAGCCCGGATAAACAATAACGTACAATTGAATCATAATCAGATTTTTTCATTCGAATAACCATACCCAATCTCCTTCCATAAAAAAATATAACTTTCATTTTTATACGGCGTAAGCCCCGCGCACACGCCGGAAGAGAAAACATATATAAGCAGAATAATGAGACAATCATGTGCAGCGCACTTTGGAGTCACCGGCACTTAGCAAGCTGACGCCTTCGGCGTTAGCGAGCTTAGTACCGCTGTGAACGACAAGTAGCGAAAGCGTGCCTGCACATGATTATCCCATTATTCTGCCATCACATATATATTTTCTTACATATGCATATCACATTCAGCCTGTTCATAATCAATAAGCTCATGAATTGTAGGATTATCGCCGCATATAGCACAATGATGATCCTTTGGAAGCTTAATTGTATGGAATTCCATCTTTAAAGCATCATATGTAAGAAGTCTTCCTGTAAGAAGATCTCCCTTGCCAATGATGTACTTGATAGCTTCCATTGCCTGAAGGCTTCCGATAACACCACCCATTGCTCCGATAACGCCTGCCTGCTTACATGTAGGAACTGCGTCCTTTGGTGGTGGATTCTTGAATACACATCTGTAGCATGGTCCTTCTCCCGGAACATAGGTCATAAGCTGACCTTTGAATCTTATGATACCTGCATGAGAAAATGGTTTCTTAGCCATAACACATGCGTCATTAATAAGGAATTTTGCAGGGAAATTATCTGTTCCATCAATGATGAAATCATAATCCTTGATAAGCTCCATAACATTCTCAGATGTAACGAATTCTCTGTAAGTCTTAACTGTTACATCAGGATTGATTGCTTCCATTGTTTCTTTAGCAGATTTAACCTTAGCCTTACCGATATCTGCTGTTGAATGGATAATCTGTCTCTGAAGATTAGATAAATCAACCTCATCAGCATCAACGATACCGATTGTTCCAACTCCGGCTGCTGCCAGATACATAGCTGCAGGAGCACCAAGTCCGCCTGCACCGATTATAAGCACGCTCGCATTAAGAAGCTTCTTCTGGCCTTTAGCTCCAACTTCCTTTAAGATAATGTGGCGCGAATACCTTTCAAGCTGTTCATTAGTAAACGCCATTAGTATGCTCCTCCTCCCATGAAATATAAGAATTCAACTGCATCGCCTTCATTTAACTTTGTTGTCTCAAAATCATCTCTCTCAACAAAATCATCATTAACAGTAACTGTTACATATTCTGGATTCTCTACGTTCTCCTTGACAATAAGCTCTGCTACTGTAATTCCATCTTCATATTCCTTCTTGTTTCCTGCAACTGTAATCTTCATAACATTCCTCCCTGTTAATTAATTTAATCCTTCAAATAATCCAAGCAGTGCGTCCCTTGTTGTCTTTCCTGCAATTCTGCCTGTCTCAGCACCTTTGTTGAATGCAACAAATGTAGGTGCTGCCAATACTTCATATTTAGAAGCAAGTTCTTCATCAAAGTTGACATTTACCTTGTAAACATTAAGCTTTCCTTCAAAATCATCTTCGATGCCTCCTACAACCCCTGCCATCATCTTGCATGGGATGCATGAATCTGAATAGAAATCCACAAGAACCGGAAGTTCTGACTTAAGAACCAGTTCCTCGAAATTCTCTGCATTAGCTCTGGCTGCCATAAGCCCTCCTTTCCTTATTCCTCTTCTTCTACCTTTCTAACGATAAGAGTATATGTACCATCCTCATTAGCTGTAAGCTTTAATATCTGATGTCCCTCTTCCTTAATACTTCTTGGAACATTCTGAACAGGCTCCCCATCATTCATTCTGACTGCAAGAATCTGTCCGTCATCTAACTCCTCAAGTGCTACCTTTGCCTTAACAAATGTTGTTGGGCAGACCACATCAGTAATATCTACTGTATCATCAATCTCAAAATCAGCCATTATATGCCTCCTTAATTTTCTTATAGAATTCTTCTCTTCCAACTCTGTCGAGCGTGAACTTAAATCTTTCACTTGGCTTTGCGTTGTCTGCAAAGAACTGGATTGCCGCATCACATACACGGAATAACTGTTCTTCACTTCTGATAAGCGGAAGTGGTGATTCACCCTTGCTTATAGAATTACCAAATGTTCCTGCAAATGAAATGATATATGCAGAAGGTGCTTCCCACGCATCTGTTGGACAGGATTTAGCACATCTGCCGCAATAATTACATTTGTCATAATTAACTGCGACTTTGCCGTCCTGCATTGTGATTGCACCTGTACGACAGGCTTTCTCGCATACACCACAGCCAATACATTTGTCTTCAATCCACTTAACATCAGCAGCACCTTTGATACCAACATCATTCTCCTCTGCCTTAAGACAGTTGTTCTGACATCCTGTAACGCCGAATTTGAACTTATGTGGAAGCTCTCTTCCGAAATATCTTTCGTCTAACTTAACTGCAATGTCATATGAATCTATATTACCGCTAGGACATATTGTATTGCCCTGACAGGCTGTGACTGTACGGACTCTCGGACCACATACACCAGGTCTGCAGCCGCCCTCTGCAAGTTCTTCCTTAACAGCATCTATATCTTTAAGTTTAATAAATGGAATCTCAACACCCTGTCTTGATGTAAGATGAACATGTCCGTCTCCATATTTTTCTGCAACTTCAGCAATCTTGGTAAGATTCTCGGCTGTAAGATATCCTCCTACAACTGCAAGACGAAGTGAGAAGTTATTCTTCTGCTTCTGTCTCATGAATCCGCCCTTCTTAAGTGTTCCATAATCAACTTTCTCTGCCATAATATCCTCTTTTCTGTGCCTTGCACTATTAATTATCAGTAGACTCTAAGGCTGCTCTGAAATCTTCCTTTAAATCATCTATATCCTCTATTCCTACGCTGACTCTTATCAAATCGTCATACACTCCCGAAGCTTCCTTATCCTTGTCACTTAAATGAAGCGCGATCGTTGAAGCAGGATGGATAACCAGTGTCTTGGTATCTCCTATGTTAGAAACAATATTAGGAATCTTTAATGCATTAATTATCTTAAATGCTCTTTCCTTGCTTCCAACCCTGAATGTTATTATCGCACCATAGCCTTTAGTAAACTGCTTATCAGCCACTTCATGATACGGACTGCTCTCAAGTCCCGGATAATTAACTGTAATTCCTTCAAATGTGTCTAAGTATCTGGCAAGTTCATACGCATTAGAACAGTGTCTCTCCATTCTAAGCCCTAATGTCTCAAGTCCCAGATTATTAAGAAATGCATTCTGTGGTGAAAGACATCCTCCAGTGTTTCTGAATAATCCGTTACGAAGTTTAATTATATATGCCATTGGACCGAATTTCAAATATGGTTTAAGTCCCGGATACTTTTCTTTATCAAACTTAAACTTCCCATTAAAAGTAAGTATTCCGCTTATCGCATCACTGCTTCCATTAATGTACTTCGATGATGAATTAACTACCACATCAGCTCCAAGTGTTATAGGCTGTATAAGATATGGAGTTGATACCGTATTATCAACTATAAGCGGAATTCCATGTGCATGTGCAACATCCGCTACTGCCTTGATATCTGTTACATCAAGCTTGGGATTACCGATTGTCTCTGCAAATATAACTCTTGTCTTATCTGTTATAAGCTCCTCAAAGCACTCTGGCTTATTATCAGCTACATATTTCACTGTAACGCCAAAGCTTTCTAAGTCTTCAAACAGTTCAACAGTACCTCCGTATAATCCACATGAAGCAACAACCTCATCACCCTGTCTTACAATATTGGCTATAGAATTAAATATTGCTGCCATTCCAGAAGAACACGCTACACTCGAAAATCCTTTCTCCAGCTTGGTAATTCTCTTTTCAAATGCTTCTATTGTTGGATTGTTGATTCTCGTATATGAGAATCCCATCGCCTTATTATCAAATATCCTCTCTAGTTCTTCTGCACTCTCATGCTTAAATGCGCTTGACTGATATATCGGAACAAGTGTTGCTCCGTTAGGATAATCATCAACGCCATCATGCAGCAGTGATGTGTTAAAACCACTCATATATTTCTCATCCTTTCATCTGTTATGCGATGAACATTCAATATTTATTGAACTGTCCATATATTAAACCCTTTTACCTAGTATGTCAATAGGTTATTTAAGAAAAAATATAACTGCCTGAACAATCTCAGGCAGTCATGAACTATCATTAACATTTACTATATAATATAACTGTCTATTCCTACATTAGAGTTAACCAAATCTGCTATTGTAATATTGCTGAAGTAGTCATTAACAAGCTTCTCAAAGCCTTCCCACATCTGTAAAGTCTTACATTCTGCCGCCTTCGGACATCTGTTAGGCTTCTTCTCAAGACATGCTACCGGTGCAAGTGACCCCTCTGTTACAAGAAGTATGCTAAGTACAGAATAATCCTCCGGATTACGTGCAAGCTTGTATCCTCCGCCCTTTCCTCTTAATGATATAAGAAAATCATTCTTACTTAATGTTGCAACAATTGCCTCAAGATACTTTTCTGAAATGTCCTGTCTCTTGGCAATGTCCATAAGAGGAATGTATTCTCCTGTATTATTCTCTGCAAGATCAATCATAACTCTAAGCGCATATCTTCCCTTTGTTGAAATCTTCATATATATAACCTCATTTCTATAAACACACAATATTAATACGTTAAACATACTTTACCACAATGTTTATATATTTTTCAAGTATTAAATGAATTTATTGCCTGAATACTTGATGCTACACACAATTCTCCCCATCCTTTTGCCGAGTCCGGCCATACACTGCCATTTCTGGTTGCCCCTTCTATCAGGTATGCTTTTATCTTTTCCCCATACATATATGGATCATTTCCCTTGACAATTCCCCATTCCATAAGCATAGCGGCTGCACCTGTTACCATGGGTGCTGCAAAGGATGTACCTGTAACATACCTTTCTTCTACCCCGGGAATACTTATATTAACCCCCGGTGCTGTTATATCTGGTTTGGCATATAATATAAGTCCACTTTTAACATTAACTCCTCTCCCTGAAAATATAGCCGCACTTCCCGGATATTTCCCATTTGCACCTACACATATCGCCCTTCTTGATGTAGAGGGAATTGTGTATGTATACTCTGGAGATGGTTTTAAAAATCCGGTAGAATCACTTAATGTTGATACTGGTGGAAGCCACATATTGAACTGCCCATCAAGTATATTTAATGGCTGAAATCTCAATCTCCATATTCCTGCTGTAATATATCCATTTGTGGCAGCCATAGCTGCATATATCTCTTCCTCCATGTAAAATGGTCCCGGACCATATGCCCTTGATACTATTTTTATTTCTCCCATCTGGTTTTTTACCACATCAGCGTTTCTGTCACTAATAACTATTATCTGCCCGGTAGGCGAAATTAATTCCACTAACACATCATCAATTGCCCTTTTCCATATCTGGATACTTATCTGGGCTTCATACTCCCCTATCGCAATTTCAACGTACTGGACAATTCCAGCATCAAGTTTTCCTGAAAAATGTGTTCTTCCCTCACCTTCATTACCAGCTCCAATACATATGCTGCATTTGTATACCCCACAGCAATCATCTATAAACATCTCAAACACAGAATTACCTTCATGATTGCCATATGTTCCTCCATAGCTTATGTTAACGGCTATTGGCTGCTTATATTCAATTGCTTTTCTTATGCAATAATCCAGCCCCCTCATAAGTTGTGTCGTTCTTACAAATGAATCTCCTCCGGCATTGCCAAGCTTAACAACAATAATATCAGATTCCGAGGCTACTCCGCTGTTACCACACGCAATTACTGCAACTGAATTTCCATGACCAGTACTATCTGCCGCCGGAAGATAGTCGCTTATTAGCCGCTTATTTCCCTCTAATATCTCATTAATTTCATCCTGTGAATAGACAATTCCTGTACCCTGATCCCACAGATTCCGGATTCTCGTTGTTCCATTACTGTTAAGGAATTCTCTATCTGATATATCTATTCCAGAATCTATTATTGCAACCAGCACGCCTCTTCCTGTCACTCCTCCATACGAAGTTGCCTGCGATTTAGCTGTATTGACACATGCCTCGGATTTTGCAGCATACAATTCAAGATATAATGCTTTGGGCTTTTCTATAAATATAACATCCGGCTCATTCGCCAGTCGTTCTATATCCTCAATTGATGCTGTAATTATCCAGTATCCACACAGAAGTTGTGTAAATACAGCATTTCCATATTTTCCTTTTATCTCATGCAAAGATTCCGTTGCCTTGACAATTACCTCCCATGTTCTTCCCTGACTATTATATCCCGCATTCATATCAGGAACACTGTCTCTTACCTCATCAGCCTGCACACTTATCTGCAAAAGATTTTCTATTTTAGGATTCATATTATGCCCTTAATATTCTTTAATCAATATCTATGCTGCAGATAATATAAAAGACTGCCAATCGCCATACTTATGACGACTGACAGTCCGCTATCATGTTTTTTTAATAAATTCTATTCTGCATTTTGGACATTTGATACTTATTCGTCCCTTTCCCTTAGGAACTCTTATCTTCTGTCCACAGCTCGGACACTTAAATATTCTATGTGTCTTACTATCCTTAATTCTTGCTCTTACTTTATTGAATCTTCCCATGCACTTATAATGAAATCTCATGTACTTCTCATTCTCAGCGCTTCTCCTTGAAATATTTCTTGAAAACATTCTGAAATATATTAAAACAAGCCCCAAAAGTGCTACAGTATATAATAAACTGTTCTTAAGAAAGAATGTAAGTATTATTAACGCAAGAACTACATATGATAATAGTCTGGAAAGCTGGTCCATACCATATCTTCCATACATAAATCTTGAAAAACTCTGTCTGAATCGGTTCATAACTACATTCCCTTTCTGAATATTGAAGTCTGTCAACATCAACAATCATATGGTAACACACCGACTCATAAATGCAATTAAAAATGTATTAAATAAATATAATATATCAGTATTCCATATATACATTTCCATCAAGATTCTTCCAGTAGAACTTATCTTCTAATATCATATAACTGTGTTCTGAATTCTCTTTAGGAATAGATACTGAACCCGGATTCATATATGTGTAGTAATCTCTCTTTTCACATTTTGGAACATGTGTATGTCCGCATAAAAGAATATCTCCTTCCTTTAAGGCCGGAATATTCTTTTCATCAAGCTTATGACCATGTGCTATCACTATAGACCTGTCATTAAAATTAACATATGCCTGTTCTGCAAGGACATTAAAATCAAGAACCATCTGATCAACTTCTGTATCGCAATTACCCCTGACACAGATAATATCATTCTTTAATGGATTGAGCATAGCTATAACTTCCTTTGGTGCATATTCCTTAGGAAGGTCGTTTCTTGGTCCATGATACAATATATCTCCAAGAAGAAGAAGCCTGTCCGGCTTCTCCGCCTGAAATCTTTCAAGCAGTTTCCTGCAATAAAAAGCTGATCCATGTATATCAGAAGCAATCATTATCTTTTTCATACTAATCTCCTTATGTTAATCATCTTGCAAGCTTGTAAAATGTAGGTATTTTATAATCTGAAGCATTGCTAAGAAATTGTGACAGCGTATTAGGTACTTTATACATGTCAAGAATCTTCTTCATAAATGCTATTGTCCTTTTCTTGTACTTCATGTTATTAAGGACCTCTACAGCCGAAGCATCATTATATCCTCTGGCGTATTGCTTTGCATATCTTGCAAACTTATTCTTATCCAGTTGTGGAATCTCACTATAATTCTGAAGTATCTCTAAAGCCTCAATAACTCTTGTATTCTCAAAATTAAGTTCCACGCCTGGTCTTCTTACTAAAATATTATCAATATGACATGTACTGCCCTTACACATTACCGACATAAGTTCAATATTGTCTGACTTAACTCTGGTAAGTGAATACTTGTTATACAGATGTATTCCGGTAAACATCCCCCTCGAATTATCTTCCCCAAAAAAATAATTCAGCAATAGTTCCGTTCTGTTATTATCAGCATCAGACTTCTTAATATACAATCCTTTTCCAACCCTGATAATCTCTCCATCTGATGCCAGTCTCTCAACTGCCCTGAAAAAAGCTGTCTGCCCCATCTTTTCAAAGCCTTTATCATACAGATCATTAACTACCACAACTGTTCCATCTGCTATATTATCAAAATACTCTAATATCCTGTCTCTGTACTTCATATATCCTGCTCTTCAGTATATATTCAGGCCTCCTCAGATTCCTCAGTGGCTGAATCTTCCTTCTTAGAATCTTCTTTCTTATCTGTGTCTTCTTTAACAGGCTTCTCCTGTTCATTAATAACTTTGATTTCGACCTCAACGTCTCCGTCTTTCTCGTCAAAAATGATATTATCATCAAAATCATCTTCGTCTACAAAATCAGAATCCTCTTCGTCCTCTTCATCGACATAGAAATTAACAGGAATAACCTCAACATTACTGCATACAGCCTTACCTATAATATATACAGTATGTATTCCTTCCTCATCAACATTATCAACCAGATTCTTAACACCTGCTATCTTTCTTGATATATCGCATGTAGCATTAACTCCTTCTGGTAAAATGATTGTCACACTGCTTGCATTACTTAAAAAGTTAATATATACATCTTTCTCAAAAACTGCAAGACCAAGATCAAGTACTGTCTTAGATGCAACTGCTTTAAGTTCACATCCGGAAAATACTTCATCCTCCACCTCTATTACTTTCTTTTCTCCAATAGCATTATACTTACGGATTTCATCATCAAGACTGTCATTCTCTTCCTTAACAAATCTTTCCTTAGTCTTTTTAAACTTATCAAGTGCCACTTTACCGGCAACTGCTGCTGCTCCAACCCCTAATACAACCTTAGCTAATCCATGTTTCTTTGCCATAATAACAAGTCCTCCATTCCATGCATGAATGTTATGCATATATTATTATTCAATTATTAATCTCACAAAATTCTATGTTCAGTATACCATATTATTCATGTAAAAATCAACGCGAATACACACATCCACAATAATTCTGTCTGTACAGTCCATATTCCTTAGATAACTCTATAGAACGCTTATATCCTTCCTTTTTCTTGAAATCAGAAAGCAGATATGGCATACCATACTCTGCTTCAAGCTGTGCACCAATCTGGTTCAGTTTAACACTATTTTTCAATGGACTTATCGTGAGTGTTGTTGTGAAATAATCAAATCCACCAGCTTTTGCGGTTTCACAAGTCTTCCTTAGTCTTAACTCATAACAGCGGAAGCATCTTTCTCCGCCTTCCCTACATTGTTCATATCCTTTTGCAATATCATAGAATTCCTTAGTATCATAATCTCCTTCTATGAAAGAAACTTTATACTTCGCCGGAAATTCACTTATAAACCTCTTCTGTTCCTCTACTCTTTTTCTATATTCTTCTTCTGCCGATATATTAGGATTATAATAGAATACAGTTATATGAAAATAATCAGAAAGATATTCTATACAATGGCTGCTGCATGGTGCGCAGCAGCTGTGTAAAAGCAGTGTAGGAACAATCCCGTCTTTCTGAAACCCTGCTATCTTCTTATCGAGTTCTTTCTGAAAATTTCTCTGTTCAAAAGGTATACTCATATTACTTAACCTGACCTGTTATCTCTTCTAAAGCAGTATAAAGCTTTTCCATCTGTTCATCAGTTCCTATTGTAATTCTTAAATAATTATCAATAAGCGGCTGGTTAAAATATCTGACAAATATGTTCTTCTCCTTAAGCTTTTCAAATATTTCCTTTGCTGGAACTATCTTGTGTGTTGCAAATATAAAGTTAGCTTTGGGATCAGGGAATGAGAATCCTAACTGTAAAAGTCGCTCCTTGGCATCCTCCCTTGTCTTAACTATCTTACCCACACACTCTTCAAAATATTCTTTATCATTAACAGACTCAATGCCATAGCTTATTGAAGTTCTGTTCATTGTGTAAGAATTGAATGAGAATTTGACATCATTAAGAGCCTTAATAAGCTCAGGATTTCCAAAGCAGTATCCTATTCTCATACCAGCCATTGAACGTGACTTGGAAAATGTCTGGACAACCAGCACATTCTCATACTTGTTAACAAACTCCATTGCCGACTTACCACCAAAATCAATATAAGCCTCATCAACGATAACAATTACATCCTGATTGTGTTTAATAATATCCTCAACCTTATCAAGTTCCATATAAAGCGCTGTAGGAGCATTAGGGTTAGGGAATACCACCCCGCCATTTTCCTTGTAATAATCTTCTGGAATAATATTAAAATCCTTATCAAGAGGCTGCTTCTCATATGGAATTCTGTAAAGGTCAGCCCATACACTGTAGAACGAATATGAAATATTAGGGAACAGTATTGGCTTGTCTGAATTAAAGAATGTCAGGAAACACATTGACAATACATCATCAGAACCGACTCCAACAAACACCTGGTTATCATTCATTCCGTAATAAGATGCAATAGCATGTACAAGGTCTGTAACCTCCGGGTCCGGATAAAGCCTTAAATCACTGATATTCATTCTCTCTGCTGCCTCAAGCACCTTAGGTGTTGGAGGATATGGATTCTCGTTGGTATTAAGCTTTACAACATCTTTAACCTTAGGCTGCTCTCCCGGCACATATGGCTCAACTCTTCTGATATTCTTCTCCCATGTCTTCATATATACGTCCTCTTCTTTCACGAATTAATTAATTATAATCCCATCTCTTTAGCAACTTCTGCAAAATGTGGTAATGAATTAACAATTGTATCGTAAGATACACAATATGCAATTCTAACATATCCAGGGCAGCCAAATGATGATGCAGGAACCATAAGAATATTATGTTTCTTAGCTGCTTCACAGAAAACATTTTCATTCTCAACAGGTGACTTTACGAAAAGATAGAAAGCACCCTCTGGCTTTACACATTCAAATCCTAACTTTGTAAGACCTTCATATATTGCCTTTCTGTTCTTATCATATGCTTCAAGATTAACCTGTGCATCAACACATTTTGCAACAACTCTCTGCATAAGTGAAGGTGCATTAACAAATCCAAGTATTCTTGTTGCTACAGATGCTGCTGACTTAACATCTTCTGAATCTGTAACCTCATCTGGAATAACAAGGTATCCGATTCGCTCACCCGGAAGTGAAAGTGATTTACTATATGAATAACCAACAATAGTATTGTTGTAATATTTAGTAAGATATGGAACATCAACCCCATCATAAGCTAACTCTCTGTATGGCTCATCTGCTATTAAGTAAATCTCCGTTCCATACTCCTTCTGCTTCTTATCCATAATAGCCGCCATCTTCTTTATAGTGTCCTCTGAATACACAACGCCTGTCGGATTGTTAGGATTATTAACAATAACCGCTCTTGTCTTAGGTGTTATCTTGGCTTCGAACTCGTCAAGCTTAGGCTGAAAATCCACAGTATTAGGCGAAACAACTACCAGCTCCCCGCTATAGTTACTTACATAATTTCTGTATTCACCAAAGAATGGTGCAAATGTCATGACCTCGTCACCAGGATTGAGTAAAGTCTTAAATATTGTATTAAGCCCTCCTGCTGCTCCAACAGTCATCACAATATTAGTATGATTAAAATGAGTTCCGAATCTTCTATTAAGTGACTCTGCTATAGTCTGTCTCACATCCTCATATCCTGCATTACTCATATAGCCATGTATAAATGTTGATTCTTCATTATCAACTATATCCTTAACCGCTTCATTAACCTCCGCTGGTGCAGGTACATTAGGATTACCAAGTGAGAAATCATATACATTCTCTGCTCCATATAACTTGGCAAGTCTGTTACCTTCCTCGAACATGGCACGGATTACCGAACTGTTTTTTACTAAAGAAACCATTGAATCAGCTATCATTGTTTACATCCTCCCAAAAAAATATGACTACATTATAATCAAATTCATTTGATTTTACAACTTTCAATACATGTAATCCTGTGATATTATTGATTATATTATTATGTCAATTCTTTATGGGGGAGAAATTTAATGTCTAAAGTTCTATTTGCAATATACAGATATGCATGTTCTGGTATATTTCTTATCATAACAATATGGCTGTTCTTATTAAGTATTTTCAGTACAAGCAGGATGACAACTGATGCAAGTGAATTTACCTTTTACATTGGGGATTATGCATGGCTGCATCTGATAATATTTCTTATCATTGGAATTATCACGTATTTCCTTGTCAAAACAGGAATTTTATCTTCCTTGAACATGTATTTTTCCAGGAACTACAAAGCATGGTTATCTGTGCGTAATATTCTGCTGTTGGTTATAGGTATTATTGGAACCACATGGGTTCTGCTCACTCAGCCGCATGCAGGCGCTGACCAGTATTACGTTCTTAAGGCTGCCCATGATCTTAAGACAGGTGATTACTCTTACTTTATGAAGGGTGGTTATATTTCCAAATACACCAACCAGATAGGACTTTTATTCATCGAATATATATTAGGATTTATTGTCGGGGACTATAACTATTTATTCTGGCAGCTTCTCAATGTCGTCATGGTAGTATTTACTTTCAAACTTTTTTCAGACATTTTAAACATATGGAAGCTTCCTCGACTTGCAAGTCTTTTATGCATCGTAATGGGAATATTATTTTTCCCTTGGACACTGTATTCTGTATTTATATATGGTACTATTGCCGGATTGTTTTTTTCCTTAACTGCCTTCAAATACACCATTTTATATATTCAGGATTGCAAAAGAAATGACAGTATTCATGTTTCATATATTATTATCAGTGGTCTTGGCATGATGTTAAGCGTAATGGTTAAAAGCAATTACCTAATTTTCATGATTGCACTCCTTATCTACACAATTGCCCACACCATATCTCTTAAGAATATCAAGGTAATCCTTGTTACACTGGCTGTCATAACAGGATTTTGTATCCAGGCAGTTTTCCCTAAGATGGTAATTGAAAAGATTTCCGGGTACTCCCTTAACAACGGAGCCTCTTCATGGACATGGATCGACATGGGTCTTAATACAATTAATGGTAATGTTTATGCCGATGGCTGGTACAATTACAGAATTGCGTCCCTTTATGAAGCTAACGATTGTGATCCTGAAGCTGAATCCCGTGCCGCCAAAGCAGAAATAGCCCAGCGTATTGACAATTACAAAAATAACCCATCCGCATTTACTTCATTTTTATCCAGAAAAATCGCTTCTCAATGGAACAACCCTGGATTTCAATGTTTCTGGATAACAAGTGTGAGGAGCAGCAGTATTAAGCAAAGCAGTATTATCACAAGCATTCTTTCAGAAAGTGGGCAGACTGCTCCGCTTAACTATCTTAACATTTTGCAGTCAGTTATACTTCTTGGAAGCTTGTTATATGCAATTGATGCACTTTTCCATAATACATTTAATACTTCCACAATCCTTCCTCTTACATTTATTGGCGGATTCATATTCCACATATTCTGGGAAGGAAAGTGCCAGTACACTCTTCCATATTTTATGCTTCTTATACCACTATGCATTATGGGATTCTATAATTTCAGCAGACACATAACCGATCTGTCACGGAACCGTCTGATAAAATATGGTATAGCAGCCGCAATAGGTATCCTGATAACTATAGTGTTTAACAAGTTTATTATTCTTAACTTTGACAATAAGAGCTATGCCAGCTACCATGAATATCAGTTAAATCAAGGAGAGCAAAATGAACAATAGAGCCAGCAAATGTTTGTATATAATAATTCCATGTTACAATGAGGAAGATGTGCTTCCAATTACATCCTCAATGTTTCTTGATGAACTTATGCATCTTATCAGTTGTGACAAAATAAATTCTGACAGCAGGATATTATTTGTTAATGATGGAAGTACCGATTCTACATGGGAAATTATAACTGACCTGTCAAAGAAAAATAAGTACTTTATTGGTATCAGCCAGAGCCGCAACCGCGGTCACCAAAGCAGCCTTTTAGCAGGACTGATGGAAGCCGCAAAATATGCTGATATGACTATCTCTATAGACTGTGACGGACAGGACGATATTCATGCAATGGAAGATATGGTTGATGCATACATTGATGGATGTGATATTGTTTATGGTGTAAGAAATGATCGTTCTACTGACACATTTTTTAAAAGAAACTCAGCTAAAGGCTTCTATAAAATCATGTCAAAGCTGGGAGCAGAAACTGTATACAACCATGCAGATTACAGGCTTTTATCTAAACGTGTTATTGACGAGCTTGCTGAATTTAAAGAAACTAATCTGTATCTTCGTGGCCTTATTCCACTTGTCGGATTTAAAAGTACAAGTGTATATTACTCAAGAAATGAACGCCTTGCTGGAAAGTCGCACTATCCTTTCAGCAAAATGCTTAATCTGGCGTTAAACGGGATTACCAGTCTTAGTATAAAACCTCTTCGTCTCGTCATGTCTCTTGGCATTATTGTCTCAATCATCAGCTTTATCGGTGTCATATGGGCTGTTGTAGACAATCTGCTTGGCAACACTGTAACCGGATGGGCAAGCACTGTGTGTATTGTATGTTTCATGGGTGGTATACAGCTTATGTGTCTTGGTGTTATCGGCGAATATATTGGGAAGATATATATGGAGGTCAAGCACAGACCGCGGTATATTATCAGCGAGAGGACTTATAACGATGAGAAAACCCTGTAAATTAACGAAAAGTGCAATTTTCTCACGCTATAAAAATTGGAACCACAAGATTAAATACCAGCACCATAAGTAAATCCAGTGGATAAATAGTTTTAAGGGCTGCCAGCGATATTGTAACTTTAAATAACAATATTATCGCTGTCATTATTGCACATGGCTTTATCTTCTTTTTAGTTATGTATATCCATAGCTGCATGCGGTCTATCGGCATATTTTTCAACAAGTCTTTTGTTGATGTCCTTTTTCTGTTGGTGCTATATAATTCCATGTACGATTTATATTTCATGATCATATATGAAACGCCAAGAAAGTATAACATGTAACCGATAAATATCATTTTCCAATCTTCATTGAAATCGCTGAAAGTAATAATTCTATTCGGAATACATAAAAGAATTCCGGATAGAATGAAAAACAATATTGCCAGAAATTTTTCTCCCACATTGTCTGGAAACCATGTATTTTCTTCTGCGAAAAATCTGTCCAGTTTCTCCTGCTGTTTAATATCTGTTTTAATAGTCATTTCACACCTCTATACTTTCCACAAACTCCCCTAATGTGCCATTATCCATAATTGCAGCATAATCAGTATTCTTTGCAATCTCTGACATATCATGCGTTGTCATAAGAACACAGCAATCCTCCCCTGCTATAAGCTGCCTTAACATATCAAATAATTCTATCTTAAATACTGCATCCATTCCCGCCGTTGCCTCATCAAGAAGATAAAGCCTGCTGTGATGTGCGATTGCAAATGCAAGCTGAAACTTCATCCGCTCACCTCTCGACATACGCCACAGTGTTGTCTGTCCACTGACATTCATTTTTTTCATACATTTATCAAACAGTTCCATGTCAAAGTTATCATACACAAGCCCCAGTATTTCTGCATTCTGTCTTCCGGTGCGGTTCTCAAAAAATGTATTATCCTCTGACACCAGACCTGTGATTTCCATTGCTTTGGAATGTTTTCCTGCAAGCTCGTAACCAGACAGTTTTATGCTTCCTGTGTATCTTTTTTTCTCTGTTAAAATGTAGTTAAACAATGTTGTTTTGCCTGCTCCGTTCTTTCCTGTGACCGCATATATGTAGCCGTTTTCCAGTGTCATACTGACGTTTTTAAGCTTGAATCCAAAGCCTTTTCCTGTTACATCTTTAAACTCCAATGCAATATTATCCATTTCTATTTCTCCTCATACAAAGTGCGAATCATATCCACTAAATCATCACAGGAAAGTCCCGCATTTTTTGCTTCATATATGATTTCCTGCGTTCTCTTTTCTATCATCATAAACTGCTTTTCTTTCAGATAATCTGTGTTGTATTCGCACACATAGAAGCCTTTTCCTGCGACTGAACGGATAAGCCCCTCTTTTTCAAGTTCTTCATAAGCTCTCTTGGTTGTTATCACACTTACCTGCAGATCTGCTGCCAGCGCCCTTATTGAAGGAAGTGCCTCTCCGGATTTCAGTTCTCCGGTTACTATCGCATTTTTTAGCTGCATAATAATCTGCTCATATATCGCAAGCGTTCCCTGCGGAAGAATATTTATATTGATACTCATAAAACCACCTCTTCATAAACCGCTGCTGACTTAATCTTTCTTCTTACCCGCCTTGCATAACCTATGCATATTGTAAATTCAACAAGCACCATTATTGCATATAAAAGTCTCTGCTCAATTACCGGATTGTATGATGCGCTCTGTAATATATCAAACTGCCAGCTGCTAGTTACAACACATATTACCAGAAGAGCGATAACATAGGCTGATAAACCATCTTTATTACCGTATGGCAGTATGGTGCTGGTTATTAATGCATTTATGGTTACATATATAAATACTGGCATACTGAACCTTGTTACCGTCATTATAAATATATTTCCAAATGTCAGTATCAGCATATGCATCACAATTCTGAATATATAAGAATCCCTCACCAGCTTTTCCCGTTCATGAGGAGTAAGAGGGCATACATAATACATTTTTCTCAGTGATACAGGGTGGATAAATATTGATAAATACACTATGGCAACCGGCACATAATACCACAGCATGGTTATGTTACCAGTAGCTGTCACATTAATAACAAATGCATATAAAAACATCATTCCTGCCAGTTTTCCATTTTTGTAAATTTCCTTAAAGTTCTCCAACCGCCAGCCGTATATATAGTCTCTGATTAAATATTTCATATGCCTATTCACCTCTTTTGCTATAATGATACATAAATTCTTCAAGTGTCGGAACAGTTACCATGAGTGAATCATCATACCGGGAATATCCATGATTAATCACAAGTGCCTTAGTTCCGTATTTCCTGTCCTCAGCATGAATAATGTCCTGCTTAAGAAGATTTACCTTGTACCGCTCTCCTGACACTATCCTGTACTTATCCCGGAAGCTCTCTATATCTCCTGAATAAACAAGTCCGCCATTCTCCATATATATAAGATAATCAGCAATCCTATCCAATTCATCCATAACATGTGACGCAAGTACAACACTCTTCTTTCCGTCTTCCGTGAACTTCATTATTACATCCAGGAAATCTTTCTTGAATTCAGGATCAAAATTAGCTGTTGGCTCATCAAGTATCAGGTACTTAGGGTCTGTCGCCAGTGCAAATGCAAACTGTGCTTTTATCTTCTGTCCCTTTGACAATTTTCCAAACTTTATCTTTGCATTAAGCCCAAATTGTTCAAGATATTTTATATAAATGTTTTCATCGAATCTACTATAAAACCTGCCATAGCATCTTCCATTCTCAATAAGTGAAAGTTCTCTGTTCATAAGTTCATTTACAGGCACTATTCCTGTAATATCACGAATCCGTTTCTCACTCTCTGCGTCCTTATAACTCATGCCATCAATCACAACTGTACCCTCATCTGGTCTGCAAAGTCCAAGTATCGTCTTAATAAGAGTAGTCTTTCCTGAAGCATTCTGTCCCACCAGCGCACATATGTAGCCATCAGGTATATCAACTGAAACATCCTTTAACTTAAAATTTCCTAGTCTCTTATTAACTCCGTTCAAAGAAATCATGCTTTCACCTCCCAAAACACAGTCTTTCGCATAACAGCTGTACGCCTGATGTATTTTTTGTGCATGTACTGTATATATACATATATACAGTACATGCACACATTTGTCAAGCAGCTCCTGCTTTATTTATGTGTATATTTCCGCTTCTGTCCTATACGAATTATTTCTTCAAAGCAAAAAAATACCTATAAGAAATCATTAAAAGACTTCTTATAGGTAAACGACTTTTTACAGAACTATTCTACCCCATCAATAAATCTGGCAACAATGCTTAATGCTGCACCAAGCTCAGATTTCCTGCCACCGCCATCTGATATTCTTAAATAATCCGCATCAGTATCAAATGAATAATCATTAACAAGACGGTCTTTAATACCATTCTCATATTGCTTAAGATATGGTGCTACCGTTCCACCAAGAACAATATCACAGTCCATCATTGTATATATGTTATTAATTCCAAGAGCCAGATTGTCCATATATTCATCTAGCAAATTGGTATAATTGTTGTTTCCCTGTGCTGCCAGTTCAAAGAAGTTGTCAAGCGTCATATCAAGCTCTGATGATAATACTTTCTCTGAAACATATGCTTCAAAACACCCCTTCTTACCACACAGGCACGGCTTTTCTCCCGGATGAATGACCATATGTCCGAATTCTCCGCCACGGTTATGAACACCACTTCTGATTGCTGAAGCATTAATATATGCACCTCCGACACCTTCTCCCAGCATAATATATACCTTCTCGTCTTTGGATTTTCCATTGAACCAGTGATCCGCATATGCCTCTGCCCTTGCATCATTCATAACTATTGAAGGATAGCCAATAACTGATATGAGCTTTGTAAGATCATAGTTCTTAACTTTTAATGGTGGGGCTGAAATAAGGATCTGCTTTTCATCATCAATTATTCCCGGAACTGTAATGCCAACTCCCAGAATACCATCTGCATCTGCCCCCACATAATCCACTGCATGTCTTACCGCATCTGTTAGCTTCTCAATATATGCACTGCCTTTGCTAAAATGTGCTTTAACAGCCATACTGTATATAATCTGGCCTTTAAGCCCGACTACATCTACATTAATATAGTCAGCCTTGATATTCACGCTGATAGCTTTTCTTGCATTATTATTAATAGTAATTGCCTGTGCCCTTCTTCCACCCGTTGAAGTGAAATTGCCAACATATTCTATAAGTCCGTCTTCCATGAGCATCTTAAGATTCTGATTAACCGTCGGAAGAGACAGACCTAACTGGTCTGCTATCTCCTGCCTTGATATCTTGTCTGAATTATATATCAGCCTGAATATACGATTTTTATTAAGTCTTTTTACATCCGTGTTCGTTAGTTTCTGTGATGAATCCATCCATTACCTCTCGCTTAATCCCGGTTAACTTGTGTGTCAGCTACATTATTCGCCAAATACAGCAATATAATCTTTCTTGAACTTCTCAATTCCTGCATCTGTAAGCGGATGATGAACCATCTGCTCGATTACCTTGTATGGTACAGTTGCAATATCAGCTCCTGCAAGTGCACAGTCTGTAATATGTATTGGATTTCTTACGCTTGCACAGATAATCTCTGTCTTAAGATCATAGTTAGCAAATATATCTGCAATATCCTGAATAAGATTAATTCCCGGCTGTGATATATCGTCAAGTCTTCCAAGGAATGGTGATACATATGCAGCACCTGCTCTTGCAGCTAAAAGTGCCTGATTAGCTGAGAATATTAATGTAACATTAACCTTTATTCCCTCAGATGATAACACTTTGGTTGCCTTAAGGCCTTCAACTGTCATAGGAATCTTAACAACCATGTTAGGATGGATTGCTGCAATATCCCTTCCCTCTTTAATCATTCCTTCAGCATCCTCAGTAGTAGCCTTAACCTCGCCACTTATAGGTCCGTCAACAATAGAAGTAATCTCCTTGATAACTTCCTTAAAATCTCTTCCTTCTTTGGCAATAAGGGATGGATTAGTGGTTACTCCACAGATAACTCCCATGTCATTAGCCTTACGGATATCCTCAACATTTGCAGTATCAATAAAAAACTTCATAATAAAATTCTCCTTGTTTATCACTTATTAATTGTTCTGAATACATTCTTCATTGCAGGATAGATACATCTGAACTTATTGTACTTATCCTCGTATCTTTCTATTATCTTCTCGTCTGGTCTTATTGTCTTTCGTACTTTAACGAGAGCATTAGACACATCTTCAACGCAATTATACTCCCCGGCAGCAACCATAGCAAGCATTGCCGCACCCATGGCAGGGCCTTCCTCTGACTCTAACAGTTCAACAGAAATTCCAAGCACATTAGCCATAATCTTACACCACAATTCTGACTTAGCACCACCACCGCACATACGGGTTGACTCCACCTTAATACCTAGCCTCTTAGCAATCTCGAAGCAGTCCCTTATTGCAAATGCAACGCCTTCCAGAACTGCCTGTGTCATATCCTTACGCTCAGTATCCATTGTCATTCCTGTAAATGTGCCTCTTGCAAATTCGTCATTATGCGGTGATCTCTCACCCATCAGATATGGAAGAAAATACACATTATTATTGCCAAGGTCATCATCTGTTATCTGTGACTGTTCGCCTGTATAATCATTAGTTCCAAGTATCTTATCCATCCACCATCCATTAGCTGAAGCTGCACTTAATATACAGCCCATAAGATGATATTTCCCATCCGCATGTGCGAAAGAATGAAGTGCATTATTGGAATCCACTCCGAATTCCTTACTCGAAATGAATATTGTGCCGCTTGTTCCCAAAGAAATATTACAATGTCCATCACCGACAGTACCAGTGCCCACTGCCGCAGCTGCATTATCACCTGCACCGGCTGCAACAATCACTTCACTTCCTATTCCTAGTTCATCAGCAATATCCTTCTTCACAGTACCAACGCACTCACTGCTTTCAAAGATGCGTGGCATCTGTGCTTCTGTAACGCCACATATATCAAGCATCTGACCAGACCAATTCCTGTTCTTCACATCAAAGAGCAACATGCCCGAAGCATCTGAAACATCTGTACAATGCACACCTGTGAGCCTGTATGCAATATAATCCTTTGGAAGCATTATCTTGTCTATCTTAGCAAAATTATCCGGTTCATTCTCCTTCACCCACAATATCTTAGGTGCTGTGAATCCTGCAAATGCAATATTTGCCGTATATTCTGATAACTTATCCCTGCCTATCACTTCATTAAGATATTCACATTGCTTCGTTGTTCTTCCGTCATTCCATAAAATAGCCGGTCTTATTACTTCATCATTCTTATCAAGAATAACAAGTCCATGCATCTGACCACCAAAGCTGATACCACCAACTGTTGATTCATCCTGTCCGTCAAGCAATTTCTTCATGCCTTCTATACAGGCATCATACCAGTCGTAAGGATTCTGCTCTGACCAGCCAGCCTTAGGAAAAGCAATCGGATAACTCTTAGAAACATTTGCAATAATATGTCCTGCTGTGTCCATAAGAACAAGCTTGACCGATGAAGTTCCAAGGTCAATTCCTATATAATTCATACCAGTCTCCTTTCAACGATTCATATATCCACATTAACATCTGTTTATGCAAATGGATTCTCACTCTTGTAAAGCATGCCCTTAGGCTGGTTGAATGACACATCCTCAACTCCAATATACTTAAATACATCAAAAAGAGTCTTCCCAAAATGTCCAAATGCAACAGCACCATGATGTGGGAAGTTTCCTTCAATAAGCACATGTCTGTAGAATCTTCCCATCTCTGGAATAGCAAATATTCCTATTGCACCAAATGAACGGGTTCTTACTGGAAGAACTTCGCCCTGTGCTATGTAAGCGGAAAGCTTGTTATCTGATGAATTCTGAAGTCTGAAAAATGTAATATCTCCCGGAACGATATCTCCTTCAAGTGTACCATTAGTAACTTCTTCAGGAAGTGAACGTGCCATAATCATCTGGTTTCTCATCTCACAGAATGACAATTTGCTTGATGCTGTGTTGCCACAATGGAATCCCATAAATGTATCCTTCTGTGTATAAGCATATCTGCCTGCGATATCCTCATTGTAGATATCTGCCGGAACCGTATTATTAATATCAAGAAGTGTGACAATATCGTCACTTACAACTTCCCCAATAAATTCACTCAATGCACCATATATATCAACCTCGCATGATACCGGTATTCCTCTTGAAGTAAGTCTTGAATTGACATAACAAGGAACACAGCCGAACTGTGTCTGAAATGCTGGCCAGCACTTACCCGCCACTGCAACATATTTTCTTGAACCCTTATGTGATTCAACCCAGTCCGTTAATGTAAGCTCATACTGCGCAAGTCTGCTTAAGATTTCTGGTTTCTTATTACCTGCACCAAGCTCTTTTTCCATGTCCCTGACAACATCAGGAATTCTTTCATCTGCTGCATGTTTATTAAAGCTTTCAAACAGATCAAGTTCTGAATTCTCCTCAATCTCAACACCAAGATTATACAATCCCGCAATTGGTGCATTACATGCAAGGAAATTGTTAGGCCTTGGACCAAAACTGATAATCTTAAGATTGCTTAATGCATATACAGCCTTTGCTACAGGTATAAATTCATGTATCATGTCAGCACACTCTTCTGCTGTTCCTACCGGATACTCTGGAATATATGCCTTTACTCCACGAAGCTTAAGATTATAGCTTGCATTAAGCATTCCGCAATAAGCATCGCCTCGTCCCTGAACAAGACCTCCATTAGCTGATGTCTCCTCTGCTGCCGCAATGAACATCTTAGGTCCATCAAAATTCTTGGCAAGCATTGTCTCAGCAATCTCTGGTCCGAAGTTTCCAAGATATACACAAAGTGCATTACAACCTGCATTCCTGATATCCTCAAGTGCCTGCATCATATGTATCTCACTTTCAACAATACATACCGGACATTCGTAAATATCTCCCTTGCCATACTTTGCTTCATATGCTTTTACAAGATTCTGTCTTCTTGTAACTGA
>CAKRIN010000017.1 GCA_934343805.1 uncultured Lachnospira sp.
ACAGGATTCACAAGAGCAAAGAATTCAGGTAACATTATCATGAAGAATCTGATGGACTTCTGTATTGGTACAGTAATGTTCATTCTTATCGGATTCAGTTTCTTATTAGGTGAAGATTTACTTGGCTTTATTGGAAAACCTGGTTTTGATATTTTCACAGCTTACAAAGATTTTGATTTTTCAAGTTTCGTATTTAACTTAGTATTCTGTGCTACAACAGCTACTATTGTTTCAGGAGCTATGGCTGAGAGAACAAAGTTCTTATCATATTGTGTATATTCAGCAGTTATCTCAGCACTTATCTATCCAATAGAAGCTCACTGGATCTGGGGCGGCGGCTGGCTTGCCCAGTTAGGCTTCCATGATTTTGCAGGTTCTTGCTGCATTCATATGGTTGGTGGTATTGCAGCACTTGTCGGTGCTAAGATTCTTGGACCTCGTATTGGCAAGTTTGAAAAGGATGCTAATGGCAAGGTTATAAAGGTAAATGCTTTCCCAGGACATAACATTCCACTTGGTGCACTTGGTGTATTCATTCTGTGGTTTGGCTGGTATGGATTTAATGGTGCAGCAGCAACAACAATTGATGATTTAGGATCTATTTTCCTTACAACAACAGTTGCTCCTGCAGTTGCCACAGTAACATGTATGATATTTACATGGATAAGATATGGTAAGCCTGATGTTTCAATGTGTTTAAATGCTTCACTTGCGGGTCTTGTTGGTATAACAGCTCCTTGTGATGTAACAGATGCATTCGGTGCAACAATGATAGGTATTGTTTCTGGCCTTTTAGTAGTATTTGGTGTATGGCTTCTTGACTACAAGCTTCATGTTGATGATCCTGTAGGTGCTGTAGCAGTACATATGATGAATGGTATCTGGGGTACAATAGCTGTTGGTCTTTTCGCAACAAGCTCAGCTCCTGGATATGCAATTGCCCTTGAAGGTGGTGCAATTAAGGGTGAAGGTCTTTTCTATGGCGGTGGATTCACACAGTTAGGACTTCAGTTATTAGGATTTGTAACAGTTGCAGCATGGGCAACAGTCTGCATGATTATAGTATTTACAGTAATTAAGGCTACTATCGGACTCAGAGCTTCTAAGGAAGAAGAAATCAGAGGTCTTGATATTATGGAACATGGTCTTTCAAGTGCTTATGCAGGATTTGAATTCGGCGGTATGGACTTTGTTGATGGAGATATTGATGTAATTGGTTCAGAGACAATGGAAGCTTCTGTGCCTGCTCTTGTTAAGACATCTGATGCAGGTGATGGCAAGAAGATTACTAAGGTTGAGATTCTTATGAAGCAGGAGAGATTCGAGAGATTCAAGAAGGCTATGAACGATATCGGTGTTACAGGTATGACAGTTACACAGGTTCTTGGATGTGGTACACAGAAAGGTGCTCCTGAATATTACAGAGGAGTTCCAATGGATATCCAGCTTCTTCCTAAGACACAGGTTGAAATGGTAATCTCATCAGTTCCAGTAATGGATGTTATCAATGCTACAAGAAAGGCACTTTATACAGGACATATCGGAGATGGTAAGATATTCGTATATGATGTTGAAGATGTAGTTAAGGTAAGAACCGGAGAATCAGGATATGATGCTCTTCAGGGTGAGGATGACTAATTCTGATATTAATTTAAGTAATAGTAAAATGTGTTAAATATAAGATTGGGCTTTTTAATGGATTGACATTGAAAAGTCCAATTTTTTAATGGATTGTATTGATTTTAATAATGAAATAAGCATGAAATCTGATATTTATGCCTTTACTTTTCGAGGTAAAGATAATAAAATATTAGATAGTATGTAGGGACGTATAATGTATATCTGATGTTTTACAGAGTCAGGTACATTTATGCCGCCTAAATTTTCTTAAGGAGGAAATATTTACAATGGCAAGACAGAAACAGTCAATGGATGGTAATACAGCCGCAGCTCATGTAGCTTATGCCTACACAGAAGTAGCTGGTATCTATCCTATCACACCTTCAAGTCCTATGGCCGATGTAGTTGATACTTGGTCAGCACAGGGATTGAAGAACATTTTTGGAAACACTGTTAAGGTAGTAGAGATGGAGTCAGAGGCAGGTGCTGCAGGTACAGTACATGGTTCATTAGCAACTGGTGCTTTAACTACAACATTTACAGCTTCACAGGGTCTTCTTCTTATGATTCCTAACATGTACAAGATAGCTGGTGAGCAGCTTCCATGCGTATTTGATGTATCTGCACGTACAGTATCTACACATGCTCTTAATATCTTTGGTGATCACTCAGATGTTTACGCCTGTCGTCAGACTGGTTTCGCTATGCTTTGCGAGACTAACCCACAGGAAGTTATGGATTTAAGCCCAGTTGCACACTGTGCAGCACTTGAAGGCAAGACACCATTCATTAACTTCTTTGATGGATTCCGTACATCACATGAGATTCAGAAGATTGAGAAGTGGGATTATGAGGATCTTAAGGATATGTGCCCAATGGATGCAGTTGATGAATTCAGAGCACATGCACTTAACCCTAACCACCCAGCAGCTCGTGGTTCACATGAGAATGGAGATATCTTCTTCCAGCATCGTGAAGCATGTAACTCATTATATGATGAGCTTCCAGATGTTGTTGAGAAGTACATGGGTAAGGTTAATGAGAAGCTTGGTACAGACTATGATCTCTTTAACTACTACGGAGCTCCAGATGCAGACAGAGTAATCGTTGCTATGGGTTCAATCAATGATGTAGCTGAAGAAGTTATTGATTATTTAACAGCTAAGGGTGAGAAGGTCGGACTTATCAAAGTAAGACTTTATCGTCCATGGTCATCTAAGCATCTTCTTAAGGTTATTCCTAAGACAGTTAAGAAGATGGCAGTACTTGACAGAACTAAGGAGCCAGGTTCTCTTGGTGAGCCACTTTACCTTGATGTTGCTACAACTCTTCGTGAGGCAGGACTTAACGACATCGTATTAGTAGGCGGCAGATATGGTCTTGGTTCTAAGGATACACCACCTTCATCAGTATTCGCTATTTATAAGGAACTTGAGAAGGACGAGCCTAAGAGCAGATTTACAATCGGTATCGTTGACGATGTAACTAACTTAAGCTTACCAGAAGTTAAGCCAGCTCCAATTACATCAGCTCCAGGTACAGTTGAGTGTAAGTTCTGGGGTCTTGGTGGAGATGGTACTGTAGGTGCTAACAAGAACTCTACAAAGATTATCGGTGACCACACAGATAAGTACATTCAGGCATACTTCCAGTATGATTCTAAGAAGACAGGTGGTGTCACAATTTCTCATTTAAGATTTGGTGATAACCCAATTAAGAGTCCATACTATATCAATCAGGCAGACTTCGTAGCATGTCATAACCCATCATATGTAATCAAGGGTTATAAGATGGTTCAGGACGTTAAGCCAGGCGGAATCTTCATGATCAACTGCCAGTGGTCTGATGAAGAACTCAACCAGCATATGCCAGCAGAAGCTAAGCAGTATATCGCTAAGAACAATATCCAGCTTTATACTATCAATGCTATTGATAAGGCTATTGAAATCGGTATGGGTAAGAGAACTAACACAATCCTTCAGTCAGCTTTCTTTAAGCTCGCTAATGTAATGCCTATCGATGAGGCAGTTGATTACATGAAGCAGGCAGCTAAGAAGTCTTACTCTAAGAAGGGTGATGCAGTAGTTGAGATGAACTATAAGGCTATTGACGCCGGTGTTGATGCTGTGCATAAGGTAGAAGTTCCAGCAGACTGGGCTACAGCTACTGATGATAAGAAGGCAGCAGACAGAACAGGTCGTCCAGCTACAGTTAAGATGGTTAACGAACTCCTTGATCCTATCGGATTAATGGATGGTGACAGCCTTCCAGTATCAGCATTCAAGGATATCGCTGATGGTCAGTTTGAGACAGGTGCTTCTGCATACGAGAAGAGAGGAACAGCAGTTATGGTTCCAGAGTGGGATCCTACAGCCTGTGTTCAGTGTAACAGCTGTGCATTTGTATGTTCACACGCTACAATTCGTCCATTTATCCTTTCTACAGAAGAGGTAAATGCAGCACCTTCTAATATTAAGCTTGCTGATTCTAAGCATGCTATTGATAAGACAATGAAGTACACAATGTCAGTATCTCCATTAGATTGTATGGGATGTGGCGAGTGTGTTACTGTCTGCCCTAAGGCTGGAGAAGCTATTAAGATGGTTCCACAGGAATCTCAGGCAGACGAGCAGCCAGTATTCAACTACTTAGTAGAGAATGTTGGTAAGAAGGAGATTACTCCTGCATTAGTAAATGGCCCTATCGGATCACAGTACAACCAGCCACTTCTTGAATTCTCAGGATCATGTGCAGGTTGTGCAGAGACATCTTATGCAAGATTAATTACACAGTTATTCGGTGAGCAGATGTATATTTCTAACGCAACAGGTTGTTCTTCAATCTGGGGAAATCCAGCAGCTACATCACCTTATACAGTTAATAAGGATTCTAAGAAGGGACCAGCTTGGTCTAACTCACTTTTCGAGGATAATGCAGAGCATGGTTTCGGTATGTACTTAGGACAGAAGACTTTAAGAGATCAGCTTATTGCCCAGGTTGAGGAGATGGCTGCATCTGATAAGGCATCTGATGACTTCAAGGCAGCAGCAGCTAAGTACTTAGAGACTAAGGATGATACTAAGGCTAATACACCAGCAGCTGACGCTCTTATCACAGAGTTAGAGAAGGCAGCTAAAGATGGTTGCCCAGTAGCTCCACAGATCTTAGCTAAGAAGAACTTCCTTGCTAAGAAGTCTGTATGGATCTTCGGTGGTGATGGATGGGCTTATGATATCGGTTTCGGTGGTCTTGACCACGTACTTGCTTCTGGAGAGAATGTTAATGTATTCGTATTCGATACAGAGATGTACTCTAATACAGGTGGACAGGCTTCTAAGGCTTCTAACATCGGTGAAGTTTGCCAGTTCGCTGCAGCAGGTAAGGAAATCGGAAAGAAGAGCCTTTCAGAAATCGCTATGACATATGGTTATGTATATGTAGCACAGATTGCTCTTGGCGCTAACCCAGCTCAGGCTGTTAAGGTTATCCAGGAAGCTGAAAGCTACAATGGACCATCACTTATTATAGGTTATGCTCCTTGCGAACTTCACGGTATCGCTAAGGGTGGTATGAACCACTGCCAGGATGAGATGAAGAAGGCTGTTAAGGCTGGTTACTGGAACCTCTTCTCATTCAACCCAGCACTTAAGGCTGAAGGAAAGAATCCATTCACACTTACATCTAAGGAAGGTGATGGAACATATCAGGATTTCCTTAATAACGAGGCTCGTTACACAAGACTTGTTAAGCCATTCCCAGAAAGAGCAGAGAGACTCTTTGCTAAGTCTGAGGAAGTTGCTAAGGAAAGATATGATCATCTTACAAAGCTTGTTGAACTTTACAAGTAATTAATATACAGCTTAATAAAGTGTATGATTGCTCCCGCAGGGCTTGTTCCTGCGGGAGTTTTTTGCGGTGTGGGGGATTGCAGTGTATATGATAAGCAGTCTGGTAAAGAATATGAATCTTAAAGCAAAGAAATTTCCAGAGACTAAAGGCTGGGCATATAGAATTACTTATTATAAAGATGGAGTAGCAAATACAATTGTACTTGCAGGAAAAGTTACATGGAATGGGGCAGATTATGAGGTAGATGAAGAATCATATAATACGGAATATGACGAAAAAACGACAGAAGATGATATATTTATTGAAAATATATTTTTAATATGATTTGATAATGAAAAATGATGATAAAAATGGAGGGGTTTGAGATGAATAGAAAGGGTATAGATGAAATGATATCGTATGACATAAAACATCAAGAAGATTTACAGCGTATAAGAGGATTTAGATTATTAGATGATGATTTTATGAGCAAGGTTTTCGAAAATAAAGAATGTTCAGAATTATTGCTTCAAGTGATTTTGAACAGGACTGATATTAAGGTTAAAAATGTATATATTCAGTTTGATATTAAGAATTTACAAGGTCGCTCTGTAAGGTTAGATATTTTAGCAATAGACGATTCAGGGAAAGTATATAATGTTGAGATTCAAAGGAGTGATAAAGGAGCTGGTGTAAAAAGAGCAAGATATAATAGTAGTATGTTAGATTCAAACATTACAGAACCAGGAAGCAGATATGAAAAATTGAATGAAACATATATTATTTTTATTACAGAAAATGATATAATAAAAAAGGGATTACCAATATATCATATTGACAGGATAATAAGAGAAACCGGAGAATTGTTTGGAGATGAATCACATATAATTTATGTTAATTCCCAGATTAAAGATGAAACATCGTTAGGGAAATTAATGCATGATTTTTCATGTATAAATCCGAAAGATATGAATTATAAGATTTTGGCTGAAAGAGTCAAATATTTTAAAGAAGATAAAGAAGGGATTGATACTATGTGCAAAGCTATGGAAGATATGAGAAATGAAACTGCTCATGAAAAAGCTGTTGAAATTGCAAAACGCATGTTAAAATCAGGGAAATTATCATGCGAGGAGGTAGCTGAATTTGCCGAATTGCCAGTAGATGAGGTAAGGAATTTAAAGTGCAATAAATAAAATTTAACTTGATAATCAAACTATTATGTATTATAATTTGAGAACCAAAATAATTGGAGGTTCAAATTGAATACAAATGTTATAAATAAGAAAAAGTTGATTACAAGTATTATTTTTAAGGCGATATCACTGATTGCTTCGGTGTATGGTCTTGTATTTACGATTGACAGTATTAAGTCATTCACATTTTTTACAACGCTGTCTAATGTGGCACTTGATATTGTACTTGCGTTGTTTATTGTACTTGATGTTATACTGCTTGTTAAGGGAAAAGATTATAAGAGTAATGGGATGTATATTCTTAAATTCCTTATGACACTTTCAATTACACTCACATGTCTGGTGTATATGATTATTCTTGGACCAACCTCAGATGATGGACTGATCGGTGCATATCTTAATAAATATGCAGGAAGTCTTGGAGTACATTTAATTGGTCCGGTATTTGCGATAGCAGATTTCCTTGTGTTTGATAAGGGATTTGTGGCAAAGAAAATATATGCAATATATGCAGTTATTCCACCGCTTTGTTATGTTGGATTCGTATATATACTGGCTGCACTTGGAGTAAGATGGGATGATACAATGACAGCACCTTATAATTTTCTGAATTATGCAACACCAACAGGCTGGTTTGGATGGGATTTAAGCCAGATGGGGTCTGAATCTTTAGGAATCGGAGTTGTATATATGATTGTGGCTTTGCTGCTTATATTTATAGGAATTGGACTTTTATATCTTGCAATTAATGGAGCAGGCAGAGGAGTTAAGGCACAGGAAGCAGAACTTGTGAGCGAGTAGCGGGATAGAGCAGCTGCAAATATGCTACAGTAGTTGAGGAATAGAAAACACAGAATATAATAGAAATGATCAAAAACGTCCGGCATGCGATTTACAATGAATTGCATGCCGGACATTTTACATGCTTTTTCATTGTAATACTTTATGTTATAATATCGGGCAGGAATTGAAGAAAGAATTCATATAGAAAACAGGAGAAGATTATGAAAGAGAATCTTAAGAAGCTGGCTAAATACTACAAGCCGTATTTAGGCACATTTATACTTGATATGATACTGGCGATGATGTCAGCAGCGGTGGCGCTTGTGATACCGCTTGTTGTAAGATACATTACATCAAAGGTTGCATATATGAGTGCCAATGAAGCACTTTCTAAGATTATGATTATTGTTGCGGTGCTGTTTGTGCTGGTGCTTATACAGTGGGGCTGTAACTATTATATATCTAATTATGGACATGTAATGGGCGCAAAGATTGAGTATGACATGAGGGCGGAGATATTCAATCATTATCAGAAGCTGTCATATTCATTCTATGATGACCAGAAGGTTGGACAGTTATTGTCAAGAATAACATCGGATTTGTTTGATATTACAGAGCTTCTACATCATGGACCAGAGAATATAACTATTTCACTGATTAAGATAATTGGTGCATTATGCATATTAAGTTCGATTGACTTAAGGCTTACGATTGCCGCATTTGTGCTGATTCCTTTTATGCTTGTGTTTGCGTATGTGCTCAACAAGCGCATGAAGAGAGCATTTAAGAGAAACAGGGTAAGAATCGGTGAGATAAATGCGCAGATAGAGGATAATCTGTCTGGAATAAGGGTTGTAAAGTCCTTCGCCAATGAGGATATCGAATGTGAGAAGTTTAAGAAGGGAAATGATTTGTTTCTTGAATCTAAGAGAGACAGCTATCATTACATGGGAATGTACAATGCGGGACTTACTGCATTTACAACAATGATAAATGTAATTGTAATCGCAGCAGGCGGTATCGGAATTGCAAAGGGCTGGGTAAATATTACTGATTTTGTTACATTTTTACTGTATATCAATATATTTACGGAGCCTGTTAAGGTGCTTATTGATTTCACAGAGCAGTTCCAGAACGGCTATTCGGGTTACGAAAGATTCTTAGAGATTCTTTCAGTAGAGCCGGAAATAGCTGATAAGCCTGACGCAAAGGAGCTTATTGATGTGAAGGGTGCAATTACATTTGAAAATGTGTCCTTCAGATATAAGGACGGCGTGGACGAGGTGCTTTCGGGTATCAATCTGTCTGTAAGACCGGGAGAATATGTTGCGCTTGCAGGTCCTTCGGGAGTAGGAAAGACAACACTCTGCTCACTTATTCCAAGATTTTATGAGGTCACAGACGGTTCGATTAAGATTGACGGAACAGATATCAAAGATGTTACGCTTAAAAGCCTGCGTGACCATATCGGAGTTGTACAGCAGGATGTGTATTTGTTTATGGGTACAATTAAAGAGAATATCAGATATGGAAAGCCTGATGCTACGGATGAAGAAGTAATTCAGGCGGCAAAGCTTGCAAATGCGCATGATTTTATCATGAGTTTTGAGAATGGATACGACACAGATATCGGACAGCGCGGAGTCAAGCTGTCAGGTGGTCAGAAGCAGAGACTGTCAATTGCAAGAGTATTCTTAAAGAATCCGCCGATTCTTATATTTGACGAGGCGACATCAGCACTTGATAATGAAAGTGAGCAGATTGTACAGGAATCGCTTGAAAAGCTTGCGAAGAACAGAACAACATTTGTAATAGCACACAGACTTACGACTATTGAAAATGCAGAAGAAATTCTGATGCTTACTGACGAGGGCATCAAGGAGAGAGGAACTCACGAAGAGCTTATGAAGCTTGATGGAGAGTATGCAAGAATGGTTAAGATACACAGCAGAACATAACATACCAGTTTACAATGTTTGTATGTAATGCTATTATATAGGAAAAGTCAGAAGGAAGATGATAATCATGGACAGAACAAGAAGATTAAGAATGAATGCGACATTAAGAGATATGGTAAGAGAGAATCACGTAAGGGTGGACGAGCTTATATACCCTGTATTTGTTACGGAGGAGAACGATGTAATTCAGGAAGTGCCGTCAATGCCAGGGATATGTCAGTATTCGCTTGACCATGTTCTTGAAGAAATCGGACGTGCCGTTGAGGTAGGAATTAAGGGGATTCTGCTTTTTGGAATCCCTGTACATAAAGATGAAGCAGGAAGTGAGGCGTATGACGAGGAAGGTGTTGTGTGCAGGGCAATCCGCCTTATTAAAAATGCATATCCACAGCTTGTTATTATGGCTGATGTGTGCCTGTGTGAGTACACCTCACATGGACACTGCGGACTTGTAAAAGATGGCATTATATTAAATGATGAGACACTGCCACTTCTTGCAAAGGCGTCAGTTGCTTATGCTAAGGCTGGTGCAGATATAATCGCACCGAGTGATATGATGGATAAGAGAGTTGAGGCAATCAGAAATGCACTTGATGAGGCAGGATTTGTTAATGTTCCTATATGTTCATACAGTGCCAAATTTGCATCAGGATACTATGGACCATTCAGGGATGCCGCACATTCAGCACCGGGATTTGGTGACAGAAAGACATATCAGATGGACCCGGCTAATGGAAAAGAAGCGTTAAGGGAAGTTGAAGAAGACATATTAGAGGGCGCAGACATGATTATTGCAAAGCCTGCACTCGGATATATGGATGTCATGAAAGAAATAGCACTTAATTTTAATATTCCAATTGTCGCTTATAATGTAAGCGGTGAGTATGCTATGGTTAAGGCAGCAGCAATGAATGGCTGGATTGATGAAAAGAAGATTGTTATGGAAAATATGACTGGCTTTAAGAGAGCCGGAGCCAAGATGATAATTACATATCATGCTATAGATGTAGCCAAATGGTTAAAGGAAGAGTAACATTTAAAGCAGATCAGCAGTATGAAATTAAGCAGTGGGAGGAGCTGGATTTATGAATGAAGAGATGTCAAAGGATTTATATGAGAGAGCAGTAAAACATATGCCAGGTGGTGTAAACAGTCCTGTCAGGGCATACAAGGCAGTTGACAGAGTACCAAGATTCATAGCTTCTGCCAAGGGCGACAGAATTATTGATGTGGATGGCAATGAGATGATTGACTACATATGTTCATGGGGACCGGGAATATTAGGACACGCACATGACCGGGTTATCGCCAAAGTTAAAGAGGCTGCCGAAGCAGGCCTTACATATGGTGCGCCGACCAAGAGAGAAGTTGAGATGGCAGAGCTTATATACGAGCTTATTCCTACAATGGAGGTGAGCCGTCTTGTTAGTTCGGGAACAGAAGCCGTTATGAGCGCAATTCGTGTGGCAAGAGGCTACACAAGAAGAGACAAGATAATTAAGTTCAGAGGCTGTTATCATGGACATTCTGACGGACTTTTAGTAAAAGCCGGTTCAGCAGCACTTACAACATCAGTTCCAGACAGTGCAGGAGTTCCTGCTGATTACACTAAGAATACGCTTGTAGCAGAATATAATGACTGTGATTCTGTGAAAGAGCTTTTTGATAACAATAAAGATGAAATAGCTGCGGTAATAGTTGAACCTGTTGCAGCTAACATGGGAGTCGTTCTTCCAAAGCCGGGATTCCTTGAATTCTTAAGAGACATAACTAAGGAAAATGGAAGCCTCCTTATATTTGATGAGGTAATAACAGGCTTCAGACTTTCAATTGGAGGGGCACAGGAGTATTTTAACATAAAGCCTGACCTTACAACTCTTGGAAAGATTGTAGGAGGAGGTATGCCAGTCGGTGCATATGGCGGACGAGCTGACATTATGCGTATGGTAAGCCCTGACGGCCCCGTATATCAGGCAGGAACATTGTCTGGTAATCCGATTGCAACGGCAGCAGGCTTAGAGACTTTAAGAATCTTAAGAGATAACAAGGACATATATGACAGACTTGAGACTAAGACAAAGCGTATTGCTGACAGTGTTAGAAAATGCGGAGCCGGAAGGGTATCAGTTAATCAGATTGGTTCACTTATGAGCATATTCTTTACACCGGATGCAGTTGAGGATTACGACAGTGCAGTAAAGGCGGACACTAAGGAGTATGCAGGATATTTCGGTCATATGCTTGATAATGGAATATACATTGCACCATCACAGTTTGAGGCAATGTTTGTATCGGATGCACATACTAATGAAGATATTAACCGTACAATTGAGGTTATGGAAGAATTCTTCAGAAAATAATTCGGATAATAAGTGGGAATACAGATGCAGTTAGGATATGTAGGTATTAACTATAAGAATACAGATCTTTCAGTAAGGGATAAGATTACATTCACAGACAGTGGAATAGCAGACTTTATGCAGCAGGCAGAGAGAGCAGGCGTGAACCAGTGTATGTGCCTTTCAACATGCAACAGATGCGAAGTGTTTTATCTGTATGAGGATGAAACATTTGTACAAGTGATGTCCGATTTATTCAATGACTTCTTTGGGCTTTCTGACACGATAGATAAGTTATCCAGTGTTAAATGCGGTGAGGAAGCACTTGTATATCTGTTCCGTATAGCAGCCGGACTTGAAAGCATGGTGCTTGGAGAAGACCAGATACTGGGCCAGTTGAAGGATGCGGCTGACCTTTCAAGGACGCTTGGACACAGCGGCAAAGAACTTAATTACATAGTAAGGGAAGCGGTAAGCTGTGCCAAGCAGATTAAGACAGAGTACAAGGTAAGTGAAAAGCCTGTATCTGTATGTTATGTCGGGATTCAGGAGTTAGACAGAGTGTGTGGTATATCAGGAAAGCACGCGCTTGTTATAGGAAGCGGCAAAACAGCGACACTTGCCATAAGATATCTGGCAGAATATGGTGCGGATGTAATGGTATGTTCAAGGACTTACCAGCATGCGAAGGCTCTGCTAAAGGAATTTCCGCAGATTCAGGTTGTGGCATACGATAAGAAAACAGAGGCGCTTAAAAGCAGTGATATAGTTGTTTCAGCGACTTCATCACCTCATCTTGTGATTAAATGTGTTGAATTATCAGGCTGTAAGGAAATGACACTTCTTGATCTTGCTGCACCAAGAGATATAGAAAAATCGGCTGGTGACATTGAAGGTGTGACTCTTATTGATCTTGACAGGATAGGTGAGATTGTTAAATTCAACCAGAATGAGAGAGCACATTTGCTTAAGGAAAGCCAGTGCGTGATTGATGACTATATAGCGGAAACAAGGAAATGGCTTACATCAAGCAGAATGGATACAACTATCCAGTCACTTGGCAAAAAATGCGATGAGATAGTACAGGACAGCTACGATTATCTTAATCGAAAGATTGACCTTTCAGACCATGACAGGGTAATCTTAAAGAAGATTCTTAAGTCGTCACTACACAGATTGTTAAAAGAACCGATTGAAGAATTGAAAAATGTGGAAGAAAATGAACAGCAGCAGTATAAAGACATGATAGAAAGATTGTTTGGCTTGTAGGGAGGATTATGCATTACAGAATAGGAACGAGAGGTTCAAAGCTGGCACTTGTCCAGTCGGAATATGTTAAGAAGAGAATGGAAGAGGCATATCCTGAGGATACATTTGAACTTGTTATAATTAAGACAACAGGCGACAAGGTTACGGATAAGCCGCTTGCTGCGATTGGAACTAAGGGGCTTTTTGTTAAAGAGATTGAGGAAGAACTTCTTTCAGGCAGCATTGATATGGCGGTTCACAGCATGAAGGACATGCCGGCAGAATGTGAGGCAGGACTTACATTTGCAAAGGCGTGGAAACGAGAGGATTGCAGAGATGTACTTATATTAAAGACAGAAGGAAGTTTTTCAGAACTTCATTCTGGTGCAGTTATAGGCACTGGGAGTCTCAGGCGTGCATGCCAGCTTGCCATGCTGCGTCCTGATATCCAGTTTACCGCTATCAGGGGAAATGTTGATACAAGAATTAATAAACTTATGGACGATTCATACGGACTTGACGGAATTGTGCTTGCGGCGGCAGGACTTAACAGACTTGGCAGATCATCTGAGATAACAGAGTATCTTGACCCGGAGGTCGTTATTCCGGCACCGGCACAGGGAGTTCTTGCGATTGAGACTGCAGAGGTGAATACAGAACTTCTTGATAAGATAAATGCTTTGTCAGATGATAATTCTGATAGAGAAGCTGTGGCTGAAAGAACATTTTTAAGATTAACAGGCGGCGGCTGCCATGCCCCGGTTGGCGCACACTGTGTGACAAAGGATAACGGCGACCTTCGAATGGTTGTGTTATTTGGCAATGATGATTGCAGCAGGATTCTTAGAATTGAAGTTACTGGAACTGACAGTGAGGCGGTTGGCCACGAAGCAGCCCGTATGCTAGGATTGGAGTAGATTGTGGGGAAATACATATATACATATATTGAAAATGGACAGATGTACGATGAAAGCCCTTCCCTTGCAGAATTACTTGCAAAGGAGGGGCTTATCTGCGAAAAAATAGTAACCGGCAGGATTGAATACATAAAGGTTAAAGATTTTGAGACACAGATAAAAGATGCACAGTGGCTTGTGTTTACAAGTAAAAATGCTGTGGCTGGGTTTGCTTATAATGTGGGGAATGTGGTATCTGCAGGTATTAAGGTTGCTGTTGTTGGGAAGAATACGCAGAATGCTTTAAGGACAGCATGTGGGATTGAGGCAGATTATGTTTCGTCAAAAGCTACAGGATTGGCGCTGGGAGAAGAACTGATGAGTGTTGTGTCAGGCAGAGTTGCGTATCTGTGTGCCGAAGTCACAAGCGGTTCACTTGAGGAAGCTATGAAGGAGTATGAAAACTTAATTAAGATTCCGGTATATAGGAATGAACCTGTGGATTATGATACTATAGAATACGACAGCATGGATTGCGGAGATATTGACGGGATAATTGTTACAAGTGGCAGCAGCGGGGAGCGCATAAAATGGCTGATTGACAGACTTGAGGATGTTCTGGTGTACAGCATTGGCCCGGCTTGCAGTAAGAAGCTTATGGAAGCTGGAATTGTGAAAGAACATATAGTTGAGGCAGAAAAGCATACATATGACGGACTGGTGGAAGCTGTTTCATGTTGGCAAGAAAAAATTCAATACTGGAATTAAGATAAAACTTTTGCAGGATTATGTGCTGGTAAGCATTGACACATTTAAGAAATATAGATATGCTGATATCAGGAAAGGGCGTATCGAAGCAACGGAATACGAGAGAGGATGAAATGAGTGCTAAAGAATGTAATTAATAGAAAAGACATAGTAATGATTTTTCTGTTAGCAATATATAATTTTTGTTTTTTGGGAACAGAGTTTTTTTTTGATGATATGATGGCGTTATTGACGAATAGTGCGGGTGTAGTAAATGCACAGAATATTGTATTGGGTGTGAGCTTTATTGGTGTTATCGTATACCCTGTTTTTTGCAAGTATCTTTCTGATATAGTGAAAAGAATAATAAGCGTAATGGCTTGTATTATAAGTATTGTCTGTGTGTTTGTTATTATGCAGCATCAAAATTATGCATTGGTAATGGGTGCCGGTATCGTTTGTTTTGTTATTTTGGGAGTTGCGGGAAGTGCAGTCTGCTATATAACAAACAAAAATATTTCTAATCGTAAGCATTTAGCCAAAATGATTGGTATTGCATACGCATTGGGTGTTTTTACTCAGTATATATATACTAATTTTGTAAATGATTATTATATAAAACCAATTGTATTGTCCTTATTTATGATTGCTTTTATATGTGGAATGCATATTGTAAGTGGTGGTTTTTTTGAAGAGGATACTATTGAATCACAGAAAAGTAAAGAGAAAATTTCCTTTTATAAAATAAAACCGGATAACCCTGAAATTGTTGTGGGTGCGTTAATCGTATGTGTTGCATTGATGACGATTATTTTTTCAACACTGGATAATGCTGTTACGCTGGTACATGCATCGGGCGATTACAATATTGGACAATGGGCAAGGCTGCTGCTGGCAGTAAGTGGTCTGGCTGCCGGTTTTATCTATGATATAAAAGGCAGATGCTTTATGCCTTTTATCATGTTTTTGGTCACAGTTATGTCAGTTGCGTCTATTATAATCATTACAATGGGCGGACCTTTTATCATTGGTTTGTCAGTGTTTTACGTATCTGCGGGATTTTTTGTTATATTTTTTATGACAAGTTTTATGGATATTTCTTTCATGATGAAAAATCCGAGATTGTGGGCCGGAATGGGCAGAGGACTGAATAATGTATGCGCGATACTTCTTACCTTTGTTTCGACATATTTGTTAGAGCAGGACAGCCAGATATTTATTTTGATTTTTTCCTTAGTTTTGTTTGTGATGATTACTTGTACAATGATTGCTTACTATGTGCCATATTTTGTTGCATACAGAAAAATAGGAGAAGCAGCTATCAAGGAAGATATATTGAAAAATCTTCCAAAGGATGCAAATATGGAAAAGATAGATGCTTTTGCAGAAGCATATGCTCTTACGGAACAGGAAAAGAAAGTAGTTATTCAGCTGCTTACGAATAAAGAGGGGGTAAATAGTATGATTGAACAGTTATACATATCCAGGTCGACCTTTTATCGTTATGTTGATAAGCTGTGTGATAAGACGAATACCAGTTCACGTAAGGAATTTTTTCAATTTTTTCATGACTGGGAAATAAAATAGCATATGTGTTGATATACTTCTTTGAATAGACATTAAGTCTGTCAGAGAAGTTTTTTTACTTTAAAGGAAATTGCATTTCCTTTAAAGTAAAAACGCTCCGCGGGGATGCGACCCATGTGGAGATGAAGATGCACTTGCGTGCCCACATGGGCGCGCAAAGAGTCACAAAGTGACTCTTTGTTCTGAGAAAATCCGTGAGAATGATACATTGAGACATTATGTCTCTTATTTTTTTTCTGAAAAAGTGTAAAATTTTATACAATAGTAAGTACCAATATGTAACAGATAATACTATAAAAAGAAAAGGAGAGATTAACTATGAGTAAAAACAAAACCAAGATTACTGGACTTATTGCCTGCATAGCTATTTTGATTATCACGGTTCCGGTTGGCTTTTTGACTGATGTTTTCGATTTTGAAGATTTGAAAACGGTGGGAATAGAGTTTTCAACCATCTTAAAAGTAATTGTTATGGCGGCTGCCGTGATTGCTGTTGTAAGCCTGATCACCATGCTTCTGAGTCTTCCTAATCCGAAAAACCACAGAACACGTTCCTTACTGTCAATCGTTTCAAGTATGCTGAAATACATTGCCGGTATTGTGATTTTGTGCTGGGGACTTTCCATCATCGGTGTGAACGTCTCTACAATCGTAGCCAGTGTAGGAATTATTGCACTGATTGTAGGTTTCAGTGCGGAGAGCCTTATTGCAGATGTGGTGACCGGTGCATTTATGATCTTTGAAAATCAGTATAACGTAGGTGACATTGTTGAAGTAGATGGTTTTCGCGGAAAGGTAACCAATATAGGAATCAGAACCACCAGCATTACCGATACAGGAGATAATGTCAAAGTCATAAATAATTCTGCCATGCGGAATATTCTGAACCGTTCCGACAAATTATCACGCAGTGTCTGTGATATCAGTATTCCTTATGAAACGGATATTGAAGAATTGGAAAAGCAGATTCCGGGGCTTGTGCAGTTAATGTATGAGAACCATAAAGATGTTATGCAGGATGTTCCGAAATATCTTGGAATACAGCAATTAGCCGACAGTTCTATCGTATTAAGATTTGTGGTTAATGTTAATGAAAAGGATATTTTTTCATGTACACGGATTATGAATCATGACTTGCTTTTGGGATTTAGAAAGCTTGGTATTGAATGTCCGTTCCCGCAGGTGGATGTACATATAGAAAAGTAAATGTATTGTGAACCTATAACTTCTGGACTTATTTAAAAGGAGGGGTGGGGTATTTTTGAATAGGATAATTGATAATGAATTTAATATTCCTACAGATGAAAAGTATCCGGAGGAACTGAACTGTTATGCTGAAAAACCAACCGATGCGTCAAAAGAATTCTCTGCTTCAATAGAAGTAAACATACCGGATGACGAGTTTAACACTAAATACACACAGGGCAGGGAAGAAAAGAAATCAGACAGATCAAAGCAGATAAAACGTATCCTGTTTGCCCCTGTTGCTGCTTCTGTAGCGGTTGTCTCCATCGTGTTTTCTTCCCTTGGGTATGACCCACTGGGGAAAGATGTTTTTAAAGGTGATACGACGGTCAGTGATATAGATGACAGCAATGGTGACGGGCTTAATACACCGAAGTATGATGAACCGTCAGCAGTGATTGAAGATGCGTATATCCATGTGACTTACGTTCCTGCTGGCAATGAATACACTTCATCTGCAACCGGCAGTGAGGGACTTGAAGAAGCGAAAGTATGGGTTGCAAGTCAGGGCGGCAATCCGGACACAATGAAATACATAAGGACGGATATTACTCCTGTGGTTGAATACAGTGATGATGCCATTGTTGTCGGTGATCCTGATGATCCTTATAACAGCTATGTAGCGCAGGGAACTGTTAACAGAACAGAACGCTATATTGCTTACTATGAGGCTTATGCCATGGAAGAGGATGACAGTCAGGATAATGTTACACTAACGGAGGTGGCTGATACAGAGTTTCCTGTTCTGCCAAATCTGGAACCGGACTTCGCGGGAGAATATGCATGGAGCGGACTGGGATCCGAGGAATATATTATGTTCTGGTCACCGGCAAATGATACCCGGGAATATCTGCATATGGGAACATTTATTTCTTCCACAGGAAGCTATGATGCGAATGGTAACTTTATTTCAAATCAGGTAACTATGGTGCCGGGGGCATGGTATGATATCAGTACGAACACGCTGACATTAGACAATTTCACAGGGGATGTTCTGGAAGTGAATCTTATGGGTAATGGGTTTACCATTAACCTGATAGGAGAAAATCATCTTGATGAGCTGATCATGTGGGGCGCAGGCTACGGAGGAAGTGTAACCTTTACAGGAACAGGTTCCCTTACACTGAATGAAGACAGACTCGCACCTGATGATGTCGGTATTCTGGTACACGGAGAAAATAGTGCAAGCTGTGTAATGATTGATAAAGAGGTAACATTGGAATTATATGGAGCTTATGCTATTTTTATCGATTCGGTAACAACTAAGAAAGCGATCTATTATCTGTCACCTTCAAAATTAACGGGAGGAGAGCGGATAAGTCTGGATGCCGAAGGATCACAGTGTTACACTGTTATAGATGAGGGCGGAAATCCGGCTCACTATGTGAAATTTGCACCTTGAGAAATTTCAAAAAAGATAAGTAATTATTACAGATGCAGTTATCATGATGGAGTGGTAACTGCATTTTTTAAAATTAGATGTGATGAGAAAAAAGAAGTTTTAAGACTCCTTTTTTGAAGAAAAATAAAAAAGTACTGTACAAATAAAAATCATTGTTTTATAATAACATACAAACATAGTATGTTTATGTATTGTGTAAACATATTACCAGATTCATGAATTGATATTAGAAAATGTGGAATAATACCACAAGAAAAGAGGATTGTATGGGAAAGATATATAAATCAGCAGCAGACTTAATAGGTAACACACCACTTGTAGAAGTTGGACATATTGAAGAGAAGTTCGGACTTAAGGCAAGAGTTCTTGTTAAACTTGAGTATTTCAATGCGACAGGAAGCGTTAAGGACAGAGTTGCAAAGGCAATGATTGAAGATGCAGAGAAGAAAGGAATTCTTAAGCCGGGTGCAACAATTATTGAGCCTACATCAGGCAATACAGGAATCGGACTTGCTGCCATTGCAACAGCAAAGGGCTACAGAACAATAATTGTTCTTCCAGAGACTATGAGTGTTGAAAGAAGAAATATTATAAAGGCTTATGGAGCAGAGATTGTACTTACTCCGGGATATAAAGGAATGACAGGTGCAATTGCGAAGGCAGAAGAATTAAAGAATGAGATTAAAGGCAGTATGATTGCCGGACAGTTTGTTAATCCTGCAAATCCTGAGGCACACAGAAGAACAACTGGCCCTGAGATATGGAATGATACTGACGGAAAAGTTGATGCATTTGTTGCAGGTGTTGGTACAGGTGGAACAATCACAGGTGTTGGTGAATATCTTAAGTCTAAGAATGACAAGATTGAGATAATTGCAGTCGAGCCTGCAACATCACCAGTACTTTCACAGGGCAAGCCGGGACCACATAAGATTCAGGGAATAGGAGCAGGCTTTGTTCCAGAAATTCTTAACACTAAGATATATGACAGCATAGTTCCAGTAGATAATGATGACGCATTCGAGTATGCAAAGTTAATCTCTCATACAGAAGGTATTCAGGTCGGAATATCAGCAGGCGCCGCACTTTACGCAGCAATCGAGTGGGCTAAGAAGCCAGAGAACGAAGGCAAGACAATTGTTGCACTGCTTCCGGACAGTGGTGACAGATATTATTCAACATCACTTTTTGAAAACTAATAATAGAATAAATGTGTCAAATGTGGACATTCTATAAGGGCAGGACGTAAGTCCTGCCCTTTTGGCGCTCTGAAGCACAGCAAAAGAGACAAGAAAGCACATCAAAAGTGATATGAAAGTACGGCAATAGTAATATGAAAGTGCAGAAAGTGAGCGGCAGAAGGTGCGGATATGGTGTTCGCGAAAGGAGTAAGTATGACTGATTTTACAACTAACATAGATATGAATGTCCGTATGATGAATGAAAAGTTAAGAGTGGACAGGAATTTTGACATTCTGCAAAGAGATGTATTGATTGGTGGAAAGAGAACACATTTTTATTTTATAGACGGATTCGTACAGGAAGAAACAATTGAAAAACTGGTGCAGTTTTTTTATTCATTGAAGGAATCGGACATAAAGGATATAGATACATTTTTAGAAGTCGGAATGCCATATACAGAGATTGAAAAAAACGGACATTACGACGAAGTGGAGAAGGCATTCCTTTCAGGACAGACAGTTATGATAATAGATGGCTTTGACGAATGTATACTTATTGACTGCCGGACTTATCCGATGCGTTCAGTTACAGAGCCGTACAAAGACAAGGTTCTAAGGGGGTCAAGAGATGGATTTGTTGAGACACTTGTGTGCAATGCGGCACTTTTAAGACGAAGGATAAGAGACAGCCGTTTTTCTATGGAAATGTATACTGTAGGGGAGCGCTCACAGACAGATGTTGCCGTGTGCTATATTGATGATAAGGTTGATAAGAAGCTGCTTCAAAGAATTGAGAACCTGATAAGCAGCATAGAGGTTGAGGCACTCACCATGAATATAGAGAGCCTTGCGGAATGTATGTTTAAGGGAAAGTGGATTAATCCATTTCCAAAGTACAAATATTCAGAAAGACCTGATACCGCTGCAGCAGCACTTTTTGATGGGAATATTGTTATCATGGTGGATACATCACCTGCAGTGATGATAATTCCAACAAATGTGTTTGATATAATAGAAGAGGCGGATGATTTTAATTTTTCGCCGATGATAGGAACTTATATAAGATTATCCAGATTCTTTTTTACACTGCTTACAGTTTTTCTTACACCGGTGTGGCTTTTGCTTGAAAGCAATCCGCAGTGGGTGCCGGAATGGCTGAAATTCATAACGATAAGCGAGGATATAACAGTTCCGGTTATTCTGCAGCTTTTTATTCTTGAACTTGCGGTCGACGGGCTTAAGCTTGCGGCGGTCAATACGCCAGGAATGCTGTCAACACCATTAAGTATCCTTGCTGGTATTGTTGTGGGAGAATACGCTGTACAGTCCGGGTGGTTTAATTCAGAATCACTTCTTTATATGGCAGTTGTTACGGTTGGAACTTACTCGCAGGCAAGTTTTGAGATGGGATATGCATTGAAATTCATAAGAATAGTCAATCTGATTCTGGTGCAGTTATTTGGAAGATTCGGACTTCTGGCAGGAGTCATATTTGCAATAGTGCTTGTGTGCTTTAACAGGACAATATCGGGGAAAAGCTACATTTATCCGGTAATACCTTTTAACAGCCAGATGTTTAAAAGAAAAATCCTTCGGGTAAGACTGCCACACAAGATTAAAAATAACTAGCAATATGTGGCGTATTAAGCATGAAAAATAAACTTAATACGCCACAATATTGCTAATTAATAAAAGCTATGATACAATGGCGATTCATGTTATGGAGGAGATTAATCATGGAAAAAATAAACGAGAAAAAAGATTTTTTACAGAAAACATGGGTGGTGTGCGCTCTTGCACTTGTGTGCACATTCCTTTGGGGAAGCGCATCACCATGTATCAAATTAGGATATGCATTGTTTAAGATACCGGCAAGTGAGACATGGACACAGGTATTATTTGCGGGAACAAGATTTGTGCTGGCAGGAGTGCTTACAATCTTAATTGGTAGCATACTTAACAGAAAAATGCTGCTTCCAACGAAATCGAGTGTACCAAGTATAGTGAAGCTTGCAATGTTCCAGACAATTCTTCAGTACATATTCTTCTATATAGGACTTGCACACAACAGCGGAGTAAAAGCTTCAATAATAAATGGTTCGAACACATTTTTCGTAATACTCGTATCGACAATTATATTCAGACAGGAGAAACTGAATCTTAAAAAGATTGCCGGCTGTATTATCGGATTCGCTGGAGTTATCGTAGTCAGTATGAATGGACAGAAAATCGACATGAACTTAAGCATTATGGGTGACGGAAGTCTGTTCTTGTGCGCGTTGTCATATGCATTTTCATCATGCCTTATGAAGAACTATTCAAAGAAAGACAACCCTGTAATGTTAAGCGGTTATCAGTTTGTATTCGGTGGAATAGTAATGATTATATTAGGACTTGTGATGGGCGGCAGAATTACACATGTGTCAGTATCAGCAATACTCATGTTATTCTATCTTGCATGTATATCAGCTGTAGCCTACTCAATATGGGGAATCCTGTTAAAGCATAACCCGGTATCAAAGGTAGCAATATTTGGTTTCACCAACCCTGTATTTGGCGTACTTCTTTCAGCGTGGTGGCTTGGGGAAGGAAGCAGGGAGCTTGGAATAAATGCACTTATAGCGTTAGTATTAGTTTGCATAGGAATCTGCATAGTCAACGTGAAGGGGAAGAAAGCAGAGTAGATAAAAAAGACCAGTTCAGTTAATGCCTGAACTGGTCTTTTTCATCATTACCTTAAAGCCTCTTTTACAGCTTCCGCAGCCTCATGCAGGGAAGCTGCCTTCTCCTCATTAAGCTTATCAATAGGAGCTTTAGATATAAGCTTACTCAGATGTCCAATCTGAGCCTTAACATTCTTTTTCTTATCCTTCTCCCAGATCTTTTTATTGGCGGCAAGTGCGTTGTTAGCCTCGTTAAGAGTCCGTACAGCATCTTCCCTTATGTCAATGAAATTCTGGTATGCCTCATCCTGCTTGCTGTAGATTTCAGCCTCCCAGCGGGCTTTGGCGATCTCTTCCTCGGTCATGTTAGAACTTGCAGTAATAGTAATACTCTGTTCTCTTCCTGTGCCTAAATCTTTGGCAGATACATTTACAATACCATTAACATCAATATCAAATGTTACTTCAATCTGAGGAACTCCTGCCATTGCACGTTTAATGCCATTGAGACGGAAATTGCCGAGAAGCTTGTTATCTCTCGTGAACTTACGCTCCCCCTGGAACACCTTGATATCTACAGAAGTCTGGAAATTGCCGGCTGTTGTAAATATCTGGCTGTGTCTGGTAGGAATAGTAGTGTTTCTTTCAATAAGCCTGCTTGCAATTCCTCCCATGGTTTCAATAGAAAGAGACATAGGAGTTACATCCATAAGTATGATTTCAGATGCTGCAGAACCAGCCTGTAACTGGTTTCCAAGCTTGCCTCCCTGAACGGCAGCACCGAGAGCTACACATTCATCAGGATTAAGGTTTCTGGATGGCTCTTTTCCCATAAGCTGTCTGACCTTATCTGCAACAGCAGGAATTCTTGTTGAACCACCAACTAAAAGAACCATGTTGATATCTGACTTAGAAAGTCCGGCATCATGAAGCGCATTCTCAACAGGTGTAACAGTTCTGTCAACAAGGTCAGCGGTAAGTTCATTAAAAGTCTGTCTTGATAATGATATATCAAGATGATGAGGACCATCCTTGGCCATAGCAATAAATGGAAGATTAATATTAGTTGTTATCGATGAAGAAAGTTCTTTCTTGGCCTTTTCTGCTTCTTCTTTCAGACGCTGCATGGCAGATGCATCTTTGGCAAGATTAATGCCATCACTTATCTTAAATTGTTCAACAAGGTAATTAACAATTCTTTCATCAAAATCATCACCACCAAGACAATTATCGCCAGAAGTTGCCAGAACTTCGATTACATTATCACCAATGTCAATAACTGATACGTCAAATGTTCCTCCACCTAAGTCATAAACAAGAATCTTCTGGGCATTGCCATTATCAAGACCATAAGCTAATGCAGCAGAAGTAGGCTCGTTAATTATTCTTAATATATTAAGACCGGCAATTTTACCGGCATCCTTGGTTGCCTGTCGCTGGGCATCAGTAAAATACGCTGGTACGGTTACGACGGCATCAGTTACAGGCTGTCCTAAGAAATCTTCGGCATCTTCCTTTAACTTCATAAGAATAAATGCAGAAATCTCCTGTGGAGTGTAATACTTGCCGTCTATTTTCTTGCGGTAATCAGTACCCATGTGTCTCTTTATTGAGAATATAGTTCTGTCTGAATTGACGGCGGCCTGTCTCTTGGCAGCATCACCAACAATTCGTTCTTTTGACTTTGTGAAGGCAACAACGGAAGGAGTTGTACGGTATCCTTCTTTATTGGCGATAACAGTAGGTGTATCACCCTCAATAACAGCTACACAGCTGTTGGTTGTTCCTAAATCAATTCCTATAACAGTTCCCATAATAGACTCCAATCCAATTTAATATAGTTATTCTATCATATAAAAAGCATTTGATTATTAACAAAAAAAGAAAAATAAGAAAAAATTAATAAATTGTGGATTTGCTTGATGATGTATTATTGGGTATGCTAAAATAAAAGTCATTCGTATAAGGAGGACAAAGCGAAAGCTTTAATGTATATATTATGGCGGGATCAGTGTTTGGAAATATATTTAAGATATCAACATGGGGCGAATCCCATGGAAAGGGGCTGGGAGTTGTAATTGACGGGTGTCCTGCAGGTCTGTCTCTTTGTGAGGAAGATATCCAGGAGCAGTTAGACAGAAGAAAGCCAGGACAGTCAAAGTTTACCACACCAAGAAAAGAAGATGATGAGGTACATATTCTTTCAGGAGTATTTGAAGGAAAGACTACCGGGACTCCTATATCACTTGCGGTATATAACAAGACACAGAGGTCTGCGGACTATTCCGAGATAGCCAATTATTACAGACCAGGACATGCTGATTACACATTTGACGAGAAGTTTGGATTCAGGGATTACCGAGGTGGGGGAAGAAGTTCAGGAAGAGAGACAATTGGAAGAGTTGCTGCCGGGGCAATTGCCATGAAGATTCTTAAAGAACTAGGAATCAGTGTTACAGCATATGCTAAAGAAATCGGTGGGATTGGCATTGACTATGATAAGTTTGATATAACTGAAAGAGATAATAATGCATTTAACATGCCTGACAAGGAAGCGGCAGAGAAGGTTAAAGCATTTGCAGAGAGCAAGATGTCGGTTGGAGATTCAATCGGTGGTGTTATTGAGTGCAGGGTTACAGGCATGATGACTGGAATAGGCAACCCGGTATTTGAAAAGCTTGATGCCAATCTTGCCAAGGCAATAATGTCAATCGGTGCTGTCAAAGGATTTGAAATCGGAGACGGATTTGAAGCTGCGAGAGTAACAGGAAAGTATAATAATGATGAATTTGTAATGAAAGATGGTAAGGTTGACAAGCTGACTAATCACAGCGGCGGAGTGCTCGGTGGAATAAGTGACGGGGATGAGCTAGTGTTTCGGGCAGCAGTTAAACCGACACCTTCAATCAGCGCATTGCAGGAGACTGTCAATAAGCAGGGCGAGGATATTGAGGTTTCTATCAAAGGAAGACATGATCCAATGATAGTCCCAAGAGCAGTTGTCGTGGTTGAGGCTATGACAGCACTTACACTTGTTGATCTGATATTTGATAATATGACAGCAAGAATGGATGGAATTAAAGATTTCTACAGAAAATAAAAGGAGCAGATATGTACAAGGTTTTAAAGACAGACGGCAGGGCGAAGAGAGCAGAGTTCACTACAGTACATGGAACTGTGCAGACACCTGTATTTATGAATGTCGGAACAGTAGCAGCCATTAAGGGTGCAGTTGCAACAACGGATTTACAGCAGATTGGAACACAGATTGAATTGTCTAATACTTATCATCTTCATGTAAGACCGGGAGATAAGATTATAAAGCAGCTTGGAGGACTTCATAAGTTCATGAACTGGGACAAGCCAATCCTTACAGATTCGGGCGGATTTCAGGTGTTCTCACTTGCAGGACTTCGTAAGATTAAAGAAGAGGGCGTTACGTTCCAGTCACATATTGACGGACATAAGATATTTATGGGACCAGAAGAAAGTATGCAGATTCAGTCTAATCTCGGCTCAACAATTGCCATGGCATTTGACGAATGTGCGCCAGCTAAGGCAGACAGAAAGTATATCCAGAACTCTGTTGACAGAACATACCGCTGGCTGGAGCGCTGTAAGAAGGAGATGGCAAGACTTAACTCACTGCCTGATACAGTTAATCCTGATCAGATGCTTTTCGGAATCAATCAGGGTGGAGTTCTTAATGATATAAGAATTGACCACGCCAAGAGAATATCAGAGCTGGAACTTGATGGTTACGCTGTGGGCGGACTTGCTGTTGGTGAAACACATGAGGAAATGTATGATGTACTGGATAATGTAGTGCCATATCTTCCTAAAGATAAGCCAACTTACCTTATGGGTGTTGGAACACCGGCTAACATTATTGAGTCAGTAGACAGAGGAATTGATTTCTTTGACTGTGTATATCCTTCAAGGAATGGACGCCATGGACATGTATATACTAAGTTTGGAAAGATTAATCTATTCAATGCCAGGTATGAGACAGATACAGCACCAATCGAGGAAGGCTGTGGATGTCCTTGCTGCCAGAATTATACAAGGGCATATGTAAGACATCTTCTTAAGGCTAAAGAAATGCTTGGAATGCGTCTGTGTGTTCTGCATAATCTTTACTATTACAATCATCTTATGACAGACATAAGGAGTGCAATAGAGGACGGAAGATATGCAAGCTTTAAAGAAGAAGCATTATATCAGATGAAAACATATGATAAGCAGTAAGTGTTTATAAATATTTTGTGAAAAATACATTTTATTATGGACAAGGTGTATTTAATTATGTATTATATGTTACGTTTGAAAGAATAATTATTTGGAGGAATTATAATGGGTTCAATCGGTATTATTATTTTATATGTAGTTGTAATCGGTGCAATGATGTATTTCATAGCTATCAAGCCACAGAAGAAAGAACAGAAGCGTCAGCAGGAGCTTATGGATTCTATGGAAATAGGCGATTATGTTCTTACAACAAGCGGCTTTTATGGCGTACTTATCGATATCTCAGATGATGATGTAATTGTTGAATTCGGTAACAACAAGAACTGCCGTATCTCAATGCAGAAGAAGGCAATTGCGCAGGTTGAGAAACCATCAGAAAGCACATCAGAAGAATAATTTAACGAATTTAATGGTTAAGGGATTCCTGGTCAGACACATTTGTCTGGTCAGGAGTCCTTTTTTTATTGAAAATATTGTGCAAATGTTATATCATATTAAATTGAATTATCATATGAAAAAGGGGTAAAGGTTTATGGAAAGCAGAATAACTTTAATTCCAGGTGATGGAATAGGACCAGAAATCGTCAGAGAGGCTGTGAAGGTTCTTGACAGGGTGGCAGATAAGTATGGTCATAAGTTTGATTATACCAGGATTCTTATGGGTGGCTGTTCAATAGATGAATATGGTGTTCCACTTACTGATGAAGCAGTGGCAACAGCTAAGGCATCTGATGCAGTACTTCTTGGAGCTGTTGGTGGTAACGTGGGTAATTCAAAGTGGTACGATGTTGCACCTAATTTAAGACCAGAAGCAGGACTTTTAAAGATACGTAAGGAGTTAGGACTTTTTGCAAATTTACGTCCGGCATATCTTTATGACGAGCTTAAGGCTGCATGCCCATTAAAAGAAGAAATCATCGGTGATGGATTTGATATGGTTATTATGCGAGAGCTTACGGGTGGCCTTTACTTTGGTGACAGATATACTAAGGAAGTTGACGGATTAGAGACAGCCGTTGACACACTTACATACAATGAGGAAGAGATAAGAAGAATTGCAATTAAGGGATTAGAGATTGCAATGAAGAGAAGAAAGAAAGTAACAAGCGTTGATAAGGCAAATGTTCTTGATTCTTCAAGACTCTGGAGAAAGATTGTACATGAAGTTGCAAAGGATTATCCTGAAGTTGAGGTTTCAGATATGCTTGTAGATAACTGTGCTATGCAGCTTGTCATGAATCCTGGACAGTTTGATGTAATTCTTACAGAGAACATGTTTGGAGATATATTATCAGATGAGGCAAGTATGATAACAGGTTCAATCGGAATGTTATCAAGCGCAAGTCTTAACAAGACTAAGTTAGGTCTTTATGAGCCAAGCCATGGCTCAGCACCTGATATTGCAGGAAAGAATATTGCTAACCCAATTGCAACAATACTTAGTGCAGCTATGATGTTAAGATACTCACTTGATCTTGATAAGGAAGCTGACGCTATCGAAGCAGCAGTTGCATCTGTATTAAAGGAAGGCTACAGAACAACTGATATTATGTCAGAAGGATGCACACTTGTTGGAACGGACAAGATGGGTGACTTAATTGCAGAAAGAGTTTAGTATACAAATAACACATATATGAAGGAGATAAGTTATGATAAGTGATAACGCAAGAAGCGGTATGCAGCAGGCACCTGCAAGAAGCCTTTTTAATGCACTGGGCTTCACAGCAGAAGAAATGAAGAAGCCTATGATTGGTATTGTAAGCTCGTACAATGAGATAGTACCAGGTCATATGAATATTGATAAAATTGTTAATGCGGTTAAATTAGGAGTTGCTGAGGCAGGCGGTGTGCCTGTAGTATTTCCAGCTATTGCAGTATGTGATGGTATAGCTATGGGACATGTCGGAATGAAGTATTCCTTAGTAACAAGAGATTTAATTGCAGATTCAACAGAGTGTATGGCAATTGCACATCAGTTTGACGGACTTGTAATGGTTCCTAACTGTGATAAAAACGTTCCCGGACTTTTAATGGCAGCAGCAAGACTTAATCTTCCAACTGTATTCGTATCAGGCGGTCCAATGCTTGCAGGTCATGTAAAGGGAAAGAAGAGAAGTCTTTCTTCAATGTTTGAGGCTGTGGGTTCTTACGCAGCAGGAACAATGACAGAAGAAGATGTTCTTGAGTTCGAGGGAAAGGTATGCCCGACATGTGGTTCATGTTCAGGTATGTACACAGCCAACTCAATGAACTGTCTTACAGAAGCACTTGGTATGGGACTTCGCGGTAATGGTACAATCCCAGCTGTATATTCAGAGAGAATCAAGCTTGCAAAGCATGCAGGTATGGCTGTTATGGATATGGTCAATAAGGGAATTACAGCAAGAGATATCATTACTAAGGATTCTATCATGAATGCCCTTACAGTAGATATGGCACTTGGATGTTCTACTAATTCAATGCTTCATCTTCCAGCTATTGCACATGAGATCGGTTTCGATTTTGATATCAAGTTCGCTAACCCAATAAGCGAGAAGACTCCTAACCTCTGTCATCTTGCACCGGCAGGTCCTACATACATGGAAGACCTTAATGAGGCAGGTGGTGTATATGCAGTTATGAAGGAGCTTGCAGATATCGGACTTCTTAATACAGACTGTATGACAGTTTCAGGAAAGACAATTGGTGAATGTATTGCAACAGCATACAACCGTAATCCTGAAGTCATAAGAACAGTTGATAATGCATACAGTAAGACAGGTGGTCTTGCAGTCCTTTCAGGAAATCTTGCACCAGACGGATCAGTAGTTAAGCGTTCAGCAGTTGTTCCAGAGATGCTTGTACATGAAGGTCCGGCAAGAGTATTTGATTCAGAAGAAGATGCAATTGCTGCTATTAAGGGTGGCAAGATTGTTGAGGGTGACGTAGTTGTTATCCGTTACGAAGGCCCTAAGGGAGGCCCTGGTATGAGAGAAATGCTTAATCCTACATCAGCTATTGCAGGTATGGGACTTGGTTCATCAGTTGCCCTTATTACAGACGGACGTTTCTCAGGCGCAAGCCGTGGAGCCTCTATCGGACATGTATCACCAGAAGCGGCAGTTGGAGGACCTATCGCATTGGTTGAGGAAGGCGATATCATCAGCATTGATATTCCTGGACTTAAGTTGGAGCTTAAGGTTTCAGATGAAGAGCTTGCTGCTAGAAAGGCTAAGTGGCAGCCAAGAGAACCTAAGGTAACAACAGGATATTTAAAGAGATATGCTTCACTTGTAACATCAGGAAACAGAGGAGCTATCCTTAAGAGTTCTGCAGAAGAGTAATTACAGGTGCGTTAATAATTATAGAATAATAGACAGTAGAGAAATCAGGAGAAATAATATGAAGTTAAATGGTTCAGAGATAATTGTTGAATGCTTGAAAGAACAGGGCGTTGACACAATATTTGGATACCCTGGTGGAGCTATTCTTAATGTATATGATGCTCTTTATAAGCATTCAGATGAGATAACTCATATTCTTACATCACATGAGCAGGGTGCATCACATGCTGCTGATGGTTATGCAAGAGCAACAGGAAAAGTAGGAGTTTGTTTCGCAACATCAGGTCCTGGAGCAACTAATCTTGTAACAGGTATTGCTACAGCTTATATGGATTCAGTTCCTATGGTTGCAATTACATGTAATGTTACTGTACCTCTTCTTGGAAGAGACAGTTTCCAGGAAGTAGATATTGCAGGTATAACAATGCCAATTACAAAGCACAGTTACATTGTTAAGAATGTAAAAGACCTTGCAAAGACTATAAGAAATGCATTCAGGATTGCAAAGAGCGGAAGACCGGGTCCTGTTCTTGTAGATATTACAAAGGATGTTACAGCAGCTGAGTGCGAATATACAGCTAAAGTACCTAAGCCGGTTGAAAGAATAACAGCAAGTATCAATGATGAAGATATTGAAAAAGCTGTTGCACTTATTAATAAGGCTAAGAAACCATATGTATTTGTTGGTGGAGGAGCAGTTATATCAGAGGCATCATCAGAGCTTAAGAAGTTCGTTGAAAAAGTAGACGCTCCAGTATGTGATTCTCTTATGGGTAAAGGCGCATTTGATGGATCTGATGACAGATATACAGGAATGCTTGGCATGCATGGAACAAAGACTTCTAATTATGGTGTTTCAGAGTGCGACCTTCTTATCGTAGTGGGTGCAAGATTCTCAGACCGAGTTACAGGTAATGCTAAGAAATTTGCTAAAAATGCTAAGATTCTCCAGTTTGATGTTGATGCTGCAGAGATAAATAAAAATATCAAAACAGATGCATCAGTTGTTGGAGATGCATTAGAAATCCTTAAGAGAATCAATAAAAAGATTGATAAGCAGGATCATTCAGAGTGGATGAAACATATCAAAGAGTATAAGGAACAGTATCCGATGAGATATAATAAAGATACTCTTAACGGACCACTCATCATGAATAAGATATATGAACTTACTCATGGAGATGCAATTATATCAACAGATGTAGGACAGCATCAGATGTGGGCAGCACAGCATTATAAGTTCAAGAATCCAAGAACACTTCTTACATCAGGTGGACTTGGAACTATGGGATATGGTCTTGGTGCATGTATCGGTGCCAAGGTTGGCTGCAAGGATAAAACTGTTATCAATATTGCTGGTGACGGCTGCTTCCGTATGAACATGAATGAAGTTGCAACAGCAACAAGATATAACATTCCTGTTATTGAAATAATATTTAACAACCATGTACTGGGTATGGTAAGACAGTGGCAGGATCTTTTCTATGGAAAGAGATATTCAGCTACAGTCCTTGATGATCAGGTTGATTTTGTCAAGGTATCTGAGGGAATGGGAGCTAAGGCTTATCGTGTTACAACAATTGAAGAGTTTGAAAAGGCATTTAAAGAAGCTGTTGAACTTAACATACCATGTGTAATTGACTGTCATATAGATAGAGAAGATAAGGTATTTCCTATGGTTTCACCGGGAGCTGCTATTTCAGATGCATTTGACAGAGAAGATCTTAATAAAAAGCAGAATGAAGGAAAGTAATCTTAAGATTCGTAATAAGAAAAGCTGTTGTTGACTTTAGTGTGATAAAGGAATACAATATAACCTAAATATTTTATTATTTTTCGAGGAGGAAGAAAAGGTGAGTAGAGTTTATAACTTTAGCGCTGGTCCAGCTGTTTTACCAGAGGAAGTACTCAAAGAAGCAGCAGATGAAATGTTAGACTATCAGGGTAGTGGACAGTCGGTAATGGAAATGAGCCACAGATCCAAGGTTTATGACAATATCATCAAAGAGGCAGAGAAGGATTTAAGAGACCTTCTTAACATCCCAGATAACTATAAGGTGTTATTTTTACAGGGTGGAGCATCGCAGTTCTTCGCTGAAGTACCTATGAACCTTATGAAGAATAAAAAGGCTGGTTATATCCTTACAGGTCAGTGGGCTAAGAAAGCATTTGCAGAAGCTAAGATATATGGTGAGGCAGTAGAACTTGCTTCTTCAGCAGATAAGACATTTACATATATTCCAGATTGCTCAGATCTTGATATTCCAGAAGATCTTGACTATGTATACATCTGTGAGAACAACACAATTTATGGAACTAAGTATAAGACATTACCTAATACTAAGGGACATATTCTTGTGTCTGATGTTTCATCATGCTTCTTATCAGAGCCTATGGATGTAACTAAGTACGGCGTTGTATACGGCGGTGTACAGAAGAACATCGGACCGGCAGGTGTTGTAATTGCAATTATCAGAGAAGACCTTATAACAGATGATGTTCTTCCGGGAACTCCTACAATGCTTAAGTGGAAGACACAGGCAGATGCAGATTCTCTTTATAATACACCACCATGCTACAATATCTATATCTGTGGCAAGGTATTTAAGTGGATTAAGAAGATGGGTGGACTTTCAGCAATGAAGGAACACAATGAGAAGAAAGCTAAGATTCTTTATGATTTCCTTGATGAGAGCAGCTTATTCATGGGAACAGTTGTTAAGGAAGACCGTTCACTTATGAATGTACCTTTTGTATGCAATATTGAAGATAAAGAAGCTAAGGATGCTATGGAAGCTAAGTTCATTAAGGAGGCAGCAGCAGCAGGATTTGTTAACCTTAAGGGACACAGAACAGTTGGCGGTATGAGAGCATCTATCTACAATGCTATGCCAATCGAAGGTGTAGAGAAGCTTGTTGAATTCATGAAGAAGTTCGAGAAGGAGAATGCATAATGATTAATGTTAATTGTCTTAATAATATAGCGGCATGTGGTTTGAAGCTTTTTTCTGATGAGTATAATACAGAAAGCTCATTTGAAGACGCACAGGCTGTACTTGTAAGAAGTGCCAAGATGCATGATATGGAGCTTAGTGATAACCTTCTTGCAATTGCAAGAGCAGGTGCAGGTGTTAACAATATTCCTCTTGATAAATGTGCAGAGGAAGGTATTGTTGTATTCAACACACCAGGAGCTAATGCTAATGCAGTTAAGGAACAGGTTATTGCAGCTATGCTTTTAGCGTCAAGAGATTTAATCGGTGGTAATAAGTGGGTTGCAGACAATGCAGAAGATCCTGATATTGCCAAGGCAACAGAGAAGGCTAAGAAAGCATTTGCAGGACAGGAAATAAAGGGCAAGAAGCTTGGAGTTATCGGTCTTGGAGCAATTGGACAGTTAGTTGCCAACGCAGCTATAGCACTTGGAATGGAAGTGTATGGATACGATCCATATGTATCAGTTAAGGCTGCATGGAATCTTTCAAGTGAAGTTAAGTACATTTCTGATGTTAAGGATATCTATAAGGAGTGTAACTATATTACAGTTCATGTTCCTGCACTTGACAGCACTAAGGGAATGATTAACAAGGAAGCATTTGATCTTATGCAGGATGGAACAGTAATTATCAACTGTGCAAGAGATGTGCTTGTTGATGAAGCTGCTATCGGAGAGGCACTTAAATCTGGAAGAGTTAAGGCTTATGTTTCAGATTTCCCTAACCCAACAACAGCTAAGATGGAAGGAGCAATTGTTCTTCCTCATCTTGGAGCTTCAACAGCAGAAGCAGAAGATAATTGTGCTGTTATGGCAGTTAATGAGATTAGAAACTTTATTGAGAATGGTAATATTGTTAATTCAGTTAATTATCCTAACTGCGACTGTGGTGTATGCGCAACAGAAGGAAGAGTTGCTGTATGCCATAAGAATGTTCCAGCTGTTATCAGCAAGATAACAACAGTTCTTGGCGCAGCAGGAATTAATATTGCTTCTATGGCTAATCAGTCAAGAGGAGAATATGCATATTCACTTCTTGATGTTGAGAGTTCATTATCAGAGTCTGTAGTTGAAGGACTTATGGCTATTGAAGGAGTTATCAAAGTAAGAGTTGTAAAGTAAATAATATAAGATTATGTATGGGGCTGCCGCCTGAACGATTTTAATCGTTAAAGTGGCAGCTCCATTTTTGCAATGTCTTGTATTATGAGTATGTCAATGATAAAATAAATGTATATTAGCTGATGCACAAAGGATGTGCGGGATTGGAGGAGATATGGCAGTTATAAGACCTTTTGAATGTGTAAGACCGGAAAAAAGTATTGCCGGAAGAGTGGCGGCATTGCCTTATGATGTATATGATTCTAAGGAGGCAAGAGAAGTTGTTGCAAAAGAACCATTATCATTTCTTAAGATAGACAGAGCTGAGACACAGTTTGATGAGCAGGTTGATATGTATAGCCAGGAGGTATATCAGAAAGCACATGATATGCTTATGGAGGCTATTGATGATGGAACATTTATAACTGACAGCGACAGGGCTTATTATGTGTATGAGCTTACAATGGATGGAAGAACACAGACTGGAATAGCTGCGTGTGCCTCTATTGATGATTACCTTAATAATGTTATTAAGAAACATGAGAATACAAGAGCGGACAAGGAGCAGGACAGAATTAACCATGTGGATGCCTGCGGTGCACAGACCGGACCTATATTTCTTGCATACAGGGCTAATGAAGTGATTAATGGTGAAGTGGCTAAGGCAAAGGAAAAAGAACCATTGTACAGCTTCACATCTGATGATGGAATCAGACATCAGGTGTGGAAAATCAGTGATGAGGCATCAGTTGGAAATATTGAAGATGCATTTGCAGGAATCAGCCAGATATACATTGCCGACGGACATCACAGAGCAGCATCTGCTGTAAAGGTTGGACTTAAGAGAAGAGAAAGTAATCCTGGATATACAGGAGATGAGGAATTTAACTATTTTCTGTCAGTATTATTCCCGGATGAAGAACTCATGATCATGCCATATAACAGAGTGGTTAAAGACTTAAATGGCATGAGTGAAGAAGAATTTGTTGCCAGAATTAAAGAAAAATTCATTGTAAATGAGAGCAGCACACAGGTTTCTCCAGCTAAGAAGGGCGAATTCGGAATGTATCTTGGCAAGAAATGGTATACACTTACAGCCAGAGAAGAAATATTAAGCAATGACCCGGTAGACGGCTTGGATGTGGCAGTTCTCCAGAACAATGTCTTAGAGCCACTTTTAGGAATCCACGACCCTAAGACAGACAAGAGAATAGATTTCGTAGGCGGGATCCGTGGCTTAGGTGAACTTGAGAGAAGATGTGATGAGGACTGCGTTCTCGCATTCTCAATGTATGCAACATCAATAAGTGAGTTATTCGCAGTAGCAGACGCAGGACTGCTTATGCCGCCTAAGTCAACATGGTTTGAACCAAAGCTTAGAAGTGGATTGTTCATACATAGATTTTAATCTGCCTTCTATGTAGAAATGTAGATGTGCTGTGTGTATATTTTCGTGGATGATCGATTTATGACGAGCTGTGTGGGAGTTAATGCCGTTAGATGCATAAGCGCTGTGAATGAAAGCTCGTTCAAGCGAAGCGCGTTTGCTTTCGTTCACAGTAAAAAACTTTGCAGATAACGGCATTTACTCCCACTAAGCGCAGGAATCATGAGAGCTTACACGAAAATATACACACAGCACTGCCACTACAGACATAATATACAGAATAAATTAGCTGGAAGGAGAACATTATGCTACATAAAACAATTACTATAGACTTACCATACGAAAAAATGGGAATAGAACAATCGGGGAGTGCTACGATAACCACATATATCAAGGATGTATTCCCTAATGACCAGGATCCGTTTAAGAGACCTCTTATTGTTATATGTCCGGGTGGAGGATATAACCACCATTCTCCGAGAGAGGGAGAGGCTATAGCTATTAAAATGCTTGATATGGGGTATAATGCAGTTGTATTACGATACAGTCTTGCACCGGTTACATACCCTGCACAGCTTTTTGAGGCTGCTTACACTATGAAATATGTAAGAGATAACGCGGCAGAGTGGGATGTTGATCCTGATAAGATTATTATTGCAGGATTCTCAGCAGGAGGACATGTTGCGGGACTGCTTGGAACCGGATGGAATTCTGAAAGACTGGATTATCTTCTTACAGATGTATTAAAGTGCAGCCATGAATATATCAGACCTGATGGCATGCTTCTTGGATATCCGGTTATTACTTCCGGAGGGGATGCACACAGGGCGTCATTTGAAAGAAGCCTCGGGGACAGATATGATGAACTTATAGATGAGGTTTCAATAGAAAAAAGAGTAGATAAAGATACACCTCCAGCATTCATATGGCATACGTGTGAAGACAAGACAGTTCCTCTTGAAAATTCACTTCTTATGGTTGAAGCATTAAGAAAACAGGGAATATCGTTTGATTATCATGTATATGCGAAGGGAATGCATGGACTGGGACTTGGAACGAGGGAGACGGCAACTAAGAATATGGGGCATTTCGAGCCACAGGTTTCATCATGGACCGATGCTTTCAGAGAGTGGATGGGAGTAATGTATGAATAAAAGCATGTACGGCCTTATGAACTGGCCGGAGATAGAGGGAATAGTATATGCAGAGTGTGATAAGCCTAAGAAGCTTCTTGGCGGACATATATGTGATAAGGGATTTCTGGTACAGGTAATAAGACCTGATGCAGTGTCTGTAAAGATTAATGCTGAGGGAAGAAAAACACCTGTAAATATGGAAAAGGTGGATGAAGCAGGATTTTTTGCGGCACTTATACCGGGAAAGAAGAAATATGCTTATACAATAACTGTTGAGAAGGTTAATGGAGAAAAATGTGAATATATTGATCCATATTCGTTTGATGATATTACTTCTGAGGCTGATTACAAGGCATTTTTTGCAGGAGAAGAAACTAAAGTACAGGATATATTCGGAGCACACAGAAAGTGTGTCGATGGACATGATGGAATCCTGTTTACTGTATGGGCAGGCGAAGCAGAAAGTGTCAGTATTGTAGGTGATTTTAACAAATATGACAGCAGGGTTAATCTTATGCATAGGATTGGAACGGACGGCGTATTTGAACTATTTATTCCGGGACTTCCAGATAATACTGAATATATGTATGAGATTAAGAAAAAGGGACATACAACAGAGAGAAAGACAGATCCTGTTGCAAGAAAGGTATCATCTGTTCCTGTTACAGCTTCTTCAGTGTATGAGAATAAAGAATATAACTGGAATGATTCATCATGGATGAATATGCGTAAGAAAAATGCAGGACAAAAAAAGCCCGTAACCATATATGAGGTATCACTGCGTGGATGGGCAGAGCGTTTGAAAAAGACAGGCAGGACAAAGAATACAGGCTATCAGGCAATTGCGGACAGCCTTTCAGAGTATGTGACAGCACAGGGGTATACTCATGTCAATCTGCTTCCAGTGTGTGAATATCTTAATGAAGATATGAATGGATATGCCACAACCGGTTATTTTGCACCTGCATGCCGTTATGGCACACCGGATGCATTTAAGGCAATGGTCGATACATTCCACAAAGCAGGAGTGGGTGTTATTATTGACTGGAATGGTGCGTACTTTGGAACGGATTCAAAGGGACTTATTGATTTTGATGGCAGCAATGCATATGGTTATCTTAAACCTACACTTGAAAAGCATCCTGACTGGGATATAAGAACATTTGACTATTCAAAGGGCGCAGTAAGAAGCTTTCTTATATCAAGTCTTCTTATGTGGATAGACGAATACCATGTAGACGGAGTAAGGATAGATGGCGTGGCTTCAATGCTGTATCTTGATTATGGCAAAGAACCTTCGACATGGCAGCCTAATATATATGGCGGCAATGAGAATCTGGATGCAATAGATTTCCTTAAGCAGATGAATAAAGCTGTTGCTGCAAGAGGCGATGGGGTTATAACTATTGCTGAGGAATCAAGTGGATGGTTTGGAGTAACTGCTGCTGATAACAATGATTCACTTGGTTTTACTTATAAGCAGAATAATTGCTGGACGGGAGATTTCTTTGAGTTCATTAATAAAGATCCGCTGTTCAGGAAAGGAGAGTATGACAGACTCACATATGGAATGTTATATAATTATGGTGAGGATTTCCTGCTGTCTTTTGATCATGACTGCTTTAAGGATGCTGCATTTGTACAGATTGTACCAGAGGCTGATACAGATATGCAGCTTGCAGATATAAGAGCAGCTATTGGATTTATGTATGCTCATCCGGGCAGTAAAATGCTTGCTATGGGACAGGATGTAGGTCTGCCTCAGGCTTTCAGCACAGATGCAGCTTATTGGGAGCATGCTGGAGATAAAGCATATAAATCAATGGAAAAGTTCATTGCTGACCTTAACAGGTTCTATTCTGATAATATGTGTATGTATGAACAGGATGACATACCGGATGGATTCACATGGCTTGATAACTCTAATGCGGATGAAACTGTAATTGCATTTGAAAGAAAGGATAGTAAAGGAAACAGACTTACGATTGCTGTTAATTTTACTCCGGTAGACAGAAATGATTACAGGCTTCATGTCGGCATGCGTGGCAAATACAAAGAAGTATTTAACAGCGCATGGAAGATATATGGGCAGGATGCAGAAGAGAACGGACAATATATTAATTCTGACAATGATGGTGATGGATATGAATATATTGATGTGAAGCTTGGAGGTTTGTCATTTGCAGTATACAGCTGTGAGCCGTATACTGATATAGAATTAAAAGAGATTGAAGTGCTTAAAAAGGCTGCAATTGCCAAGAAGGAGGCAATGGAAAAGGCAGCAGAGGCAGAAAGGCTTGAACAGATTGCAGTAATGGAAGCCAAACGTGCAATTGAGGCTAAGGAAGAGGCGGAAAGAGCATGCAGGGAGGCTGTGAAGGCAAAAGAAGATGCTGTCAGAAAAGCAGAGAATGCAATAAAGGCAAGCAGAGAGATTGATATTCAGACAAAGAAAAAGCTGGAAAGTCTGCATAAGGATAAAGAACGGAGGCGTTAGAAATGCAATTCTTAGGACTTGCTGCTGATGCAGCAACAACTATTCAGGATGAAACACAACAGATTACAAAGTTCTTTTCTATAGCACATCTTAAGTCACTGCTCAATGAACTTGGCAACTGGTCTGTATCGTTAGTAGGAAAGATCATTATAGCAGTACTTATATGGGTAATTGGAAAAAAGATAATTAAGCTGCTTGATAAGCTTGTAAAGAAAATGCTGGACAGAAGCTCGCTTGATAAGGGAGTTGTTAATTTTGCTGTTTCAGTACTCAAATTCGTTATGTATGCGGTGCTGGTAATGATAGTTGTGGACAAGCTGGGATTCCAGACAACGTCCCTGCTTACATTGTTTGGCTCAGCAGCACTTGCAATTGGCATGTCACTGCAGGGAAGTCTGTCTAATTTCGCAGGTGGTATTCTCATACTTATATTTAAACCTTTTAAGGTTGGAGATTATATTATAGCTGGTGACAAGGAAGGAACAGTTAAGTCTATTGAAATATTGTATACAAGACTTATTACAATTGATAATAAAGTAATTATGCTTCCTAACGGTTCACTTTCTAATTCCAGCATTGTTAATGTTGGAGCAGAGAATACAAGAAGAATTGATATTGAAATAGGTATAGGTTATTCGTCTGACATACCAAAAGCCAAGAAGCTTCTGGAGGAGGTTATTAATAAGGAGAATGGCATCCTTAAGGAAAAGGAAGTTCTGGTTGTGGTCAAGAGCCTTGATGAGAGCTGTGTGACTCTCGAAACAAGAGCGTGGGTCAATACATCAGATTACTGGAATGTAAGATTTGATCTTCTTGAGAAGTATAAGAATATATTTGACGAGAATGGAATAGAGATTCCATTTAACCAGCTGGATGTACACATGAAGCAGTGAATTCAAATGAATTAATAAAATATAATTAAATATCTGATACGAAAAGGGCTGCCGCACTAGAATTAGTGAGGCAGCTCTTTTTGTATCTGTGTATTATAAGATACACTGTTTTTACTTATTTTTTACATAATTTGGACACATTTTCCAATTAATATCATACTTGTAAAAAGCAATGAGCCAGAAAACATGGAACAGGCTTATATTAACAGAAAGGAGTGTCTGGGATGGCGATAGAAGTATTTAACCGTTATGAAAAGAAATACATGATGGATGAAGAAACTTTTTATAAGCTGACAGACCTGATATCAGATTATATGGATCCGGATGCATATAACAAAGATGGTCAGGCTTACAGGATAAGCAATATCTATTATGATACTGATAATGACCGGCTTATAAGAGCATCAATAGAGAAACCGGTTTACAAGGAAAAATTAAGACTTAGAGCATATGGGACGCCAGAGCTTTCTGACATGGTTTTTGTAGAAATCAAAAAGAAGTATAACGGCATCGTCAACAAAAGAAGAACTTCAATGACTCTTAATGAAGCATACAATTATCTTGATAAAGGTGATATGCCTGATCTGGAGAATGGAAAGATTAACAGGCAGGTATTAAAAGAGATAGATTACTTTAAGAATTATTACGGACTTGTACCAAAGCTGTATCTTTCATATGACAGATTTGCATATTTTGAAAAAAACGATGGAGATTTCAGAATTACATTTGACAAGAATATTACAACGAGAAGAGAAGATGTCAGACTGGAACATGGAAGTTACGGAAATAAACTGATTCCGGAAGGTCAATACCTTATGGAAGTCAAGATTAGTGGGGCTGTACCGCTATGGTTTACAAAAATTATATCAGGACTTAATATTTATCTGGTATCATTTTCTAAATATGGTACAGAGTATAAGAACTATGTTCTGGCAAATTACATGAGAACAGGATTAAAAGGAGAAAATATATGTTTGAATCAATATTTACATCAACATCAGAGAATGCAATCAGTATTAGTGAATCAATGTTAGGAGTGCTGGTGGCTGTTGTTATAGGAATTGTCATAGCGTTTGTATATACACTTATATCTAAAAAGGATGGATACAATAAGAGCTTTATTATAGGACTTGCTCTTTTGCCGGCAATAGTGGCAGCAGTTATCCTTCTTGTCGGAAGTAATGTCGCAAGAGCTTTTTCGATGGCAGGAGCTTTTGCCCTTGTAAGATTCAGATCAGCACCGGGAAGCGCAAAAGACATATCGGTTGTATTCTTCTCAATGGCGTGCGGACTTGCGTGTGGACTTGGCTTTGTAACATTTGCGGGATGCTTTGCAGTGCTTATCCTTCTGGTACTTGTTGTTATATCAGTTACCGGTTTTGGAAGCAGAGGAGAAAACAGGAAGCAGTTAAGAATCACAATACCTGAGAATCTTAACTATACCAGTGTTTTTGATGATATATTTGTAAAGTATCTGAGTGAAAATACGCTTAGAAAAGTTAAGACAACTAACATGGGAACGATGTTTGAACTTACCTATGAGTGCAGAATGAAAGACGAAAATGAGCAGAAAGACTTCATAGATGAGCTTCGTGTAAGAAACGGAAATCTAAATATAACAATGGGAACTATACCTAACTCGGACGGGAACAACCTTAATTAGAATTGTAAAAATAAGCTGTGCCAGCAAATACGAGAAGCTGGCACAGCTTTTGTATGTACTTTTGTACAGAGATTTTTTTATTAAAAGCTTGTATATTTGGGTGTTTTATTATATTATATTCAATATACGAAAGGGCGTGGTAGATATGGTAGATAACAACACTCAATTTTTTAAAACTCAGCCAGAAAAGACAATTTCAGTAGAAGGTATACTTGAGCAGGTGTATCTTGCTCTTAAAGAAAAAGGATATAATCCTGTTAACCAGATTGTAGGTTATATTATGTCAGGTGATCCAACATATATTACAAGTCACAATAACGCAAGAAGTCTTATTATGAAAGCTGAGAGAGACGAACTTGTGGAAGAAGTAGTAAGGTATTTCATTGAAGGAAAAGGCTTATAGAATGAGAATTATAGGTCTGGATGTCGGAACGAAGACTGTAGGAGTAGCCCTAAGCGATGCGTTAGGGATTACTGCACAGCCATATGAGACGATAACACGAAAAGAGAATAACAAGCTTCGGAGAACGTATGCACGTATTGAGCAGATTATTGAGGAGAATGATGTTTCTGAGATAGTCGTAGGATACCCTAAGAATATGGACGACAGTATTGGGGAAAGGGCTAAGGCCTGCGAAGAATTTGCTGCTGCAATAGGCAGGCGTACAGGACTTCCTGTTACATTGTGGGACGAGAGATTAACAACAGTGGAGGCGGATGAAGTACTCGGAGAATGTGGGGTTAAGCGTGAGAACAGGAAAGCTGTAATTGATCAGTTGGCGGCTGTTTTTATTCTGCGTGGATATATGGAATCAAAGAAAGAACAGTAATCATTAAAGTAGTTAATGACTGCATTATTATGCCTGGAGGACGTGTTTTTTATGGAAAAGCTTGGATTTGTTGATGAGAACGGAGATAATAAGGAATTCTATGTTGTTGAAGAGACAAGAATTAATGGAATTAATTATCTTCTTGTTACAGAATCAGATGATGAAGATGAGGATGCAGATGCTTATATCCTCAAAGATGTATCAGAGGCTGTAAGCGAGGAAGCTGTATATGAGTTCGTTGAAGATGACAGTGAACTTGAGGCAGTGGGTAAGGTGTTCTCAGAGCTTATGGATGAAGATGTAGATCTTATGTAATATTATTAATAATTTATGGATACTACAATGGGATGTATAATCCTGTTGTTATTTTGTTATATTTATTTATTTTTATGAGGTGTTTATGAAAAGAGAACAGAATGCATCTGTTAAGGTTATTCCACTTGGAGGTCTTGAACAGATAGGAATGAACATTACTGCCATTGAGTATGATGACAGTATTGTTGTTGTGGATTGCGGATTGTCTTTCCCAGAAGAGGACATGCTTGGTATTGATCTTGTTATACCTGATGTTACTTATCTTAAAGAGAATTTAAAGAAGGTTAAGGGATTTGTTATTACGCACGGACATGAGGATCATATTGGAGCAATTCCTTATGTACTTAAGGATGTTAATGTGCCGATATATGCAACCAAGCTTACAATGGGACTTATTGAGTCCAAGCTTAAGGAGCATAATATGTTAAAGAGTGTCAAGAGAAAGGTTGTTAAGTATGGACAGTCAGTAACTCTTGGCGATTTCAGGGTAGAATTCATAAGAACTAATCATAGTATTGCTGATGCAGCAGCTCTTGCTATATATTCTCCGGCAGGTATCATTGTCCATACAGGAGATTTTAAGGTTGATTATACTCCTGTATATGGTGATCCAATAGACCTTCAGAGACTTGGAGAACTTGGAAAAAAGGGAGTGCTGGCACTTATGTGTGATAGTACTAATGCTTTAAGACCAGGATTTACTATGTCTGAGAAGACAGTAGGAGCAACATTTGAAAAGATTTTTAATGATAATAAGAATAGCAGGATAATCATTGCTACATTTGCATCCAACGTCGACAGAGTACAGCAGATCATCAATTCGGCTGTTAAGTATGGCAGAAAGGTCTGCGTTGAAGGACGAAGCATGGTTAACATCATTGAGGTTGCAGAAGATCTTGATTATTTAAAGATACCTGATGGAACTCTTATTGAAACAGATGAGATGAAGAATTATACACCTGAGCAGATTGTGCTTATTACAACAGGAAGCCAGGGTGAGTCTATGGCAGCTCTTTCACGAATGGCTGCTAACCTTCACAGAAAAGTATCAATCCAGCCGGGTGACTGTGTTGTGTTCTCATCTACACCAATTCCGGGTAATGAGAAGTCAGTTGCCAAGGTTATCAATGAACTTGGCATGAAGGGTGCCAAGGTTATATTCCAGGATACACATGTATCAGGACATGCATGCCAGGAAGAGATTAAGCTTATATATTCATTAGTTAAGCCTAAGTATTCTATTCCGGTTCATGGTGAATACAGACATCTTGTTGCACAAAGAGATGTGGTTATGTCACTTGGATATGATAAGGATCATGTAGTTATTGCCAAATCAGGTGATGTGCTTGAACTTAATGAGGAGCATGCACAGGTTGTAGATCATGTACAGACAGGAGCTATACTTGTAGATGGTCTTGGTGTTGGTGATGTCGGTAATATTGTATTAAGAGACAGACAGAATCTTGCAGAGAATGGTATTATCATTGTGGTTCTCACTCTTGAAAAATATACAGGTCAGCTTATTGCCGGACCGGATATTGTTACAAGAGGATTCGTATATGTAAGAGAGGCAGAGGAACTTCTTGATGAGGCTAAGGCTATTGTATCTGATTCAGTAGATAAGTGCCTTGATAAGAATATTACTGACTGGAGCAAGATTAAGAATATAATTAAGGATGATTTAAGTGAATATCTGTGGAAGAAGATGAAGAGAAATCCTGTTATTCTTCCAATTATTATGGAAGCACAGATTTAATGCGTTATGTGTATGCATAAGGAGAGGGTTGTTTGAATGCGCAGAATAGACGAGCTTAAGCGTGAGATTATTAAAGAAATCTTACACAGCGAGGAATATAAGGAATACAGAAGGCTTCAGAATGAAATAGACCGACAGCCTGACCTTAAGCGTCAGGTTGATGAGTTCAGGATGAAGAATTTTGAATTACAGAATTCATCGGACGTGCCTGATATGTATGCGGCAATGGAAAGCCTTAATGAGCAGTATGCTGATATGAGAAATCAGGATATAGTTAACCGGTATCTTATGACAGAGATAACATTTTGCAGACTGGTAAGGGATGTATGCAAGGATATAATGGACTCAATAGATATAGAACTTGATTTTTTGTAATGAATCATATATAGTGTAGCTTGATTAAAGAAGAGGAGACTGGGTTCACATGAGCAACAAGTCGGTTAGATTATTGATCACAATATCGTTGAATGCACTTATTATTGTACTTGGCATTTATATTATATTTGTGGCAGGAACTAAGGCGTATACATTCGGAGAGAAGATATTCAATGAACAGGCTGTTGATTCTGAAGGAAGTGCAAGACAGGTTGAAGTAACCATAACAACAGACATATCTGCCAAGAAGCTGGCAGCTCTTCTGTATGATAAAGGACTTGTACAGGATAAGACGATAGCGTATTTTCAGATACAGTTTTCAGATTACAAGGATAAGTTCATAGGTGGAACTTATGAGCTTAACACCGGTATGAAGCCTACACAGATAATGCAGACGCTGGCTCCGTCAACAGATGAGGATGAAGAATAGTGTAGATTGCAGTACATGAAAGGGAATGTATGATAGTCAATGAGAGAGTAGTGGCATACATTAATTCGCTTGATTGTGGTAATTCAGAGATATGTAATACAATTGAAAAAGAAGCGATTGCGGATCAGGTCCCAATCATTAGAAAAGAGATGGGTAATTTGCTGAAGGTGCTTATAAGTATTGTTGCACCTGAAAGAATTCTGGAAGTAGGAACAGCAGTAGGTTACTCATCTATTCTTATGAGTGAGAATATGCCGCAGGGATGTACAATTACTACGATAGAGAATTATGATAAGAGGATTCCTGTTGCAAGGAATAATTTTAAGAGAGCAGGAAAAGAAGATGTTATAACACTTATTGAGGGTGATGCTTTGGAGGTGTTAAAGGGATTAGAGGGTCCGTATGATTTTATATTTATGGATGCGGCAAAGGGACAGTATATTAATTATCTTCCTGATGTTAAGCGGATTCTTAAGAAAGGCGGACTTCTTATATCTGATAATATATTGCAGGAAGGGGAACTTGTTGAGTCCCGCTATGCAGTGACAAGAAGAAACAGAACTATTCACACAAGAATAAGGGAATATGTGTATGAGCTTACTCATTCGGATGATTTTATAACTTCGATTGTTCCGATAGGAGATGGAATTACACTGAGCGTAAAGAAATAATCAAGGAGGACATATGGCAGGACATATATATAATGGCAGAGAGACAGAGCTTCTTATACCGGCAAGCAGTCTTGAAGTATTAAAGATAGCAGTAATATATGGAGCAGATGCTGTTTATATTGGTGGAGAAGCATTTGGACTGAGAGCAAAGGCTAAGAATTTCACTATCGAAGAGATGAAGGAAGGCGTGAGATTCGCACATGAAAGAAATGTTAAGGTGTATGTGACAGCTAATATTCTGGCTCATAATTATGACCTTGAGGGTGCAAGACAGTATTTTGAAGAGCTTAAAGATGTAGGTCCGGATGCGGTTATTATCTCTGATCCGGGAATGTTTACAATAGCAAAGGAAGTGTTGCCTGATACGGATATTCATATAAGCACACAGGCAAATAATACTAATTACATGACATATAATTTCTGGTGGAACCAGGGGGCTAAGAGAGTTGTTTCTGCAAGAGAATTGTCACTTGAAGAGATCAAAGAGATAAGAGCCCATATTCCAGAGGAGATGGAGATTGAAACATTTATGCATGGTGCAATGTGTATCTCTTATTCAGGAAGATGCCTGTTATCAAGCTTTCTTGCAGGAAGGGACGCTAACAGGGGAGCCTGTACACATCCATGCCGCTGGAAATATGCTGTAGTTGAGGAAAACAGACCAGGACAGTATATGCCTGTATACGAGAATGAAAGAGGAACATATATCTTTAATTCAAAGGATCTGTGCATGATTGAACATATTCCGGAGATGGTTTCTTCAGGAATAGATTCATTTAAGATTGAAGGAAGAATGAAGACTGCGCTGTATGTTGCCACAGTTGCAAGAACATACAGACTTGCCATAGATGATTTCATAGAAGATCCGGAGAAGTACAAGGCAAGAATACCATTCTATAAGAGTGAGATAAGCAAATGTACTTACAGACAGTACACAACAGGATTTTTCTTTGGAAAGCCGGATGAGAATACACAGATATATGACAGCAACACATATATCAGGGAATACACTTATCTTGGAATAGTTGGCGATACTAATGAAGAAGGCTTGTACCATATTGAACAGCGCAACAAGTTCTCGGTTGGTGAGAAGATAGAAGTGATGAAGCCGGACGGACGTAATATTGAAGTGACTGTGAGAAGGATTGTTGACGAAAAGGGCAATGATATGCCTAGCTGTCCACATCCTAAGCAGAACCTTTATATTGACCTTGGTATAGAACTGTCTAAGTATGATATATTAAGAAGACAGGAAGAAGACACTGAGGTGCAGAGCTGATAATTAAATAGACAGATGGATATGCAATTAAAGGCATCCTTACACATATGATATATAAAAATGTGTAGGGGTGCCTTTTTGAAAACATTTGAAAAGCCGTTATCAACTCAGGAAGAGAAAGTTCTGCTTGAGAAATACAGATGTGGCGATATGGAAGCAAGAAATGAGCTTATAGAAAAGAATATGAGGCTTGTTGCACATGTTGCCAAAAAATATGCCTCTACAGAGCGTGATTATTTTAATGAGGATCTGATATCTGTAGGGACAATAGGGCTTATTAAGGCTGTAGATTCATTTGATTCAGACAGAAAGGTGCGGCTGGCTACATACGCAGCAAAATGCATAGACAATGAAATACTTATGCTGCTGCGCCAGGACAAAAAGAAAGAACGTGAAGTGTCCATGTACGAGCCGATAGGAAAGGATAAAGAGGGAAATGAAATAAGCTTTAAGGATATTATAGGTGAGAATGATTACAGAAAATGTCCGGATGCAGTTGAAGATTATATGTTTTCCGAGCAAATAAAATGCATTTATGATAATATAGATAATGTGCTCACAAAAAGAGAAAAAGATATTCTTAAATACAGATATGGACTTTTTGGAACAAAGGAACTGACGCAGAATGAACTTGCCGTAGCACTTGGAATCAGCAGAAGCTATGTGAGCAGAATTGAAAAGAAAGCAATAGAAAAAATAAGAAGCGTCCTGCGGCAGAAAAGGCTGTTGTAAGACAGGGAAAAGAGGACAGAATGGAACTGACAGATTGCAATGTTATTAAGAAAAGACTTGATGCGGTACGAAAGATAATGCAGAAGCAGAAGGTAGATATATATATAGTTGCCACAGGTGACTACCATATATCAGAATATGCTGGTGATTACTTTAATGAGAGAGAATACATTACAGGATTTACAGGCTCAGCGGGAACAGCGGTTATTACTAAAGATGATGCTAAGCTTTTTACAGATGGAAGGTATTTTGTCCAGGCAAAAAGACAGATAGAGGGTACGGGATTCTCACTTATGGCAGTAGGAGCGCCGGGAGTACCTGACATATACGCATATTGTCTGGATGTGGCAGAGCATGGATGGACCATGGGATTTGACGGAAGAACAGTTCCTGCGCAGATGGGGCTTCTGTTAACAGATATCATGAATGAAAAGTGCGGTAAATGTGTGTATGATTTTGATGCTGTTGGAGAAATATATGAAGACAGACCGGAATTTCCACATAGCAAAGCATTTATGTTAGAGGAGAAGTATGCAGGAGAAAACGTTGCTCATAAGCTTGAACGTATAAGATGGCAAATGCGCCATAAAAAAGCAGATATACATATAATGACAACACTTGACGACATATGCTGGACATTCAACATAAGGGGACTCGATGTTGATTGTAATCCGGTTATTATGGCATATTCAGTAATAACTATGGATAATGCGTATATATATACTGACAGGGACAGATTTGATGATAATACTATCGGGGTGTTTGATGATGCAGGCGTGGTAATATGTCCATACAACGATATATATAGTGATATTGAAGGGTTTAAGGGGCATGTTCTCATTGATACCAGACGTGTTAATATGAGCATATATGAGAAAGTTGATTCTAACAAAGAGTGTGTTATGATTCAGGCGGATAATCCTGCCATGCTTCTGAAAGCAGTTAAGAATGAAACGGAAATCAGGAATCTGCGAGATGTGCATATTGATGATGGTGCTGCTGTTACTAAGTTCATATTCTGGCTTAAGGAAAATGTTGCAGACGGCAATATAACTGAAGCCGGTGCGGCACAGTATCTTGACAATCTCAGAAGCAGGATAAAGGATTACATAGAACTTAGTTTTGACACAATCAGTGCCTATAATGAAAATGCGGCAATGATGCATTACCACGCAGATGAGACTAATGCTGCAAGGTTAAGACCAGAAGGAATGCTGCTTGTTGATTCAGGTGGACAGTATCTTCGCGGAACAACAGATATAACAAGGACTATAGCACTGGGACCTGTAACTGATGAGATGAAGAAGTACTATACGCTTACGCTTAAGGGAATGCTTAATCTGGCTGATGCCAGATTCTTAAAAGGATGTACCGGGTTTAATCTGGACATTCTTGCCAGACAGCCATTGTGGAATATCGGCATGGATTACAGATGCGGTACAGGACACGGAATAGGATATCTTCTTAATGTACATGAAAGTCCTAATGGGTTCAGATGGAAGCATAATCCGGGACATAATGACCTTGCGGTTATTGAAGAAGGTATGGTTACTTCTGATGAACCGGGCGTATATATTGAAGGCCAGTTTGGAATCCGCATAGAGAATGAAATTGTCTGTGTCAAGGATTACGAGAATGAATATGGAACATTTTTAAAGTTCGATATGCTTACAATGGTTCCTCTGGACAAGGCACTTATAGATAAAGAGTATCTGGATACTGTGGATGTGGAAAGACTTAATGTTTATCACAAGATGGTATATGAAAAGCTTTGCCCGTATTTTGAAGGAAAAGAGCTTGAAATGTTGAAAGAGGCGACTGCTGCGATATAAAGCTGCAATATAAATATGGAGGAATGTATGAAGAAAATTAAGAAACCCGGAACAGGTGTTATTATTGCGGTTGCAGGGATTATTGCTGCAATAGTTGTATTTGCATTTATACAGTCACAGAAATTTGATGTGTGGGATTATATTACGATAACATACGAAGGTGCTAATGGATATGCAAGACCGGTATTCTCGCTTGATAAGGACAGATTATACAAACAGCTTATGGGTAAAAGTGATGATGCGGACAAGTCATATAATGTCAAAATGCTTATAGAATCTATCAATATTACATCTGATGCCACGGATTTATCTAATTCTGACAAATACAAAGTCGATCTTGAATTCGATGAGAAGTACGAGGATGCTGTGGGAGTAAGCATGGGAAAAGGCTACAAAAAAATAAAAGCTGCCAATATCCAGAAGGGGACAAGCGTTGAACTGTATGAGAATGTTGATGTGCAGTTTAAGGGAGTCAGTCCGGAGGCAGTCGTGAACATAAACAATAACTGGGAGGATGAATATCTTAGCGGACTCACTTTTACAGTTGATAAAAAGGATAACATCAGTTATGGGGATGTTGTTGTAGTTACATGTGACCAGTCATATGAAGAGATTGCAAGGCACGGCTATCTTGTATCAGATACAGAGGCGTCGTATGAGGCAGACAAATTGCCGGGTTATGTGGAAAATGTGTCGCAGATTGACAGAAGTGTGCTTAACAATGTAAAGGGCGAAGTGCTTGAAACAATTGCTTCACAGACACAGGATGCAACATTCCATATGCTCTATAAGGCAACTTCTGATACAGCATATCTGAGACATCTTAATAATGAGAACTGCTCAGATGCAAAAGTTACTGATGTGTATTTTCTTACAAGAAATAAAGATACGGGTGAGGCTAATAATTATATTTATATAATGGCATCGGCACTGATATCTGATTCAGAGGATGAAAAGACTGTGTATTTTGCGTTCTCATACAGCAACAATTATGTTAATGTTGACGGAACATTTGACATGAATCACGATAATGAAGAGAAAAGATATGTATGCAGTACAGATAAAGACAAGCTGTATGCTGATACTGTAGGAAGCAAAGCTGACAGCTATACAGTAACCACAGTGAAATAAATGATATGGACAGAGGAAATTATAATTAAAGTTTGTACATTAGTACATGGATATGGTATAATTGTCCTAATAATATGGTGTTAGCAGGGGGATATTGCTTTATACCTGCAAGAAGGAGGTTTTAGGGTGAATTACAGAAAAAAGGTAAGATTAGGTGATGTGCTTGTTAAGAAAGGAATAATTGACGAGAATCAGCTGCAGACTGCACTTTCAAGACAGAGAGAGCAGGGGAAGATGCTTGGTGAGATGGTTATTGCGTTAGGATACGCAACACAGAGGGACATCAATGAAGCATTGTGTGACAGTCTGAATATCGATTTTATAGATCTTAGAGAAGCGGATATAAATGAAGATGTGCTTTCTATGCTTGATGAGAATATCATGAGAAAGTATACACTTATTCCATTAGGGGATGCACTTGATAATCCGGGGGCAATCAGGGTTGCTATGGCAGATCCTACTAATATTCTTGCTATGGATGATATTAATATTGTAACAGGAAAGCAGGTTGTTCCAGTACTTGCCAATGCTGCAGATATTAATGCATTCCTTGATAAAGCATTTGGACAGAAGCAGGCTCAGAATATCGTAGATCTGTATAAGAGAGAACAGGGCGAGACTGTCAGGGAAGAGACTAAGGAAGACAAGGCAAGAAGAGAAGAGATTGAGAATGCACCTATCGTTCAGCTTATCAACAGCGTAATTGAGCAGGCTGTAAGACAGAGAGCATCAGATATACATATTGAGCCAATGGAAGGCAGTATCAGGGTAAGATACAGAATTGATGGTAACTTAAGAGAAATTATCCAGTATGATAATACACTTCTTGGTGCTATCACAACACGTATCAAGATTATGTCTGGCATGGATATTTCTGAGAAGAGAAAGCCTCAGGATGGACGTATCACAATTAATGTTGATGGCAGGGAGTATGATATCCGTGTATCTAACCTTCCTACTGTATATGGCGAGAAGTGCGTTATGAGAATTGCGTCCAAGGAGGGATTCAACATTGATAAATCCAAACTTGGACTTTCACCAGCAGACCTTAAGGTATTTGATGATATTCTTAAGAATCCACATGGAATTATCCTTGTAACAGGACCTACAGGATCTGGTAAATCAACAACTCTTTATACAGCACTTAGTGAGCTTAACACAGAAGATGTTAACATTATCACCGTAGAAGACCCAGTCGAGGCTAATATTGATGGTATTAACCAGGTACAGGTTAACAACAAGGCTAACCTTACTTTCGCATCTGCATTAAGATCTATCCTCCGTCAGGATCCGGATATTATCATGATCGGTGAGATCCGAGATGGTGAGACAGCTGAGATTGCGGTACGAGCTTCTATTACCGGTCACCTGGTAGTAAGTACACTGCATACTAACAGTACAGCAAGTTCTGTTGCCCGTCTTGAGGATATGGGAATTGAGTCTTACCTTATTGCAGATTCACTTGTAGGTATTATTGCCCAGCGACTTGTAAGAAGGCTGTGTGATTGTAAGACGCCTAAGGAGGCAAGCGCAGAAGAGAAGCAGATGTTAGGAATAGATCCTGATGAATCGTTCACAGTATATGAACCATGTGGATGCAAGCTTTGTAATGGTACGGGCTATTATGGACGACTTGGTATATATGAAATTATGAAGATTACACCTTCAATTAAGAGACTCATATCTAAGCATGCCGAAGCTGAAGAGATTAAGAATATGGCTGTAAGTGAAGGCATGAACACTCTTAAGATGGCAGCTTCTAATGCTGTTAAGGATGGACTTACATCAATTGCAGAGATGATCAAGGCTACATATGAAGCTGAAGAAGATGATGCATCAGAGGTAAGTGATAATCCGCTTATTGGCAAGGCATCAGGAAGTACAGCTAAGGTAGCTTCTAATGATGATGTGCTTGAGATGATTGAATTAGAGCAGATAGACTAAGCTTTACCATGATTGGAGATAAGTATGTTTACAGTTGAACAGCTTCTTACAATTGCCAAAGATAAAAAGGCAAGTGATGTGCATGTTACAGTAGGACTGCCTCCCAGAGTAAGAATTAACGGAGAGCTGGAAGACCTTGATTATCCGAAGCTTTCACCAGATGACTGTGAAAAGCTGATTCTTGATATTATGGACGAACGACAGCAGGAATTATTTAAGAACAGAGGAGAGATTGATTTCTCTTTTTCTGTTCCTAATATCGGAAGATACAGGGTTAATGTGTTCAGACAGCGTGGCTCAGTAGCGTGTGCAATGCGTATAGTAGGTACACAGATTCCAACTCCTGAAAGTCTTGGAGTACCTAAGACAGTTATAGATCTGTATACTAAGAAAAGAGGACTTGTTCTCGTAACAGGACCTACAGGTTCAGGAAAATCGACGACACTTGCGTCTATCATTGGAAGAATTAATGAGCAGCGCAATTGTCATGTTATTACACTTGAAGATCCAATAGAGTATCTTCATACACATAATAAATCTATGATCAATCAGAGAGAAATCGGTCTGGATACACATTCTTATGCGGATGCATTGAGGGCAGCTCTTAGAGAGGACCCGGATGTTATTCTTGTCGGAGAGATGAGAGATCTTGAAACTATATCAACTGCAATTACAGCAGCAGAGACAGGGCATCTTGTCCTTTCTACGCTTCATACTATAGGAGCAGCAGCTACTATAGACAGAATTATTGATGTGTTCCCACCACATCAGCAACAGCAGATAAGAATACAGCTTGCTGTTGTACTCGAAGCAGTTGTTTCACAGCAGCTTATTCCGACAGCGGACCGAAGAGGAAGAGTTGCGGCTTTTGAGGTTATGCATGGAACAGTTGCTGTTAAGAACCTCATAAGAGAAGCTAAGACGTACCAGATTCCAAGTGTTCTTCAGACATCACGAAAGGATGGAATGATTACCATGGATGATGCATTGACAGACCTCAATAACAGAGGTATAATAAGTGCTGACGATGCCATAAGCTTTGCTCAGGATATGGCATATGTTACTAAGAGAGTTAACCAACTCTATTAATTCAAGTAAAACGGGAAAAGGGATGTCACACTAGAAATTGATATGCTACCCTCATATAGGACAATGAAATATAAAAGTCCTATATGGGGGTATTTTCATGTCCAGAAAAAGTAAA
>CAKRIN010000018.1 GCA_934343805.1 uncultured Lachnospira sp.
GAAGAAGCAATTCCAGAAGTAGAAGCAGCGCCAGTAGCAGAAGAACCAACATTCAGCTATAAGGAAGAGCCAGTAGCGGAGCCAGTGGTTGAGGAACCAAAGGAAGAAGCCGCTCCAGTAGTAGAAGCAGCAACACCAGTAGAAGAAGAGCCAGCATTCAGCTACAAGGAAGAGCCAGTAGCAGCTCCAGTGGTTGAAGAAGCAAAGGAAACAAAGGAAGAAGCAATTCCAGAAGTAGAAGCAGCGCCAGTAGTTGAAGAAACAAAGGAAGAAGCAATTCCAGAAGTAGAAGCAACACCGGTAGCAGAAGAGTCTGTGGAAGAGCCAATAGCTGAAACAATTGTAGAAAAAGTTAAACCTTCTGTAAGAATACTTGGAAGAATACATAAATAAGAAGGAGGGAGTGAAGATTATGTTTAGTGTTAATATTGATAAACTTGTTGGAATGACAATTAACGAAGAAAAAAGTTACAATGATTTGGTTGGAACTATTAAGTCTGAACTTGGAAGTAAAAAGTGCCTGGCTGTCACTAAAAATGCGATGTCTACATTTAAGTTAGCATATTCATTTACTAAGGCAGGCGAGAAAGTCCTTTTTATTGATGGAGATATTGTGTCAGATGTATTTCTTGGGAAATACAAGCTTGGAAAGAATATGAAAGGTGTAGCAGATTTCCTGAAGAAGACAGATGGGGGCGCTAATCTTATATGTAAGACCAATAATTCAGATATGGATATTATATTTACTGGTGTCCTGGAAGATGGAGTAGTAACAGATGATGAGGAAGAAATGATGAAAAATCTTATAGAAAAGTTTCTTCCTAACTATGATCGCATAGTAATAAGTGCTGATGAGGAAGGCAGAATAGCTAAATATTGTGATGGAACAGTTATTATGTACGATGAAAGCGAGTTTGGAGAGATAGCTGCACAGAATTATACATCAGAACTTGAGGACAAAAATTGTAATGTTCTGGGTGTTGTAATAAATGAGTAATATAGATGAATTTGTAAAATGGGTTGATGAGTGTGATAATATAGTGTTTTTTGGAGGAGCAGGGGTATCTACAGAGAGTGGAATTCCTGATTTCAGAAGTCCGGATGGATTGTATAATCAGAAATATAAGTATCCGCCAGAAACAATAATCAGTCATTCATTTTATCAGAGAAATCCGGAAGAATTTTATAGATTTTATAAGGATAAAATGCTCTACCCGGATGCCAGGCCGGGAGTAACACATAAGGCGCTGGCTAATCTTGAGAGGCAGGGTAAGTTAAAGGCTGTAATTACTCAGAATATTGATGGATTGCATCAGATGGCAGGAAGTAATAATGTTATAGAACTGCATGGATCTGTTTTAAGGAATTACTGTGAAAGATGTCATAAATTTTATGATCTCGATTATATTATTAAGTCAGAAGGAATTCCATATTGTGAATGTGGTGGAAGAATAAAACCAGATGTAGTTCTATATGAAGAAGGGCTGGACGAGAATAATATTTCTGAAGCAATAAGATACATTAAAAATGCGCAGATGCTTATTGTTGGGGGAACTTCATTGGGAGTATATCCGGCAGCGGGGCTTATAGACTATTACAGAGGAGATAAGCTGGTATTGATAAATAAATCTGCAACACCATATGATGGACAGGCTGATTTATTGATTAATGAGCCTTTAGCTAATGCATTTGAATGTTTTAGTAAATAGACATGAAATAATGATGAGGAGTGTTTATATGGCAGAAATTATTCCATATGAGGCAGGCGACATTGTTGAAATGAAAAAGAAACATCCATGTGGAAGCTGCGAATGGGAGCTTCTTAAGGTAGGGGCTGATATTAAAATGCGATGTCTTGGATGTAATCATGAGGTTATTTTAAAAAGATCATTAGTACAAAAAAATACAAAAAAAGTAAAAAAGACTTGTAATTAAACTTTTTATATGATAAGATTTTGTCTTGTGATATATTTTAATCCTTGTTCCTTCGTTTACATTTATATGTATAAGGAAAGAAGGGACCAAAAGACCAGAAGGAGGTGCGACGTAGATGAATAAGTATGAATTAGCATTAGTTGTTAGCGCAAACGTCGAGGATGAAGTAAGAACAGCTACTATCGAGAAGGTTAATGAATTAATCACTCGTTTTGGTGGTACTATTACAGATCCAGGCACAAGCGAGAAGAAGAAGCTTGCATACGATATCCAGCATATGAGCGAGGGATTCTATAGCTTCATCAAGTTTGAGGCAGAAGCTACTGCTCCAGCAGAGATCGAAAGCAGAATTCGTATCATGGATAACGTTTTAAGATTCTTAATCGTTAAAGATGGAGAGTAATTTACAAAGTCCCGTTTGTAGATGAGACGTTTGACTTACAACTCTTTTATAGAAGAGGAGATTAAGTATGAACAAAGTTATTTTAATGGGCAGACTGACAAGAGAGCCAGATATCAGATATTCACAGAATGCAGAAGGCTCAATGGCAGTTGCAAGATATACATTGGCTGTAGACAGAAGACGTGGAAGAAACAGTGATGGAAATGAGCAGACAGCAGATTTCATCAGCTGTGTTGCCTTTGGAAGAAATGGTGAGTTTGCTGAGAAGTATCTTCATCAGGGAACTAAGATTGCCATTACTGGAAGAATCCAGACTGGTAGTTATACTAACAAAGATGGTCAGAGAGTTTATACAACCGATGTAGTTGTTGAAGAACAGGAATTTGCAGAAAGCAAATCCGCAGCAGCTAATTCAGATTCTAATTATGCTGCATACACACCATCAAGACCAGAGCCAAGTCAGGCAGCTGGTGACGGATTTATGAATATTCCGGATGGAGTAGATGATGAGGGTTTGCCTTTCAACTAAGATAGGAGGTAAAAACCATGCCAGATAAGAAGGCTGAGAGACCAGAGGGTCAGATGAGAAGAAGACCAATGCGCAGAAGAAAGAAAGTTTGTGCATTTTGTGCAGATGCCAACAAGGTATTAGATTATAAGGATGTTGCTACACTTAAGCATTATGTTTCTGAAAGAGGTAAGATTCTTCCTAGAAGAATTACAGGAAACTGTGCTAAGCATCAGAGAGCGCTTACAGTAGCAGTTAAGAGAGCAAGACATGTAGCTCTTCTTCCATATTCAGTAGATTAATATTGAAGCTTTATTAAGCCACAGTGGATTGTCACTGTGGCTTTTTTGCTTGTAGTAGAGAGGGTTTGATGCTATAATTATTCTAATTCGATTATGGAGATTAATGATATGTCAGATAAAAAGAGAGGGAAAGCATTTAAATATAGTGGGTTATTACGATCATTCTTTGCATGGCCTTTGTATATAGGTGCAATTTTGCTTATAATATGCGCAGTTATGTTCTGCATTAATATTACGGCGGCAACTGTTGTAGGTATATTCATGCTTATTTATCTGTTGGCATGTGGTCTTATGCATTTTTACTTGAGACCAAGGATTATGAGCGGCATGGTTGAATTTGCAATGAATTATTCGCAGATACAGAAGCAGCTCCTATATAATCTTAGTGTGCCATATAGTCTGCTTGATAATAATGGTAATGTGTTATGGACTAATAAGTCAATGCAGGAATGCCTTGGAGTTAGAAAGGATTTCAGAAAGAATATTGATACAATTCTTCCTGAAGTTACTTCCAATATATTTCCAGATAATGAAACTGGTTATAAAGAGATAAGATTAAGTTATCAGGATAGAGATTATAAGGCAGAGATCAGAAGTATAGATGCAGATTCGCTTGCGGACGGAGTTGATATAATTGAGCATAGTAGTAACTCATTAATGTATGCCATGTATCTGTTTGATGAAACTGATATTAATACATATATACAGAAGTTAAAGGATGAAAGATTTGTTGTAGCGCTCGTTTATGTGGATAATTATGAAGAGGCTCTGGATAGTACGGATGATGTAAGAAAGTCATTATTGGCTGGTCTTATAGATAAGAGAATTAATAAATATTTTTCACCAGGTTCTGCAATTGTAAGTAAACTTGAGAAAGATAAATATGTTATTGTATTCAGATACAGCTATCTTGAGAAGTTAATTCATGATAGATTCAGTATACTTGAAGAAATCAAGAGTATCAAGATAGGTAATGAGATGACGCTCACTCTGAGTATGGGAATAGGAACCGGATCTCAGGATTATTCAAGAAATTATGATGTTGCTAAGGCGGCAATGGATCTTGCTCTTGGACGAGGTGGAGATCAGGCTGTTATAAAAGATGGCGACAAGATATTATACTATGGTGGCAAGAGCCAGCAGATGGAAAAGAATACCAGAGTAAAGGTACGTGTTAAGGCTCATGCTTTAAGACAGATACTGGATAATAACAGCAGAGTACTTGTTATGGGACATAGTCTGGCTGATATAGATGCATTTGGTTCAGCTCTTGGAATATATATTATTTCAAGAAAGCTGGGAAAGGATGCGCATATTGTGCTTGGGGAAGTAACAAGCAGTGTAAGACCATTTGTTAACAGATTTATCGGAAAAGAAGAGTATCCGGATGATATGTTTGTTAAACCGGAGGATGCAGTAGGAATGATAACGGCATCTACAGTTGTTATTGTTGTAGATGTAAACAGACCGCAGAGAACAGAGTGCCCAGAGCTTCTTGAAAAATGTAAGACAGTAGTTGTGTTTGATCATCATAGAAGACAAAGTGATACAATTACGGGTGCGGTATTGTCATATGTTGATCCATATGCGTCTTCGGCAAGTGAAATGATCACAGAAATGATACAGTATGTAGATGATGGAATTAAATTAAAGGCATTTGAGGCGGATGCATTATATGCTGGAATTAATATAGATACAGATGGATTTAATAGTAAATCGGGTCCAAGAACATTTGAAGCAGCAGCTTTCCTTAGAAGACATGGGGCAGATGTTACCCGTGTAAGAAAGATGCTACGATGCAATATGAGTGAATATACTGCTATTGCTAAGGCGGTCAGCAGAGCAGAGGTTTATAAAGACGCATTTGCAATAACTGTTTTTAATGGAGATGGAATAGATACTCCGACAGTTGGTGGTGCTAAGGCTGCCAATGAACTTCTTGATATATCAGGAATAAAGGCTTCGTTTGTAATAACTCCATATGAGAACAAGCTTTTTCTAAGTGCAAGATCTATTGACGAGGTTAATGTACAACTTGTTATGGAAAAGCTTGGTGGAGGCGGACATATGAGTATAGCGGGAGCACAGCTGACTGACTGCACAGTGGATCAGGCTATTAATACAATTAAGCTTACGTTGGATAATATGATTAAGGATGGTGAAATATAATGGATGTTATTTTATTAGAGGATGTTAAAACATTAGGAAAGAAAGGTCAGATTGTTAAGATTAATGATGGATATGCAAGAAATTATGTGCTGCCTAAAAAGCTTGGAATTGAGGCAACAGCAAAGAATCTTAACGATTTAAAGTTACAGAAGAAACGCGAGGAGAAGGAGGCTGCAGAGGAGCTTGCAGCAGCAAAGGAGCTTGCGGCTAAGATTGAAGAATGTACGGTGACAGTTTCTATGAAGACAGGAGAAGGTGGAAGAACATTTGGTACTGTTTCTACAAAGGAAGTTGCGGAGGAAGCAAAGAAACAGCTGGGGTTGGATATTGATAAGAAGAAAATGAAACTCGATGAGCCTATAAAATCGCTTGGAACATACATTATATTAGTCAAGCTTCACAAGGATGTTTCGGCAAAGCTTACAGTACGTGTAGTAGAAAAGTAATTACTATTAAGATATATTTACATGAAAGGAAATAACTATGGACGAGTCAGTGGTAACACGGGTGATGCCTAATAGCCTTGAAGCAGAGCAATCTGTAGTTGGTTCTATGATTCTTGACAGACAGGCTATAATATCTGCGGCTGAAATATTAAGACAGGAAGATTTCTACTATAGACAGTATGGAATAATGTTTCAGACAATGGTTGACATGAATAATGAGGGGAAGCCTGTAGACATAGTAACATTACAGGAAAGATTGAAAGAAACAGATGTGCCATCTGAAGTTTATAGTATCGAATTTGCAAGAGAGCTTTTATCAGCAGTTCCTACATCCGCAAATATCAGGCATTATGCCGGTATTGTGAAGGATAAGTCAGTGCTGAGGAATATTATACGTGTTAATGATGAAATAGCCAACCAGTGTTATGCTGGTAAGGATAAAACAGAAGATATTCTTGAGGATACAGAAAAGAAGATATTTGAACTTGTTAAAAGCAAGGGCGGTAAGGAATATATGCCTATTGATAAGGTTGTTCTTGAGGCACTTGACAGAATATCGGCAGCAGCCAAGACAAAGGGCGCTGTTACGGGGGTACCTACAGGATTTAAGGATCTTGATACTTATCTTTCAGGATTACAGCCGTCAGATTTTATTCTTGTTGCAGCGAGACCTTCTATGGGAAAGACAGCATTTGTTTTAAATGTTGCTGAAAATGTTGCAATTAAACAGGGGATTACGACTGTTGTTTTCAGTTTGGAAATGTCTAATGTCCAGCTGGTAAACAGAATGCTTTCTCTGGAGTCTACAGTTGATGCTGATAAGATCAGGAAAGGTCACCTGGATTCTAATGATTGGGGAAAGCTTATAGAAGGTGCGGACAGCATTGCAAAATCAAGACTTATAATAGATGACACTCCGGGTATATCTATAGCTGAATTAAGAAGTAAATGCAGAAAATATAAAATGGAGAATAATCTTGGTCTTATAATTATCGATTACCTTCAGTTGATGAGTGGAAGTGGAAGCGGTCGCTCAGAGGGAAGGCAGCAGGAGGTATCAGATATATCGAGAGCATTGAAGGCGCTTGCCAGAGAACTTGATGTTCCGGTTGTAACACTTTCACAGCTGAGCCGAGCAGTTGAGCAGAGACCTGATCACAGACCAATGCTTTCTGACTTAAGAGAGTCGGGAGCTATTGAGCAGGATGCCGATGTTGTTATGTTTCTGTACAGAGACGATTACTATAATAAAGATACAGAACAAAAAGGTATTGCTGAGATTATTATTGCCAAGCAGCGTAATGGTCCTATAGGAACTGTAAAGATGGCGTGGCTGCCAGAACAGACAAGATTTGCAGATCTGTCAAGAGATTTGAGACAATAAATAATAAAAATAACCCCGGTTCAATGAACCGGGGTTTATTCGTTATGTATACGAATATGTAATCAGGTTAATATCTGACTACTGTGGGTTTGGAGCACCAACTGGACATGTTCCAGCACAAGCACCACAATCAACACAAACATCAGCGTTGATTTCGTAATGAGCAGCACCCTCGCTGATAGCCTCTACAGGACATCCAGCAGCGCAAGCACCACAACTGATACAATCATCATTAATTACATATGCCATAGTATAAATCCTCCTTAATAATCTCATAGTAAACTGCTATAACAGTTGTTTTAATGTATTATACGATACAGAGGGGTAAAATTCAATATGAATTTTTATCAATAAAATATAAAGTTGCGGTTAGATATAACTAACTAATGCAGATATAAAAAGTAATTATTATGTATTATTGACATTTAAATGGGGCAATATTATAGTAGATACATTGAACAGTATCGAAAGATAGCTGGATAAATACGTAATAGGAGGTCAGTATGGCAAGAATTACTAAGGACACTACAATAGGAGAGGCTCTTCAGATAGATGCAGGAATAATTCCAATATTAATGGGAATAGGAATGCATTGTGTAGGGTGCCCATCATCAGCAGGAGAGACATTGGAAGAAGCTGCTATGGTTCATGGAATTGATCCGGATATGTTAGTAGAAGAAATTCAGAATTATCTTCAGTCAATAGGATAAAATAAAGGCGGAACTGTCAGAATAGAGAGTGTATAGAATTCACTATTCAGGCAGTTTCGCCTTTTTGATGTTATCATAATGTTTTGAGTATATGAAGTGCATGCTTTTTGATAATGCAGTCACAATGCTCAGACAGATATCCAAGATAACTGTCACCTGCCTGTTCTTTTCTTCCGTATTCCGATAAGATGTTGCATATTTTATTGAAATTAACAGCACTGACAGATTCCTTAGTTATAACAAGGTAGTACCTGTTATCTGAATTTTTCTTAAATAACATGTTAGTATCATGGTATATAGAGTCAATGATTCTTGCTGCATCACAAATGTTATCTAACGATTCAAAAGAGAAAACTCTTACATGTGAAGTTCTGGAGTTATCAGATGTTTCGTTAGCAGGATGTTTATCTGTGCCTGATGGCAAAGCCTGTTGTGATGAAGCAGACGGCTTGGCTTTAACCTGGTGATCAGATGATGTATTGTCAAGATTCTTGTTAAAATAATCTTTAACTCTGTTAAAAATATTCATAAGACTTTCATCTGATATATCACTTTCTTCTTCTGATGCTGCTTCTTCTGATGAAAGTTCTTCATTAGCAGTAGGAAGATCTGAAGGGGTAGAAAAACCATCAGATTCAATAGTTTCCATATCATCAAAATCAAACTGGTCATCAGGATCTATATCAGAAGGAGAAAAGCGCGAAAAACGCGTGTCAAGTTCCTCTGGATTATCAACCTTAGTGACTATAAGCACAATACATTCAGCGGAAACGGGAATAGCCTCAATCATAACAGGCGAATCCTCTGCTTCAAATCCAAGTTCATAAGAAGCCTGTTGCATCATGTCACGGAAAAGTTCCTTTGCCTTGTCGCTGCCATAGGCAAGCTCATTAATCTTCAATTGTCTAGATACAAGATCAGACTTGTTAAGTGTGCAACGAATCTGATTCTCGTTTAGTCGTTCTATCTTCATAAGCCACCTCGGACACAATAATTCTAGTGTTTAAATAATAATACCCATTTTTAATGGATATGTAAAGACGGGCAAATAAGACAGAAATAAAATTAATATAAAAATTATTCAAAAATATATTGAAAATTTATAAAATATAGTGTAATATAACAACAGGAGATGTTCTTTGGTATCGTCGTAGAAGGAGGTGGGAGACCAGAATTTTTACGACAGATATGAAGTTATAAAGGAACTTGCGAGTTCCCGACATTCTAAAGTATATCTTGTGCGGCATCGTATTCTTGATGTGAACCGGGTTGCCAAGATATTCAATGGAGCATGTGAAGGGGCGGAACGCCTCATTCAGGAAGCTCATCTTATTAAGAATCTAAGGCATCCCCATATCCCTGTTATTTATGATATTGAACAGAATATTGGAGAAGATAATGTTAGTGTCTGCATTATCGAAGAATATATTGATGGAAAATCCTTGCGGGAATATATTCAGGAATGTATTTTGAAAAATGATTATCTGAATGTTAATGAAATATGCAGAATAAGTATTGAATTGTGCAATATTCTGGAATATCTGCATAATGCCGGTCAGGGGATTTTGCATATGGATATTAAGCCAGACAATATTATGATTGACAGAGAAGGGAAAGTTAAACTGATAGATTTTGACAATGCAGTAATGCAGGAGTCTGACAATAGTGTTGATCACGGCAGTGTATTTTTTGCTGCACCAGAACAATATTCGGGAGACCGGGCAAGGCGACAGTCAGATATATACAGTTTGGGGATGATAATCTTATTCATGGCATCACGGGGACAGATTAGTGCAGGTGATTGTCATGACTTATCGGGAATAAGTAAAAGATATTCCCAGTTATACCACGTTATAAAGAAGTCAATTCATCATGAGTGGAAACTACGATATGACAGGATTGAGGATTTACGAAAAGAATTACAGATAATAATTAATAGCGGCGGTACAGATAAGAAGGTCTCTTATATAATACAGGTTGCAGGAATAAGACCAGGAGTTGGTACAACTAACAGTATTATAAGCATGGCATATTTTTTTAGAAAGAATGGATATAGCTGTCTTATTATGGATGAAGCGGGTAATGACAGACTGCTTGACGAGGCATTAAAGGGGGAATGTCAGTCAGATGGAACATATGTGCATAATGGGATAAGCTTTCTGCCGGATTATCATGGAACTATAGAGGTTAAACCGTATAAGCCAGATATTATTCTGGTGGATAATGGCTGCTGCTATAAGAATATAAGCCAGATTATTACGGATAACCCGGATTGGGAATTAAATGATAATTCAGTTATAAGGGTACTGGTTACGGAGAAGTATATTTCAAAAGAAGAAAGGAAGCTGCTGGATATAATAGATGATCATGTCATTATGATTAATCTTGTGAGCTCTCAGACTTTCTATTATTTGACAAGAACGGAATATAAAGGAAAGAAATGTTACAGATTGCCATGTATATATAATTGTTATGAGGATAACCCTATTTTTGACGAAACCATGTATGATTTCATGCAGGATAATCTGTCTGCTATGTGGACAGAGTGTCAGAGCAGGATATCTGGTAATTTCATTGTCAAAGGATATGAAAGGATTAAGCATGCTGTTTATGAATTTTTTGAAAAGAGTAAGAGGTAACAGAGATACAACTGCATTAAATTATAAAACTGTCGGACTGATTGGACTATGCAACGGTGCCGGAACAACGCAGTTAGGTATAATGCTTGCTAATTACTTTTCAAATGGCCTTCATTTAAGAACTGCTGTGGTAAGTGTTGGAGAGGACGACGCATTTGACCGGATCAGGGAAGAAGTCCAGACTACCAGAGTAAGAGTTTATGATGGAAGCAGGCGCGGATTTTCATATAAGGGGATAGATTTTTTTGGCAGTGTAAGAGATGGTTTCGTACATGTCATTACGCCTTACTATGATGTAGTGATAGTTGAGGTCAGTCTTGCAAATATGAAAGACAGGATGGCGGAAAGCCTCAGAGATGTTATGTCATGCGAATGCAGGATTCTTGTTGGTTCAATGGTGCCATGGAAATATGGAGAATGTATCAAAAGACTGCAGAGAATTAATAGAATCTATAGTGTAAGATACATGCCAATTGTTTCTGTGACATGGCAGGAATGTCTGGCAAAAAGCATGGAACGTGAATTTGACGTCAAGGCGTATCAGGCACCAATGGAGCCTGACCCTTTTAGAATGAAAGGGAGCGCAATTGAGAAACTTAAGCAACTGGTAACATAGGAAACTTTCATTTATGTAAAATTGCATCATAATATATCACAAGAACAGGTCATGGAAATTCTCTTTGTGTATGACCAGGCATATCGGAGTACTTTTATTAAGAAGTATTCCGGTATGCTTTTTACTTTATGGATATTATTGCAAGTATATGTTGCAGAGTGGTACAATACACATTAGTAGTATGATAAAAGGAAAGGTAACGTAATGATTAATAATAAAAGACAAAAGTTAAGAGCAGGCATAGTTGTTATAGCAATATTAGTTCTTGTGGTTGTTATGGCTGTAATGTTTCTTATAGTCAGATATACTCCAACAAAAGAAAAGATGGATGGTTATCAATATTTTGAGATAGAAAAGCAGTCACAGAAGGTGCTTGTAATTGTTGATGGAGAAAGGTATCCGGATACCGGTGAATATATAGAAGGAAGACTTTATATACCTATAAGCTTTGTTGAAGATAATATTAACACACGTTTTTATTATGACAAGGAATCAGATGGAGTAATGTATTCTGATCAGTCACATGTATATTTGTTTAGTCCTTCAGAGAACAAATATACTGATGATGCTGGTAAAAGTTATGATATGGATTATCCTGTAGTAGAGAAGTCAGGAAATGAGTGCTATGTTGAATGGGAATATATTGCTGATCATACTGAATGTATATATGAGTATGGAAGCGAACCTTCAAGAGTTAATATTACTCTGGCAGGAGACACTGAGCAGTGTGTTACAGCTGCAAAGAAACTGGCAGTAAGATATAAAGGTGGTATTAAGAGCCCGGTTCTTGAGACAGTTCCTAAGGGAACAAGACTTGTATGGGAAGATGATCTGGATGACTGGGTAAAGGTTACAACCCCAAGCGGAATGACAGGATATGTTAAGAAAGCGGATGTTTCAGAACAGTTTGAATATATTCCTGAGGGTAATTATACTGAAGAAAGCAGAAATGTTGATAATAATGGAAAGATAACTTTAGGGTGGTTTCAGGTTGCATCAGCAGCTGGAAATGCATATGTTGACAATTATACAGGAAGTGCATCCGGATTAAATGTAATATCACCGACATGGTATAGTATTTCAAATGCATCCGGAGAAGTTACAAGTTATGCATCAGCAGCAATGGTAAGTAAAATGCATGCGCAGGGTATTAAGGTATGGCCGCTTGTTAATGACTTTGACAAGAATATAGATTACGAAGCACTTTTTTCAAGCAGAACGGCAAGGGAAAAATTGACAGATACACTAATATCAGATGCGGTTAAGAATGGATATGATGGGATTAATCTTGACTTTGAGAATGTAAAAAGTTCTTATGCAAAAGATTTTCTGCAATTTGTAAGAGAGCTTTCTGTACAATGTGCCAAAGCAGGACTTGTACTTTCAACAGATAATTATAAGCCGGAAGCATACAACAGATGTTATAATCTTGCAGAACAGTCAGCATTTGTGGACTATATAATAATTATGGCATATGATGAGCATTATGCAGGCTCTGATGCAGGTTCTGTTGCATCTCTTCAATTTGTGAAAGAGGCTGTTGAAGACACGCTTAAGGATGTTCCTTCAGGACAGCTGATAGTCGGAATACCATTTTATACAAGAATATGGACAACAAGTGGCGGACAGACAACAAGTAAAGCTGTTTCAATGCAGGCAGCACTGGATCAGCTTAACAGTGATGGACAGACAGCTTTATGGAATGATGATTGCGGACAATATGTAGCATCATATGCAGTAGGAAATTCTACAAGACAGATATGGTTTGAGGAAGAGAAATCAATAGAAGCTAAGATGCAGCTTATTCAGGGAAATAACACTGCAGGAGTTGCCTGTTGGAAGCTTGGACTGGAAAAGACAACAGTGTGGCCGGTAATTAATAAGTACAATAAGTAATATTGGGGTAATACAATCCGGTTTCATGTAATAGAATATTAAAGAATTACATGTTCCGGTGATTGTATGCTTAACATAAAAAATATTAACAGAGTTGTATTGATACCATTCATGTCAGTATTATTGCTTATTGTGGTTTATCTGTCAGCTAATGTGCTGCTTCCATTAAGGTCTGGGATACATGGTAATAACCATGCAGATGAGGGACAACTGAATGCAGAAGAACATGATAGTGGCGGTTATGTTGACATGAATATAGATTTTTCAAAAATGTGTATTGTTGTTGACAGCGGACATGGGGGAGCAGACCCTGGAAAAGTCGGTGAGGGAAATATTCTTGAAAAGGATATAAATCTTGCAATTGCTTTAAAATTGAAAGATAAGCTTGAAAGTGCGCAGATAAAGGTAATATTAACAAGAAATTCAGATCAGGATCTGAGCGAGGAAGCTGATAAGAATAAAAAGGTTGCAGATTTAACAAGAAGATGTGATATAATAAATAACAGCGGTGCAGATATGGTAATAAGCATTCATCAGAATAGTTATGTGACGCCTAAAGCAGTAGGAGCCCAGATGTTTTATTATAAAAAGTCTGAACAGGGTAAGGTTATTGCTCAGGGAATGCAGCAAATACTGGCGGAGAAGCTTGGAACAACGAGACAGATTAAATCAGATGTGAATTATTATATTCTGATTCATTCCAATCTGCCAACAGTTATTGCGGAATGTGGATTCCTATCTAATGCACAGGAGGCGCAGATGCTTTGTACAGATGAATATCAGGAAAAGGTTGCAGATGCATTGTATTGTGGAATAATAGAGTATCTTATTACAAAAATGGAATAAGGTATGAGGATAAGACATGAGGAAGCTGGCGTAATATATATGGAAACAATAGTAAGAAAGATAACGAATACTGAAAAAGATAGAGAGATATACGAAAAAGCAGGAGAAATATTAAGAAAAGGCGGTCTGGTTGCATTTCCAACAGAGACAGTATATGGATTGGGGGCAGATGCTCTGGATGCGGAAGCATCTTCTAAGATATATGCGGCAAAGGGAAGACCATCAGATAATCCGCTTATTGTTCATATAGCTGATGTAAATGCTTTGTATGATCTGGCATCAGAAGTACCTGATAAAGCAATCAGGCTTGCTGAAAAGTTCTGGCCAGGTCCATTGACAATGATACTTAAGAAGCAGGATAAAGTGCCAGATTCTATTACTGGAGGACTTGGAACAGTTGCAGTAAGAATGCCTAGTCATCCGGTTGCATCTGAACTTATCAGAAGTTCAGGAGTATATATTGCTGCACCTAGTGCTAATACGTCGGGCAAGCCAAGTCCTACAAGGGCAGAGCATGTAATTAATGATCTTTCAGGTAAGATAGATATGATAATACAGGACGATACAGTTGATATAGGAGTTGAGTCTACAATAATAGATCTCAGTGAGGAAGTACCAACTATCTTAAGACCTGGATATATTACTAAAGAAATGTTTGAAGAGGTTATTGGAACAACAATAATAGATCCGGCAATTATGGGAAGCCTGAAAGAAGGTATTGTTCCCAAGGCACCTGGAATGAAGTATAAACATTATGCACCTAATGCAGATGTTACGATCGTTGAAGGTCCACATGATAAGGTTGTAGATTACATTAATGATGCGGTAGCCAGAAAAGAAATGCAGGGACATAGGTGTGCGGTTATGGCAACAGATGAGACAAAAGGTAAATATGTTTGCAAGGATATTGTTTCAGCGGGACATAAAGATGATGAGTTAAGCGTGGCAAGAAATCTGTATGCTATTTTAAGAGATTTCGACAAGCAGAATATTGAGTATGTTTATTCAGAGAGTTTTGAAACAAAAAACGTAGGACAGGCTGTTATGAACAGACTGATTAAAGCAGCGGGCCATAAGGTCATAAAGCTGGACTAAATTATATTAATTGTGAGGGCTTCATATGAATACATTTGATAAAGTAATATTCGTATGTAATGGCAATACCTGCAGAAGTCCTATGGCTGCAACTGTCATGGCTAATCTTAAGCAGGATATAATTGCAGAATCAAGAGGAATGGTAGTGCTTTTTCCAGAACCATACAATCCCAAGGCGGTTGCGGTTGCTGCAAAGCACAATGTGATTATTCCTAATAATTCAGCAAAACAGTTGTTGAATGAAGATTTCGGAAATGATACACTTGTACTGGCTATGGAGCCGTCTATGAAGCAGAAGATATATGACGAGTATACAGAAGCAATCAATGTTTATACGCTTAGTGAATATGCCGGAGAACCGGAACAGGAAATAATAGATCCATATGGCAAAGGTATTGAAGAGTATAACGCATGCTTTGAACTTATATACAGGCTTGTATCTAATGTTGCAGAATATATGAATAAGTCAGAACAGGAAAAAGAAGATAAAGGAGAAGAATAATGATAGCTATTGGATGTGATCATGGAGCATTAGAATTAAAGGAGCAGCTTATTGAGCATTTAAAGAAAAGAGGAGTTGAATGCAAGGATTATGGAACATACACAAAGGATTCCTGTGATTATCCTGTATATGCAAAAAAAGTTGCAGAGGCTGTTCTTTCTGGAGAATGTGAGGAAGGAATTCTTCTTTGTGGAACAGGTATTGGAATGAGCATGGCAGCTAATAAGATTAAGGGCATAAGAGCAGCGCTTTGCAGCGATTGCTTTAGCGCACAGGCAACAAAGGAACATAATAATGCCAATGTTTTATGCATGGGAGCAAGAGTTATTGGACCAGAACTTGCATTCAGGATAGCAGATACATTTATAGATTCAAAATTCTCCAATGATGAGAGACATATAAGAAGAATCAGCATGTTAGAAGATTAATCAGAGCAGGAAAGGATTAATTAATGGGCGAAAAGAGAAAAGATTATATATCATGGGATGAGTATTTCATGGGAATTGCAACGCTTTCAGGAATGAGATCGAAGGATCCTAATACACAGGTTGGGGCATGTATTGTGAGCCAGGATAACAAAATACTGTCAATGGGTTATAATGGATTGCCAAGAGGCTGCTCTGATGATGAATTTCCATGGAACAGAGATGGAGATGATAACAAATATTTTTACACCACACACAGTGAATTGAATGCCATTCTTAATTATAGAGGGGGAAGTCTTGATAATGCCAAGTTATATGTGACACTTTTCCCATGTAATGAATGTGCAAAGGCAATTATACAGGCTGGCATTAAAACAGTTGTATATGACTGTGATAAATATGCGGATACGGCAGCAGTTATAGCATCCAAAAGAATGCTTAACGCAGCAGGCGTGAGATATTATAAATACGAGCGTACGGGAAGAGTAGTAAGCATAGAACTATAGAAAAAGGCTTAAGAACAAGCAGATGTATGAGGTGACACCTCAAGATGCAATGTTCTTAAGCCTTTTCTATTCGTGAGATTCAAGAAAATCAATATATTGCTGAAATGAACCATTATATATGTGTGTAAGCAGATTGTTAAGCTTGTGCAGAGCATCGGACATTAATTGCTGGCTTATAACGCCGGATGTAAGAGCATCGCCAAGCTCGTCAAGATCCACAACCTTTACACGACCATCGTTTTCTATTATTACATCAGCAAGAAGGTCGGTAAATATATAAGAGTCAGTGTTATTGTCATAACAGGTGTCTATTATGTCACAGTAAATATATGCAAGAGTATTGTCAGAACGATAGAACTTACTGATCTTGAAGCCTTCATTGATAACGTAATATGAAATTCCATGAGAAAATTCTGCTTTCGGACGGAAAGTTTTCCAGCTGGTTATAATACATTCATTTTTGAGTAAAATAATGTTATCATCCTTGAGATTCACGCATTCATCAGGAATGAGCCTTTTTCTATACAGTATTGGCATAAAGATTCCCCCTTGCTTTATGGAGTGAAATTAAACATACAAATAATAATGAGAAAATTATACCAGTACATTTATTAAAATTCAATAAAAACACCCCAAAATGTGCTGATTAATTGTATATATATAAAAACCTTTTATAGACTTTTCTGAGTGTTTTTGGTAAAATTAAAACAGACTTTTGTGAGGAACATGATATGAAGAATGAGAACCAGGCATTGCGAAACATTGTGTTGATATCCCAGCTGGCAATATGTGTTATGGTGCCGACATTTTTATGTCTGGCATTGGGAATATGGCTTGATAAGAAGTTAGGAACATGGTTTACAGTTCCGTTGCTTTTTATTGGTATAGCAGCAGGGGCAAGGAATGCTTACGTTCTGGCAATGAACACTGTAAAGCAGGATAAAGCTAAGAAAGAAAAAGCTGATCAGGCCGAGATAGAGAGAAAGGTAGAAGAATACAGGAAGAAGCAGGAAAAAGATTCCAGTGAAATTAAGAGGTGATTTATGTTAAAAAGAATTAAAGATATTAATGAAGCTCTTCCGGGAATGCTGCTTATAGAATGTATTTATCTTGTCATTGCACAGATAATAATATTTGTTGTTGTTCCTAATAAGCGGATGTGTGCAATAGGATTGTTTGTGGGAGTTTTATATGCCATATTCAGTTCGTTTCATTTAAGCTTTACTATACGAAAGGTTGTGTATGGAGGACATAAACAGTCTTCAACACTTGTACTTGGGTATATCGTAAGATTTCTTGTAATGATAATACTGCTTGTATTATTGTATGTCTTTAAAGCAGGGGATCTGTTATGTGCAATTATAGGCATGTTTTCAGAGAAGATAGCAGCATATCTGTCTCCGATGCTTGACAGAAAGAAATCCACAAAAGGGGAAAACAGTACTGGGATATCCCAGACTGATAAAAATATAATAGAAAAGGAGAGTGAGTAGGTGGGAAGCGTAAGTTTGACTACGATGGTGGCCGGAGATTCGAGTTTCATGATTAAGACGCTGTATACATTTAAAATAAATGGCGTTTCATTGAACATTGACACAACACATGTGGCTCTGCTGCTGGTATCAGTCTTCATTCTTGTTATGGCTATAATAGCAAGAGTTAAGATTAATAAAGTCGATGCTTCGGATACACCGGGAATGTTCCAGAATGCCATAGAGATTATTGTTGAGATGTTAGGCACTATGGTTGATGGTATTATGGGTAAGAATGCCAACAGGTTTGTGAATTATATATCCACATTGTTCCTGTTTATAATAATTTCTAACATATCCGGTTTGTTTGGGTTAAGACCACCAACGGCTGATTATGGTGTTACATTGTGTCTTGGTCTGATAACATTTGTGCTGGTTCAGTTCAATGGTATCAAGAAGAACAAAGTTAAACACTTTACAGCATTATTCCAACCAATATGGTTTTTATTCCCGATTAATCTTATTGGTGAATTTGCAGTTCCATTATCATTATCATTGCGTCTTTTTGGTAATGTAATGTCAGGAACAGTTCTTATGGGATTGATATATGATTTGCTCAGTCCATTCACAGTTGCGTACCCGGCAGTTCTGCATGCATATTTTGATTTGTTTTCAGGATGTATTCAGGCGTACGTATTCTGTATGTTAACAATGGTATATGTTAACGACAAGATAGCCGATTAATGGCAAATATTTTTATTAGACGGAGGATTTTTAAATGAATATTTCAGGAAGTGAATTTATTAGTGCTATGTCAGCAATTGGTGCAGGTATTGCAATGATCGCAGGTGTTGGTCCTGGTGTTGGACAGGGTATCGCAGCAGGTTATGGTGCATCTGCAGTAGGACGTAACCCGGGAGCTAAGTCTGATATTACATCAACAATGCTTCTTGGACAGGCCGTTGCCGAGACAACAGGTCTTTACGGTTTTGCCGTAGCTATTATCTTAATGTTCGTTAAGCCTTTCGGAAACTAAGAAGAGGTACGAAGATAATAGAAAGGAGGCCTACAATTGAATTTGTCAGGAAATACATTTGTTGCCCTAGCGGCTGATGGACGATTATTTGGTCTGGATCCGCAGCTCCTTTTTGATGCAGCAGTTACTGCAGTCAATGTATTTATACTGTTTCTTTTACTCACATTCATCCTTTTCAATCCTGTAAGGAATATGTTAAAGAAGAGACAGGACAAGATAACAAGTGACAGGGAAAACGCTGAAAGCGATAAGAAAGAGGCGAGTGCCCTTAAAGCAGAATATGAAGCTAAGTTAAAGGATGCTCACAAGGAAGCAGAACAGATCCTTAGTGAAGCAAGAAAGACGGCCATGCATAATGAAACTAAAATCATTGATGAAGCAAAGGCTGAGGCAGCAAGAATCATAGAAAGAGCTAATGTTGAAGCTGAACTTGAGAAACAGAAGGTTGCTGATGAGGTTAAACAGCAGATTGTAACTGTAGCAGCTGTTATGGCATCTAAGTTAGTTGCCAGATCTATTGATGAGAAAGACAGTGATGCTCTTATTGAAGAGACTTTGAATGAAATGGGTGAGAAAACATGGCTAAGCTAATTGAAGCAACATACGGTGATGCTTTATTTGAGCTTGCCGTAGAAGAATCCAGAGTGGATTCCCTGTATGATGAGGCTGGGGCTGTCATTAAAGCATTTAATGATAATCCGGAGTTTGGCAGACTACTCAATCATCCAGAAGTTGAAAAGGGAGAAAAAGAAGAACTTATTAATAATATTTTCTCTCAGTTTGTTTCAGGAGATATGACAGGTTTGCTGATAACCATGGTCTCAAAGGACAGACAGAAAAAGATTGTTGATACACTTGAGTACTTTCAGAAGAAGGTTCTCGAATACAAAAAAATAGGAATTGCTTATGTAAAGACAGCCAGACCACTTACAGATGTACAGAAGAAGGCTGTTGCTGCGAAACTGTTAGAGACTACAGAATATGTAGATTTTCAGATGAATTATTCGGTTGATGAAAGTCTTATTGGCGGAATGGTAATAAGAATTGGAGATCGTGTAGTAGACAGCAGTATTAAGCATAAAATAAATGAACTTTCCAAGGATCTGATGAAGATACAGTTATAGATTTGTCAGGTGGAATTAGTTTAATTAATCAGAAAGCGGGTGCATAGAGCTAATGAATTTAAGACCGGAAGAAATCAGTTCAGTTATAAAAGAACAGATAAAGAGATATTCTACCGAACTTGAAGTATCAGATGTTGGTACTGTTATTCAGGTAGCAGATGGTATCGCACGTATTCATGGATTAGAGAAAGCCATGCAGGGAGAACTTCTTGAGTTCCCTGGGGAAGTATATGGAATGGTACTTAACTTGGAAGAAGATAATGTTGGTGCCGTTTTACTTGGTGATTCAAAGAATATTAACGAGGGCGATACTGTTAAGACAACTGGACGAGTTGTTGAGGTTCCAGTTGGTGACGCATTGACAGGACGAGTTGTTAATGCATTAGGACAGCCTATTGATGGAAAAGGACCAATCGTTACAGATAAATATCGTAAGATTGAAAGAGTTGCATCAGGCGTTATTACAAGAAAGTCAGTAAGTGTTCCACTTCAGACAGGTATTAAGGCTATTGATGCCATGGTTCCTATCGGAAGAGGACAAAGAGAGCTTATTATCGGCGATCGTCAGACAGGAAAGACTGCTATCGCTATTGATACAATTATTAACCAGAAAGGTCAGGGCGTACATTGTATATATGTTGCTATTGGTCAGAAAGCTTCAACAGTTGCAAGTATCGTTAAGACACTTGAAGAATATGGAGCAATGGCGTATACAACAGTAGTTGCATCTACTGCCAGCGAGCTTGCGCCATTACAGTATATCGCTCCTTATTCAGGATGCGCTATCGGTGAAGAATGGATGGAGAACGGCGGAGATGTATTGGTTGTTTACGATGATTTAAGTAAGCATGCTGCAGCGTACAGAACGCTTTCTCTTCTTCTTAAGAGAGCACCTGGACGAGAGGCATATCCTGGTGATGTATTCTATCTTCATTCAAGACTTCTTGAAAGAGCAGCCAGAATGTCAGATGAATATGGTGGAGGTTCACTTACAGCACTTCCAATTATCGAGACACAGGCAGGAGATGTTTCAGCATATATTCCAACTAATGTTATTTCTATTACAGATGGACAGATATATCTTGAAACAGAAATGTTCAATTCAGGTTTCAGACCAGCTATTAATGCCGGATTATCTGTATCACGAGTTGGTGGTTCAGCACAGATCAAGGCTATTAAGAAGATTGCTGCTCCTATCCGTACAGAACTTGCACAGTACAGAGAGCTTGCGTCATTCTCGCAGTTTGGATCAGAGCTTGATGCTGATACTAAGGAAAAGCTTGCACAGGGTGAGAGAATCAGAGAGATGCTTAAGCAGCCTCAGTACAAACCAATGCCAGTTGAGTATCAGGTTATAATCATTTATGCAGTTACTAAGAAGTATGTTATAGATATAGATGTTGACAGGATTCTTGATTTTGAACAGGGATTATTTGACTTCATTGATACCAAGTATCCACAGATTCCGGAGTCTATTAAAGAGACTAAGGAACTGACAGCAGATAATGAGAAGGCACTTATAGATGCCATCGAGGAGTTTAAGAAGACATTTATCCAGTAAATGTTTTGGAATGGAGGTAATAGTTTATGGCCTCAATGAGAGACATAAAAAGACGCAGAGATAGTATTCAAAGTACCGGTCAGATTACCAAAGCCATGAAGCTCGTATCTACTGTTAAGCTGCAGAAAGCTAAAGGAAAAGCGGAAAGTACCAGACCATATTTCGACCTTATGTATGATACTGTTAAGAATATGCTTTCCAAGTCAGGCAATATTAACCATAAGTATTTAAAGGCTGGAGATTCAAGTAAGAAAGCAATTATTACTATTACAGCTAACAGAGGACTTGCGGGTGGATATAATGCCAATATTACAAGACTTATAACAGGAAGCGATATTCCTAAGGAAGATGCTGTTATATATACGATTGGAACGAAGGGAAGAGATTTCCTTTCAAGAAGAGGCTATCAGATTAAAGCAGATTATTCAGATATGGTTGAAGAACCTGCATATACGGATGCTAAGGTTATATGTAATGAAGTGCTTGAAGCTTTTACAAGTGGAGAAGTTGGAGAGATATATCTTGCTTATACATCCTTTAAGAATACTGTAGTGCACGAACCTAAGCTTATCAAGCTGCTTCCTGTTGACGCGGATGCAATGAAACAGGATGGAGCAGAGACTGATAACACACCTATGAATTATGAGCCAGGGGAAGAGGAAGCTCTTAACCTGATTATACCTAAATATGTTTGCAGTCTGATATATGGAGCTATGGTTGAAGCTGTTGCCAGTGAGAATGGAGCACGTATGCAGGCAATGGATAGCGCTACAAGCAATGCAGAGGATATGATATCAGATCTGTCGCTTAAGTTTAACAGAGCGCGTCAGGCTTCAATTACACAGGAACTTACAGAGATTATAGCAGGAGCGAATGCTATCAATTAATAAATATTATGGAGGAAATAATGGCAGAGAATAATATTGGTAAGATTACTCAGGTTATCGGTGCTGTAATCGATATTAAGTTTACAGACGGTAATCTGCCAGAAATCAATTCGGCCATCAATATTAAGACTAATGACGGCGGTAAGCTTGTTGTAGAGGTTGCCCAGCATCTTGGTGATGATGTAGTAAGATGTATAGCCATGGGTCCTACAGATGGTCTTGTCAGAGGTATGGAAGCAGAGGCAACAGGTGCCCCGATTTCTGTACCAGTAGGTGAACAGACTTTAGGAAGAATGTTCAATGTATTAGGTGAGCCAATAGATAATAAGCCAGCTCCAGAAGTACAGGAGCACATGCCTATTCACAGAAAGGCACCTGCATTTGCAGAGCAGGCAACTAATACAGAGATTCTTGAGACTGGTATCAAAGTCGTAGATCTACTTTGTCCTTATCAGAAGGGTGGTAAGATTGGACTTTTCGGTGGTGCCGGAGTAGGTAAGACAGTACTTATTCAGGAACTTATCAGAAATATTGCAACTGAGCATGGTGGATATTCAGTATTCACGGGTGTTGGCGAAAGAACAAGAGAGGGTAACGACCTTTATCATGAAATGATGGAATCAGGCGTTATCGAGAAAACTACCATGGTGTTCGGACAGATGAACGAACCACCTGGAGCAAGAATGAGAGTTGGTCTTGCAGGACTTACAATGGCTGAGTACTTCAGAGATAAGGGTGGAAAGGATGTGCTTCTTTTCATTGATAATATCTACAGATTTACCCAGGCTGGTTCAGAGGTTTCAGCGCTTCTTGGACGTATGCCTTCAGCCGTTGGTTATCAGCCAACGTTACAGACAGAGATGGGTGCTCTTCAGGAGAGAATCACATCTACTAAGAACGGATCTATTACATCTGTTCAGGCTGTATATGTACCAGCCGATGACCTTACTGACCCGGCTCCGGCTACAACATTTGCACATCTTGATGCAACAACAGTTCTTTCAAGATCAATTGTTGAGCTTGGTATTTATCCGGCTGTTGATCCATTGGAGTCTACATCAAGAATTCTTGATCCAAGAATTGTTGGTGAGGAGCATTACAAAGTTGCAAGATCGGTTCAGGAGATTTTACAGAAATATAAGGAATTACAGGATATCATTGCTATCCTTGGTATGGATGAGCTTTCAGAAGATGATAAGCTTGTTGTTTCAAGAGCAAGAAAGGTTCAGAGATTTTTATCACAGCCGTTCTTCGTTGCAGGACAGTTTACAGGTCTTGAAGGAAGATATGTTCCTGTAAGTGAAACTATTCAGGGATTCAAGGAGATTATCGAAGGAAAGTATGATGATATTCCAGAGAGTTATTTCCTTAATTGTGGTGGAATTGATGATGTTTTAGCTAAGGTAGAGAAGTAGAAAAGAGGTTGTAATGGCAGATTTACAGACAATAAAGCTTCTGGTTAATACGCCGGACAGAGTTTTCTACCATGATGACGCTACATTTGTTGAACTTTCTACAAGTGAAGGCGATATAGGTGTTTATCCGGGACATATTCCTCTTACAGCAGTTGTTGTTCCTTGTGTTCTGACTATACACAATGGTAATGATGTAAAGAAAGCTGCGGTACATGGTGGAATAATAGAGATTCTCAAGGATAAGATAACTATTCTTGCTGAGGTGGCAGAATGGTCAGATGAAATCGATGTAGAAAGAGCTAACGAGGCGAGACTGCGAGCTGAAAAGAGACTTGCCAGCCATGATAATAATCTGGATATGGTAAGAGCAGAGGCAGCGCTTAAGAGATCGCTTGCGAGAATTAAGGCTGTTAATTAAATAATATGTATAAACCTTCCATTATCTGGGAATATTTCAGGTAATGGGAGGTTTTTTTATGGTAAAAATATATCGTTTTCAAAGGTTAATGATTATAGCGGCTGTTATTATATGGGCAGCATTTGCAACAAAAATTGTTTTCGAAGGAATAAAGGGAGAGAAAGGTAATGTTGTAGACACGTTTTGTGACAATGTTTATTATGACCTGAGCGCATGTATTTCTGCAGAAGGAAAGATTACTAAAAATATAACTATAGGCACACAGAAGCTGCTACTTGTGGAGATGGCAGAAAAGCTGGGAATTAACAGATATAATATTACAGAGGATGATAAAGGTATGCATTTAAGCCAGAATTCTGTAAATGGGGCAGTGCAGATAGATATTGTAAATACAGATTCTGGGGATTATCTGAAAACAGAGGTTATATTGTATAAGGGGTTTGAGAGTGTTGAAAGTTATCAGAAAATATTAAGTGACGGATTCGATAATCTTGGAATTGATACACAGGTTACGATAAGCATGAAGGGAAGTGTTTTAGGGGCCATGCAGATTCATGACAGAAATGAAATGGCTGACAGGATGCTTGATATGTTAGGGGCCAAAGAGGTTGCATCTGGAAATATTGAGGATTCTTATGTAGTATATGCATATTCAAAGGCAGTCGGAGATTCAGTAAAACTGGGAAAGAAGAAGATAAATGTTAATATAACAATGAATTATGATGAAATAAACAATATAACCAATATACAGCTTGCAACACCTGTATATAACGAGGATTTCTGATTAAACTTGCCTATTGAGGTTTTTGGTTAAAGATATTAAAATATCTTTATATATGCAGACAAAAATAATTAATGGGGAATGATATGGAATTAAAAGAACTTTTAGATAAATGTATTAATGATAAGCTTATAGATCTTACAATAAGCGGACAAAAGAACAAGGATGAAGAAAAGGCGTTAAGAGTTAAGATCCGCCCGGTGCAGCTTAAGGAAGACCTGATGTATCAGGCATCAGAATTTGTAGGGAAGAAGGTGCTGCATACTAATTATACCAGTGAGCAGATAAAGAATAAAATCGAAGGATATATGAAGAACGATTTTAAGCAGGCACAGTTTTGCATGATGGACGCTAATGCCACAATATTAAGTTCAAAGAGCGGAACTTTAACTTGCAAATACAAAAGACTTAACCAGTTAAAAAGTCAGAAAGATCTTTCACATAACAGATCCAAAGAGTATATTCTGAAAGAAGGAATTAAAGTGGATTTTCTGGTAGATCTTGGCGTTATGACAAAGGATGGAGCCATAGTAAGAACTAAATACGATAAATTCAGACAGATTAACAGATTTCTTGAATTTATAGAGGATATTCTTCCGCAGCTGGACAGGCAGAAAGAACAGACTATTATAGATTTTGGTTGTGGTAAATCATATCTTACATTTGCAATGTATTATTATCTTAAAGTGCTGAAAGGATATAATATCAGGATTATCGGACTGGATTTGAAAAAAGATGTCATTGAGCATTGCAATGAACTGCGGACAAGATATGGATATGATAAGCTTGACTTTTATGAAGGAGATATTGCTTCATACAAGGGAGTTAAATCTGTTGATATGGTAGTAACACTTCATGCATGTGATACGGCCACAGATTATGCATTAGCCAAAGCAGTTGCATGGGGAGCCAGGGTTATTTTGTCAGTTCCATGCTGTCAGCATGAAGCAAACAGGACAATTAGTAATGAAGTTCTTGCACCAGTTATGGATTATGGCATATTAAAGGAAAGATTTGCGGCTATAGCAACAGATGGTGTAAGGGCAAAGCTGCTTGAATCAAAAGGATATCAGACACAGATATTGGAATTTATAGATATGGAACACACGCCAAAGAATCTGCTTATACGGGCGGTAAAGACGGGAAAATGTGACAGAAAAGCTTTTGAGGAAGTTGTCAGGATGAAAGATGCACTTAACATTGATTTGACATTGATGAAGCTTTTGGAGGATTAAATTGAAAAATATCAGAAATTATAGCATATCAGGAACAAAGTATTTTGTATTGGCTGTTATATTCATAGTTACTGTTGTAATTACATTTATATCAATGAAGTTTGAACAGATAATGCCATCAGCAACAACTATGTCAGATGCGAGTATACCTACAGTTTCAATGAAGACAGAAGAGGGAAAAGAGTTCAATATATTGCATGGTTATACTATGGATATAGATTCCACATTGTTTTATGGGAATATTACACCGGTATCAAAGGACAGAAAGCTGCCAATAAGTATTAATACATATGGAGAAGAGATAAAAGAGATATCATACCGGATAAGATCTATAGATGATAAGTCTCTTATAGAGAATACTAAGGTTGAGGAATATACACAGAATGGCAATACTGTAAATGCCATATTGAATATTAAGAATCTTATTGATGCAGGAAAAGAGTATGCTCTTGAAGTTGTATTAAAAACAGGAAAATATGATGACATATATTATTATACAAGAATAATGTATGGAGGGGATTATGATATCCAGAAGAAAATTGATTTTGTTCTGGATTTCAATTCGTGTACATTTGACAAAGACAGACTGAAGGATATAGCGGGATACCTTGAAACATCAGGATTAGGAGATAACACTAATTATGGAAAGGTTAATATTAACTGTTCATTAAGTCAGGTTGGATGGGGAGATTTAGAACCATTTGTTGAAAGTGATATTGTACCAGAAGTAATATCAATAACGGATGATGTTGCAATAATAAGACTTGATTACAGAATAGGTGCCGCTAATGATTATGATTCTAACGATTCATACAAGGTTAGTGAATATTACAGGATAAGACAGACTAATACCGGATTCTATCTTCTTAATTACGAAAGAGAAGCTAACCAGATATTCGATGCCAAGAATGATCTTACTTCATCATCAAAGATTAATCTTGGAATAAATGCATCATCTGATGTTACATTTGATTCTGATGAAAAGGGCGAGTATACCTATTTTGTAAATCAGGGATCATTATGGTGCTTTAACGATAGTTCACACACATTTACAAGGGTATTTTCTTTTGAAGGCGAGGAGACAGATTCAGTAAGAGAAGGATATAATGCACACACTATCAAGATAATGAGCGTTAATGATAATGGTAACAGCACTTTTCTGGTATCAGGATATATGAACAGGGGAGAGCATGAAGGTCAGGTAGGCGTTTCACTGTGTGATTATTCATATGCTGATAATAATGTAACGGAAAGATTGTTTATACCACTTGCCATACCATATAATATTCTTTCTGAGAATGTTGGTGGAGTGGCGTACGTATCGGGTGATAAGTTTTATATTCTTATTGATGAGACATTATATTCTGTTGATCTTGACAGTAAAGAAGTCATGACAGAGATTGACGGACTAAAAGATGGAACTTATTCTGTATCAGAATATGGAGATGCTATTGCATATAGTGTATCAGGAGATATCAATAATACAGATGTGATAAGAATCCTTAACATGAATAATGATACTGATTATGAGCTGACAGCGTCTGAAGGCGATACATTAAAGCCACTTGGATATATACAGTCAGATTTTATATATGGAACAGCACATAAGTCTGATATACTTGCAAAGCAGGATGGCAGCAGCGTACTTGCAATGTATAAAGTTGGAATAATGGATGTTGATTACAACGATATAAAAGAGTATGAACAGCCTGGTATATATGTGTCAGATGCGGAAGTTGAGGGCATGAGAATAACATTGTCAAGAATGGTCAAGTCAGAAGATGGCTATACATCAACAAGCATAGACCAGCTTATTAATAAAGATGAAAATGTTTCTGATAACAGTGTAGAAACAGAAGTGATAAGTACAGATGCAAGAAAGCAGGAATTATATCTGGATCTTCTTACCAGAGTATCGGATATATCTGTATCATACCGGACTTCTGGCGAGATTGTTTTTAGGAATAATACGCAGCTTGATCTGGACAGTGATTTTAAATGGGACGGAAAGTATTATGTATATGGATACGGCGTGTTTAAAGGCAGCAGAATAAAACTCGAGTCGGCAGTTACACTTGCGTATGACACATATGGAACAGTGACAGATAGCAGCTGCAGACTTGTATGGCAGAGATATAGGAGTACGCAGGCTTCGATAGATGGAATTACTCCTGTTATAACAGGTGATTCACTGATAAGTTCAGTACAGATGCTGTGTAATTATCTTGGCAGCGATATAAATGCGTCTTCTTATATGGGACAGGGACATAATGCGGTTGAAACCCTTAATAGTATTAGTGGTGTTACAGGAATTAATCTTACAGGAATAACATATGAGAAGGTTCTTAGCTATGTATCAAAAGGTTGTCCTGTAATAGCCAGAACAGAATCAGATGGATATATTGTTATTATCGCATATAATTCAAGTGAGATTGCATATATTGATTCATCGACAGGCAAAGTTGAGACTGTATCAATGACAGATGCAGGAAAAATGTTTTCTCAGGGTGGAAATGTATTTGTAACATATTTTAAATGATTCTTGTATAGTTGATGAGGTAAAATGGCAAAAAAGAAGTTATCGAAGAAGAAAAGAAGACGGAGAATTATAAGAAGAATAATATTATTAGTTGTTCTTCTTGCGTTTGCTACAGGACTTATATTGTTTGCACCAAAGATAATAAAGGTTGCAGAACTTGCAAAAGATGCCAAAAAGCTTGTTGGACAGAGTAATGTTGGAACATTTATGGATTCTGGAACAACTGTTATATACGATGCATCTGGCAATGAACTGTGTACAATGAAAGATTCAAAGGATATGTATTATGTGGATATTGCAGATATTCCTGATGCACTTGCAGAATCATTTGTTGTTATTGAAGATAAGGATTTCTATAAACACAAAGGTATAGATTATAAGGCGATTATCAGGGCAATTATTGCTAACACGGAGAATGATGAAATTGTTCAGGGCGCGAGCACGATTACCCAGCAGCTTGCCAAAAATATTTTTCTTAGCCAGGAAGTTACATGGGAACGAAAAGTTGAGGAGATGTTTGTTGCAAGAGAACTTGAAAAAAAGTACTCAAAAGACCAGATCCTAGAGTTCTATCTTAATAATATATATTTTGGAAATGGCTATTATGGTGTAGGAGCAGCGGCTAAAGGATATTTTGGAAAGGATGTCAACGAACTTTCATTGGCTGAACAGACATTTATAGCAGCTATACCTAATAATCCTACAAGATATAATCCGCTCACTAATTATGATAATACAGTTGGAAGAAGAGATATGATACTTGCAAGGCTGTATGATGAGGATTTTATCAATTCAATGAATTATTATACAGCGCTGGATACTCAGGTTGAATTATCTCAGCAGCCGGCTGCGTCAAAGAATAATTCTGTTGAAACATATGCAAGACATTGTGCAACAGAGGGGATGATGCAGGCAAATGGATTTATATTCAGAACTAATTTTGCAGATGAAGATGATTACAACCAGTATAAGCAATTATATGAGGACAGCTATACATTATTTCAACAAAGGTTGTTTTCTGGTGGATATAATGTATATACAAGTATAGATATGCAGCTTCAGGAAGAATTGCAGAGTGCAGTTGATGATAATATGGAATCGTATACATCGCAGAAAGATGGCGTCTATGAAATGCAGGCAGCAGCTACATGTATAGATAATTCAACTGGAAATGTTGTAGCTATAGTCGGTTCCCGAAGTCAGGATCTGGAAGGATACACATTAAATCGTGCATATCAGAGTTACAGACAGCCTGGAAGTTCTATCAAACCAATAATAGATTATATTCCATATCTTCAGATGGGAAACACACCGGATACAATTGTAAAGGATGAATATATACAGGATGGTCCTAAAAATGCAGATGGAACCTATATGGGAGATATAACGTTAAGAACAGCAGTAAATCTGTCAAGGAATACGGTTGCGTGGAATATATTGAAAGAAATTACTCCTAAAACAGGTAGTTCATATCTGCTTAACCAGGGATTTCACAAGGTATGGATGGACAAAAACTATAATGCAATAGCAATAGGTGGATTCACATATGGAGTATCAACTGAAGAGATGGCGGGCGCATATGCAACGATAATAAATGATGGACAGTACAGAAGAGTAACGTGTGTCAGTTCTATAACCGATGCCAGAGGAAAGGTAATTCTTGATACTAATGGCAGAGAAGAACAGATATATGATAAAGAATCATGCAGAATGATGACAGATATGTTAAAAACTGTTGTTACAGATGGAACAGGAAAAGGTGCTTCGCCTGATAATGCAATAGTAGCAGGAAAGACAGGAACAACTAATTCTAATTATGATTCGTGGTTTTGTGGATATAGCCAGTATTATACATTAGCAGTATGGCAGGGATATGATTATCCTGCATCAATACCACAAAATGTTACTAAACAGATATTCAGGCAGTTCATGCAAGAAGCGCATAAGGAACTGGCCAAAAAGGATTTTTCAAAGTATAAGAATTCAAATGCTACAGATGAAACAACAAGCCAGGCAGAAACTGAGACAGAAACAGTAAGTGAAACACAGACACAGTCTGCTATAGAGACAGAATCTGTGACACAGACACAGAAAGCCAGTCAGTCAGAGTCATCAAGCCAGATGGAGACAGGAGTAATCAGGGATAATGATGAAACAGTAAGCGTTAAACAGGAAAGTACTGCGGGTACAAGCAATAAGGATACTGATAAGCCGGCGGAGACAAAGACTGATAATCTGGTACATTGATTGCAAAAGAACTAAAAAAGGAACCTGGCTTATATGCCGGGTTCCTTTTTTTATATTATAATTACTTGCCGTAATGACGTTCGTTATATTCTTTAACTCTCTGCTGGATTCTTTCAACTGGACTTAATAAGTTGCTGATTGAAGAATCGTGATTAAGTGTATCAATAAGAAGAGCCATATATTTGCTCATATCAACATTGATATACCATGGCTTAGAAAGGAGTTCTTCTGGCTGATATACAAGGTTAGTTGTAAGGATTCTGTCAATAACACCATTCTCATATGCTTCATCAAACTTCTTGAATCCATTAGTGAAAAGACCGAATGTAGTGGCACAGAATACTCTGTTGGCGCCGCGCTTCTTAAGCTCAGAAGCAACATCAATCATACTCTCGCCAGAAGAAATCATATCATCGATGATAATTACATCTTTACCTTCCACATTAGTTCCAAGGAATTCATGTGCAACAATAGGGTTACGACCATTTACAATCTTAGTGTAATCTCTTCTCTTGTAGAACATACCCATATCAAGTCCAAGAACATTGGCAAAGTAAACAGCACGTCCCATACCACCTTCATCAGGGCTGATAACCATCATATGTTCGCTGTCAATGTGAAGGTCATCCACATTAAGAAGAAGATACTTGATAAACTGATATGTGCATGAAACAGATTCAAATCCTTTAAGAGGAATAGCATTGTGAACTCTAGGGTCATGCGCATCAAAAGTGATGATATTTTCAACACCCATATCTGTAAGTTCCTGAAGCATAAGTGCACAATCAAGAGATTCTCTTCCAGTTCTCTTGTGCTGTCTTGATTCATAAAGAAAAGGCATAATTACGTTAATTCTTCTAGCTTTACCACCAGCAGCTGCAATTACTCTCTTAAGATCAGCATAGTGATCGTCAGGAGACATGTGGTTCTTGAAACCGCAAACAGTATATTCAAGGCTGTAATTGCAGACATCAAGCATAATATATAAGTCATGACCACGGACAGAATCTACAAGAACACCCTTTCCTTCTCCTGAGCCGAATCTAGGAGTCTTTGCATTAACAATATAACTGTCTCTCCTATATCCTGCAAAATTAAGGGTAGAAGTATTCTCATTCTGGCGCTGTTCTCTCCACTTAACAAGGTACTCGTCAACTTTCTTTCCCATTTGTGTGCAGCTTGCTAATGGGATAATACCTAAAGTTCCGTAAGGAATAGTTTCTGTGTGTCTTTCATCACGTGGCATAATAAATAATCCTCCATAAAGTATAATAATTAAACATACATATAAAAATATAAACATTGACCAGTAATAAGTCAATGATATATTCACATAAAAATGATCGGCAAGCTATCTTGGAGATAAACGTTTCATACATCGAATATCATCTCCAAAAAGCCGAAGAATAGAGTAGGCGCTGACTAATCTGGAAAAAATGCGTTGCGAATAACGAGACTCTATGTCAGGTATTTCAAGGTTAGATGATATGATGACACTCTTGCGCCTTAACATTCTTTCGTTGATGACATAGAACAGGTTAGAGAAATTATAGCTTGACCCATTCTCGGTTCCCAGATCATCAATTATAAGAAGATCACATTCAAGAAAAAATGATGTGTCAAATCTGGATTCTCCATAATCTTTGTAGTCACCACTCTTAAAAGCATCAAAGAATTCACCCGAAGTAAGATATATAATGCTGTGGCATGAATCCATGAGAGCCTTGGCTATGCAGTTGGATAAAAATGTTTTGCCAACACCAGTCTGCCCTATAAATAAAAGGTTGGAAAAAGTGTTGTCAAAATTGTCAACGAATTCGTGACATACATTAAGAACCTTTTGCATATTATTATAAGGTGTGAGCCCTGTGGCGGAATCAACATCAGTGTTGTTGTACCACTTAAGAGAGAATGTATCGAAATTCTCATTATTGGTTATATTCTTGAGATTGGAATCCTTATATATCAGGTCAATTGCTTTCTTATTAAAGCATATGCATCTATTGCCATTAACATACCCTGAATCTTTGCAGTAAGGACAAGTATATATATCATCAAGATAATCTGCAGGCTTGCCAATTGAAGCCAGAGCCGATGCCCGTTTTAAGCGTAGTGTCTGAAGCGCAGAGTCTAGTTCATCAGCAGTCGAGTCAGATGAATCTGAACTTATGCGCGCTCTGGCGTTTGCCATAGATATATCTATAATTGAGGAATCGATGTCAGCTATCTGTGGACATAATGATGTAACTTCATCATAACGCTCCTGTTGGATATGACGATTAGCCGTTCTGATTTCATCGTAAATTCTCATTATAGATTCATGTTGGGTGTTACTTAAAGGCATTGTGTTCCTCCTGTTGCGGGCTAATTATTATTACTTAACAAAGAATTATACCAGTCATCAGATTTCTTGGGACGCTGCTGGTAGTTGTTAAAGCGGTTAGCGTTCTGCTTGATAACATTACCGGACTTGGCATTTTTGGAAGCTTTAGAAGCTTCATATTCGGCGTCAGCTTTTTTAATATCATCGGAATTTCTTACATTAGATGAATTCCATTTTGTGAGAATTGAATCAGCATATTCAAAGCTTGGCTGGTGAGTAGCTTTAAGTGTTCTGTTACATGCTTCAACAATCATATCTGTATCAAAACAGAATACATCAGTCCATTTTGAAATAAGATTTTTCTCTGTCTGCCCTGGCTCTCTGTTATTAAGTCCGAAAGCACGCATTACACTATATACAGCTTCGTTATGAGAAGATACTTCATCACGTGCAGCTTCTACAGTGTTGATGCCTTCTTCGGCCCATGATAAGGCGATCTTTTCAATATATCTTATTGAAGTCTTGCCTTTTGATACACAATATTCAATGAGATATTCAATAAGATCCGCCGGGAAGTGAAGCGTATCATAAAAATATACGATTGCATTAACTTCCGAGTCTGATAAAGTCTTTCCAAGATAAGTCTGGACTACAAAGAGCAACATTGAAAAATCATCATTGGCTGACAACTCGTTAAGCTTCTCTGCTGAAGATGTTATCTTCGAAGGCTCAATATCATTAAAGCTTATACTGCTGTTGATTCTGTTAATTGATACAACATTATTGCTTGAATCAGATGTGCCAGAGTATCCGGCAACATTACGCTGTGATGAGTAATTGTCTTCTATTTCGGAAAAATCTGTATGTACAGATGTATTGGTATTGTCAGGATTAGGACTGTTATCAGCAGATACAGCTTTAAAAGTTATACCGCATAACTGTTTGTTATTGTCATATGACAAAGATAAAAGACCAAGCTTGTCCCAATATCTTAACGCACGCATTATATCGTTCTCTGTCTGATTAAAAGTATCAGCAATATAAGAGATACTTAGGTTATTACTGTTTCGGGAAAGCAGACGCAACAGATATAGATATACCTTAACAAAATCTCCGTTAGCGGATGGAACGTATTGGTCTATAAAAATATCAGAAACTGCGGTGTAACCAGAAGCAGTCTCTGAAGATAAATTCAGATTATTCATGGTATCATTCTCCCCCAAATGTTATGAGCAGATTATACCACTGAAAAAAATAAATGCAAAGCGCACCAGGTGCGGAAAGGAGGTTTGTGGAAAATGTGGATAATGTGGATAAATGATAAGGGAACATAACAAAGGTGCATAAAACAGGAGTTTAAAAATTACAAAATAAAAAAATTATCCACAATTTTTATTCACAAATAAGTGACAAAAAATTGTGGATAGTGTGGATAACTTTGTTGAAAAAGTTCAGGTTGGTTGAAAACTTACTATTTAAGCAAGTCTTCACCTATTTTGTAAACATCACCAGCGCCCATAGTTATTAACAAATCATCGTTGATACAATTTTTTATTAAATATTTTTCAATGTCCTCAAAATTATCAATGTATACACATTCTTTTCCTAGAGACTTGATCTTTTCGCATAAATCAGCTGAACTGATTCCGAGAGTATCAGTTTCTCTTGCAGCATATATCTTTGCGAGGACAACCTTGTCAGCGTGGCTTAATGCATCGGCAAATTCATTGAATAAAAGCTTTGTACGTGAATATGTATGAGGCTGAAAAACGACCCATATATGATTGTGAGGATAGTGGGCAGCAGAACTTAATGTTGCACGTATTTCATCCGGATGGTGAGCATAGTCATCAATGACAGTCACACCATTAAAAGTTCCTTTTTTCTCAAATCTTCGGTTAGTGCCTTTGAAGCTGGCAAGACCAGCTTTGATGTGCTCCATGTCAACAGACAGCTTTCTTGCAGCAGCAATAGCAGCAAGAGAGTTATATACATTATGGAGACCAGGAACGCCAAGGGTTATGGAGTCAGTCTTCTTGTTATTAATAAGAAGAGAGTAAGTACATCTGCCAAAATCATCATAAGTGATGTCACATGCACTATACATGCTGATTTCTGGATCAGAACCAAAAGTAATGACTTCACAGTCGGTATCCTTATAAAAATAGTCATAATTATCAATGTCGGTATTAATTATAAGCGTTCCGTCTGATGGAAGCTTTTCAGTAAAAAGCTTAAATGAATGACGGATATCATTAATGTCCTTAAAGAAGTCAAGATGATCTTCTTTAACATTGAGAATTATGTTCATGGTTGGATTAAATGATAAAAAACTGTTGGTGTATTCGCATGCTTCTGCTACAAAATATTTGTCACCACCAACTCTTGTGTTGCCACCGATACTGTTAAGTATGCCGCCGACAGAAATAGTTGGGTCCATATTGGCAGAAAGCAGAATTTCAGAAATCATGGATGTAGTAGTTGTTTTTCCGTGAGTTCCGGCTATATTAATGGCATTAGTATATATTGTCATTATCTGACCGAGAAGTTCGGCACGTGTAAGCATTGGAATTCCTGCAGTTCTGGCTGCTACAAATTCTGGATTGTCTGGGTGGATTGCTGCTGTATATACAACAAGATCTATATCATTAGTAATATTACCGGCACTTTGAGGGATAGAGATTAAACATCCATCACCAGAAAGTTCGTCAGTAAGCGCTGATGAGTTAGAATCGGAACCTGAAATAGTAAAACCTTTAGATAAAAGAATTTTGGCAAGTCCGCTCATACTGATACCACCTATGCCAATGAAGTGTATATGGATAGGGTTGTTGAAATCAATCTTGTACATGATATTTTCCTTCCTTGAAATTAGTGTTTAATATATTGTATGACTTATTGAGCCATTTTTCAAATCTTTCTTTATTATATAGTGTATGAAACAGAAATTGTTTAAAATTATGTACAAAAACATTAAAAACATTTTTACTTAGAGATAGTAATATGATATAATCAATATATCTTATAGCAGTTAAAATTTAACATCAGAGGTGATAGCATGATTAAAAAAGAAATGATTGCAATGTTACTTGCTGGAGGTCAGGGAAGCCGATTGGGTGTTCTTACATCTAAAGTAGCAAAGCCGGCAGTAGCATTTGGTGGAAAGTACAGAATAATAGACTTTCCTCTCAGTAACTGTATTAATTCGGGTATAGATACAGTCGGAGTATTGACACAGTATCAGCCACTTCGTCTTAATACTCATATAGGAATAGGCATTCCTTGGGATCTGGATCGTAATGTTGGAGGTGTCTCAGTTCTTCCGCCATATGAGAAGAGTCAGAATAGTGAATGGTATACAGGAACAGCTAATGCCATTTATCAGAATCTTGAATATATGGAACAGTATCATCCGGAGTATGTTCTTATTCTGTCAGGTGACCATATATATAAGATGGATTACAAGATAATGCTTGATTATCACAAGGCTAATAATGCAGATATTACAATTGCAGCTATGCCGGTTCCAATGGAGGAAGCAAGCAGATTCGGAGTAGTTGTTACTGATCAGGATAACAAGATAACAGAATTTGAGGAGAAGCCAGAACATCCAAAGAGCAATCTTGCTTCAATGGGTATATACATATTCAGCTGGAAGGTGCTGAAAGAAGCACTTATTAAGCTTAAAGACCAGCAGGAGTGTGATTTTGGCAAGCATGTAATTCCATACTGCTTTAATAACAATAAGAGAATATTTGCCTATGAGTATAATGGATATTGGAAAGATGTAGGAACATTAAGCTCATATTGGGAAGCTAATATGGAACTTATTGATATTATTCCGGTATTTAATCTGTATGAGGAGTTCTGGAAGATATATACGAAGACAGATACTATTCCACCACAGTACATAGCTAAAGATGCTTATATTGAGAAGAGTATTATTGGTGATGGAACAGAGGTATATGGAAGAGTATTTAACTCTGTAATAGGTTCGGGTGTAGTTATTGAAGAAGGCTGTGTAATCAGAGATTCAATAATTATGAATAATTCCCATATTAAGAAGAATACAACAATTACTAAGTCAATTATTGCAGAAGATGTAACAATTGGAGAGAATGTAGAACTTGGCGTTGGAGAAGAAGCGGAGAATGTTAAGTTCCCTAAGATATACAATTCCGGACTTGTTACTATTGGAGAATGGTCAGTTGTTCCAGATAATGTAAAAGTCGGAAAGAATACAGCTATATCAGGAGAGACAACATTGCAGGATTACCCTAATGGTGAATTACCAGGTGGAGGCATAATAATTAAGGCAGGTGATAATTAATGAAAGCAATAGGTATTATTTTAGCAGGCGGTAATAACAGAATGATGCGAGAGCTTTCTAATAAGAGAGCAATAGCAGCTATGCCGATTGCAGGTAGTTATCGCGCCATAGACTTTGCATTAAGCAATATGAGTAATTCAAGGATACAGAAGGTCGCTGTTATAACACAGTATAATGCCAGATCACTTAATGAACATCTGAGTTCATCTAAGTGGTGGGATTTTGGTAGAAAGCAGGGAGGTTTATTTGTATTTACCCCTACAATTACAGCAGAGAGCAGCAACTGGTACAGGGGAACAGCAGATTCTTTATACCAGAATATGCAGTTTTTAAAACAGAGCCATGAGCCATATGTTGTTATAGCGTCAGGTGATGGAATTTATAAGCTTGACTATAATAAGGTGCTTCAGTATCACATTGAGAAGAAAGCAGATATAACAGTTGTCGTTAAGAAGATGGAAGACAGATCAGAGATAGGACGTTATGGTGTTGTAGCCATGACAGAAGAAGGCAGAATCACGGACATAGATGAGAAGCCACTCGAGACTAATCTGTCAACAGTATCAACTGGTATATATGTTATAAGAAGAAGACTTCTTATAGAACTGCTTGAGAAAGCTGCAGAGGAAGACAGACATGAATTTGTGAGGGATATTCTTGTCAGATATAAGAATATTAAGAAGATATATGGCTATAACCTTGATACATACTGGAGCAACATATCTACAGTTAATTCATACTATAAGACTAACATGGACTTCCTTGAGAAGGGGGTAAGAGATTATTTCTTTAATCAGTATCCAGATGTATATTCTAAGGTAGAAGATTTACCACCTGCTAAGTACAACTTTGGCGCTAACGTGAGAAACAGTCTTGTTTCAAGTGGTTGTATAATCAATGGTACAGTTGAGAATTCTGTTCTGTTTAAGAAAATATATGTTGGAAATAACAGTGTAATTAAGAATTCAATTATTCTTAATAATGCATACATTGGAGATAATGCTTATATTGAGAATTGCATAGTCGAGAGCAATAGTACAATTAAGGCTAATTCAAGATATGTAGGAGAGAATGATGTGAGGATTGTTGTGGAGGATAGTCCTTTATATTATTAGATATAACTGTGCAATTGAAGGTGTTTTGACTAAAGTATAATAGGCCGGAGAGTCTAAGAAGGGGTGCGTTATGAATATTACAGATGTAAGGGTTAGAAAGATTGCTAAAGAGGGAAAGATGAGAGCAGTTGTGTCAATTACAATTGATGACGAATTCGTAGTTCATGATATTAAAGTTATTGAGGGTGAAAAAGGGTTATTTATAGCAATGCCTAGCAGAAAATCATCTGATGGAGAGTATCGTGATATTGCTCATCCAATTAATACACAGACAAGAGACAAGCTTCAGAAATTAGTGTTGGAAGCATATGAAAAAGCTGAAGATGTCGAAGAATAGCAATCATATATGTTAAGATTTTATTAACCAGCTGGTGTTTGTACCAGCTGGTTTTTTGATGTGATGTAATTGTGTTATGTGTTATAAAAAGAATGAGAAATATTTAAAAATATAGTCAAAATTACTAAAATACTTAATGCATATAAGTTCATAATCATATTGATTATAAATACTGCTAAGGGGGATGCGACAAAGAAGAATATATCATAAGTACCATATGTGCATTACCAACGTAGCATAAAAATGGTACAAAGATATACAAAATGAGGTGTACTAAAGTAACAGATAATAAAAGAATAAAAAGTACCAAAGCACTAGAATTTGACATATATGTCAAAATACACATAAAATATACAGCTTTTTTGGTTAAAATTGCACAATAGGTTGCATTGACAAAAAAAGAATCTCCTGGCTATAATGACACTCGTCAGGGGCAATTGTAACATATTTGTAATAAATGTGTTTGAATTATAAAACCTGGCATATGGAGTTTGATGACTTTATAGAACTGGGAGGAGAGCCTTATGAAAACAAAAAAGGGCAAAAGAATAGGCGCCATAGTTATGGCAGTTCTAATGATCGCTGGCATTATGCCAACTGATTGGGCAGCAAAGGCAGTAGCTGCAGAAACAGAGAGTCAGTATGTTAAGACATACACACTCGAATCAAAAGATATTACAGCATTTGCACAAGGTAAAAAGAGCGATGGAGACGAGGAAAAGTTAGGAACAGATAATTTCTTCACAGCAATTTATAGTGCAAAATCTAAAATTGATACAAGCGCTAAGACATTTGAAGATGGATATAGCACAGGTACAAAAGATGCACCATGGAACAGACTTAACTTAGGTGGAAAAGCCAGTGTGGAAAAGAACGCAGTAAAGTTCACTACAGAGGGAACAGCAGAAGTTAAAGTATGGTGGGCAGAAGGCGGAGATGATAACCGCCAGATGGCAATCCTTGATTCTAACGGAGAAATGGTTGTAGCAACAGAAGGAACATATGCAAAGAATGAAGCAGTAATTTCAACATTAAAGTTAGAGAATGCAGGAACATATTATTTGGGTGGATACACAAATAATAATTACATTTACAAAATTGAAGTTACAGTTGATACAACACCTGAAACAGTTGTTAATGAATATACACTCGAATCAAAAGACATTACAGCATTTGCACAAGGTAAAAAGAGCGATGGAGACGAGGAAAAGTTAGGAACAGATAATTTCTTCACAGCAATTTATAGTGCAAAATCTAAAATTGATACAAGCGCTAAGACATTTGAAGATGGATATAGCACAGGTACAAAAGATGCACCATGGAACAGACTTAACTTAGGTGGAAAAGCCAGTGTGGAAAAGAACGCAGTAAAGTTCACTACAGAGGGAACAGCAGAAGTTAAAGTATGGTGGGCAGAAGGCGGAGATGATAACCGCCAGATGGCAATCCTTAATTCTAACGGAGAAATGGTTGCAGTAACAGAAGGAACATATGCAAAGAATGAAGCAGTAATTTCAACATTAAAGTTAGAAAATGCAGGAACATATTATTTGGGTGGATACACAAATAATAATTATATTTATAAGATTGTAGTTACAGATACAGTAGGTGCTAAACCGGTTAAGCCAGAAAGAGCAGCATGGGATACAGTAGCAGCACCAGTTATTACATCTGTTACAGATAATAATGATGGTACAGTAACAGTCAGCTATGATTGTGTTGTAGGATATGATGGAGCTGACAGAGTAGAAGTAACAATGAATGGTACTGAAGTTAAAAAGTCTTCAAAAGAAGGAACAAGCGGTTCAGTAACATTTACACCAGCATCAACAGGTGAGTACTCATTCACAATTAAAGCAGTAAGAGAGAATGAGACAGACAAAGCTGGTAATTCAATGAATGGAAATTTCGTTCTTCCACTTGCAACACCATCTGTTACAAGTGCAACAAGCGCAGGTAATGGTGCAGTTGATATTACAATTGGTACAGTTAAAGAAGCAACATCATACAATGTGTACGTTAATGGATCATTTGCAGGATCTACAACAGAGAGTTCATACAGAATAACAGGATTAACAGTTGGAGAAAGATGCTCTATTGCAGTAGAAGCTGTAAGAAGTAATCCAGCTGCAGTATCATCTAAGTCAGCAGCCACAGAGGTTACTGTAACAGCAGATGCTAAGATGGTATGGTCAAAGGCAACATATGGTTCATCAGTAGATACTAAGAATAATGGAGTTTCAGGAAGCGTAAATGATGGTTCAGTAACAATCTACTCAGAGAGTGGAAAGGGTAAACTTGTTCCAGCCTCAAAGGATGGTCTTACATTTAACTATGTAACAGTTCCAGCTGATAAGTCATTTGCTATATCAGGAAAGATTCATGTAGATAAGTGGACACTTTCTAATGGACAGGAAGGTTTCGGACTTATGGTTTCTGATAGAGTTGGTAAGGATGGAGATATGTCAGATTTCTGGACAAACTCAGTTCAGGCAGTTGCTAGCAAGGTTGAATATTACTACGACGAGGGAGCAGTAACAACAGATTCATCTAAGGCTAAGATTACAATGAAGATAGGTGTTGGTGTTTATGCAAGAACAGGTATAACAGCACAGGATCTTTCAGATCTTACTAATGGAAAGATTCAGGCTCCAGCTTCAGCTACTGATAAGACAAAGTTCTTCCAGAGAACACTTGAGTCATCAAAAGGAAATGAAGGAGCAGGAACATATAATTTAGTTGGTAACGGAAGTAAGGGAGAAACAGGTATAACAGATATGTATTTCTCTATGGAAGAGATAAAGACTGAGGGAGAAATTGGTTATATCGTTACATACATGGATGCGAATAAGAATGTTATCGGACAGGAAACAGTAATGGGAGATATGACATTACTTGATGCAGATAACAAATATGTTGGTTTCTTTGCAGCACGAAATGCAAGGATCACAGTAACAGATGTTAATTTTGAATTAAGAGATTTAGTTAAGGAAGTTGTTGTAGAAGACAGAGTTGTAACTCCTAACTACACTGTAACATCAGCAGCTAATGCTAACTCTGAGAATTATGTATTAACATATAAGTCAGATGTTAATGGAACAGTAACAATTACAGCAGCAGACGGAACTGTAGTTGCAGATAATGTTGCTGTAGAAGCTTATAAGACATATAAGTTTGATACAACACTTAAAATGGGTTCTAACAAATTTACAGTAGTTTCTACACCAGAAGCAGGCTACAGACCATCAAAGCATGAAGTATTAAGCTCATATGAAACAGTAACACAGGAATTCACAGTAACATTAAATGGTTTCGATGGAACAGTAATTTATGTTGGACCTAATGGTTCATCAGGCGCAACAGGTTCTAAGGAAAATCCGGTAGATATCTACTCAGCAGTTAAATTTGCTAAGGCTGGACAGAAAATATTACTTCTTGAAGGAACATATAAATTAGAGTCAACAGTAAAGGTTGCAAGAGGAATTGATGGAACAGCAGATAATATGATTTACATGATTGCTGATCCTGACGCAACAGAAAGACCAGTACTTGATTTCGGTAAGAATTGTGAAGGTATGGTTCTTGGTGGAAATTACTGGTATTTTGCAGGATTTGATGTAACTAATTCAGCAGATGCTAAAGATGGAGCACGTCTTTGTGGTAACTATAATGTAGTAGATAACTGTAACTTCTACAACAATGGTAATACAGGTCTTCAGATAAGTGCATATAACAATTCTAATGATGCAAGAGAAGACTGGCCATCATATAACTTAGTTCTTAACTGCTCATCATTCTCTAATGCAGATAAGGGTTATGAAGATGCAGATGGATTTGCAGCTAAGTTAACAGTTGGTGACGGAAACGTATTTGATGGATGTATTTCATACAATAATGCAGATGATGGATGGGATCTTTTCGCAAAGACTCAGACAGGAAATATCGGATCAGTAACAATTAAGAACTGTGTTGCATACGGCAATGGATATCTTGCAGATGGTACAGATGCTGGTAATGGTAACGGATTCAAGATGGGCGGAGACAGCCTTACAGGATATCATAAGCTTATCAATTGTGTAGCATTTAATAACAAGGCAAAGGGTATTGATTCTAACTCTTGTCCTGATATCCAGATTGAGAATTGTATTTCATTTAATAATGAATCATACAATGTAGCACTTTATACTAACTCAGCTGTTAATACAGATTTTTCAGCTAAGGGAATTATTTCATTCAGAACTAACAACACAGATATTAATGAGCAGTTCAAGTTCAAGGGAACACAGGATGCAACAAAGGTATATAATGCTACTAACTATTTCTGGAATTGTACAGAGAAGGGTACTAACAATGCAAATGGTACAGTAACAGCAGACTGGTTTAAGTCATTTGATACAACATATAATCCAGAGACTCATGTATTTGCACAGAGAGTTGTAACAAGAAATGCAGATGGAACAATTAATATGAATGGCTTACTTACACTTACAGATGCTAAGATTGCAGAGCTTGGTTTTGCAGCAGGAATTGGAGAAGGAAAAGCATCTATTAAGTCAGGAGAAGTTCTTTCAGATGAGGATGTTGTAACAACAGGACTTGTTATCAAGACAAAGACAGCAGAAGTTGCTGCAGATGAAACAAATATAGCAGAGGTTGCAGCAGATGAAACAAAGACAGGTGATGCAAGCAATATGCTTATCTACATTATCTTAATGGCAGCAGCACTTGGATTTGCTGGATTTGGATATGCGCAGAAGAGAAAGAATGTTCTTTAATAAAATTTCATAAGTAACAGATAAGTTATGACAAATTAATAGGGTTTTCATCTTTAGGATGGAAACCCTATTGTATTTTTAGAAGGTATTAATTGGGGAGGTTTATTACAATGAGTAAGAACAGAAAAAAGGTTAAAGCGAAAGCAATTAAAACTGCGTCAGTTATGGGCGCATTAGTATTAGCGGCATCACCGGTAATGCCTTATGTTGGACAGATATTCCAGCCTATTCAGGTAAGCGCTGCATATTCTAATGAGGCAGTAACTACAGACTGGAGTTTTCAATATAAAGATGTAGAAGGTGCATTTGCAAGTAAATATGAAGGAGTAAAGGGAGAGGTTTCTGATGTAACCGGAAATGCGGAATCGTTGGTTGTTGATGCTACTAATGGAAAACTTGCAGCTGGCAATAATGGCAAAGGATATGCACAGATTAACAAAGGAACTGTTATATATATTCCTGTATCGGGAAAAGGAACGGTTACAGTAACAGCATATCCGGGACAGGCAAAGTGGACTATTGCTGGAATTGCTGCAACTACAGATGTTGCATCTGCGGAGTATAATGTTCAGGAAGGAACAGGTGTTGTACAGGTGGATGGAAATAATTATGTTAAGTTGGAAGCAACAGGAAATGGATATATATATTCAATCCAGAAATCCGAATATTCATATGTAGAAGATCCAGAACCGGAATTGAAGACATATGAGGACAGTAAGGTTGATGTATGGGATTTTGGCGCAGAAGTACTTGATTCTGATAAATATAATAATAATCTTACTGTAGATGTGATTAATGGCGCATATGCTGGAGTTGCAGCGGGCACAGCCAATAAGACTATTGGAGGATTTACAGCAGGAGATTTAACATTTGCAACAGAAAAAACTAATAACAGATTAAGAACATCTAATACAGCATTGACAAGGTATGATGCGAATGGAGTGGCTGTAATTGGCGGCGTATCTCTTACAGGATGTCTGTATTTTAATGGTTCAGCAGGAACCAGGCAGGGAACTGTATCTATGAATCTTGAGGCTGGAGATGCAGTTACAATGTATGCCAAGATGGATAATGCAGATGATGTGATTCAGGTGTCTAAGGATGGAACAGTTCTTACAGAAATGCCTGTATCTACAAAAGGATCTGTTGTTACATATGTTGCAGCATCTGATGGAACATATACGTTTAATGATTCAGACGCAACAGGCAAATTAAGACTTTACAGAGTTGAAAGAGAGCGTCAGTCTGTAACACAGGTAACAGGAAAGATTACTGTTCCAGACGGAATGCCATCTAATTATAAACTGGTATTTACAAGCAAAGCTACTGGTACATCATATAAGGCAGTAGTCAGTGCAGATGGAACATATACAGTAAAGGTTCCAACTAATTCAAAGATATCAGATTATCAGTTATCACTTCTTAACGCAGAAGAATATGTAATTTCTTCGGAGACAGCACTTACTCTGGGAACAGGAAATGCAGTAATATCTGATGTGACGGTGGAGAAAGTACCAATGACTAAGGTTACTGGTTCGGTAACGGGTATTTCAGCAGATGAGTTAAGTAAACTGAATATTTCATTTGATGCAGATGGTGAGGTGTATAAGCCGGTTGTATCAATTGACACAGCTGCAGGAACATATTCTGTTAATCTTGCAAAGGGAGTTACATATAATGTAACCGCTGAAGGGGTTAATGATTATTCAATAAACGTGACATCATATACTGCACCAGCAGATGATGCAGATGTTGACATTGCATTTGTTAAGAAGCCTGTATATAACGTTAATTTAACATATGAAGGTTTAACGGAGAGCCAGGCAGCCAATGCAGTAGTAACATTTACTAATCTTAATGAAGATGGATACTCATATACATTTACAGGAACAGACAATATTGCTTTAAGAGATGGAACTTATTCTGTTAAAGTTGTAGGAGCAAAAGCACAGAGAGTTACATCTAATCTTGTTGTTTCAGGAGGTAATGTTTCTAAGACAGTTGCATTTAAGGACGCAACAGACTGGACATTTACATCAGCTGACTTCAAGACAGCAATCAATGCAGGATATTATAACGGACTTGCATTATCAACAGGTATTTCGCAGAATAATAGTAAATATCTGCTTGGAAAGAGTGGAGCAACAGTCCAGATTCCAGTTGACGGAGCTTGTCAGGTAAAAGTGTCATATTGCTATACAGCAGATGCAACACTTGGCGTTGGGGATGACACTGTAGAAGTAAAGACAGAAAGCAAATCTACAGGAAATATTGAAACAGCAACATATAACTATACAGGAACAACTCCGGGAAGTGTTACGCTTACATTTGGTGGAGACAACTACAGCTCATATATTACACAGATTCAGGTAATAAAGAGCATAGAGTATAAGCCTGTTCTGACAGTTGGAGCAGAAAACTGTGATTATACATCAGTAGCAGAGGCTGTAAAAGCTGCTGAATCAATGGATCGTGTGGACGAAAATGGAGATGTAAAGAGAGTTACAATACAGATACAGCCAGGCAATTATGAAGAGATGGTTGTAATCAACGGAAAGAATATAACATTAAAGAATGCCAGTGAAAATGCATCAACAGACCTTATTAATAAGGGCGTGGATATTGCAGATAATGCTGTAAGAATTACATGGTATTACGGTCATGGATATTCATATTACAGTATGGGAGATGACTGCAAATATGATGAAGATACATTAAAGGCTAATACAGAGAATGGTTATTATTCATATAAGAATCCTGGTTCAGGAACAACCAATGGTTCATACTGGAATGCAACAGTCGTAGTGTATGGCTCAGGATTTGAGGCAGATGGAATTATATTTGAGAATTCATTTAACCAGTACCAGTCAGAAGCAGCTGCAAGGGATACAATTGTTAAAAATTCTGATGCCAAGGAAGGCAGCGTAACAAGAAATGACATAGAGGCCGGAAGTACCAAAGTACAGGAAAAGGCATATGTTGAAAGAGCGGCAGCACTGGCAATGACATCTTCAGCAACAGATGTTGTATTTGACAACTGCAGATTTGTTGGAAGACAGGATACTCTGTATGGAGCAGTCGGAACAACAGTTGCATTTAACAAGTGCCAGATTATGGGAGCAACAGATTTCATATTTGGAGGAATGACATCAGTATTCTACAAATGTGATCTTGTAATGAATACATCAGAGAATAAGAATGATGTGGCATACATTACAGCAGCACAGACAGCAGAAGGTTCTAAGGGATATCTTATGTATGAGTGTAATGTAGTGTCAACAACACCAGGAGTTGATACAGCATCATCACTTACATCTAAGCCTGGATATTTTGGAAGACCATGGGCAGGAACTGCAAATGTTGTATTCTATAACACAAATGTTGGAACAACAACAACTAATGATGATGGAACAGAAGGAAATGAAGTACGTTCATTAATCAATCCGCTTGGATGGAATGATTCACTTTCTGGAAAATCTTCATTGTGCTCAGAATACGGAACGACAGAGCAGGCAGGAGTTGATAATTCACAGAAAAGAGCGACATGGGCAGCAATGCTGACTAAAGAGCAGGCAGCAGATGAGACAATGGAAGCATTCCTTGGAGCGTCAAGAGTGGCACAGCTTCAGGCAAACGGAATTCTTACTGAGAAGGATAATACCGATGATAGTAAGAAGGATGAAGATAGCAAGAAGGATGAAGACAGCAAGGCAGATGATAACAAGAAGGATAATTCTGATAAAGGCAATTCTGGGGAGGAGAGCAGTTCAGAAGATAAAAATGAAGAATCATCTAAGGCAGATAATTCATCAACAGGAGAGATTGCTGGAAACGAGGAAACAGTAACTGGCGATGCTGATAAAGGTACAGATGCTGGTAATCAGGCAGCTGAAGTAGCAGACAAGAAGGCAGAAGTTGCAGCAGATGAAACTAAGACGGGCGATACATCAAGAACCGGATTGTATGCGGCACTTGCAGGAATCTCAGCATTTTTAGCAGCAGGAGCAGCAGCTTTTCTTGGAAAGAAGAAATCTCTGAAGGATGAGGAATAATAAAAGGTCGTATTAATATTAAACTACTTAAAGAGCTGTTCTGGCATTTGTCAGAATGGCTCTTTTGCTTGCGAAACAGAAGATGTCGTGATAAAGTGTTCACATAAAACAGATTTAGTGAGGAAACAGATATGTATATTATTGCAGGACTGGGAAATCCAGGTAAAGAATATATGGGAACCAGACATAACGCAGGATTTTCAGTAATAGACGAGCTTGCGGATAAATATAATATAAGTGTGGATACAGCAAAGCATAAAGGTCTTATTGGGAAAGGTGTAATAGCAGGACAGAAAGTAATACTGGTTAAGCCTATGACATATATGAATAATTCAGGTGAGTGTATAAGAGAAGTTATGGATTATTACAAATGTGATATAGACGATTTTCTTGTTATCTTCGACGACATAAGTCTTGATGTAGGAAAGTTAAGACTTCGTGCTAAGGGAAGTGCCGGTGGACATAATGGAATCAAGAGCATAATAGCTCATCTTGGAAGTGATAAATTCAAGAGAATAAAGTTCGGGGTTGGAGACAAGCCTAAGAGTTGGGATCTTGCAGACTGGGTGCTTGGAAAGTTTCCTGCAGAGGAATATGAAACATTAAGAGAGGCTAATAAGAAAGCTTGCGAAGCTGTAGAGTGCATACTTTCAGAAGGAATTGAAAGTGGTATGAATAAGTATAACGGATAACTGGTGGTATAATATGAAAGCAATATTTGAGCCGGTGTATAATACAGCCGGGGTGGAACAACTTAATAAGGAGCTTGCTAAAGAGGGTGGCAGAACTGTAATGGTGAGTGGATGCATTGATACGCAGAAGCTGCACTTTTCAAGTGCAATAGCCAGCAATTATAAGTTTCAGCTCGTTATAACCAGTGATGAGGGCAAAGCAAGGGATATGGCGGAGGATGCCAGATTCTTTAATGGTGGCAATGTAATGTATTATCCTGCAAAGGATGTAATATTCTATAATGCAGATGTACAGGGACGACAGATTGCCGGAGAGCGGATCCGATGTATAGCAGCCATAATTGACAGATTGAAAGAATCGGACATCACAGAACAGAAATCGGACAGTTCTGCTGAGAATGGAGCAGACGTACCACTTACGATAGTGACTACCATTGATGGTATCTCAGATATGCTTCTGCCAATCGACAGATTTAAGAAGGCGGTCATTAATCTTAAGAATGGTGATGTCATTGACATAGAGGATATGGCGAAAAAGCTGACAGCCATGGGATTTGAAAGATTTGGAATGGTTGAAGCTAAAGGACAGTTTGCAATAAGAGGCGGAATAATAGATATATTCTCATATACTGATGAAGCTCCTGTGAGAATTGAATTGTGGGATGATGAGATAGATTCGATAAGGGCATTTGATGTAGATAGTCAGCGCTCAATTGAGAACTATAAGAGTTATACAGTATTTCCTGCAACAGAGTTCCTTTTTACAGAGGATGAGACAGAGCAGGGGATTGAAAAAATCAGACATGAAAAAGATGAACAGATGAAGCTGTTCGGGATAGATAAAAGAAAACGTACTAAGGAACAGATAGAAGCTGGAAACCATCTTAACCGGATGTTTGATGACGCATTAAGGACAGGAGATTACAGCAAATTCATATATACATTTGCAGACAGAGTGAGCAGTCTGGCAGAGTATTTCCCAAAGGGAGATACTCTTATTGTCGTGGATGAACCGGCAAGACTTAAGGAACATAGCGACATGACTTTCTATGAGTACAGCGAGAGTATGAAGAACAGATTAGAAAGTGGATATGTGCTTCCAAGCCAGACACATATGTTTATGGATATGGAAACGGCCGTTCTTTCAATGAATGGTCATAAGCAGCTTGTGCTGACAACACTTGATTACTCACCTGAATTCTTTGGGATAGATTATTCAATGCACATTGAGGCGAGAAGTATAAGTTCATATAACAACAGCTTTGAATATCTCTCAGATGACATAAGAAAGTACAAACGTAACAAATACGCAGTGCTTCTTGTGTGCAGTTCAAGAACGAGAGCAAACAGAATTGTTGATGACCTTGGAAGACTTGGAATAGAGAGCTTTTATACAGAGGACAGCAACAAGTCTATGGCAGGCGGTCTTGTGATGGTTACTTACGGAAGCCTTCACCGGGGATTTGAGTATCCGCTGCAGGGATTTGTGTGCATTGCCGAGAATGATATATTTACGGAAAAGAAACGTAAGAGAGTCAAAAAGAAAGAGTATGATGGCAAGAATATTGCAGGCTTTAATGAACTTAATATAGGCGATTATGTTGTTCATGAGAATTATGGTATAGGTCAGTACAAAGGTATTGAAAAGATTACTGTTGAGGGCGTTGAGAAGGATTACATCAAGATATCTTATGCTGATAACAGTAACCTGTATGTGTTAGCGACACAGCTTGACCGTCTGCAGAAGTTTGCAGGCTCCGATGTAGAGAAGAAGCCTAAGCTAAACAAGATTGGCGGTACAGAGTGGGGCAAGACTAAGTCAAAGGTTCACTCAGCAGTTGAGGAGGTGGCTAAAGACCTTGTCGAGCTGTATGCCACGAGACAGAGGATAGAGGGATATCAGTTTGGTCCTGATACAGTATGGCAGCAGGAATTTGAAGAAATGTTTCCTTATGAGGAGACAACAGACCAGTTAAATGCAATAGAAGATACCAAGCATGACATGGAAAGCCGCAGGGTAATGGACAGACTTATATGCGGAGATGTTGGATATGGTAAGACAGAGGTTGCGATAAGAGCAGCATTTAAGGCGGTTCAGGAAGGAAAGCAGGTTGCATATCTTGTGCCGACGACAGTACTTGCAAGCCAGCATTTCACCACATTTGAACAGAGAATGAAGGACTTTCCGGTTACGGTAGCCCAGTTATCAAGCTTCAGAACCTCAGCACAGAATAAGGAGACTGTTGAGGAGCTTAAGAAGGGAATGGTTGACATTGTAATAGGTACACACAGGCTCCTTTCTAAAGATGTAGTGTTCAAGGACTTAGGGCTTCTTATTATTGATGAGGAACAGCGCTTTGGAGTTACACACAAAGAGAAGATCAAGAAGTTAAAGAACAATGTTGATGTGCTTACGCTCAGTGCTACTCCTATTCCAAGAACGCTTCACATGAGCCTTGCGGGAATCAGGGACATGAGCGTTCTTGAAGAGCCTCCTGTTGACCGGGTTCCGATACAGACTTTCGTCACAGAGCATAATGATGAGATGATACGAGAGGCAATCACAAGAGAACTTGCCAGAAATGGCCAGGTTTACTATGTATATAACCGGGTAAGAAGTATAGACGAGGCTGCAGCACATATTCAGGAGCTTGTTCCTGATGCAAATGTAGCATATGCCCATGGGCAGATGGACAAACGCGAGCTTGAGAAGATAATGTGCGAGTTCGTCAATGGTGAGATAGATGTACTGGTATCAACGACTATAATAGAAACAGGTATGGATATATCTAACTGTAATACAATGATAATTGAAGATGCAGACCGATTCGGACTTTCTCAGCTTTATCAGCTCAGAGGAAGAGTTGGCAGAAGCTCAAGGACTGCGTATGCATTTTTACTGTATAGAAGAGATAAGGTACTTACAGAGGTAGCAGAGAAGAGATTAAGTGCAATCAGGGAATTTGCTGATTTTGGTTCGGGATTTAAGATTGCCATGAAAGACCTGGAAATCCGTGGAGCAGGAAATGTACTTGGAAACAGCCAGCATGGGCACATGGCAGCTGTCGGATATGATCTGTACTGCAAAATGCTTAATCAGGCGGTGAACAATCTTAAGGGAATTAAGAATGAGTATGAGTTCGAGACAACAATTGATGTTGATGCAGATGCATATATTCCGGCAACATATATTAAGAGTGAGTACCAGAAACTTGATATATACAAGAGAATTGCTGCTCTTGAGAATATGGATGAATTATCAGATATGAAGGACGAGTTGTCAGACAGATACGGAAGTGTACCATCATGTGCCGACAATCTGCTTATGATTGCACTTATTAAGTCCAAGGCACATAAACTTGGACTGATAGAGGTTAAAGGCGGTGTGGCACATCAGGAATCCGGGGCTGTGGTATGGCGCACAGTGATGACAGTGTATCCTAAGGCTGAATTAGACCCGGATGCTATAAAGAAGCTTCTTGACGAGTATGGTGGCGCAATCCAGATGAGAGTAGACGCCAATCCCGCATTCATATGGACTGTAACAAAGAAGAAATTCACTAATGCGAAGGAATATCTAAAGGGGCTTAATGCGTTGATGGATGTGTTGATGGAGAGGCTGATGGTGAAGTCGTGAGTCGGCATATTGCTTGGGTTAGCTGGGGCGGAAGTGATATGTAGTTGTGCTATGCCAAGCAAATTTTTTGGTGTGTGGCGAAAGACCTACGAGGATGAAGCATTGTGTCAGATTAGTAGGTAAATGGACATTGAAAAGGGACAGGATAGCAGAGTAATACCTACTAATCAGGTAAAAGAAATCTGATTAGTAGGTAAACAGGGGCTGACGGGGATATTATTTAATAGTGGGTTAAAATTTTTTAGATAGAACAGAAGATGAATAAAAATCTCACATCAACAGTTGACAACCTCGATAGATGTGTTATAATTCAAAACAGTTTAGCGCTTTAAAGCGTTACGCTTTAAAGCAAGTTATTGTTAGGAGGAAACAGGTTATGGCAGAAAACAGGGGTGATTTAACATCATACAGACCAGACATCAAGGTTATGGACTGTACATTAAGAGATGGAGGTCTTGTAAATAATTTTGAGTTTACAGATGAGTTTGTTAAAGACCTTTATGAAGCAAATGTGGCAGCGGGCGTTGATTATATGGAATTTGGATATAAGGCTGATAAAGACATATTTGATGAGAGAGAATTTGGAAAGTGGAAGTTCTGTAAAGAAGAGGATATCCGTGCAATTGTTGGAGATAATGATACTTCTCTTAAGATATCTGTTATGGCAGATGTCGGAAGAACTAATATGAAGAGAGATATTCCACCAAAGTCAGAGTCAGTTGTTGATATGGTAAGAGTTGCTACCTATATTAATACAATTCCAGCAGCTATTGAGATGGCTAACTACTGTTCAGATATGGGATATGAGGTTACAGTCAATATCATGGCAATATCGACAGCAGGTGAGAATGAATTAGATCTTGCATTAGAGCTTCTTGCATCACAGAGCAAGGCACAGTATATATATCTTGTTGACAGTTATGGTTCATTATACCCAGAGCAGGTAAGAAGACTTGCTGACAAATATATCAAAATTGCAGAAAAGTATGGAAAGAGTGTTGGTATTCATGCACATAACAACCAGCAGCTTGCATTTGCTAACACAATTGAGGCATGTTCGATTGGTGTAAGTCTTCTTGATGCAACTGTTAGTGGAATGGGAAGAGGAGCAGGCAACTGTTATTCGGAATTATTGTTAGGTTTCTTAAGAAATCCTAAGTTTAATATAGTTCCGGTACTTAAGTTCATTGAGAAGCACATGGTTCCACTTAAGGCATCGGGTGTTGTATGGGGATGTGATGTACAGTACATGCTTACAGGTCAGACTAATCAGCATCCAAGAACAGCAATTGCGTTTACTAAGGCAGAAAGAACCGATTATGCTAAATATTACACAGAAATTACCGGAGATGAGTAATGAAATGTTGACATGGCATTTTTAAGAGCGTAAAATATGCTCAAAATCGTGTAAAATATTTTTACATAGGTATCTTTAGATGAAAGGAAGTACTAACAATGGAAAAGAAGAATATTGATTGGTCAAGCCTTGGCTTTGGTTATGTTAAGACTGACAAGAGATTCGTAGCCAACTATAAAGATGGCGCATGGGATAACGGAACACTTACAGAGGATGATAAGGT
>CAKRIN010000019.1 GCA_934343805.1 uncultured Lachnospira sp.
GGAACAACAAGCGCTAGAATTGTAAGCCTTCTTAAGGCAGCTGGTGCTAAGGAAGTTCATGTAAGAATCAGTTCACCGGCTTTCCTTCATCCATGTTATTTCGGTACAGATATCCCATCGGAGGATCAGCTTATTGCTTCAGGCCATACAGTTGATGAAATCTGCAAGCTTATAGGAGCAGATTCATTAGGTTATCTTGAGGTTGATAAGTTAAGTGAGATGATATGTGGTGGCACAGGATTTTGCGATGCATGTTTCACTGGTAATTATCCAATTGAACCGCCGACAATTGATATTCGTGGTGAGATGGGCTGATAATTATTCATATATGTGTGAATAAAGCACATAGATGCTGGATATGAGGCTGATTTCTGGAGAGATACCTACTAATTTCAAATGATGTAGTTGTTTAGTAGGTATTTTTGAATAGAATAACATTATATTTTAAGTAAAATGCCTACTAAAAGCATGCAAAGTGTTTTTCAGTAGGCTTTTTTGATGAAAAAAATCAACTATTATAGTAGTCAAAATTGAAAAATGCATACTAAACGACAAGATATATAATTGTTAGTAGGTATCAGGATGAAATTACAAGAAAAAGGGGACTGCAATGAGTTATTTTCCATTTTTTAGAGAAATAAAAGGGGACAGATGTCTTGTTATAGGTGGCGGCAAGGTTGCAGCAAGAAAGATAAACAGATTAAAAGGCTTTGGTGTGAAGATTATAGTTGTTGCACCTTCTGTTGATTCGGATATAGAGGCAATGGCAGAGGAATATACAAAGATAAGCATAGAAAAACGTGTGTTTTGTGAGCGGGATATTGAGGATGTAAGTTTTGTTATAGCAGCTGCTGGTGAAGAAGTGGATAATGAAGCTGCAAGATTGTGCAAAGAAAATGGGATTCCGGTTAATGTTGTGGATAACCAGGAGCTATGCGATTTCATATTTCCTTCAATTGTACATAGAGGGGATATGGTGGCTGGATTTGTTACAGGTGGAAAAAGTCCACATGTTGCAGCTAGGTTAAGAAGAGATTTTGAGGCAAATGTATCTGATAATATAGAGATTATATTGGATTATCTTGCAGGAATCAGAACACTTGCTAAAGATAAAATAGCTGATGACAGGAAAAGAGCATCATTTATAAGAGAAGTTTCAGAATTCTGTATGAAAGCTGACAGGGTGTGCAGCAGTGAAGAAGAGAAGGCTTTTTTACAGAAATATATTAATGGGCAGGCTGAGAATGTATTACCAGGGGCTGCTTTGGTAGGTGCAGGCTGTGGCTCATATGAATTGATAACACTTAAAGGACTGGAACAGATAAGAAAGGCAGAAGTTATAATATATGATGATCTTATTGATGAACATCTGCTTGAATTCGCCACAGAAAGTTGTGAACTTATATATGCAGGTAAGAGAAGTGGAAGACATTCAAAGGCACAGGAAGAGATTAATGAATTACTTGTACAGAAGGCACAGGAAGGAAAATATGTTGTAAGATTAAAGGGCGGAGATCCGTATGTCTTTGGAAGAGGCGGTGAAGAGGCAATTGCTCTTAAAGAACATGGAATACCGGTTCGCGAAGTTCCGGGGGTTACTTCCAGCATAGGACTGTGCGGAATGGCAGGAATACCGGTTACACACAGAGGCGCAAGCCGGGGATTTCATGTGATTACAGGACACACTGCAGATAATCTGCCACCGGAAATTGAAGAAATCAGGTGGAAGTCATATGCAAAGCTTGATGAAACATTTGTATTTCTTATGGGATTAAAGAGTATTGATATAATCACAGAAAAGCTTATGCGCTACGGAAAGCCTTCGGATACTCCCGTTGCGGTAATTCATGGAGAGAATACGGATGGTACATATGTAAAGCTGGTTGGTAATTTATCAGATATTGCAGATAAGGTAAAGAAAGAAAAGTTTCCGTCACCTGCTATTATTGTGGTAGGAGAGGTTGCTACACTTGAGCTCAATGCTTAAGCCAAGGAGGTATATATGGATAAAGACAGACTGGAAAGACAGATAGAGTTTATAAGAGAGATTGACAAGGAAAAGAGTATTGGAAGACAGACATATCTGGCAGATGCGTCAAGAAAGGAAGATGATGCAGAACACGCATGGCATATGGCAATTATGACGGTATTGTTATCAGAATATGCTAATGAGAATATTGACGTGCTTCGCACAATGACAATGCTTCTTATACATGATCTTGTAGAGATAGATGCAGGTGATACTTATGCATATGATGAAGAGGCTAAGAAAACTCAGCGAGAGAGAGAATTAAGATGTGCTGACAGAATATTCGGTATTCTTCCAGAAGATCAGGGAAAGTATATGCGTGAACTTTGGGAAGAATTTGAGGCACAGGAAACACCAGAGGCAAAGTTCGCAAGAACTATGGATAATTTCCAGCCTGTAATATTGAATGATGCGTCAAAAGGAAAGAGCTGGGCGGAAAAAGGTGTACATTTAAGCCAGATATTAAAGAGAAATGCAAAGACAGGTGATGGTTCAGAAGAACTGTGGAAGTATTCATATGAGAAGTTAATAATGCCAAATGTAGAGAAGGGGAATATTAAAGAGGATTAGCAAACGAAATTGCAAACACTGATTGGCTATGATATACTAAACTTGTAAGCGGTCTTGTGATGGCTGCATATTGAATTATTGATATATGAAAGGCGGATAAGAGATGAACGACAGATATCAGACACCACTTGCAGAAAGATATGCAAGCAAGGAAATGCAGTATATTTTCTCTCCTGACATGAAGTTTAAGACATGGAGAAGACTCTGGATTGCATTAGCAGAGACAGAACATGAACTTGGACTTCCTATCACACAGGAGCAGATTGATGAGTTAAAGGCTCACAAAGATGATATTAATTATGAGGATGCCAAGAGAAGAGAGAAGGAAGTAAGACATGATGTTATGTCGCATGTATATGCTTACGGACTTCAGTGCCCTAAGGCTAAAGGTATTATTCATCTTGGAGCAACATCATGCTATGTTGGTGATAACACAGATATCATCATTATGACAGAAGGCTTAAAGCTTGTTCGAAAGAAGCTTGTTAATGTTATTGATGAGCTTTCTAAGTTTGCGGATAAATATAAGGCACAGCCTACACTGGCTTTCACACATTTTCAGCCAGCACAGCCAACTACAGTTGGTAAGAGAGCTACATTATGGCTCAACGAATTAGTTATGGATCTTGAAGACCTCGATTATGTACTCTCTACAATGAAGCTTTTAGGCTGCAAGGGTACAACAGGTACACAGGCTTCATTCCTTGAACTTTTCAACGGAGACCAGGATAAGATTCGCAAGATTGACGGAAAGATTGCAGAAAAGATGGGATTTGACGCTTGCGTTCCAGTTTCAGGCCAGACATATTCAAGAAAGGTTGATACTAGAGTACTTAATGTACTTGCAGGAATTGCTGCTAGCGCACACAAGTTCTCTAACGATATCAGATTATTACAGCATCTCAAGGAAGTTGAAGAGCCATTTGAAAAGTCACAGATTGGTTCATCAGCTATGGCTTATAAGCGTAATCCTATGAGAAGTGAGCGTATGGCTTCACTTGCTGATTTCGTTATCAGCGATGCACTTAACCCTGCTATTGTTTCATCTACACAGTGGTTTGAGAGAACACTTGATGATTCAGCTAACAAGAGAATGTCAGTTCCAGAAGGCTTCCTCGCTGTTGACGGAATCCTTGACCTCTACTTAAATGTTGTTGACGGACTTGTTGTATATGACAAGGTTATCATCAAACACATGATGGCAGAGCTTCCATTTATGGCAACTGAGAATATTATGATGGACGCTGTTAAGGCTGGTGGAGACAGACAGGAGCTTCATGAGAAGATCAGAGAGCTTTCAATGATTGCAGGAAAGAGAGTTAAGCAGGAAGGCCTTGATAATAACCTCCTTGAGCTTATTGCAGCAGAGCCAATGTTTGGTGTTACTCTTGAAGAGTTACAGTCAAAGCTTGACCCTATGAAGTATGTTGGCCGTTCTAAGGAACAGGTTGACGAGTATCTTACTGATGTTATCAAGCCTATCCTTGATTCTAACAAGGAAGAACTCGGTATGAAGGCAGAGATTAATGTTTAATTAGTAATCGGAGGTGTTATAACATGAAGGTTGTATTAGTTAATGGCAGCAGAAGAGATGTGGGCTGTACATATACAGCACTTTCTGTTGTTGCTAAGGAATTAGAGGCACAGGGAATTGAGACTGAGATAGTTGCAGTTGGCAGCAGAGTTGTTAAGGGCGAGCTTGACGCAGTTGTCAAGGAAGTTGGCGCTAAGATAACTGATGCAGACGGACTTATCGTTGGTTCACCTGTTTATTATGCTTCTCCAACAGGCGAGATATTAATGTTCCTCGACAGATTATTTGGTGCATATGGTAATGAACTTCGTTACAAATGTGGTACTTCAATCGCATCTGCCCGCCGTGGTGGAACAACATCAACAGTTGATGTATTGAATAAGTATTTCCAGATTAACCAGATGCCGGTTGTATCATCTAACTACTGGAATATTGTACATGGCAATACACCTGATGAGGTTGTTAAGGATGAAGAAGGCATGCAGACAATGAGACTTTTAGGTCAGAACTTTGCATGGCTTGTTAAGTCAATAGACGCAGCAAAGAAGCAGGGAATTGAGCTTCCACAGGGCGAGAATAAGATTAAGACCAACTATATCAGATAATTAATAATTCTTCATAAATATTTAATGTCTAAAGAGGCGTGCTGTATATATAATTATGTATATATAGCACGCCTTTCTGCGCGGGCAGCGATGAGAGAAGACATGGAGTATGAGCTGCCCGTGCGGGCAGCGGATAGATGGATATTTAAGGAGAATCGATGTGAAGTCTTACAATAGGAGAAAACTTATGAAGAGAATAATTCTTGGGGCAGCGATACTGCTTGTGGTGCTTATCGCCGCAATCGTAGCCTGCGCCTTAATAAGTTACCACAAACAGCCAAAGCTTACTGCTGATGAGATTAAGCAGCTTGACGAACAGGGGATATGGAAAGAGCGGTCAAGTGTTGAGCGGGCGCGTATTATTGAGGATAATGACGAGGCGCTTAGGGAACGAATAAGAATGATAAGCAATGCGAAGAGTGAGATTATCCTCTCAACATTTGACTTCAGGTCAGATGACAGCGGAAAGCTTATGCTTGGAGCACTTATTGATGCCGCCGACAGAGGTGTATCTGTGAATGTTATAGTTGACGGGGTATCCGGTTTTACCAAGATGAAGGGCAATCCTGATTTTAAGGCACTTGCGTCATCAGACAATGTGAATGTGAAGATATACAACAAGGTCAATCCATTTAAGCCGTGGCAGTCAATGGGAAGGCTTCATGATAAATATGTCATAGCCGACAGGACTAATTATATACTTGGCGGAAGAAATACATTTAACTATTTTCTGGGAGCGTATCCGGGACATAAAAATTACGACAGGGATGTGCTTGTGTACTGCGAAAACCCTGACGAAACCAGCTCTGTGAATGATGTTCTTGCTTATTATGAGAGTGTCTGGAACTATAAGGAGAGCAAAGCATTTTTAAAGAATAACAAATGTGCAGGCAATAAGAAGGTCAAGGCGGCAAGGAAAGAACTGCTTGATGATTACAACATTTATTATGCTGATAACAAAGATTACCTGATTGACACTGATTACACAGATGAAACAGTTGAGGTCAACAATATAGCACTTCTTAGCAATCCGATAGAATGTGGTGCGAAAAAGTCGGTAGTGTGGTATCAGCTCACGAAGCTCATGGAGCAGGCGGATTCGCAGGTTAAGATACATACGCCTTATATTATCTGCAATGAGTATATGTATGACGGATTAAAGAAGGTATGTGATTCGGTTGGAAATGTATCACTAATGACCAATTCGGTAGGCAATAATGGCAATCCATTTGGATCAGCAGATTATTATGCGCATAAGGATAAGGTACTTGGCACAGGGCTTGAAGTGTGGGAATATGAGGGCGGATATTCATACCATGGAAAGTCAATTCTTATAGATGATGATATATCGGTAGTTGGTTCATTTAATATTGATATGAGAAGCGTATATCTTGATACAGAGCTTATGCTTGTTATTGACAGCAAGGAAATTAATGAACAGCTTGGCGGTGCCATGCAGACATATGAACATAGTGCAAGAAAGGCTAATGCAGATGGGACATATGACAATCCATATAATGTGCAGCCTGTAGAGCTTACGCCTAAGAGAGAACGGAGAATGAAGCTGATTAAGAATTTCCTGTTGTGGACGAGATATTTGTTCTAAAGTTTTTAAAATAAGGGGACATTGAAATTCTTGAAAACCTACGAAAGTCCAATGATGGTTGAATTTAGTGGGCTTTTAAAATGCGTTGCAAAGAGTGAATTTTTTAAGAGACCTACTAAAATGTCTAAGATAGATGTTTTAGTAGGTCTTTTTGGAAAATATCAGAGACGAATTCCTATCAGCAGAAGATAAGAGGCAGCGGAAAGCCTACTATAAAATGTGAAAATGTTGATTTAGTAGGTACAGGAGAATTAATATAAAAGCGAAATAATGATGGAGTACATACTAAATATGTGATTTAGCGATGATTAGTAGGCTTTGCATGTATGGCATGAGCTGGGGACCGCAGTTTTTGAAAAGCTCATTTAAATTTCATGAAAAAAGTTGTGAAAAAAGTCAAAAAAGTGCTTGACAGATAGCACATTTTAATATTATAATAGCAAAGCAGTTTGCGAGAGAAATCAAGCGGATTGTTCTGAATGTGGGGTCTTAGCTCAGCTGGGAGAGCATCTGCCTTACAAGCAGAGGGTCACAGGTTCGAGCCCTGTAGGCCCCATTTCTTTTTTAAGACATTCAGTAAATATTATGGCGAGATAGCTCAGTTGGCTAGAGCACACGGTTCATACCCGTGGTGTCGTGGGTTCAAATCCCTCTCTCGCTACTAATTAAGGAGTGGAAGCAGTTAATGCTTCCACTTTTTTTGCGCGGGCAGCGATGAGAGAAGACATGAAAAGTTTATAGTCGTGCCTGCACGAATTATGAACTTTATATGGGTTCTCGAGGAGCGCCGCGACAACGACAGAACGAAGTTCTGGAGTATGAGCTGCCCGCGCGGACAGTGATGAGAGAAGAGCAGAGAGCATTTGGAAAGCAATGGAGGGTATTATGACACATCTACAGGAAGAACTGTTTAAGCTACAGGATACGGCGTACAGGGATTTTCACAGCGGACTTATGCCAGGGGTTGATAAAGAGACTGTTATAGGAATAAGAATGCCGGTTTTAAGAGTGTTTTCAAAGGAATTTTCCAAGACAGAAGATGCAAAGCTGTTTATAAACGAACTGCCACATAAGTACTATGAAGAAAACAATCTTCATATGCTGCTTATTGGACAGCTTAAAGATTATGATAAATGTATCAGTGAAACCGAGAAGTTTCTGCCATATATTAATAATTGGGCAACATGTGATTTTCCAGTTCCTAAATGTTTTAATAAAAATAAAGAAGATATTCTTGAGAGATCCAAGAAATGGATTGCTACAGACTCTACATATATTAAAAGATATGGTATAGGGGTTCTGATGCGCCTGTTTCTTGATGAAGATTTTAAGGAAGAATATATACAGCTTGTTGCAAGTGTGAAATCTGAGGAGTACTATGTGAACATGATGATTGCATGGTACATGGCTACAGCACTTGCTAAGCAGTGGGATTCGGCAGTTCCTTATATACAGGAACACAGGCTTTCTGAATGGGTACACAGAAAGTCAATACAGAAGGCTGTAGAGAGTTATCGTATTACGCCAGAGCAGAAAGATTATTTAAGGGGTTTAAGATAAGGTTATGAAATCGAATGAAATAGACATGACGACAGGTTCCTTGCCAAAGAAAATGTTGATATATTCCCTGCCGCTTATGTTGTCAAATGTCCTGCAGGTTATGTTTAATTTGTGCGATGTGGCAGTAGTTGGTAAATTTGTAGGACCGCTTGCACTTGGTGCGGTAGGCTCAACAAGCATAATTGTTACGCTTACGACAGGAATATTATTGGGACTTGCAGGTGGAGTTAATGCTGTTGTTGCATTATTTGTAGGAGCTAAGAACAGCGCAAATGTTAAGAAAGCAGTACATACTTCAATTATAATATGTCTGATTGCCGGTTTTTTGCTGCTTTTGTCAGGATTGTTTCTGTCAAGACCAGTGCTGCTTCTTATAGGAACTAAAAAAGAACTGATAAATGGGGCGGTTGTATATCTTACAATATATCTTCTCGGTTCACCGGCACTTGCCATGTATAACTATGGTAATGCCGTGTTAAGTGCAGTTGGTGATACGAAAAGACCACTTATGTATCTTATAACTGCAGGAGTAATTAATGTAGTGCTTAATCTGTTCTTTGTATTAGTATGTAATCTTGGCGTTATAGGAGTTGCTCTGGCAAGTATAATATCGCAGTATATATCAGCATTTCTAATACTTAAGTTTCTGTTTGGATGTGGAAAGGATTATGGTCTTTACATAAAAAATATTGGAATAGATTCACATATAGCAGCAAGAGTATTAAGGATTGGACTGCCTGCAGCGGTGCAGTATTCTCTTTTTGCAATTGCCAATCTGTATATACAGTCAGCGGTTAATTCGTTTGACCATGTAGTTGTAGAAGGCAATTCAGCCGCTGCTAATGCAGATAATATTGTATATGATATGATGGCAGCATTCTATACAGCGTGTACAAGCTTTATAGCGCAGAATCTTGGAGCAAGGAAGCGTGACAGAATTAAGCATGCGTATCTTGTTGCACAGCTGTATTCATTTCTTATCGGAGCCGTATTTGGGGCATTGCTGGTGATTTTCAGGACACAGTTTCTTAATTTGCTTACAAGTGACCCTGATGTAGTACATTTTGGCTCGATAAGACTTGCAATAATGGGCTGCTCATATTTTATATCAGCATTTATGGATAACGCTGCAGCAGGTGCAAGAGGCCTTGGCAGGAGTGTTATACCTACAATAATAGTTATAATGGGTTCGGTAGTATTCAGAATAGTATGGGTATGCACAATATTTGCAAGGATACATACGTTAATATCCCTCTATCTTGTATATGCGAGTGCATGGATATTTACCGCTGTTATTGGTACTACATATTTTATAATCATATTCAGAAAAACTCTTAAGTAAACAAATCACACACATTTTACAAAATCTTTACGAACACAGGATTATGTATTTTACATAATATTGATAACATACCCTCTGCAAGCAGATGCAGAGGGTTTTCTTTTATGAGACGACTCACATATCATTCTAATCAGACTCTTGATTAAGCCCCATGAAAACCATTTGCATAGGCTTGCTAATAAAATAAGAGGAAGGTAACGAAAGTTATGAGAAAAGGATTGAAGAAGTTAGTAGCTGTTGCTTTAACAGCAACATTAGGACTTGCAACTTTAGCAGGATGCGGAGCTGGTTCAGGCTCAAGTTCAGATTCAGCAGGAAGTAACAAGGAGCTTTCAGGAAAGATCCAGTTAGCAGGAAGTACATCAATGGAAAAGATGTGTGGTGCTCTTATGGAAGCATTTATGGAAGAATATCCTAATGTAACAGTAACAACAGAATATACAGGTTCAGGCGCAGGTATTGAGTCAGTAACATCTGGAGCAGTTGATATTGGTAACGCCTCAAGAGCTTTATCTGATAAAGAAAAGTCAGCAGGTATTGAGGAGAACATCGTAGCAATTGATGGTATCGCAATGATTACTGATAAGAACAACAAGGTTACTAATGTAACAAAGCAGCAGCTCACAGATATCTACACAGGTAAGATTACTAACTGGAAGGACCTCGGCGGTTCAGACGAAGCTATCGTAGTAATCGGAAGAGAGGCAGCTTCTGGCACAAGAGGTGCATTTGAGGAACTTCTTGAAGTTAAGAATAAATGTGCATATGCACAGGAACTTGACAGTACAGGTGCTGTACTTGCCAAAGTAGCAGCAACTCCAGGTGCAATCGGATATGTTTCATTAGATGTAGTTGATAAGACAGTATTAGCATTACAGCTTGATGGTGTAGATGCAACAGAGGATAACATTAAGGCTGGTAAGTACACACTTTCAAGACCATTTGTAATGGCTACTAAGGGTGCTGTTTCATCACAGAGCGAGCTTGTTCAGGCTTGGTTTGAATTCGTAAAGTCTGATGCAGGTCAGAAGGTTATTAAGGGAGTTGGCTTAATTCTCCCAGAGTAAGCAAAGCAATATTAGATTCTGAATGGAGAGATTGACATGGATGAAGTTATAAATGTTGATATGAATAGTACAAATAAGAGAACCCATAAGACAACCAATGCGGTTGAGGCTGGTGCAAATGGTTCATTAAAAGGTAATAGAAAGTCAAAACATGCAAGTGAAAGTGTGGCAAAGTTTATATTCCTTGTGTGTGCAGTAGTAGCCATTCTGGCAGTCTGCTCCATCACTATCTATATGTTTATCAAAGGTACGGAGAGCTTGAAAAGTGTGGGGATAGCTGATTTGCTCTTTAAGACAGTATGGGCACCTACAGCTACACCACCAGCATACGGAATTGTTTATATAATTCTTTCATCGATTGTAGGAACAACACTTGCTATTATCATTGGTGTTCCAATTGGATTATTAACAGCAGTGTTCCTTACAGAGATAGCTGGAAAGAAACTTGCAGCAATTGTTCAGCCAGCGGTTGAACTGCTTGCTGCGATTCCTTCAGTTATATACGGACTTCTCGGATTAATGTTACTTAACCCCCTCCTTTATAAGTTAGAAAAGCATGTATTCGCGAATTCCACAACACATCAGTATACAGGAGGAGCTAACCTCCTGGCTGCAGTGCTGGTACTTGCAATTATGATACTTCCAACAGTTATCAATATGAGCGCATCAGCAATCAGGGCAGTTCCAATGAATTTAAGAGCAACATCACTTGCTCTTGGAGCAACTAAGATACAGACAATATTTAAAGTGGTAGTTCCAGCAGCCAAGTCGGGAATTATAACAGGAATTGTATTAGGTATAGGAAGAGCCTTAGGTGAGGCAATGGCTATTAATCTGGTAGCCGGTGGTTCAGTTAATCTTCCACTTCCATTCAACTCAGTCAGATTTCTTACAACACAGATTGTAAGTGAGATGAGTTACGCAGATGGAGTACACAGACAGGTTCTTTTCACAGTAGGACTTGTTCTTTACATTTTTATAATGATTATTAACCTGATAATTACATTTATGCAGAAGAAAGGGGAGAAAGCAAATGGATAATCTTAAAGCTAAGAAAAGGCATCCGGAAGAGATTGCAGTATACTCAGCGATATATGTGTGTGCAGCATTTTCAGTTCTCCTGCTTTTAGGAATTATTGTATATGTGTTTGCTAAGGGCGCAAGGCGTGTAAATTGGGCGTTTCTTACAGGTGTTACATCAATTCTTCATGGAACTGTGGGAATTGCCGGTAATATTCTGAACACATTGATAATAATATTACTTACTATGATAATTACAACGCCAATCGGTGTAGGTGCTGCCATTTATTTAAATGAGTACGCCAAGCCGGGAAAGCTTGTTACAGTTATAATATTTGCAACAGAGACGCTTGCAGGAATTCCATCAATTATATTTGGTCTGTTTGGTATGCTTTTCTTCGGACAGTTATGTCACATGGGATATTCACTTCTGACAGGTTCTCTTACACTTACATTAATGGTGCTTCCGCTTGTTACAAGAAATACACAGGAAGCGTTAAAGACTGTACCTGACAGCTTCAGAACAGGAGCGGTAGGTTTAGGCGCAGGTAAATGGTACACAATCAGAACAATTCTTCTTCCGTCAGCAATGCCTGGAATTGTAACCGGAGTAATCCTTGCGATAGGAAGAATTATTGGTGAATCAGCAGCATTGCTTTTTACAGCGGGAAGTGCCCATCTACTTCCAAAGACTTTCAATGCATTTCTTGAGAAAATATTTCACTCGGGCGGAACACTTACAATCCAGCTTTATTTAAGTGCAAGTAAGGGCGAATTTGAGGTGGCATTCGGTATTGCGGTTGTGCTGCTTGTAATTGTGCTTCTTATTAATTTTGGCACAAAGAAGCTCGCTAAGAAGCTTGAAAAGCACTAATTGGGAGGAATATATGAGTAATAAGATTAAAGTTAAAGTTGAAAATCTGAACCTGTATTATGGAGAGAATCATGCCCTTAAGGATGTGAGTATGGATATACAGGAGAATGCAGTGACAGCATTTATTGGTCCATCTGGATGCGGTAAATCGACATTTTTAAAGACATTAAACCGAATGAATGATCTTGTTGATGGCGTAAGAATAGATGGAAAGGTGCTGCTTGATGGAGAGGATATATATGACCCGTCAGTTGATACCACAATTCTTAGAAAGAAAGTTGGAATGGTATTCCAGCAGCCTAATCCTTTTCCTATGAGCATATATGACAATATTGCTTATGGCCCAAGAGTTCACGGTATAAGAGATAAGAAAAGACTTGATCAGATTGTTGAGGAAAGTCTTCGAGGCGCAGCTATATTTGATGAGGTAAAGGATAGATTGAAGAAATCGGCCATGGGGCTTTCGGGTGGACAGCAGCAGAGAATATGTATTGCAAGAGCACTTGCGGTACAGCCGGAGGTTCTTCTTATGGACGAGCCGACATCAGCACTTGATCCAATATCTACAGCTAAAATTGAAGAACTGATGGAAGATCTCAAGAAGAAATATACTGTAATAGTTGTAACACATAACATGCAGCAGGCAACACGAGTTTCAGATCAGACAGCATTTTTCCTTGTGGGGGAAATGGTTGAGTTTGGAGATACAAAGCAGATATTCTCTTACCCTCAGGATAAGAGAACAGAAGATTATATCACAGGAAGGTTTGGATGATGAGAAGTAAATTTGACGAACAGCTTGACAGACTTAATAAAGAAATGATGAAAATGGGATCTGCAATTGAGGATTCTATACGTAAGGCAGTTGATGCACTTGTGCGACAGGATGCAGGGCTTGCTAAGAGTGTTATGGCACAGGACGAGGAGATTGACAGAGAGCAGAAGACAATTGAGAGTATATGCTTTAATCTTCTTATCCAACAGCAGCCTGTTGCCAAGGACTTAAGAACAATTACAGCAGCGTTAAAGATGGTTACAGATATGGAAAGGATTGGTGATCAGGCAGCAGATATTGGAGAGATAACTATCAAGCTTTCTAACCAGTCATATATAAAAAAGCTTGAGCATATCAACCAGATGGCTTCTGAGACAATGCTTATGTTGATCAGAAGTATTGAGGCTTATGTTGAGAAGGACATGGACAAAGCAAGAAAAGTTATAGCATATGATGATGTGGTAGATGATCTTTTTGAAAAGGTAAGAGACGACCTGATTGCAATGATACAGGCAGATTCAGCTAATGGAGAGCAGGCGGCAGATCTTCTTATGGTTGCTAAGTATTTTGAGAGAATAGGAGACCATGCAACTAATATTGCAGAATGGGTAATATTTGCTCTTGATACGAAGGGAGGTTTCGATGAAAATGCTTCTGAACATTTGTAAAAATACTCATTTAACTGAAAAAAATTATGAATATCTTTTTCTTCTTCTTAATACACTTGCTTGGTGTGCAATTGGATTTGTGGTATGGCTGTTTGTAAGTGTATTTGCATTGAACAAGGCAGAATGGATGTTTACATTTATTGGATATTTCGGACTCATTCCTGGGTTTATAGGCGGAATTATTGAAGCCTGGAGAAATGAAAGATAAAATAGCTGTTGATTTATGGACAGACTGGCATAGAATATAGACAGAGGTGATTATTATGAAACGTATATGTCTGTATGCTATGCCATTAATTATATGTCTGATGAGCCTGTTGTGTAATGGATGTGCCAGACTTTCACATGCTGGTGAAGAGGTTCATGATGATGTGGAGAAGGATCAGGAGACATGGACGGCAGATGAACCACAAAAAGTATCTTTGGAAGCAGGCAGGGGGTATAACCCACAGCTGGATTTTGTATATGATGAACCTGATGATATAGAAGTTGATGGCGAATATATTAATCATCTGTGTGCAGAAGCACAGAGTGAACTGGAGAATATGTTTGGTCCAGCAGAGTTTCGGGTTGTATCAGAAAACATGGGTGAAGGTTGTACAATAAAGATAATGTATGACAGCAAAATAATGGATATGTCTGATGAGCAGGAAGGTCAGATTTGTCTTTATGTTAAAAGAGAATTTAAAGATGTGAATGTGTCCGATATTAAAATCTGCGCCAGATAGTTGTAAAGCCAGAGATGATATGTTATATTAATTGAGGCGTTGAATTGGGGACACCACTTTTCAAGACCAGAAGTCAGAATTGCTCAGGTGATTCTTATGACATCGAACATACAACAGGCGTCGGTAAATAAAGATTTCCGGCGTGTTTATATTATGAATTTAAAGGCAGAACCAGCTGGAAAGCGGTTCTGCCTTTTTTGTAAGCAATGAGCCGTGCAAGCCGGAATGTGCTTGCACAGATTCCGGCTTATGCGGCGAATGCCCATAATGAACAACGAAGGTCGAAGACCGGGAGTTGTGAATTATCAAGGCTCGGGAGTAGCGAAGCTACGGAGAGACTTGGCTTACAAAGATGCGCGGGCAGCGATGAGAGAAGGCATATAATGAACAACGAAGGAGAAAGGAGAAACCATGGTACATATTAATGGCGAACAGTTTGATAATGCTTCAGTTGAGGGCAGGACGCTTCTTGATTATGTAACAGAGGCGGGGTATGACCCGGTTGGCATTGTAATTGAGAAGAATATGAAAATAATTCATCGGGAAGATTTTGATAAAGTTAATATTGATGATGGAGATGTGATAGAGATATTGCATTTTGTTGGCGGCGGACAGTGATAGCATATAAGGGGAAAATGGACTCTTACAGGGGAAAGACCTACAAAAATTGTCAGATCTCAATTTTAGTACGTCAATAATTGGCACAACAATATGGAAATACCTACGAGATATAAGAAAAATAAAATTTAGTATGCTTTTAGAGTGGCTGACAACCAACAAATGTGTGGATGCAGGAGCTTTCAGGTTAATGCTAAAGCATATGATGGATGAAAAGCCTACTAAATTTTAATTTGAGCCTGATTAGTAGGCAGGCTGAAAATTAGAGAATGATAAAAAACCTACTAAATAACTGAAAAAACATTTTTTGTAGGTATTAGAGCATGACCATCGGTAGGACAAAAGAAAGCATGACCAGCCGGATGAATTTAAGATGAAAGAAAATATAGAGCAGGAGGAAGCAAAGATGCAGGATAAGCAGGAATATAAGAAAGAAGATAAATTAGTTTTAGGAGGACATGAATTCAACAGCAGATTCATATTGGGATCAGGTAAGTATAATGTGAATCTTATTAAGGCTGCTATTGAGCAGGGGGGAGCAGAGATTATTACACTTGCTCTTAGACGTGCTAACACAGAAAATAAGGAGAATATACTTGATTTTATACCTAGGGGAGTGACACTTCTTCCTAATACATCAGGTGCGAGAAATGCAGAAGAAGCAGTAAGGATTGCGAGACTCAGCCGTGAGATGGGATGTGGGGATTTTGTAAAAATCGAGATAATGCATGATGCCAAATATCTTCTTCCGGATAATTATGAGACAGTGAAAGCAACAGAAATACTTGCTAAGGAAGGCTTTGTGGTAATGCCATATATGTATCCGGATCTCAATGTTGCAAGGGATCTTCAGAATGCAGGAGCTGCATGTGTTATGCCGCTTGCTTCACCAATAGGAAGCAACAATGGACTTTCAACCAAAGCATTTATACAGATTCTTATTGATGAAATTGATCTGCCAATTATTGTGGATGCAGGTATAGGAAAGCCTTCGCAGGCATGCGAGGCAATGGAGATGGGGGCTGCTGCAGTCATGGCTAATACAGCAATTGCGACGGCAGGATATGTTCCTGCTATGGCAGAGGCGTTTAAGAAGGCTATAGAGGCAGGAAGAAGCGCATACCTTACAGGAATGGGAAGAGTGCTTGCAAGAGGTGGAAGCGCATCAGACCCATTGACAGGATTCTTGCGTTAAATGTGGAGAGGAAAAGCAAGCTGCAGAGAAGAAAGTTAAAACATTAAAAACGGGAAAGAAGGCAGAAAAAATGAACGAAGAAAATCAGGTGTATTTTATAGATAGTGACCAGCTTCCACAAGCTGCGTTAGAAAGAAAACATAAGTTAGAGCAGGATCCATCATTCAGAACTGACTATATGAAATATCTTGATGATATGGAGATTATAGATTCAGATATTAAGGACAAAGTCTTAAAGGCAATGGACGAGTTTGACTATGACTCATATACAGCATCGGATGTTGAGAGGGCACTTAGCAAAGATACCTGTAATATTGAAGATTTCAAAGCACTTCTATCGCCAGCGGCAGCACCATTCTTAGAGCAGATGGCAAGAAAGTCAGAGAATGAGACAAAGAAGCATTTTGGAAATACAGTATATATATTCACACCTATATATATAGCTAATTATTGCCAGAATTACTGCATATACTGCGGATTTAACTGTTACAATAACATTCACAGAAAAAAACTTTCAATGGAAGAGATTGAGCATGAAATGAAAGTTATTGCAGATACAGGAATGGAAGAAATTCTGATACTTACCGGGGAAAGCAGGAAGTATTCTGATGTTGAGTATATAGGTGAAGCAGTAAAGGTTGCGAGAAAGTATTTCAAGAATATAGGAATTGAGATATATCCTGTAAATGTGGATGAATACCGCTATCTTCATGAGTGTGGAGTTGATTATGTGACAGTATTTCAGGAAACATATAACCCGGTGAAATATGAGACATTACATTTGCTGGGACATAAGAGAGTATGGCCGTATAGATTTGATGCACAGGAAAGAGCACTTATGGCAGGCATGAGAGGAGCAGGGTTTTCAGCATTGTTAGGACTTGATGATTTCAGAAAAGATGCGTTGGCTACAGCACTTCATGTATATTACCTTAACAGAAAATATCCACATGCTGAGCTAAGCCTTAGCTGTCCAAGACTCCGCCCGATAATCAATAATGATAAGATTAATCCAAGAGATGTAGGCGAAAAGCAGTTATGTCAGGTGCTTTGTGCTTACAGGCTGTTTCTTCCATATGTGGGAATAACAGTTTCAAGCCGTGAGAGCGCACAATTCAGGAACGGAATTACCAAGATATGCGCCACTAAGGTTTCAGCAGGCGTTTCAACCGGTATTGGAGATCATGAATCCAAATATACAGGAAAAGAGGAAGAAGATGTGGGGGATGAACAGTTTGAGATTAACGACAGCCGTTCATTTGATAAAATGTATAAAGATATGGAGGATGGCGGGCTTCAGCCGGTCGTGAATGAGTATATCTATGTATAGTCATGATAAATATATATGTGTTACAAACAGACACCTTATAAGAATGGGGGAAGATTCCGGTTGTGATAAGGAAAGATATCTGGAGCAGATAAAAAAATGTGTCAGGTTAAGACCGGCAGCACTTATATTAAGAGAAAAGGATCTTGATGAAACCAGTTATTGTGAACTTGCAAAGCAGGTTAACAGAATATGTGAAGACGGCAGAGTAAAAATGTTTATTCATGGGGAGTTTGTTGGTCATAATATGGACATAATGCAATATACGGGATGTCATAATATACATATGTCATTAAAGCAGTTTATGAATGAATCCGGAAGAAAAGATAATTATATTGCTAAGGCAGATTGTATAAGTGTTTCGTGTCATAGTGTTTCAGAAGCACAGTATGCAGCAGAGAATGGAGCGTCACAGATAATAGTAGGCACAATATTTGAAACAGAGTGTAAGCCGGGAAAGAAAGGCGACGGACTTGAGTATTTAAATGAAGTTGCTGACAGGGTACATTCGGTTGACCGGGATATAAAGGTATATGCTATTGGTGGGATAAAGCCGGATAATATACAGCAGATTATTGAGACAGGAGCTGATGGCGGCTGCATGATGTCGTGGTTTATGATGCATTGATTTTACAAAATTTATATATAAATATGGTTTTGCCTTTTACATGGAAAGGTTATTATTAGCCTGCATTAAAGGAAGGGACAGCCAGAAGACGAGGATGGCTGTCGTATCCGGAGGTGCAGGCGTGTTAATAATGATTATAGAAAGGGTGGGATACATATGGAGATAACTATAAACAACATAGACAAAGTAAGACGTTTTGTAGATATTGTATCAAGATTTGACTGCGACATTGATCTGGTAAGCGGACATACGATGGTGGATGCGAAGTCAATACTCGGAATATTCAGCCTTAACATTATGAAGCCGATGACTATGATAATTCATGATGATGCAGATAAGGTACAGGTAATAAAAAATAGTCTTAAGGCATTCGCAGCGTAAGCTGCTTTTTTTATGCCCTGAAGAAACATACTGTGTCATTGATGAGTGCCAGTTTACTATTGATTTACATATTATTTACATTACTCCGATAGTGGAATTTACATATCAATGTGACAATAAAATTATTGCCAAAGAGCAGGCATTATGCCTGCGGAATGGGGAATGATATGGGATTCACAGATATTAAGAAAAGAATTTTGAATTACTTTAGCAAAAAGGAGAATGGGGTAATGAATAAGAATATTAAAGAAAATATGGAAAAAGGATGCTATACCAACAGGGAATTATCTTGGCTTGCATTTAACGAGAGAGTGTTAAATGAGGCTGCTAATCCCAAAGTGCCGCTTGCGGAGAGACTTACATTTGCATCAATATATCAGACTAATCTGGATGAATTCTTTATGGTAAGAGTAGGTACTCTTATGATGCAGATGCAGCTTCAGGAAAATGAAAGAGATAATAAAACAGGTATGACAAGTGAAGAACAGGTAAGTGCCATACTTGATAAGGTCAGTGGGCTTGAAAAGAAAAAAGCCCGTGTTTATGAGCAGCTTATGGGAGAACTGGAAACGGCGGGGATTCGTATTATTAATTTTAATAAACTTTCTAATGATGAAGGAATTATGCTGGAAGGATATTTTGATATGCATATAGCGCCATTCCTTTCTCCTATGATTATCGGACAGCAGCAGCCATTTCCATTTCTGTCCAATAAACAGTTGTATGCAATTGTACTTATGAAGACTAAGAAGGGGAAGAACAAGATAGGGATAGTACCATGTTCTAACAGTGTCTTCAAGCGCCTTATAGAGATTCCGACAAGACCGGGAACATTCATGCTGTCTGAAGAACTAATCCTGCATTTTGTATCTAAGCTTTATGAAAAATATGAGATTGTGGAAAAGTCAGTTATGAGAGTAATAAGAAATGCAGATATTGATGCAGGTTCTCTTGATGATGAAGATCTTGATTACAGGAATATGATGGAGCATATGGTTAAGCAGAGAAACAGGCTTAATCCGGTATGTGTCCAGTTAAATAGAGAAATAAACGACAAAGCCAAGAAAAAGCTTACAGATTACCTTGAAATCGGGGCAAAACATTTGATAGAGGAGAATACACCACTTGATATGTCATTTGTGTTCCAGCTGCAGGGTGTGTTAAAGAATAAGCCGGAGTTATTTTATAAAAAACGTGTACCACAGCCAAGCTGTGAATTAAATATTACAGAGAAGATAATCCCTCAGATAGAGAAGAAAGATGTTGTACTTTCATATCCTTTCGAGAGTATGAGACCTTTTATTGCAATGCTTGAGGAAGCGGCTAAAGATCCTACAGTTGTGTCTATTAAGATGACACTGTACAGGGTAGCTGATAGAAGTAAGATTGTTGAAACTCTTATTGAAGCAGCAGAGAATGGAAAAGAGGTTATTGTACTTGTTGAATTAAGGGCGAGGTTTGATGAAGCCAATAATATTGAGATGTCCAAGAGACTGGAGGAAGCCGGATGCCAGCTCTTATATGGACTTGGAGAATATAAGGTACATTCCAAGTTGTGCCTTATAACACGTTCAGTCAATAATACATTTTCATATATAACACAGATAGGAACCGGTAATTATAATGAAAAAACTTCAAGGCTGTACACTGATCTGTCGCTTATTACAGCTAATGAACGTATTGGCGCTGATGCAGCCGCTGTATTTGCGGCATTGCAGAAAGGAGAGACGGTGGATGATTCTGATCAGCTTCTTGTAGCACCAAAGTGCCTGCAAAACAGGATTCTTTCCATGATTGACGAACAGATAGAGAAAGTACACAATGGAGAAGAAGGGTACATTGGAGTTAAGATTAATTCGCTTACAGATAAGGTCATTATTGAAAAGCTGATTGAAGCATCACAGGCAGGCGTTAAAATAGAACTTGAGATAAGAGGAATATGCTGTATTAAACCGGGAGTTAAAGGGTATACAGATAATATCCGTGTAGTAAGTGTTGTTGGGCGTTTTCTTGAACATTCAAGAATATATCGTTTTGGAAGAGGAGAGGATCAGAAGGTATACATTGCGTCAGCAGACTTTATGACTAGGAATACAACCAGAAGGGTTGAGGTTGCAGCTCCTGTACTTGATAAACATTGTCAGGACCGCATAGTGCATATATTTGATCTTATTATGCAGGATGATGAGAAAGGAAAAGAACAGAACAGCAACGGAGTATATTGTGACAGGCATATTAATAATCCTAAGATAGATTCACAGGAAATGTTATATGAAGAGAGCTATGTCGCAGCAGGCAATCCATGTAAATAAGGGGGTAACAGGAATGAAGATAGGAATGCTTACAAGTGGAGGAGACTGTCAGTCTCTTAATGCAGCAATGAGAGGAGTTGCCAAAACTTTATACAATAATTCAAAGGATGTTGAGATATATGGCTTCCTTGATGGGTACAGAGGAATGATTTCTAAGAATTATAAGCTGATGAAAGAAGATGATTTCAGCGGAATTCTTACAGAGGGCGGAACTATACTTGGAACTTCCAGAACTCCTTTCAAATATATTAATGAGCCTGACGAGGAGGGAAGGGACAAGATAGCAAGCATGATTAAGACATATAAGGAGCTTAAGCTCGACTGCCTCGTAATGCTTGGAGGAAATGGATCTCATAAGACAGCAGCGCTTTTATCAGAAAAAGGACTTAATGTTGTTACTCTTCCTAAGACAATTGATAATGACATTGAAGGCACAGAGATGAGTTTTGGATTTCAGTCTGCAATAGATGTTGCAACAAGGACTATAGATGAAATTCATACTACAGCAGCATCACACAGCAGAGTGTTTATTGTTGAAATAATGGGACATAAAACAGGATGGCTTACTCTGCATGCAGGAATTGCAGGCGGGGCAGATATCATACTTATACCTGAGATACCATATAATGTTGATGAGATTGTAAAAACAATAAAAATGCGAGAAAAACAGGGTAAAAAGTTTACGATTATTGCAATGGCGGAGGGAGCGGTATCACAGGAGGATATCAGGCTTTCTAAGAAAGAGTTAAAAGAAAAGAAAAAGACATATGTATTTCCATCGGTTGCGTATCAGCTAAGTGATGAACTACAAAAAATAGCTGGTCAGGAAGTAAGAGTTACGATACCAGGACATGTACAGCGGGGAGGAATTCCGAGTGCAGGAGACAGGACTCTTGCTACAAGAATCGGGGTTATGGCAGCGCAGCTTATATTGAAGAAAGAGTACGGAAATATGGTGTGCATTAAGGATGGAAGATTTTCTAAAGTACCACTTGAGGAGGTTGCTGGAAAGACCAAAATGGTTGATGCTGATAATGAACTTGTAAGACAGGCAGAACTGCTTGGAATAAGTCTTGGCAGAAAAGCCTGAGTGGTATATAATACATGACAAATGACTTAAGAATAATTATTAATTTAAGGAGAGGTTCATGTTATTTGAAATTTTAAAAGCAATTCTTTTTGGTATTGTGGAAGGAATTACTGAATGGCTGCCTATAAGCAGTACAGGACATATGATTTTGCTTGATCAGGTTGTTAAACTTAATGTTTCAGCAGATTTTTACAAGATGTTCCAGGTTGTCATACAGCTTGGGGCAATAATGGCGGTTGTTATATTATTCTGGAATAAACTATGGCCTTTTTATATGAAAAAGACGGAACATGGAAAGAAAGCAGCTTGCAAAGAGGGCGCTGTTTCTATGTGGGTTAAGATTATAGTTGCATGTATTCCTGCAGCAATCGTTGGAGTATTGTTTGATGATAAGATAGATGAATTATTTTATCATCCAATTCCGGTTGCAATCGCACTTATTGTTGTGGGTATACTTTTTATTATTGTTGAGACTGCTAAGAAAGACAGTAGTCCTGTAATTAACAGCATAGGAGAAATATCATATAAGGCTGCTGTTATAATAGGTCTTTTTCAGCTGGTTGCAGCTGTTTTTCCGGGAACATCACGTTCAGGGGCAACTATTATAGGAGCACTTATTATTGGCGTATCAAGAGCTACAGCTGCAGAGTTTACATTTTTTCTTGCTGTACCGGTTATGTTTGGCGCAAGTCTTTTAAAAATTGTTAAATACTTATTTAAGGGAATGGCTATGACAGGAACTGAGTGGATTGTTCTGGCTGTAGGATGTCTTGTAGCATTTTTTGTTTCAATATTCGTAATTAAGTTCCTTATGGGATACATTAAGAAACATGATTTTAAAGTCTTTGGTGTATATAGAATAATTCTTGGTATCGCAGTTATAGCATTGAGCTTTGTTTTATTCTAGAAAAGAAATATTCTGATATGAGACCGGTGGTTTCTTCTGATGCATATGTGCAGGGGAGGCTTCCGGTTTTATCTGTTTCATAACGTCTATATCAACATAACGGGAGTATTTAAGAATGAATATAATAGGGCATATTACAACAGATTTTCCAACTAAATTCGGAATCCCAAGGCAGAGTGGTCTGGTAGAGGAACTGAAAGGTGTTATTACATTTGAACCTGAATACAGACATTTTGAGGCATTCAGGGGATTGGAGGAATTCTCACATATATGGATATTGTGGGAGTTTTCAAAGAATCATAAGAAAACCTGGTCAGCAACTGTTACGCCTCCAAGACTTGGAGGGAAGGTACGAATGGGAGTGTTTGCAACAAGAGCCCCTTTCAGACCTAATAATATAGGGCTATCATGTGTCAGATTAGACCATATAGAATATACAGACGACAAAGGTCCGCTGCTATATGTATCAGGCGTGGATATGGCTGACGGCACACCAATATACGATATCAAGCCATATATAAAATTCACAGATGCCCATCCGGAGGCTAAAGATGGATTTACGGCAGATACCTTCAACAAAAACCTGAAAGTAATATTTCCGTCAGAACTTCTTGCAGCTATGCCGGAAAACAAGCAGGCAGCAGCAATAAAAATTCTGGAACAGGATCCAAGACCAGCATATGATTCAGACGAAACGAGAGCTTATGGGGTAACATTTGCAAACTTCGATATAAGATTCAAAGTTAGTGAGGATGTATTAACTGTATTTGAAGTGGTAGATTTAAATTCGTCCGATAATTATAGGAAAGTAAAGTGAGCTGATTAACCAAATACTTGATAATCACTCTAAAATGTGATTTACTAATATGGACTGGGTAAACAATTAATGTTGCTATTGTAATAAAGGAGGAGCTATATGAGAGTTGGTATGGGATATGATGTTCATAAACTGGTTAAAGATCGTAAGCTTATCATGGGCGGAGTTGAGATTCCATATGAATTAGGTCTGCTTGGACACTCTGATGCAGATGTGCTTCTTCATGCCATTATGGATGCATTACTGGGTGCGGCTGCACTTGGAGATATAGGAAAGCATTTCCCGGATACAGATGACAGATACAAGGGAATATCAAGTATTAAGCTTCTGGAAGAGGTTGGAAAGAAGATAGATGAGGCTAATTATATTATAGAAAATATTGATGCTACTATTATTGCACAGAAGCCTAAGATGCGCCCATATATTGATGATATGAGAAAGAATATCGCAGATGCTTTAAAGATTGATGTTGACAGAGTCAATGTTAAGGCTACTACAGAAGAAGGACTTGGATTTACCGGAAGTGGAGAGGGTATTTCTTCACAGGCAATATGCTCCCTTAATTCTGTTTCTAATTATATATATGGCGCTGCTGATATGACAAACTGTAGACCTGACTGTGGTGGCTGCATGGGCTGTCAGAACAGATAGAACTGACAATACATTTGCAGCTTCAATTCATATAATATAATTAAGAATAGAAAAGTCAGGATTAACAGATTATGAAATATAGAGATTATGTAAAGCAGGAAATAGCAGTAATAAAGGACAGAGACCCTGCTATTAAGTCGGATAAAGAGGTATATCTTTATCCTAGTTTTAAGGCAATACTTAAATATAGAAAAGCCCATAAGTTATATCTTAAGGGCGAATATTATAAGGCAAGAAAGATTTCACAGAAAACTGCAAGACAGACCGGAATTGAGATACATCCGGGAGCGCAGATTGGCGAGGGACTTTTTATTGACCACGGACATGGAGTTGTTATCGGAGAGACAGCCATTATCGGTAACAATGTAACACTTTATCAGGGCGTTACACTTGGAGGAACAGGCAAGGAACAGGGTAAGAGACATCCTACTCTTGGAGATAATATTATGGTAGGAGCAGGAGCAAAGATTCTTGGCTCAGTTACTATAGGTGATAACTGCAAAATTGGTGCGGGTTCTGTTGTATTAAAGGATGTGCCGGCGAATTCTACGGTGGTTGGTGTTCCAGGAAGAATTGTTATTCAGGACAGCGTAAGACTGGTTGATGATTTAGACCAGATACATCTTCCAGACCCTGTTATGCAGGAGATTGAGAACTTAAAGCAGGAGAACGCAAGGCTTAAGAAGAGACTTGCACACCTTGAGAACAGCGTGAATGAAAGCCGCAGCTCATATGATGATAACTAAAGTGTGATTATGAAAGGAAATCTGACATGAGGATTTATAATACTTTATCCAGAAGAAAAGAAGAGTTTAAGCCATTAGAAGAAGGTAAGGTTAAAATGTATGTCTGCGGACCTACTGTATACAACCTTATTCATATTGGTAACGCAAGACCTATGATTGTATTTGATACAGTAAGAAGATATCTTGAGTACAAGGGATATGATGTTAATTATGTATCTAACTTTACAGATGTAGACGACAAGATTATTAAGAAAGCTAATGAAGAAGGTGTATCTGCCGAGGAGATTTCAACAAGATATATTGTTGAATGTAAGAAGGATATGGAAGGTATGAATATTAAGCCTGCAACAACACACCCTCTTGCAACTCAGGAAATCGGCGGAATGATTGATATGATACAGACTCTTATTGACAAGGGTTATGCTTATGAAGTCAATGGAACTGTATATTACAGAACAAGAAAATTTGCAGAATATGGAAAGCTGTCTAAGAAAAATATTGATGACTTAGAGGCAGGGCATAGAGATGAGGCACACAGCCTTAAGGTTACAGGTGAGGATGAGAAGGAAGACCCACTTGATTTCGTTCTCTGGAAGCCTAAGAAAGAAGGCGAGCCTTCATGGCCATCACCTTGGAGCGATGGAAGACCGGGCTGGCATATTGAATGCTCTGTTATGTCTAAGAAGTATCTTGCTGACGAAATCGATATTCATGCAGGCGGAGAGGATTTAATATTCCCTCACCATGAGAATGAGATTGCACAGTCAGAAGCAGCTAATGGAGTACCATTCTCTAAGTACTGGATGCATAATGCATTTCTTAATATTGATAACAAGAAGATGTCTAAGTCTTTAGGCAATTTCTTTACAGTAAGAGATATAAGCAAGGAATATGACCTTGAAGTATTAAGATTTTTCATGTTAAGCGCACATTACCGTAATCCTGTTAATTTCAGCCATGACCTTATGGAATCAGCAAAGAACGGGTTAGACAGAATCTTAACTGCAGTTGATAATTTAAGACATCTGTCAGAGAATGCCAAGGATGTTCCAATGACAGAGGATGAGAAGAAGATAATAGCTTCTATAGATGACATTTATAAGAAATTTGAAGATTCAATGGACGATGATTTCAATACAGCAGACGCAATATCAGCTATATTTGAACTTGTAAAGCTTGCTAACTCTAATTCAAGCTCAGATAATTCCAAGGAGTACATCGATACTCTTATGAAGAAGATTACAACTCTTACAGATATTCTTGGACTTAAGACAGACAAGAAGGAAGAAATGCTTGACGAGGATATCGAGGCACTTATTGCCGAGAGACAGCAGGCAAGAAAAGATAAGAATTTTGCAAGAGCTGATGAAATCAGAGATGAATTATTAGCAAAGGGAATTGTTCTTAAGGATACAAGAGAGGGCGTAAGATGGAGCAGAGCCTAGATAACGACCTTGTAAAATGTATATATGAAGGTCTGGATATGAAGCATACAGAGCCTTCGCAGTTATCACCTCTTGTTCTTGCATATATCGGGGACAGCATATATGACCTTGTTATTAAGACATGGGTTATAGAGCAGGGGAATATGCAGGTTAATAAGCTTAACAAGAAAACGAGCAGTATTGTTAAGGCAGAATCCCAATCTGCCATGATAGGTGTAATAGAGCCTATGCTCAGTGAACATGAGGAAGCTGTGTATAAGAGAGGACGTAATGCAAAGTCATACACATCTGCCAAGAATGCAAGTATCGGAGATTACAGAAGAGCAACGGGTTTTGAGGCTCTTATTGGATATCTGTATCTTAGCGGGCAGTATGAGCGGATGATGGAACTGGTTAAAGCAGGACTGGAAAGCCTTGAGTCAAAGTAGAGCCGGAAAAGCAGAATCCGTATCTTTAATTGATGACTGGATTCTGCTTTGTAGTATAAGGAGAAATATATGAGATACAATGAATTAACATTTCAGGGAAGAAATGCTGTATTAGAAGCATTCCGCTCTGGTAAAACTATTGATAAGCTTTTTATTCTTGACGGCTGTCAGGATGGACCAATAAAGAGTATTGTCAGAGAAGCAAAGAAAACAGATGCAATTATCAATTATGTTGATAAGGAAAGACTCGACAGACTTGCAGGAACAGGACATCATCAGGGAGTTGTTGCCATTGGCGCAGCTTATGAATATGCAGAAGTTGATGATATACTTGCAGCAGCTAAGGAAAAGGGAGAAGATCCATTTATATTCATTCTTGATGAGATAGAGGATCCTCACAATCTTGGTGCTATTATAAGAACTGCCAACCTTGCAGGTGCACATGGAGTTATTATTCCTAAGAGAAGAGCTGTCGGACTTACAGCAACTGTAGCCAAGACATCAGCAGGCGCGATTAATTACACACCTGTAGCCAAGGTTACTAATATTTCACAGACAATCGAGGAACTTAAGAAGCAGGGACTCTGGTTTGTATGTGCTGATATGGGCGGAGAGACAATGTATAATCTTAACCTTAAAGGACCTATCGGCCTTGTTATAGGTAATGAGGGCAATGGAGTGAGCCGTCTTGTTAAGGATAAATGTGATTTCATTGCATCAATTCCTATGAAGGGTGACATTGATTCCTTAAATGCCTCAGTTGCAGCAGGCGTTCTTGCATACGAAATAGTCCGTCAGAGACTTAATTAGGGAGTTTTTTATGAAGCATATGGAAGAGTATCCTGATGAAGAACTTATTGATATGTACAGGGCAGGTAATGAGCAGGCAATTGAGTACATATTTGAGAGATATAAGTATATAGTGCGAAAGAAAGCAAAGGCCATGTTTCTTGCCGGTGGAGACAGTGATGATTTAATCCAGGAGGGAATGATAGGCCTTTATAAGGCTGTCCGAGACTATGATAAGAAAAAGGATGCTTCTTTCATGACATTTGCAGGAATGTGCATAAACAGGCAGATTCTTAATGCAGTTACAGCTTCTAACAGAAAGAAGAATACACCACTTAATACATATGTTTCTTTTGATGAACCGGTCAATCCAGAAGATGATTCTCAGGTAAAGCTGGTGGATGTACTAAAGTCTGATAAGGAACAGAATCCGGAAAGACTTTTTATTGATCAGGAAAATGCTGAAAGTTTAGAAGATAAATTATACAGTGTGCTAAGTGATTTTGAGAAAAATGTATTGGAATTATATGTGTCTGGCAAAGATTATATAGCTATTGCGCAGACGCTTGATAAGCCGCCAAAATCTATAGATAATGCTATACAAAGGATAAGGAATAAAGTTGACAAAATAACCAACCTATAATATTATGAATAGGTGTGTTAAGACACATGCTATTGTAGCTCAGGGGTAGAGCACTTCATTGGTAATGAAGAGGTCACGGGTTCAATTCCCGTCAATAGCTTAATTTAATGTTTGTGTTTTTTAAAACAGATTGGAGGACGCTATGGTAAAAGCTATTGTAGGTGCTAACTGGGGTGATGAAGGAAAGGGTAAGATTACTGATATGCTTGCCGAAGAATCAGACATCATCGTAAGATTCCAGGGAGGAGCTAATGCGGGACATACTATTATTAATGATTATGGAAAGTTCGCGCTTCATCTTTTACCTTCGGGAGTTTTCTATAACCATACAACAAGTGTCATTGGCAACGGCGTAGCTCTTAATATTCCATATCTTGTAAAGGAATTAAAGAGCCTTACAGACCGTAATGTACCAATGCCTAAGATTCTTGTATCAGACAGGGCACAGATTCTCATGCCTTATCATGTTGCATTTGATACATATGAAGAAGCAAGACTTGCCGGTAAATCATTTGGTTCTACTAAGTCAGGTATTGCTCCATTTTATTCAGATAAGTATGCCAAGATTGGTTTCCAGGTTAATGAATTATTTGGAGACGAGCAGGAACTTAAGGACAAGATTGCCAATGTATGTACATTAAAGAATGTTATGCTTGAACATCTCTATCATCAGCCACTTCTTAACGAAGAAGAGATATTCAATACTCTTATGGAATATAAAGAGATGGTTGAGCCATATGTATGTGATACATCAGCATTTTTACATCAGGCTCTTAAGGATGGAAAGAAGATATTGCTTGAGGGACAGCTAGGTTCTCTTAAGGATACAGATCATGGAATATATCCAATGGTAACATCATCATCAACATTAGCTCCTTATGGTGCTATTGGTGCAGGTATTCCAGCAGCAGCTATTACAGATGTTGTTACTGTTGTTAAGGCATATTCTTCAGCAGTTGGTGCTGGAGCATTTGTAAGTGAAATCTTTGGCGATGAGGCTGATGAGCTTAGACGCAGAGGTGGAGATGGCGGTGAATTCGGAGCTACAACAGGCCGCCCTAGAAGAATGGGCTGGTTTGATGCAGTGGCTACACGCTATGGTGTAAGAATGCAGGGAACAACAGAGGTTGCTCTTACAGTTCTTGATGTACTTGGTTATCTTGATGAGATTCCAATGTGCGTTGGATATGAGATAGATGGTAAAGTTACTAAGGATTTCCCAACTACTCCACAGCTTGAGAAGGCTAAGCCTGTATTAAAGACTATGCCAGGCTGGAAGTCAGATATCAGAGGAATTACCAAGTATGAAGATCTTCCTGTTGAGTGCCGTAATTATATTGAAGCTATTGAGCAGGAGATTGAGGCTCCTATCACAATGGTATCTAATGGTCCTGGAAGACATGAGATTATTCATAGAAAGAGTGCTTTTTCAAAGTAATAACAATTAATATTACCGTATCTGCAGCATGGAATTGCTCTGCAGATACGGTCTTTTTATAGGTGATTTAAAGGAGATATTATGAGATTCAATAAATATTTTGACCATACTAATTTAAAACCAGATGCAACTAAGGAAGATATCTGTAAGCTGTGTGAGGAAGCAAAACAGTATGATTTTGCTTCGGTATGCGTTAATGGAATATATACAGCATTTGCAAAAGAATGCCTGTCGGGAAGTGATGTTAAGACATGCGTTGTAGTAGGATTTCCACTGGGGGCAATGAGTACAGAGGCAAAAGCATTTGAAACTAAGAAGGCAGTAGAAGATGGCGCTGATGAGATTGATATGGTTATTCCGGTCGGACTTCTTAAAGCAGGTGAATACGATTCTGTATATGCTGACATAAAAGCTGTGAGAGATGCATGTGAAGGAAAGGTGTTAAAGGTTATATTTGAGAACTGCCTTCTGACAGAAAATGAAATAATTAAGGCGTGTGAATTATCTGTGAAGGCAGGAGCTGATTATGTGAAGACATCAACGGGATTTTCGTCAGGTGGAGCAACAGTTGGTGATGTTGCTCTTATGAAATCACATGTTGACGGACATTGCAAGGTAAAGGCGGCGGGTGGAATAAGAGATTATAATACAGCTGCTGCCATGATAGATGCAGGTGCAGACAGGCTGGGAACAAGTGCTACTATTAAAATCGTATCTGGAAGAGAATAAGATTATTCATTATTCCTTCCAGTAAGAATTCTGTACACAAGCATCATTGCGTATATTACAACAGGAAATACAATGTCTGTAAACAGCAGACCGGTAAATACTTTATGACAGGCTTCGTTGTTGATAAAAGCAAGTATTAAAGTAGCAAGAATCATTATGCCCCAGAGAATAACCGCTGTCATTGCAGCGTATTGTTTGATTTTTTTCATTAATTGAAACCTCCAGAAATGTCAGGGTGTAATATATTTTAATATACATTAGAATTATCATATGCTCAAGTTATTTATAAAAATGTTGCGTAACGGATAAAAAATGTTATAATTAAATGAGGCATATAGAGATTGTTCATTGCAAACAAGGAGGTGTGCATATGTCAATTAACGCATATAATGCCAGTTCGATATCTGCTTTGTTCTCAGGACTTAATTCATCGCAGACAACATCGACATATGGCATTGATTTTACAACTTATAATTCAATAAAGAATGGCTCTTACAGCAAGCTTATGAAGAAGTATTACAGTAACAAGAATTCGACTGAATCTGATGGTATATCAGATGGTAAGAATTCAGCCTCTGTTAAGAGCACGGATGCACAGAAGAATAATGCAACAAGAAACAGGGATAATGCTGCTTCTCTTGTAGATTCTGCATCAGAACTTAAGAAGACGTCTTTGTGGGCTAAGACAGAAAAGACCGACAAGGATGGCAATACAACGAAAACATATGATACAGATAAGATTGCCAAGGCAGTGTCAGCATTTGCCAAGGATTATAATTCACTTGTGTCATCTTCAGCAGATTCGTCAAGCAGATATGTTCTTAATAGTGCATCTAATATGGTAAGTTATACTAAAGCTAATGCGGATCTTCTTAAGAAGATTGGAATTTCTGTCGGTTCAGATAATAAGCTGACAGTGGATGAGGATAAGTTAAAGTCATCAGATATGGCTGTGGTAAGATCAGTATTTAAAGACGCAGGATCATATGGACAGACAGTATCAGGAAAGGCTTCAACTATATATGGTAATGCAGTATCACAATTGTCAGAGCTGGCTACTAAGAACTCCTATACATCTGACGGACTGTATTCATATGTTTCTGGTTCTACATATAACCAGTATACTTAATTAATTATATTTGAAAGGTAATAATCAGACATGGCATTATTAGAAACATGGAGAAAGCTCGCATACGAGACAGAGATGGATCAGAAGAACGCTTCAGAATTCTGGGGCTCATATTTTAATCAGGAGAAGGCTATCTATGAACAGATTCTTGCAGATCCTGATACAGTAGTTAAGGGAACAGTTAAAGAACTGGCAGAGAAGTTCGGAGTTGAAGTACTTCTTATGACAGGATTTCTTGATGGCATTAATGACAGTTTAAAGACTCCTAATCCAATTGAGACAATGGATGAGAATACTGAAGTCAGCCTTGATTATGATAAAGAAAAGCTTTATTACAATATGGTAGGATGCAAGGCAGACTGGCTTTATGAATTGCCACAGTGGGACAAGCTTCTTGATGAGCAGACCAGAAAAGACCTATACAAGAAACAGAAGCTTTCTGGAACTATTGTTAAGGGAAAGAAGATTGGAAGAAATGATCCATGCCCATGTGGAAGTGGAAAGAAATATAAGCAGTGCTGTGGAAAGAATGCATAGCTTTTAAACACTAAGACCTGCCAGAATCTGGCAGGTCATTTTAATGTTAAGTACAGGAATGATAAGAGGTAATTATAATGGATGCATATACAGGATTTGCATATGTTTATGATGAATATATGGATAATATTCCGTATGAGGAATGGGGACAGTACATGATTGCTCTCCTTAAGGAAAATGGCGTGTCAGGTGATTCATCAGTGCTTGAATTGGGATGTGGAACAGGAACTGTTACAAGAATGCTTGCTAAGGAAGGCTATGACTGTGTTGGACTTGATATGTCTGAAGATATGCTGTCTATTGCTTCTGAGAAAACATTTGAAGAGGGTTCGCAGGTTATATATACATGTCAGGATATGAGGGATTTTGAAGTTCCTTATGAAGTAGACAGTATGATAAGCATAGGTGATTCCATGAATTATATTACATCTGTTCCTGACCTTGAAAGTGTATTTGCATGTGTAAGTGAGAACCTAAAAAAAGGTGGTGTATTTATATTTGATTTAAAGACAATACATTTTTTCAGAGATATACTTGCAGAGAATACATATGCAGAGAACAGGGAAGATTCCGCATTTATATGGGATAATTATTATGATGAGGAAGAACGCAATAATGAATATGAGCTTGCTGTTTTTGTTAAGAATGATGATGGAACATTCGACCGATTTGAAGAACAACATTATCAGCATGGTTTTACTATAGATGAGGTTACAGGCGCAGCACAGAAAGCAGGACTTAAGGTTAAGGATGTATATAATGCTTTCTCTAAAGACGCGCCAGATGATGAATCAGAACGATTATATTTTGTGATTGAGAAATAACCAGGAGGTATATATGAACGATTATATTGTCAGAGCTACTGCAGCAGGTGGACAGGTAAGAGCATTTGCAGCAACAACAAAGGGCCTTGTTGAGGAGGCAAGAGACAGACATAATATGAGTCCGATTGCAACAGTGGCACTTGGAAGGCTTCTTACAGGTGGGGCAATGATGGGCGCAATGATGAAGAATGATGCAGATATTCTTACCGTACAGATTAAGGGAAATGGACCGATTGGAAGTATGACTGTAACAGCCAATCCTAAGGGTGAGGTTAAAGGATTTGTTGGAAATCCACAGGTAATGCTGCCACTTAAAGATGGAAAGCTTGATATAGCAGGTGCTGTTGGAATAGGTGTATTAAGCGTAATTAAAGATATTGGACTTAAAGAGCCATATGTTGGAGATACTATTCTAATCACAAGTGAGATAGGTGATGATCTTACTTACTATTTTGCTAATAGTGAGCAGGTGCCATCATCTGTGGGGCTTGGGGTGCTTATGAACAAGGATAATACAGTGGAACAGTCTGGTGGATTTATTATACAGCTTATGCCGGGAGCAACAGATGAATTTATTGACAATCTTGAGAAAAGGATAAGAGAGATTAAGTCTGTTACTGCAATGCTTGAGGAGGGAATGACACCTGAGCAGATTCTTGAACACATTCTTGGAGATATGGAACTTGAGATTCTTGATACTATACCAGCAAAATTCTATTGTAACTGTTCTAAGGACAGAGTAAGTAAGGCTGTTATAAGTGTCGGTAAAGAGGAAATCCAGAAGATGATTGATGATGGTAAGCCGATTGAGGTTAATTGTCATTTCTGCAATTCACACTATACATTTACTGTTGATGAACTTAAGGAAATGTATGACTGTTGCACAAGATAAAGCACGCGCTGACGGAGGTTGATATGAATAATATTATACTTATAGGCATGCCTGGAAGTGGTAAAAGTTCACTGGGAGTTGTTCTTGCCAAGAAGATAGGATTTGGATTCATTGATTCGGATCTTGTTATACAGGAAAGAGAAGGAATGACACTTGAACGGATTATTGAGAAACATGGTGATGCAGGTTTTATACAGATTGAAAATGAAGTGAATTGCTCTATTAATCCGCATCACACTGTTATTGCAACAGGTGGAAGTGCTGTTTATGGTAAAGAGGCTATGGAGCACTTTAAGGATATCGGAACTGTAGTTTATCTTGAGCTGCCGCCAGAAGCGCTTGAGGAAAGACTTGGAAGCCTTAAGGAACGCGGTGTTGTATCCAATGGAAAGACAACGGTGGAAGAAATATATGCGGACAGGGTTGCGCTATATAAGAAATATGCAGATATAACTCTTAATGAGCAGGGCAAACAGATCAGAGATACAGTAGAAATGTTATATGATATCATTATGAATAAGGATCAGTATAATTAATAATGTTCAGGTTGAACAATGTTATATTTTAGGGTACAATAACTTTTACCTTTTAAATACGAAACAAGGAGGAATTGTGATGGAGAACGAAGCTCTTTCTAAGAACTTTATTGAGCAGATTATAGATAAGGATATTGAAAGTGGACATTGTAAGAAGGTTATTACAAGATTTCCACCGGAGCCTAATGGATATCTTCATATTGGACATGCTAAGTCTATATTATTGAATTATGGACTTGCAAAGGAATATGGCGGACAGTTTAATATGAGATTTGATGATACGAATCCTACTAAAGAGAAGGTAGAATTCGTTGATTCAATTAAGGCAGATGTAGAGTGGCTTGGTGCCAGGTGGAATGGTGATGTTTTATTTGCATCTGATTATTTTCCACAGATGTATGAAGCTGCTGTAAGACTTATAAAGAAAGGCAAGGCATATGTTGATGATTTGTCTGCAGAGGAGATAAGACAGTACAGAGGAACTCTTACTGAGCCAGGTAAGGAAAGTCCATACAGAAACCGCTCTGTAGAAGAGAATCTCCAGCTTTTCGAGGAAATGAAAGCAGGAAAATATGCAGACGGAACTAAAGTTTTAAGAGCTAAGATTGATATGGCATCTCCTAACATTAACATGAGAGATCCTGTTATTTACAGAGTTGCGCATATGACACATCACAGAACAGGTGACCAGTGGTGCATATATCCTATGTATGATTTTGCGCACCCTATTGAAGATGCAGTAGAGGGAATTACACATTCCATCTGCACGCTTGAATTTGAGGATCACAGACCTCTTTATGACTGGGTTGTAATTGAGACCGGCTATAAGACATCTCCAGAAGAGAACCCTAAGCAGATAGAATTTGCCAAGTTATATCTTACTAATGTTGTAACTGGTAAGAGATATATCAAGAAGCTTGTAGAAGATGGAGTCGTTGATGGATGGGATGATCCAAGACTTGTATCTATTGCTGCTTTAAGAAGAAGAGGATTTACGCCCGAAGCTATTAAGATGTTTGTTGAACTCGTTGGCGTTACCAAGGCACAGGGTTCAGTTGAATATCCAATGCTTGAATATTGTATAAGAGAAGATTTAAAGCTTAAGGTTAAGAGAATGATGGCGGTTCTTGATCCTGTAAAGCTTGTTATTGATAATTATCCAGAGGGTCAGGTTGAGTATATGGAAGTGGCCAATAATCAGGAGAACCCGGAGATGGGAACAAGAAAAGTTCCATTTACAAAGGAACTTTATATTGAAAGAGAAGACTTCATGGAAGAACCTCCTAAGAAGTATTTCAGATTATTCCCAGGTAATGAAGTGCGTCTTATGAATGCATATTTTGTTACATGTACAGATTTTGTCAAGGATGAGAACGGAAAAGTTGTTGAAGTGCATTGTACTTATGATCCAGAGACTAAGGGAGGCAATTTTACAGGACGTAAGGTTAAGGGAACTATTCACTGGGTTTCTGCTACAGAAGGTGTTAAGGCAGAAGTTAGATTATATGAGAATATCGTTGATGAAGAAAAAGGTGTTTATAATGAGATAGATGGTTCTATGAATATCAACCCGAACTCTAAGACAGTTCTCACAGAATGTTATCTTGAACCAGAACTTATGAATGCTGTAAGTGAGGATAAGTTCCAGTTTGTAAGAAATGGTTATTTCTGCGTTGATAATAAAGATTCAGAACCAGGAAAGCCTATATTTAACAGGATAGTTTCACTTAAGAGCTCTTTCAAATTACAGAAATAGTGAGGTTATCTTAATGGAAGGTATTGGACAAAAGACAGAAGCAGATTACATATTTGATAAAACTATCAAATGTGATGTATGTGGGAAGGAATTTAAAACTAAGCAGGTAAGGACTGGAAGGGCAAGATTTATAGGCACGGATGATATATTAAAGCCTATTTATGAGGGAATTGATACATGTAAATATGATGTTATTCTCTGCCCTCATTGTGGTTATGCTGCATCCCAGAGAAATTACGGACATCTTACAGCCAAGCAGAGAAAGGCTATAAGAGAGAACGTTGAGCCAAGGTTTAAAGCTAAAGAGAGTGACACGGACACATATTCATATGAGAGAGCCGTCAGACGATGCAAAATGGCAATGCTCACAGAGATGGTAACAGGTGGAAAGATTAGTGAGAGTGCATATCTGTGTCTGAAGCTTGCATGGATATACAGAGGTGAGATTGAAGAAGCGCAGAATACTGGTGAGACGGATGAACGTATTAAGACGTACCATAAGTATGAGAATGAGTATCTTGAGGATGCATATAATGGATTTAAACAGGCTGTTGCGACAGAATATCCGCCTATTGCCGGAATGGATGAGATGACAATTAATTATCTGCTTACAAGCATAGCTGCTAATCTTGGAAGGAATGATGAGGCAAAACAGTTTGGCTCTGCAATATTAACCTCAAGAATGGCAAATGCAAAATTAAAGGACAAAACTAGAAGTGTGTTGGAGAATATTAAGAATAATAAGTGATAAAGGGGCGTAACAATAATTATGAATAAGGTTAAAGCTTTTTTTAAAAAAATTTGGACATATGATCTGGTACATACTGCGGTGTATTCAGTTTTACTTGAAATTGTTATAGAATGCTTTAACAGAAGAGGAGTAATGGGGCTTGTTTTCCCATTTACGCATCCGGTTATATTTATTTACAATACATTAATTGTGATGGCAGCAATGACAATTGCTCTTTTCTTTAGGAGAAGAGTGTTTGTGTATTGTGTTGTGTCAGTTATATGGATAGGGCTGGCATTAACCAATTTTATAATATTGTCATCAAGAAAAACGCCTTTTACGGCGATGGATTTTTATCTGGTAAAAGATGCTATAAAGGTAGCTGGGCTATATGTTAATATTTTAGAAATTATATTAATAGTCATTCTTGCTGCAGCAGCTATTGCGGGACTTGTGATTTTGTGGAGAAAAGGACCAAAGAAAGAGGTTACAATTAAGAAAACCAAATTCTATGCATACGCAGTTGTACAAATGATACTGGTATTTCTGGCTGCATATGGAATGGGTACAACATTGCTTTTAACTAATACAGTGGAAGGACATTTTGGCAATCTGGCGCAGGCATATAAGAAGTATGGTTTTTGTCATTGCTTTGTGAGCAGCGTCCTTGACAGAGGAATTAGTAAGTCCAATCTCTATTCAGAAGAATATATGGGTTCAATGAAGAAGGATCTTGATGAGGTAGATACAGAGGCCAGCCTAAAGACTCCTAATATAATATTTGTGCAGCTGGAATCTTTCTTTGATCCATCTCATGTTAAGGGGATTACAATGTCAGAGAATCCGCTGCCTAATTTCCAGAAACTGGTAAGTGAATGTTCGTCAGGGTATTTATCAGTTCCATGCTTTGGGGCTGGAACATGCAATACAGAATTTGAGGTTCAGACGGGAATTAATATAGATGACTTCGGACCAGGCGAGTATCCATACAGAACAATTATGAAGTCAAAAGTATGTGAGTCCATGGCATATGATCTTAAGAATCTTGGTTATGCAACACATGCAATACACAATAACGATGGAACATTTTATGACAGAAATCTTGTCTTTTCACATCTTGGATATGATACATTTACATCCATAGAGTATATGGATGGAATTACTGAAACACCGATGGGATGGGCCAAAGATAATATTCTTACAGGAGAAATAACTAAGGCACTTGATTCAACAGAAGGAACAGATTATGCATTTACAATATCAGTTCAGGGACATGGTGATTATCCATCAACTCCTGTTGAGGGATATACTCCGCAGATTAAGGTTACAAATTTTCCTGTACCAGAGCAACAGACGGCATTTGAGTATTATGTTAATCAGATCCATGAGATGGATAATTTCATAGGAGAACTGGTTGAGGCTTTATCAGAAAGAGATGAAGAGACAGTGCTTGTTATGTATGGAGACCATCTTCCTACATTTGATTTTACAGAAAATATGCTGTCTAATGGAGATAAGTACCAGACACAGTATTTTATCTGGAGTAATTTTGACATGGAAAAGGAAAACAATGATCTTCAGGCATATCAGCTGTCTTCATATGTTATGGAGCGACTCGGAATATCAGAAGGATATATAATGAAGTATCATCAGTCTAAGAAGGATGAGTCAGAGGAAGAGTACCTTAAGAATCTTAAAATCCTTGAATATGATATTCTGTATGGCAAAAAAGAAATATATGGAGGCGAAACTCCATATAAGGCAACCAATCTTAAGATGGGAATAAGTGATATCGAGATTACAGATGTATATAATTATAATGATTATGTATTCATTGAAGGCAGTAATTTTAATGATTACAGCTGCGTTATGATTAATGGAAAAGAATATGCAACGGAGAAGATTAGTGACAGGCTCTTGCGTATCAGCGGAACGAAGGTGAAGAAGTCAGATCTGGTGGTTGTTGCACAAAAAGGCAAGGATAAAGTTGAACTCAGCCGAGTTTCATATTCCGTTAAACAATAGTAAAACAACTGTAAAATAACTATCTTTCATTGACAGCAAATGCCTAAAATGCTAATATGGTTAAGGTGCTTATGCACCAAGATTTTTTTTGGAGGTACTTGAAATGAAGGGTACAGTTAAGTGGTTCAACAACCAGAAGGGTTACGGCTTTATTAGTGATGAGTCAGGAAAGGATGTATTCGTACATTATTCTGGACTTAACATGGAAGGCTTCAAGTCTTTAGAGGAAGGCGCTCAGGTTGAGTTTGACGTAACAGAAGGCGCAAAGGGTCCTCAGGCTACTAACGTAACAAAATTATAATCGGTTGTTTACAGTGTGCCTTTTTTATATTATATATAGAAAGATATATTGTTACACAATAGGATTATGGGGGCGGTCACAATCAGGTGTGGACCGCCTTTTTTCGTGTAATATGTAAGACCTGATCTTACGATATAATTGATTAACAAAGTCTTGGAGGTTTTATGGAGAATATAGATATTAATTTTGACCAGACAGTGAGCGCTTCTACTGTAAATATGATTGCAGCCGGAGCGATACTTGTACTATCGGTTCTTATTGTTCTTATAATTGTGACTATTAAGAGATGGCATGGGAGATTTATTCCTATGATGCTGGGATTATTGGGATATGTTGTGTTTGGTTTTATGTTTTCTCAGATGTTTATGAGTATAATAAGACTTGCACCTAATATTGATCAGACTTTTACATATAATACGACTTCTTATATTGTAATATACAATATAGTCCTTGCAGCTGGATTTGGTATTGCAAGATGGTTTGCAGCAAAGCTTATGGTAGGAAGATTCGACAGAGAGGGAGACGTAATCCTTGCAGGTACAGGGCTTGCTATAGGTGATGCGGTTGTTATGTATGGATTATCCATATTGTCATTTTATGTATATGCGCAGGCTATTTCATCAAGGGGATTAGAACAGGCTATACAGGACATGCTGTCTAGTGGTATATCAGCAGATAACATTATGACAGAGTATACGTCTAATATTTCGCAGTTGTTTAGCTCACCTGATGTGCTCTGGGTTCTTATGGGATTATCAGCAGTCCTGGATATATTGTTAAATGTTTTATTGTTTATGGTAGTATATGGTGTTATGAAGAAGCAGGTTAATTATATGTATGCGTATTATGCAATAATTGTACAGTTCGCATCTAATATACTGTTCCAGTTGTATAATGCATTTTCGCTTACAAGTATCCTGACTCTTTTTGGAATTAAGTTTATAGTTGTAATTGGTGCATCATTATATATTAAGCAATTCATATTGAAGGAGATAACATATTCAAATGACTGATGTGAAAAAAGGACTAACAACAAATGAAGTTGAAAAATTAACAGCGCAAGGGTTGTCGAATGTATCTGTCGGAAGACAGTCAAAGACAATCTGGCAGATTATTGCGGGAAATGTATTTACATATTTCAACCTTATATTTGCAGTGTTTGCTGTCCTTTTGGCATTGGTAAAATCATATAATAACATGACATTCCTTCCTGTTATTGTGTGTAATATGTTTATTGGAATTATACAGGAGATAAGAGCTAAGAAGGTGCTTGACAGACTGACTGTTGTTAATGCACCTAAGACTAAAGTTATAAGAAATGGAAAAAAATATGAAGTAGATTCTGAGACTCTGGTTAAGGGGGATTTGTGCGTGTTTTCAGCTGGAAATCAGCTGAGTGCAGATGGAATCCTTGTAGAAGGATTTGTTCGTGTAAATGAATCATTAGTAACTGGAGAGTCGGATGAAGTAGTTAAGAATGCCGGGGATATTTTGCTCTCCGGCAGTTTTATTGTATCAGGAGAATGTAAGGCTGTACTAACAAATGTAGGACATTCTTCTTATGCAGCAAAGCTCGCAATGGAAGCGAAGGCTGGACGCAAAAAACAAAAAACTGATATGATGGAATCACTTGATAAGCTTGTAAAGTGTATAGGTGTGCTTATTATTCCAATAGGAGTGGGACTGTTTTTGCAGAGTAGATTTGCAGTTGGTGGCTCTATAAAGAGCAGTATAGATTCAATGGTGGCATCTCTTGTTGGAATGATTCCAGAAGGATTGTATCTTCTGGCGAGTGTTGCATTAGTTGTCAGTGTTATGAGACTTGGCAAGAAGAATGTGCTTGTGCATGAAATGAACTGCGTTGAGACGCTTGCGAGAGTTAATGTTCTGTGTGTGGATAAAACAGGAACGATAACAAGACCGGATATGACAGTTACACATATACATACACTTGAATATAAGGATATGACAGGAAAATTTGTTTCAGAAGAGGAAATAAAGCACTGTATAGCTAATGTAACTTCTAATATTAAGACAGATAATGCTACAATGACGGCATTACAGTCATATTTTCATCTGGATAAGTATGCGGAATGTGATGAAATATACCCATTTTCATCACAAAACAAATATAGTGGGGCCAGATTTGGAAAGAATACATATCTGCTGGGTGCGCCTGAATATCTGCTGTTAAAGGACTATGGCTTATATAAAGCCATCATAGACAAATACTCTGATAATGGAGAAAGAATAATTGTATTCGGACTTGCTAATGAGGAAATAACAGGAGAGCAGGTTACGACAGCTATTACACCAATGGCATTTATTATTCTTGAAAATGAAATAAGGCAGACTGCAAAAGAAACATTTCGATATTTTAAAGAACAGGGGGTCAGCATTAAAGTTATATCAGGAGATAATCCTGTTACAGCCTCCAAGGTTGCAGTTAAGGCAGGAATAGAGAATGCAAATAATTATGTAGATGCAACCACATTAAAAAGTGATGAAGATATAAGTGAGGCAATTAAGAAATATACGGTATTTGGACGGGTAGTACCAGAACAGAAAAAGAAACTTATTGAAAGCTATAAGGCAGATGGAAATGTTGTCGCAATGACAGGAGATGGCGTTAATGATGTACTTGCGCTTAAATGCGCAGACTGTAGTGTAGCGATGGCATCAGGCAGTGAAGCGGCAAGCAATGCTGCTCAGATTGTACTGCTGGATTCAGATTTTTCTAAAATGCCAAGCGTAGTGGGAGAAGGAAGAAGAGTTGTTAATAATATTAAAAGATCTGCATCACTTTTTCTTGCAAAGAATATATTTTCAATGTTGTTAACGGTGTTTACGCTTATATCGGTTAATCTGTATCCGCTATATCCTACACAGTTATCATTCCTTGGAATATTTACAATAGGAATCCCGGCGTTCTTTCTGGCTTTACAGCCCAATAAGAGTCTGATAAAGGGCGATTTTTTATTTAATGTTATATTAAAGGCGCTTCCTACCGGACTAACGGATTTTATAGTTGTTACTATAGTCACAATTTATGGTGGGGTTGCCGGGATATCTCATGAACAGACGGCTACAGCAGCGACTTTAGTTTTATTGACAGTTGGAATGGCAGCTCTTATCAGGATATGTCAGCCGTTTGACTGGATAAGACTTGCGGTATGTATAGTCATGACATGTGGAATAGTATTTTCTATGATTTTCTTAAGACCTGTATTTGCAATGGTAGTTTTAAAAGGAGTCACAAGAAATCTGACAGTGCTGATGATGATTGCATCTATTCCATTGTACAGATATGTATGCAGGCTGACGGCATGGATAATTGATTATCTTGAACACCATAACCGCCGGTTCAGACGCCTGCTAAAAGGATAGTATTATTGGCTTATGGCTTTCTTTGAGAAGTCGGTTATTACCAGGTCGTTATAAGGGACAGCTGAGTCAAGTTCACCAGCTTCAATAAGAATGTTCTGTAGGAGATTAAAGCTGTCTTCCGTAAATACAGTTGATGATTTCCAGGTGTCCTGGGATTTATATCTGTCTACAATAGCAGTGATTGTTGCAATATCAGTTTCTTTAAACTGAGGTGCAATGATTGCTGCTATTTCTTCTGATGAATGAGTGTTAACGTAATCAAGTCCTTTCTGTGTTGCGTTAGTGAATTTCTGGATCAGCTCAGGATTTTTCTCTATAAAACTTTTTTTGGCACAGTATGCTGTATATGGTACATAGCCGCTTTCTACACCAAGAGATGCAACAACGTAGCCGGCATCCTGCTGTTCAAGAAGGGTGGCTGATGGCTCAAATTCAACAGTGAAATCTCCAATTCCTGATGTAAATGCAGCGGAAGTTGAACCGAAGTCAACATTCTGGAGAATTTCAAGATCATTTGCAGGATCTATATTATTTTTCTTTAAAATGTACTCAAAAAGCATTTGTGGCATGCCACCGGCTCTGCCACCGATAACAGTTTTTCCTTTTAATGACTGCCAGTCAAATGAATCATCTACGTTACGGGAAACAAGAAAGTTGCCAGCGCGCTGGGTGAGCCCGGCAAAATTCACAGCATAATCATCCGCGCCTTCGGCATAGACATATATAGATGATTCGGAACCCATAAATCCAATATCAGCATCTCCTGATATAAGCGCAGTCATAACTTTATCGGCGCCAAAACCATTTGTAACTGTAAGGTCAATTCCCTCATCAGTAAAATATCCTTCCTCAATAGCGACATATTGTGGGGCATAAAATATTGAATGTGTAACTTCACATAGGGTGACTTTCGGCATTGCGTTATCAGAATATTCTTTTCTGGAACATGCACTTAAAGGTAGTAAACAGGCTGTAATAATGAAAATTAAAGCGATTGAAATATATTTTCTTATGGCTTTCAAAAATCGACTCCGGAATAAATATACTTACTTTTATAGTATAATTTTTCAGTGATTTGGTTACATAAAAAACTATAAAAATGTTGTAATATAATGCCATATTATGGTATCATAGTATAAATTAAATGGTGGATAATTTAATATCTATAGATGGAGGCGTATTATGTTTGGAAAGAATAAGACAGCTACATCAGCAGGCAATGATTTACAGGTTTTGATGGATTTGTTTGATAAAATAATATCAGGTGAGATATCACAGACTGGAGATTCTCCAGCCGATAAGGCATTATTTGCTGACCCGTCTGTTGCCGATAAGTTCAATGAAGTTGTTGAAACATACAAGAGATTTAATAATAACTTTGTAATGAGACTTAATGAAGCTATGGGTTCAATAGGAGATAACTCATATGTAAAGGATATGATGGATGAAGTCCAGTCACAGTCAGAAGCGATTGGAACGATGGGAGAAGCAGGACATAATCTTGAGGAGTCAATTAATCATATTACGGCTACAATGGCTGATATTAAGGACAATACACATGAGATGCTTGCTACAACCCAGAATAGTACAGTTAATATGAATGAAAGTATCAAGGTTGTTAATGAATCGTCTGAGAAGATAGCAGATATCAACAGACAGGTTCAGGAATTTCAGGATAAGATTCATAAGATTGGTGAGATTGTTGATATTGTTAAGAAGGTTGCCAGCCAGAGTAATCTGTTAGCTCTTAATGCTTCGATCGAAGCTGCAAGAGCAGGAGAAGCAGGAAAAGGATTTGCGGTTGTTGCAGATCAGGTAAGACAGTTATCAAGCAGTACATCAGAGTCAGCAGATGATATTGTTAATTATGTAAGAGAACTTAATGAAGACATAGGAAGGCTTGCAGCATCAATGGATGAAACTACTGCCAAGCTTTCAGAGGGTAACGATAAGGTTGAAGAGTCACTTTCAGATATTGAGAGAATGAATCAGCAGATGGTAGCGATTAATGATTCTGTTGGAGGAATATTTGCAGATATTGATACACAGTCATCTATTACAACAAATTTTGCCAAGCAGGTTGACAGCATAGCAGCCAGTTACGAGAAACTTTCCGATAACTGTATGGCAACAGGTACACACATTTATAAGATTGGAAGATATATTGATACAGCAAGAAGTGATATGTTCAGATCATTCTCTAATGTTACAGTACAGGATATGTTAAGAGTCTTTGAGATAGATCACTTTATCCTGATGTGGAGAGTGTATAATAATGCAGCAGGATTTGAACAGTTAAAGATAACCCAGCTTAATAATCCTGATGGATGTAAGCTTGGCAAGTGGCTTAAGGCACAGACAGAACCTCAGATAACCGGAAGCAGACAGTTCAAGGAACTTGATGCAGCACACAGACAGATACATAAGTATGCATGCGATTCGTGGACTGCTAAAGATAATGGCAATGTTGAGCTTGCTCTTGAATGCTTTAAGAAGTGTCATGATGCATATTATGTATATAAGGATAAGATTGCGGCATTTAAGGATTATATGAGAACAATCGGCTACACAGATGAAACAGAAACAGTAATTTTCAGAAAGTAATTCCCAAAAGAAGTTTCCTATGATATAACATAGGAGACTTCTTTTTTTAAGAAAATTATAAAGATTTACAATTATGGAGAGATATATGGAAGGATATAAGGACACTGCAAAAGATGTAATGGTTATTGGACATAAGAATCCAGATACAGATTCGGTGTGTTCAGCTATATGTTATGCCAATCTTAAAAATAAGATAACAGGTACACATGACTATATTGCCAAGAGGGCAGGACATCTTAATGAGGAGACACATTTTGTTCTTAACAGATTCGGAGTAGAGGCACCGGAATATATTAAAGATGTAAGACCGCAGGTACTTAATATAGAAATCCGGGAGACAAAAGGAATTGACAGGGAATTGTCTGTAAGAAATGCATGGAAGCTTATGGATACCCTTAACATAGTTACTCTTCCTATAACAGAAGGAAAACGCCTTACTGGACTTGTTTCAATTGATGATATTGCAAAGTCGTATTTTGAATCATTTGATAACAAGGTGTTATCTACTGCACACACAAGTTTTTCTAATATTGTAGAGACACTTGAGGGACGAGTTGTCACAGGAGATATATCAGAGATATTTGACAGGGGGAAGATGCTTATAGCAGCAGCTAATCCAGATATGATGGAGAGCATGATTGATGCGGGTGATATAGTTATTCTTGGAAATCGTTATGAATCACAGCTATGTGCAATAGAAATGGATGCCAAGTGTCTTATAATATGTGAGGGTGCTAAGGTTTCCAACACAATTGCCAAGATAGCTAAGGACCATAACTGTATTATAATTGAGACTGACTACGATACATACACAGTTGCGAGACTGATGAATCAGGCAATTCCGGTTGGATTTTTTATGACGCCGAGAGACAGAATCGTGTGTTTCAAAACAACTGACTATACTGAAGATATTCAGGAGATTATGACTAAAAAAAGATTCAGGGATTTCCCGATTGAGGATGAAGATGGTAATTATGTAGGAACTATTTCGAGAAGAAATCTTTTGCGTTCTGGAAAGAAAAAGGTTATTCTTGTAGATCATAATGAGAAGAATCAGGCTGTTAATGGAATTGAAGATACAGAAATTCTTGAGATTATAGACCATCACAGACTTGGGCCTATTCAGACAATGACGCCGGTATTTTTCAGAAACCAGCCTCTTGGATGTACAGGAACTATAATATACAAAATGTATCTTGAGGCAGGAGTTAAGATTGAGCCTGTATATGCAGGACTTATGTGTTCTGCGATTATATCTGACACACTGATATTCAAGTCGCCTACATGTACGGCTGATGATATTGAAGCAGCAACTGAACTTGCCAGAATTGCTGGTATAGATCCAGAGGTATACGGAAGAGAAATGTTTGGTGCAGGAAGTAATCTTGATGAGAAATCTGACAGAGAAATCTTTTATCAGGACTTCAAAAAGTTTTCAATCAATGATATAACTGTTGGCGTTGGACAGGTCAATGCAATGGGACCGGACGATATAGAGAAGGTAAAGAAAAAAGAAATTCCATTTATAGAAACAGTTACAGGGGATGCAGGACTTGATGTTGTGTACCTGATGATGACAGATGTAATGTCAGAATGTTCGTATGTTATATGTTCTGGAAAGAATGCTGATATGATGATGATGCAGGCGTTTGGAGTTGACAAAACTAATGATACATATATACTTAAAAATGTTGTTTCAAGGAAAAAACAGTTCCTTCCGGCAATAATGGAAGCAATGGAACAGTAAATATACAAAGATTTGGAGAGAATAAGTGATGAAGGGTTTGGCGAAGAATGATTCCTGCTGGTGCAAGAGTGGGAAACCTTATTGTGAGTGCCATATGGATTTTGACAAGAAGATAGATAATTTTAGAAGAAAGTTTCATAAGGTTCCGCCAAGAGGTATTATCAAGAACGAGGAGCAGCTTAATGGAATGAGAGAAAGTAGCAAGATTAATATTGCAGTTCTTGATTATGTTGCTCAGAATATTAAAGCTGGAATGACAACGCAGGATATTGATGATATGGTATATCAGAAGACAACAGAACTTGGGGGGATCCCGGCACCGCTTAACTATGAAGGCTTTCCAAAGAGTGTGTGTACATCAATTAATGAGCAGGTATGCCATGGAATACCATCATCTAACATACAGCTTATAGATGGTGATATTGTTAATGTGGATTGCTCGACTATATACAATGGCTATTTTTCAGATTCATCAAGAATGTTCTGTATCGGCAATGTATCGCCGGAACACAAAAAGCTTGTAGATGTAGCTAAAGAATGTGTTGAGCTTGGATTACAGCAGGTAAAACCATGGGGACATTTAGGTGATGTGGCAGCAGCTATCAGTGAGCATGCAAGAAAGAATGGTTACTCGGTTGTGCGCGAAGTGGGCGGACATGGGATAGGTCTTGCATTTCATGAAACACCATTTGTAAGCTATGTTATAAAAAAGGGAACAGGAATGGTTATGGCACCTGGAATGGTGTTTACTATTGAACCAATGATTAATGAAGGACTTCCTGATATTTATATTGATGAGAATAATGGCTGGACAATATATACAGATGATGATTCATATTCGGCACAGTGGGAAATTATGGTTCATGTAACAGAAGATGGCTATGAGGTAATGACTTACTGATATTATGTAATATTAAACAGGCAACATTATAGAGAAGCTTCATATACTGTAGTGATACATGTATATGGAGCTTTTTTTATGAATATAAATGAGCTTGCCCCTGCCATGTGTTATGTACCATGGCAGAGGTGGAATGAGATTTATGAGCCGTGTAAGGCTATTATGAGGGGGACGCTGTTTCCTGTTCTTGATAAACCATTTACAGGAGGCCGTCCATGAATTGTTGTAAAAATATAAGCAATGATAAAGCAATGATAATGAATAATATCTATCAGCTGGGGTTCGCACTTGTTGAAACTATGCTTTATCTTGATACTCATCCTGAGGATGCAGCTGCTATTGAATATTATGCAGAAACAAGGGATAAATATGTCAAGAATATGCAGAAATATTCTGATTATTATGGCCCGTTAAGTATGCAGTATATGGTAAATGATAATTACTGGATGTGGGTAGCTACTCCTATGCCATGGGAATACCGGGAAGGGGGAATGTAGAATGTGGAATTATGAAAAAAGACTACAGTTTCCGGTAAATATCAAGAACTGTAATCCTGCTCTTGCTGCAATGATAATTAGCCAGTATGGCGGACTATACTTCAATAAGGTATACAACGCTATGAAGCCAGTGTTTATGCGGATTTACATGGCTTAATAA
>CAKRIN010000020.1 GCA_934343805.1 uncultured Lachnospira sp.
GATTCTTATCATAAGGAAATTCACCAATAGGAAAATCAGAGAAATCTTCATCAAGTAAAATAAAATCTGCCATAATAGTTTGACACCTCCTATAATATTTATAAATCACATTGTGTGTATGAATAGATTATAGAGATTTTGCAAATAAAAAGGTACAGATTTTGTGTTGAATTTTGGTCATTACAAGGATAAATGTTTACAGGTTTTATATTTTAAGAAGAGAGAATACTTTGTGGTATTCACTCCAGATCCGGCTCTTTGTTATCTGTTAACCTTAATATCACCCATATTGACATCAGCATTTATACTTTTACTATTGCCAGTATTATTAGTATAGCTGTGAGAATAAGAATCATCATTAACCTTGATGTCGCCTAAGTCTACAGAGAGATTAGCACTGTATTTATCAATATCAATACCGCTTATTTTCAGTGAGCCCATATCAACAGAAAGGTTAAGAACATCACTGTCGCAATTGGTAAGCTTAATATCCCCCATATTGTTGTCAGCAGTTAAAGTCTTGATTGACGAATCAGCAATCTTAAGAGAACCCATATCAATGGAGAAATCAGCAGAAGAAGCATGTATATTGTTAACATCCATATCACCCATATTAAGGTCAGCCTGAACAGAATTAAGACTGATATTGTCAGGAACAGTAATTGTAAGTGTGCAGTCTGAATTTTTGATATTGGTCATAAAATGTACTTTTACATGCTGCTCAATATTTAATGAAGTTCCAGAAACAGATATCGCAGGCTTAAACTTTTCAGCACCTGTATAGATAACTTCAAGCTTGCTGCCTTTCTTAATCTTAACACTGCCAAGATTCATATCAACAGATATGTCGGACACATTATCATAAGTAGAGCAATTTTCAATATATTTGCCACTGGATGCCATAGTCATGCGTGTAAAAGGAGAAATGTTAAATACATTACCAAGAACACCGATAATTATGCATATAAGCGTAATAAAATATATAATTGACAGATAAATTCGTTTTTTCATAATTACACCTCCCTGGAATCGTCTTTAAGTACACTCTTGAATATAGCATGTATCACAGCCGTAATAGGCCATATAACCCATGTTAAAGCCCATGCAAATGTGATGAAACTGACTGACAGATATATACATGTAACTGTAGGCCAGAAAACAGACATAATAGTTGTCGCGGTATTGTTAATATATCTGACTTCTTTATTCTCTTTCTTAACATAACTGCCGGCTACATTGTCACCATTAAGAGCAAGTAAAGTCTTGCATGAAGTTTCAGCCATTGAACCGAAAACAATAAGGAAAACGCCGACACTTACCATACAAAGCATTGCTGCACCGCCTATATCGTCAAGTCCCTGTATTGGGATTGCGTCAAAAACAGCGGCAGGAACAAAGCTTATGATACATATAATAATGCCCAGAGTGCGGCACACAATAGAGATATTACGAAGCTGTTCTTTCTTATCCTGCACATATCCAACAGTGGCATAATCAATAATACAGTTGTGTTTCTTAATATAGTCGTATTTCTTCATTAAAGAATTGGTTATTATAAATATGCCAACACCGCAGGCAACTATAATAAACAGAGCTACAGCACCCATAGTCTGGAGAAAATTATTGTGAAATGCGTTGCAGGCTGCTGCTGGAACTACTGAGAATATACATAAGAAAACTCCTAATGCAGTGAGAATCGCATGTCTGCTACCGGCACTTACATAGCTTCTGACTTCCTCCTGTGTTAAAGTACGTCTGTTATCAACAGGCGCAGAAGACTGTCTGTCAAGTCCGAGAGTTTCTGCGAGTTCATCAAGATTGCCAAATTCTGAGATAACAGTGCCTACAGCTTCATTTTCACTTTTACCCTCACATATAAGTTCATTATATTTGTCTTCCATCATGCCCCACAGTTCGTCTTTAGCCTTTAAAACCTCAGGTGTTGCGGGGAGATTGGCAAACATAGCTTCAAGATAACTTTTAATTGTATCCATACATTAATTCTCCTTCACAATAAATTTTTCAATAACTTCTTTAGTAAGAGCCCACTCTTCACATTTTGACTGATAGTACAGCCGTCCTTCATCAGTAATCTGATAATATGTTCGTTTTTTTCCACCATTCTCGCCTATACCGGGGAAAGAAGTAATATATCCGTTCTTTTCCATTCGTGTAAATGCGGAGTAAAGCGTGGTTTCTTTAACAATATATTTTTCATTGGTCATGGCCTTAATCTGCTTAGAAATCTCATAACCATAAGATGGCTTATCAAGCAGAAGATACAGGATAATTGTATCATTGTAGCCTCGTATAATGTCGCTGCTGATGCCAGCCATGCATATTCCTCCCTTCATATTAATGCAGATGCTTATACACCTGATAAAAATATTAAAAATAGTAATTACTACGACAGACGATACTACGACAGCCGTAGTACATCTGTCGTAGTATATATAACATGATATGCATAATATGTCAACAGGAGAATATAAAAATCCCTCAAAAGCAGGCATAGAGTGCTTTTGAGGGAAATATTAAAGATGTGTATTATTTTAAATATTTATTTGAAATATACATTAGCTGCAGTGCATGACATAATATTTTCCTTGTCTGGTGTTGATATTTCATTGCTTAAGACAATGTAATCAATAAGGTGTCTGTAGCTGTCTTTGCATAGATTCATAGGAAGGTCGCTCCCCCACATAAGGTGGTTACTTCCGACAAGCTCTATGGCACGTTTAATATAATGGATTGCATCAGGATAAGGATATCTGGCATCTTTGCCCTGATTAGAAGGAAGGCTTGCAAGGTCAAATACAACATTGTCAAGCGTGAGTGCCTCCATACCTTTAAGCCAGACATCTTCCTGAACAAGACCTCTTGGAGCAAGAAGATGACACACAACAAACTGGGTGTCAGGGTGTCTCTTAATTGCGCGGGCGAGGGCTTCTGGTTGCCAGCATTCTGACGGGTAGCGTCCAATATCGAAAACAACAGTATTCTGATGCATTTCAGCATATGAAAGCATTTCCTCAATAACATCACCATCAAGAGAAATAGTAGGATGATAACTCATAAGACCGCTTCCGGTACTTACCTCGAATTTTACAATCTTAATTCCCAGATCTTCAAACAAATGCGTTCTTATAGAATCAACATTCCGACAGAATGGATCATAAGTAGCCGCAGCTACAAGCCTGTCAGGATATTTCTTTGCAGCTTCATAAGTATAGAGATTCTGAGGACCTAAGAAATTGCCCTGAAGCATAACAGCTTTGGAAACACCAGTCTCGTCCATAACTTTAAGAACCGCTTCCGGAGTAACATCATATTCACCGAGACATTCAGGTATCATCTGAAATATTGTGCCGTCGGCGTAACTTGCATAACCTCCACCAATAGCCTGCATTTCTCCGCTGTTGCCGAAACCATTGATGCAGCGGCATATGTGAATGTGTGAATCTATAATATTCATTGTATAGCCTCCTTGTTGTTTGATGTCGAAAGAATATTTAGATTGTGTCCATACAGAAATTCATTGATAATGTCAATATTATATTCACATTTGTTAATCATAATTATAATTGCAGCGTCGCGGCTGACCTTGGAATATAGAGGACTTAAGCCTGCGGTTTTTAATGCGCGGTTGGTATCTGTAAGATTCATATGACATGCGAGGCAGAGTGCAATAACTCTGTCACGGCTTGGATTGGCACGATTACCATTAAGGATTCCGTATGCATAATTAGCCGGAATATCGCTGCTTCTGATAACTTCACTTAATTGAAGCCCGTGGCATCCAATATACCAGTTAAAGAATTCACTGATAGACATCTGTGAATCAGTGCTTTCTTCATTTCGATATCTGTTAAAATGTTCAGGTTCAACTGAACTCAATATTTTATCAAGTTCATAAGTCGGCTTTTCGTTCATTATTAATTCCGCCTTTCACAATAAAGTACACATTTTCTATTGATATAGTGTATAATAATAAACACTAAATTACAATAAGGATGAAAATATGACTTTAGAAGAGGAGAGCAGGCTGTCATTTTACAGAGAACTGACAGTGCTTGATGGAAAGCAGAATATAGTGCTGGTACAGGACATAAGAACTAGTGAACTTTGTGTTAAAAAAACGCTTGAGATATATTCACAAGGTGTGTATGAACAGCTTGCTACCATAAGAATTGAGGGAGTTCCAGCTGTAAGAGAATGCATTGCAGATGATGGCAGGCTCATAGTAGTTGAGGAGTATGTGCAGGGCAAGAGTCTTAAGCAGGTATTAGATGAGCAGGGATTATTAAATGAGGAACAGGCATATAAAATTGCTGTTCAGCTTGCGGATATACTTGTGAGACTACAAAATTTAGAACCGTCAATTGTACACAGAGACATAAAACCCTCTAATATAATTATGGGAAAAAACGGACATGTGAATCTTATAGATTTTAATGCAGCAAGACATGTTAATGCAGATAAGAATGAAGATACAAGAATGTTGGGGACAGTGTATTTTGCTGCACCCGAGCAGTTTGGCTTCGGACAGTCAGATGAGCGTACGGATATATATGGTCTGGGAGCGACAATTAATTATATTATGACAGGCGATAAGCCGGGAGCAGGAATTGCAGAGTGCAGATTTTCAGACATACTTAAGAAATGTCTTATGGTAGACGCCAAAGACAGATACCGGTCGGCGGCAGAGCTTTGTGGCGTGCTTGATATGTTAAGTTATAATGCATATACACAGACTAATATAAAAAAGATGAAACAGTATTTGGTAAGGATAATACCATTTCGGTAATAAGAACCTATAGTAATATAAAAGACACATTGGTTAAAATGTACAGAAAATACGAGAAAAGAAATTATGATATTGATAATTCATGGAGGCGGTATCTGCTGCCGGGATTCAGACGACTGAATGTTGTGTATTGTCTGATTGCGCTAGTATGGTATGCGGTTATTGCATGGATAACAATAACTTTTGCAGTTACAGACAGTAGCACGGGAATACCAGTAACTGGAGGGGAACTTACAATGTATAAGATAGTTGCATTTGTACTTCTTTTTGGAATGACAATGTGGTTTGGTAACTATCTTAATATAAGGAGAAAACTTCCGGGAATGAAGAAGATAAATGTATTAAGCACTGTTCTGACATTTGTGTATGCATTTACGATTAGTTTCATGTTTTTAGCTTTTTTCGCAATATTTATGGGAATTGTAGGATATTTGTAGATATTAAAACAGACAGGATATATGTTGAGATGATCACTCAATAATATGTCCTGTCTTTTTTGTGCTGTCAGCACACAGATTGCAGGCATCACTATGGTAACATTCAGAATGAAAATAAAAGATTTATAAGTTTAGTAAAGAATATAGGTGTGTATATGAAGAAAAGTTTTGCATATGCAAACATTTTCATTCCCATACTGGCAGGCAGTCTGCTGTATTGCATAACTTCACCAGAAGTTATATTTGTAAGAAACATCGACAGTATGCTGGAAGTTAGTTTATATATTGGAATGAATAACACATTTGTAAAAATTATTCGTAGCTATATGCCAGATATGTTGTGGGCATATGCGTTGGTGTTTTCACTAATGTTAGTTACAGGTAATAAAACAGCTTATATATGGAAAATATTTGTGATAGCAAGTATGTTTTCGACAATTATGGAAATTTTTCAGATAACCGAATATGTAAAGGGAACATTTGATACGATGGATATTATTGTTGAGATAATAGCAGAATTAGTAGCTGTTTTAATTATAAAAAAACATGATATGAGGAGGAAATCATATGAAAAGAATCAAGAGGTACATAGGTGTCATGCTTTGTCTGATTGTATTTGCAGCAATGGCAATGGGAAGTGGCACTGATACAAGTGTGGATAACAGTAATGCAAGTGGTGCGTCAAATGAAACAAGCACAGAAACCGACAATGTTGTTAATGTTGGTGGAAGCTTTGAGAAAAATGGATTAAAGTGTACAGTCGATGATGCAGACACGGAGTTTACTGATTACGATGATCCATATGGATTTTACAAACCACACGATGGGAAAAAATATGTTAAAGCAGATTTTACATTTGAAAACAATGGTAAATCAGATGCATATGTAAGCAGTCTGGATTTTGACTGCTTTGCTGATAATGAAAGTTGTGACCAGAGTTATATGGAATCAGTAAATGAATTTTCTGGAGATACATTATCAACAGGGCGTAAAGTAAGTTTCAGCGTGTTATTTGAGGTTCCAGAAAAAGCAAAATCTATAGAACTTGAATACACTACCAATATATGGACGAGTGAAAAGATAATAATAAAGCTTCAGTAGGAGGAAGAGAAGATGAAAGTTTGGAAATTAGTATCAGGAATATTATCAATTATATTATTTGTAGTAGTCATGTTTCAGTCATGCGCCGCAGGAGTTGTTAATGCACTTGAGGATAATGGAGGCGTATCAGGAAGTGTAGGATTAATAGTAGGAATACTTATGCTGGCAGGTGGAATTGTTTCAATTGCAACAAGAAATAAGACAGGAAAGGGACATGAAATAGCCCTGATTGTACTTTTTGGACTTGCTGCCGTATTTGGATTTGTAGGATATGGCAATTATAGTGATCTTATAATTTGGTCGGTATGGTGTCTTATAAATGCTGTTTTAGCAGTTGTAAGTATGATTAAGAATAAAAATGCATAATGTATAGTATTAAATAATGACCATAAATGTCTGGTGTGCTACAGAAATATAGCATGCCAGACATTTTTGTATTAGTTATGTCTATAGATTTTCCTATGCAAAAGCTTTTATACCTATAAACATGTTCAATATATTTGACAACTAACACTGTAAAGAATAAAAAATATATTGTAAAATATAAAATAATAACTACATAAGAGAGCAAAGACATGAGAAAGATAATATATTATTTAAAGAAGGATATAGTGCTGACAGTAAGCTGGGTGCTTGCTCTGATATCTGTATTCTTTGTTGTGCCTGATAAAGAATATGCCGGTTACATAGACTGGCGGTCACTTGGGATATTGTGGAGTCTGATGATAATAACAAAGGGTTATATGAATAACGGCATCTTTGAAAAAATCGGACATGCACTTCTTGTGAGAACACGGAAAATATGGCAGCTTGTCAGCATACTTGTTGCATTGTGTTTTTTTAGCAGTATGTTGATTACAAATGATGTCTCGCTGATAACATTTGTGCCGTTTGCGATAATGATGCTTAAGCAGTGTGGCAGACAGGAGTTGATGATACCGGTTGTAGTGTTACAGACGATAGCCGCGAATCTTGGAAGCATGCTGACACCGATTGGCAATCCGCAGAACCTGTATCTTTACGGACTTGCTGGAGTGGGAGCAGGACAATTTATAATGTGGCTTCTGCCATATACGGTTATTTCAGCGGTACTTCTTATTATTTCAATATTACTTTTGAAGAATAAAAATGCTGATGTGAGCATGAAGAATACCGACGATAATTCAGGTCAGAAAGCTGTACCTGTAAATGTTTTTCTATATACAATTCTTTTTGTTATAGCATTACTTGCCGTTGCAAGGGTGCTTCCATGGTATGTGCTTACAGTACTGGTGCTTGTCATTACATTCATAATAGAAAGAGATGTGCTATTGAAAGCGGACTATGCACTGTTATTAACATTTGTCGGATTTTTTATATTTACAGGCAACATGGGCAGGATAGAGCCGGTTGCATTATTTTTATCAGAAATTACTGATGGCAGGGAAATAGGTGCTGGAATCATTACAAGCCAGTGCATAAGCAATGTTCCGGCGGCGCTTCTGCTGTCAGGCTTTACGCATAATATAAAGAGCCTTGCACTTGGAGTTAATATTGGGGGACTTGGCACACTGATAGCTTCAATGGCTAGTCTTATATCTTACAAGCAGTATGTCAATGAAGTGCCAGAAGGCAAAGGAAAATATTTTGTTTCATTTACAGTGTATAACGTGATATTTCTGATTGTGCTGTATGCGTGTACGAAACTGATATAGATATGGCAGGAGGGGAAAAGCAATGTATGGATGTCCGGGCTGTGGAGCTGAATTACGATACGATATCAAAACAGGCAGATTAAGATGCAAAAGCTGTGGCGGCAAATACGATGTTGGCGCAATAAAAAAGGATAAAGATGCAGAAGATTCATTATATGAAGTAAATGCATATATATGCCCGTCATGTGGCGGCAAAATATATTCAGCAGACAATACAATAGCGGGATTCTGCAGTTATTGTGGAGCATCAGCAATATTGCAGCAAAGAACGGAGAAAGTTGATGCACCGAAATCAATTGTGCCATTTAAAATAGAGAAAAGAGTATGCAAGACAAAGTTCAAGAATTTTGCAAAGAAGAATATGTATGTTCCTGATGAATATAAAAAGGCTGATGGTATTAATGAATTCAGAGGAATATACCTTCCGTATCACAGTTACGAAGCGACAGTTGAAGGCGACTATGATGCATATGGAAAGACGCAGACAACTAAAAAGAAAAAGAAGAAAATCTATACAACTACCAGACATTGGAAAATTCATGCACCTGTTCATGGCAATGTAAGAGGGATTACACATGACGCATCAGGATTGTTCAGGGATGATTTAAGCGAGGCAATTAATGATGCTACAGACGCTAAGGCAATAGTAGATTTTAAACCGGGTTATCTGTGCGGATTCTATGCTGATATGTCAGATGTTCCGGCAGAGGAGTATGAAGAGTATGCCTATGTTAATTCAAAGGAATATGTTGATAATCAGATAAAATACAAAGTCGGAAGCAGCATGTCCATCAAAAAGACAGAGAAAGAGCCACAGATAGATATTGTCAGCAAAGAGGATATCTTAAAGCCGGTATGGTTTATGTCTTACCAGAACCGTGACAGAGTAGCATATGCGGTTATCAATGGACATACGGGCAGAATGAATTGTGACCTGCCGGTAGATTTTAAGAAATTCTTCGGGGTATCAGCAATCATATCTGCGGTTATATTTATTGTGCTCATGTGTTTTCAGAACATAATGTTTACAGCAAAGACAATGATAGGAATAGCTGCAGTATTCAATCTTATAGCGGGATTATTTTATGATGCCAACATAAGAAAAATGTATGACAGGGAAATAAAAAGAACATACAAATTGAAAAAATCGGATGCACTTAAAGTGGTAGCAATTACAGTAGGTACATTTATGCTTATGTATGTTGCAATTGTTTTTATTGCTTCAGTCAATTCTGAATACAGGGAAAGCAGCAAGTGGGTAAAAGTAGCTATATGTGCCATAACATTTATAATACAGCTTGTAATGGTAATTAAGCGCTATCCACAGTATATGGCGCTGAAAAAGAATAATACAGCAGCATCGCCGGTCTTTTTGCTATCGGTGATTATTAATATAGCTATTATGATAGTTGCAGGTGTCAATCCAGTACATGATATATGGTATTATGTTGCTACAGCACTGGCGTTAGCGTCAGAAGTTATTGTAGTACTTGGAATTATAAGAGACTACAATTACAGTTGTACAAGGCCACTGCCTCAGTTTAATGCATACAAAGGAGGACAGGAAGAAATTGAAATATCTTAGACGATTATTAACAATAATATTAGTTCTCTGTACCTTCGCAGCCAGTGCATTATTCTTTGCTGAACAGGCGGACGCCAGCGGACAGGAGACCGGAGATTACAGAATAATATACGATGACAGAGCTTATCTTATAGATGATGATGACGAGTCCGATCTTTATGAGATTATGGAAAGTATTTCTAAGAATACCAATGTTATATTTTACACCACACGTACGTCAGAATATGGTATGAGCACCGCTGATATATGTCAGAATTATTGCGCAGAGTATTTTGGTACTTCTAAGACAGCACCGGTATTGATGTTTACAATCGATATGTATCACAGAGAAATATACATGTATTGTACAGGTGATACCCGCAAAGTTATACGGAATGCAGAAGCCAGCTCAATAACTGATAATGTGTACAAGAGCGCTACAGCAGGGGATTATGGCAAATGTGCCATAGATGCATTTACACAGGCACAGAATTGTCTGGCAGGTGGCAGGATTAAAAGACCAATGCAGATTATTAATAATATATTATTGGCATTGCTTCTTGGTGTAACCATTAACTTCATTGTGCTTAAAGTATCCAGATTTAATAAAAAAGAAGAGAGCTATCCGATTATGAGCGGAAACGGAGCAGAATCATTTGTCAGCGTCAAGGTTAATAAAGAACTTTTAAAAGAGCATACTTCAGTAAGCAGTGAGTCATCAGGAGGAGGTTCAGGAGGTGGTTCTTATAATTTTGGCGGAGGTTCATCCGGCGGAGGTGGAAGCTCAGGAGGCGGACACAGTTTTTAATAAATGTTGTGTTTTAATAACTTTGAATTACCAGAATGATGGGAGAGTAATATGGATTTAATTAATACATGCTTTGAAATGTGTGACTACATAGAACAGAATGGAGTTGTAGGGCTTGCTGGAAATACGAAGCTTCGTGATAATCTTAAGAAGGAATTGCTGCATTTTCTTATATATCTGTCAATGACGGATGGAAAATACGGAGATTCAGAGAGAAGATTCATAAAAGAAAAGTTGGGATTTGATGTAAGTGCGGCAATGGCAGCAGACATTAAAACACGAAATATGCTAGGACCGGGATATGTGACAAGGATGCCGTCGACATTTAAATATTTTATACTGGCTAATGCCGGGCATAAGATCAGGAACGATATATATGATAATAAAGAAGCCAGAACTCTTGCAGAATGTTACAGAGCATTAGGACAGGAGTATCTGGCGGCCAATGCGGAAAGCACAGAATCAGAGATTAATGTCTTATCATCATATTGTGTAATGCTGGATGAGAATTTGAAGCAGTATGGCTTATTAAGACCTGATTATAAGAGCACTGCAATAAAGGCAGGAAATGGCATGGAAGAAGATGAAAAAAGTGCTGATGAGCTTATAGCAGAACTTAATTCACTGACAGGACTTACTGCAGTTAAAGAGGATGTGAATGCACTTATTAATCTTCTTAAGGTTCAGAAAATGCGTGAGCAGATGGGAATGAAACAGACAAGTGTTAATAAGCACCTTGTATTCATGGGAAATCCCGGAACAGGAAAGACAACAGTTGCAAGGCTGCTTGCTGGAATTTATAAGGCAATAGGTGCGATATCCAGGGGACATCTCGTGGAAGTAGACAGGTCAGGACTTGTATGTGGGTATATAGGACAGACGGCAACAAAGACTGCCGAGGTTATTGAGTCAGCCTTAGGAGGGGTATTGTTTATAGATGAGGCATATACACTTACTAATGGAAAAGGACAGGGAGATTTTGGTCAGGAAGCAGTTGACACCCTTTTAAAGGGTATGGAAGACCACAGGGATGATCTTGTGGTTATAGTTGCCGGATATACGGATTTAATGGAGGAATTCCTTGATTCTAACCCGGGACTTCGTTCAAGATTTAATAAGTTTATTATTTTTGAGGATTATACGGCACAAGAAGAAGTGGAGATCCTTATAAATAATTGTAAGAAACAGGAGTATATGCTATCAAGGGATGCATTAGAAGAGGCCAGAAGATTCTTTACAGACAGAGTGGCTAATAAACCAGATGGATATGCCAATGCAAGAGATGTAAGGAATTATCTGGAAAAGGCTATATCTAATCAGGCAACAAGAATTGTAGGACTTGATAATGTAGACAAGAATATACTTGCGATAATAGAAAAAGAAGATCTTGAAGGGATTGAGCTTGAATTTTAAGATACAAATTTTAACAGATGTGTTGTAGAATAGAGAAAATTAATAAACAGGAAAGGCAGCAATATGTTTAATAAATCATCTATTAAAAGGGCAGCAGCAATAGCAGCAGTAATACTTGCAGCTACAGCACTCCCAGTTAATATTACTAAAGCGGATACCCAGACAACCAGTAATAATGAGGGGAAGACAGATTATATACAGATAAGGACAGTTTCTGAACTTGTAGAGGCATCATCCAATACTACTGGTAACTATAAGCTTATGGCAGATATTGATATGTCTGGAATAGAATGGACGCCATGGGATTTCTCAGGAACATTTGATGGCAATGGACACAGCATACTGAATCTGACAGTTAATACTGTAAGTAAGCAGACAATGAAGACATATGATGGTAATAGAAAAGAATACGATACATATGGTGCAGGATTTTTTGGTGTATTGAGCAATTCAAAGGTAAGCGGTCTTAATATATATGGAGCAAGAATAGAGATTACAGCAACAGACCATTGCTTTGCAGCTCCAATTGCAGGACTTACGGATAATAGCGATATACAGGAATGTGATATTAAAGATACATATGTGAGCCTTACGGATTCTGCCAAAATGTGGGGAACTGGCGGAATAGTGGGATTTGGAAGCGGAAGTCTTGAAAAAGTATCAACCGATGTAACACTTGTATGTGTTGATTCCAATGCAAAAGAAAGAGATGAACAGTTTATGGGAGGCGCATATGGTGCAGGTTTCCTTGATATTAATAACTGTTCGGTAATAATTGATGGATATGATTCAGACCATGGATATGTTCACGATGGTGGACTTGTAGGAATGTATATGGTATATCCTCTTGAACTGATGAAAACATATAAAGGCGAAGTGCATAATAACAGCGTCAAGGGAATGATAACATTCTTTGAAGATAATACAGACCGACGAGCTTATTGTAAGGACAATATGGGCGAGGTAATGAGCTGGACATATAATTATTCTGGATTCACATCAGATTTTAAGAGAAATGAAACATATGATTATTCTGTTACATTAAAGCCTGATATGTGTGATAAACCAGAATATACAGATGTTGTAACAGAGCCATCAGCCAGTGGATACGGATTTACAACTCATACCTGCAGCAAATGTGGATATATCTATAGAGATTCGTATACAATACATGAACATAATGTCGCAGAGTATAGTATTCTTGAAGAAGCAACCGAATCAAAGGCTGGGCTGGAATCAGGAGAATGTTCTCTCTGCAACCAGACAGTATATAGAGAATATACATATCAGGCGGATGCAGCGACACAAGATAGTAATACATCTGTGACAAAGAAAGCTGCGCTTGACACGCCGGCAATAGTATTTATAGCGGTTGCTGTAATCATAGTTGTTGTGCTGCTTATAATACTCATACGCCTTGCGCAGGTCAGAAAGTACAGAAGACAAAGAAAAAACAGGCATAATTAATATACCTTATTATTAAAGGAGAAGATATGGAAGAGAATACATTTATAAATGTTTCAAAAGATATGATGACATTCATAGACAGAAACCCAAGCGCGTATCATGTTACGGCTGGATTCAGGGAACTGTTGGACGATTCTGGATTTGTAAGTCTTAATGAAAAGGACAGATGGAAGCTTATATCTGGTGGAAAGTATTATGTTACAAGAAATGACTCTTCCATAATAGCGTTCAGAATGCCTGTGCAGGAAGGTTTCAGTAATTTCCAGATAGCGGCTGCACATAGTGATTCTCCGGCATTTAAAGTAAAAGAGAATCCGGAAATGATTTCGGATAATAACTATGTTTTATTAAATGTAGAAAAATATGGTGGCATGCTTATGGCACCATGGTTTGACAGACCATTATCGGTGGCAGGAAGAGTTGTGATAAAAGAGGGAACAGTATTAAAACCGGTTCTTGTTAATGTTGACAGGGATTTATGCATAATTCCTAATCTTGCAATACACATGAACAGAGAAGCTAATACAGGACTAAATTATAATGCCCAGAAGGACATGATACCGCTTGTTGGAGAGGCGGAATCAAAGGGGCTTTTTGACAGTATAGTTGCAGATGCAGCACAGACAGATAAAGAATCAGTTGTAAGCAGGGATTTATTCCTTTATAACAGACAGCCAGGAACAATATGGGGAGCAGATAATGAATTCATATCAGCGCCAAGACTGGATGATGTTATGTGTGCATATTCATGTATGATGGCGCTTATAGACAGTGATGACAGCAATCAGGAGAGCGTTGCAGTATGTGCAGTATTTGATAACGAAGAGGTTGGCAGCAGTACCAAACAGGGAGCAGATTCAACATTTTTATCAGATGTGCTTATGCGGATAGCATTGTGTGCAGGCAAAGATAATGAGGATTATATAAGGGCATGTGCGGGTTCTTTCATGCTCTCAGCAGACAATGCACACGCGGTTCACCCTAATTATCTTGAGAAAGCTGATCCGACCAACAGACCTCATATGAATAAGGGAATAGTTATTAAATATAATGCTAATCAGAAATATACAACAGATGCAATATCAGCTGCAGTATTTAAAGAAATATGTAAAAGAGCAGGAGTCCCTACACAGGAATTTGCCAACCGCTCAGATATTCCAGGAGGTTCAACACTTGGTAATATAGCCAACTCCCATGTGTCAATGAATACAGTAGATATCGGACTTGCCCAGCTTGCGATGCATTCGCCTTTTGAGACTGCAGGAATTATGGACACAGAGTACATGATAAAGGCGGTAAAGGAATTTTATGAGACCGCAGTTATAACCAACAGTAATGGCACATACACATTAGATTGATTAAGAGACAGATTACATGAAGAATACTATATATATGGCTCCGATGGAGGGGCTTACAGACTTTACATACCGCAATGCTTACGAGAAAACATTTGGAAACGGCAGGATTGCAAAATATTTTACGCCATTTATTTCCCCGAATAAGTCAGAGAATTTTCTTGCCAGAGAGATAAGAGATATAGACTGCGCACATAATAAGGATACATATACAGTTGTACAGGTAATGACTAATGAGGCGAAGGATTTTATCTGGACTGCGAGAATGCTTTATGAAAAGTATGGTTACAGCGAGATTAATCTTAATGCAGGATGTCCGTCAGGCACAGTTGTTTCAAAGGATAAAGGCTCCGGGATGCTTCGGGATACACAAAAACTTGATCGCTTTCTGGATGCAGTGTTTGAGGATGCCTTTATAAGGGATAATATTAAGGTTTCTGTTAAGACGCGGATCGGGGTAGAAGATGATGGGAATTTTCCACAGATAATGGATGTGTATAATACATATCCGCTAGAGGAATTAATCGTACATCCGAGAGTGCGCACGGATTATTACAGAAATGAGCTGCATCTGGATGCTTTCCGCTACGCAGTGGATAACAGCAGGAACAAGCTGGTTCTTAACGGAGATATATTTACGAGAAAGAATTTTCTTGAGATGAAGCAGATGTTCCCAGAGGTTGATACATTTATGCTGGGAAGAGGACTTGTTGCGGACCCTGGACTGATTAGTGTATTGACAGATAATAATCCAGAAGAAATGGTTCGTGACCTCGATTCAGACAAGAAGCTGATGAAGGAACTTCATGACCTTGTATATGCAGCCCGCACAGCCATAATGCCGGGAGACACACATGCCATACACAGAATGAAAGAAATGTGGTGTTATATGGAATATGTGTTTGATGATTGCAGAAAAGAAATCAAGGCAATCAAGAAATCCCAGAGAATGGCTGATTACAAGGCAGCAGTTGATGTGTTCTTTAACAAGGCAGTGCTTGTTGAAAGAAAGAATATAATATTTTCAAAAAAATTCTAGACTGACAGGCAGTATCGAATCAGATGCTGTCTGTTTTCTTTTTCTGCTGATGGCCTGTCATAAAGGCAAGCACCTGTCTTGGCAGGAATCTGCTTCCGAAAACTCCGGCTTTCATTGTAAATGTAGGAACAATGGTAAGCTTTCCAGTAAACATTTTACATAGTGCATAATAAGCACAATAGTCAGCAGGAATTCCAGATAAGGCGAATTTTACATTGGCAACATTGTTAAAGTTGGTATCAACAGGACCAGGACACAGCATGCTTATGTGAACATTACTTTTTAAGTCCCGAAGTTCCCCATGAATAGCAGTAGTAAGGCTTGTTACATATGCTTTAGTTGCATAATATGTAGACATATATGGACCACCAGGAAGCAGCCCGGCACTGGATGCTACATTCATTATGTAACCCCTGTCGCGTTTTATAAATCCCGGAAGAACAGCTTTAGTAAGTATATGTACAGCTTTAATATTAACATTAATCATGTTGATGTCATTTTTCAGCCTTGTTTCAGCAAATGTGCCAAGTTCTCCAAAACCGGCATTATTAATCATGATATCAAGAGGAAATCTGCGCAGTCTCTTTCCGAGTTCAACACATGATTTCTCATCTGATAAGTCACATGTGATACATTTGCATCTTACAGCGACATTATCAGCGATTTCGTGAAGTGCAGCAGTATTTCTTCCAACCAGAATAAGGTCATAATCAAGGTCGGCAAGCAGATATGCAAATTCTTTTCCTATGCCGGAAGAGGCTCCGGTAATGCAGGCAAGTTTCATAAGAATACTCCTTTCTAAACACGTAATATATAGGAGTATTATATCAGATACGGGGGATATTGGCTACAACACGATTCACCCATTGACATGATTCACCTGACTGGTCTAAAATTATTTTTTAGACAAATGTGTTTTATTATTTATTGGGAAATGCACAGGGAGGAATAAATGACAATTAAAAATAATACTGAATTTACAAAGGAATGTATGGATGGTGCCATGCGTGCCAGTAATTTTGATAACAGCAGATATAAGACATTTAAGCTTGCATATAATTTATTCGGACTTATATTTGGGATGATGATGATAAGAGAACTTGTCCTTAAGATGACAGGAAATGAGCAGGCGGATACATTTATGATAGTGCTGTTCGGACTGGTTGCGGTAGTATTCTTATATATAGGAATGGTTGGAATGGATAAGAGCAACAGACGCAAGTTCCACAATATATATGGCAAGATGGTTGGTGTTAAATTTTCATATGCGATAGATGCAGAGAATATTATCATCACAGATGAAGAGAATGATAGTGATACATTCAGCTGGGATGATGTTGTGAAATGGAATCAGGATCAGAATAATATATATTTGTTTGTCGGAGACGATAATTGTCTTGTTGTAGGAAAAAACGGATTTACAGAGGGAAGTGCCGATGATTTAAGACAGCTTGCAGATGCGGTAATCGGTATGAGGAATGAGACTGGAAACGAACAACAGTAAATTGACAAACACCAGTAGTAGCAGATATAATATCTTCATCTGCGTTTTTAGCTATGCGGGAAATAATCAAGAGGAGGAAAGCTATGAACAATCAGGAAATGATGGAACTTTCAACAGTAGATAAGAGCGATTTTGAGGAACTCGTTAAAGAGTGTACAGCCTCAGGCATAATCGATCAGAATCTGTATACAGAGTATGATGTAAAGAGAGGTCTTCGTGACAGCAATGGTAACGGCGTACTTACAGGTCTTACTGAGATATCAGATGTATTAGGCAACCAGAGTGTTCACGGAAGAAAGATACCTGTAGACGGAGAATTATATTTTCAGGGATATAATGTTGAGGAGCTTATCAAGAGAAGCAGCCTTGACAGATTCAGATTTGAGGAAGCAACATATCTCCTGTTATTCGGTGTACTTCCAGACAAGGATCAGTTAGACAGATTTATAAGAATATTGACAGATCTTCAGGAGCTTTCAGGTGCATTCATCAGAGATGTTATTATGAAAGCTACTAGTACTAATCTTATGAATTCACTTATGAAGAGTATCTTAAGTCTTTATTCATATGATGAGAAACCGGATGATATTTCAATTCCTAATGTATTAAGACAGAGTCTTCAGCTTATAGCCAAGATGCCTCTTCTTTCAGTATATGCTTATCAGTCATACAGACATTTTAAGCTTGATGGAACACTTATGATAAAAAATCCTAAGAAGGGTTATTCAACAGCCGAGAATATTCTCTATATGTTAAGAGATGATGGAGACTTTACGGAGCTTGAAGCAAAGGTTCTTGATATCTGTCTTGTTCTTCATGCAGAGCATGGTGGTGGTAATAACTCAACATTTACAACACACGTAGTTACTTCATCAGGAACAGATACATATTCAGCAATTGCTTCATCAATCGCTTCACTTAAAGGACCTAAGCATGGTGGTGCTAACTTAAAGGTTCAGGAAATGTTTACAGATATTAAGGCACATTGCAGCGATTGGGACAATAAAGATGAGATATGTACATATCTTAACAAGATCCTTGACAAAGAAGCATTTGACCATGCCGGACTTATCTATGGTATGGGTCATGCAGTATATACTAATTCAGATCCTAGAGCAGTTATACTTAAGAAATTTGCAAAACAGCTTTCAGAAGAGAAGGGAATGCAGAAAGAATTTGCATTATATGAGCTTGTTGAAAGCGAAGCAGGACAGCTTATTATGAACAAGAGAAAGATGTTTAAGCCAGTCTGTGCCAATGTCGATTTCTATAGTGGATTTGTATACACAATGCTCGGCATTCCAGAAGAAATGTTTACACCAATGTTTGCAACTTCGAGAATTTCAGGCTGGTGCGCACACAGACTTGAGGAACTTGTTAATGCAGGTAAGATTATCCGTCCTGCTTACAAATATGTTGGACATCACAGACCATATGTTGATATGGATGAGAGATAATTACGTTTAATGGAGTAGTAAAATTATGTCACAGTACAAGGTTAAGAAGCTGGACCACCCGATTCACTGTACAGTTGAAGTGCCTGGTTCAAAGAGTATTACTAACAGAGCGCTGCTTATGGCAGCTTTATCACAGGGTGAATGTACCCTTAAAGGAGTTTTGTTCAGTGACGATTCGAGACATTTTCTTTTGAGTCTTATCGCACTTGGATATATTATCGAAGTAAACGAAGTTGAACGATATGTTATCATTCACGGACATGGAAGGGATATTCCTAAGAAGAGGGCGACAATTAATGTAGGAAGTGCTGGAACAGCGGCAAGATTTCTTACAGCCATGCTTGCTTTATCAGATGGTGAGTATACAATTGAAGCTTCTGAACAGATGAAAAAAAGACCAATGCTTCCACTTTTTGAAGCATTACAGAGCATGGGAGCAGAGATTGAGTTTCTTGAGAAAGACGGACATCTTCCGGTTAATGTAAAAGGTGCAGCATATGGAGGGAAGAAGCCTAATAACCTTGTTTCAATCAGTATAAGTGAAAGTACACAGTTCTTAAGTGCACTTATGATGACATCTCCGATGCTTGAAGAAGGAATACATGTCCATATCACAAGTAATAAAACAGAAGGATCATATGTGAGGATAACAGCTAAGATGATGGAACAGTTTGGCTGTGTGGTAGACCATAAAGGAGCAGAATATATTGTTCCTGCAGGTTCAGGTTACTATCCACAGACATATTATATTGAACCGGATGTTTCGGCAGCCTGCTACTTTTATGCAGCGGCAGCGCTTACAGGCGGAACAGCTATTGTTAAAGGCGTACATTCAAATTCAATGCAGGGTGACCTTAAGTTCATAGATGTGCTTAAACAGATGGGCTGTGCTGTGACAGAGGAACGCGAAGGTATATGCGTCAGCGGACCTAAGGATGGAGAATATTGCGGTGTGGATGTTGATATGAATGATTTCTCAGACCAGTCAATGACACTTGCAGCTATTGCTCCATTTGCAAAGACAACAACGGTTATCAAGAATATCGAACATATACGATTACAGGAATCAGACAGAATTGAGGCTATGGTTAACGAGCTTAACAATCTGGGTGTTGATGTCAAAGAAGGAAGAGACCGTATAGAGATATCTCCAGCCAATGTCAAGCCAGGTGTTGTTGATACCTATAATGACCATAGAATGGCGATGTCTTTCGCATTAATCGGACTGCGTGTTGATGGCATAATAATTGATAATTATGAATGCTGTTGTAAGACATTTGAGAACTATTTTGAAGTACTTGAAAAGGCATGTGCACAATGAGAATACTTTTATACAGATGGAAGGTGTTCAATCAGGATGATGTAAAGTCTGCGATTGAATATTTTGGACATGAAGTATATGACTATACAGAGACAGTAATAGACAAGGATGAAAAGACCGGCTTTAAGCTCCGCGATTATGCGGAACTTAGGCAGGTCTTTTCTGCATGCGACTGTGTATTTTCCCTTAATTATTTTCCACATGTTTCTGACCTGTGTGAGGAGCTTGGGAAAAAGTATATTGCATGGACAGTGGACAGCCCGCTTATATCCCTGTATCATAAGTCACTGTTTAATAAATGTAATTATATCTTTATATTTGACAGATTTTACTGTGAAGAGCTGCGGAGACTTGGGGCAGAGCATGTGTGGTATCTTCCGCTTGCTGTTAACTGTGAAAGGGTTGATAAGGTAACAGGAGCACTTACAGAAGAAGAGCGGAAGCGGTGGAGCAGCGAAGTTTCATTTGTTGGAGGGATGTATCATAGGAATTCGTATGATGATATAAAAGACAGACTGCCGGAATATCTAAGGGGATATTTTGATGCAGCGATGCTTTCACAGATGGAAATATATGGTGACAGCATATTTGATAAAGTGCTTACAGTTGATATACTTGAAAAGTTATGTGAGCTTATAGATTTTAAGCAGGATGAAAGAGCATTTTCAGATATTGCACTTGTGTTTTCATCAACATTTTTGGGCTTCAAACTTGCTAATATAGAAAGAGTGCAGATACTTAACAAGCTTGCAAAGCATTTTTCGACAGACCTCTATACAGATGACCCGGACAAGGAACTTATGGGAGTTAATCTTAAAGGTGCAGTTAATTACATGACAGATATGCCGAAGGTGTTTAATTGCAGCAGGATTAATATTAATCCGGTAATGCGTAATATCCGTACAGGAATTCCACTGAGAGCATGGGATATTATGGGCGCAGGAGGATTTCTTATGACAAGTTTCCAGCTTGAATATATGGATTTTTTTGAGAATGGGAAAGACTATGTATATTATGACAGTCATGATGACCTGTTAAAAAAGACGGAGTATTATCTTAATCACGAGGACGAACGTGCGCAGATTGCAAGAAATGGGCATAATAAAGTAGCAAAATATCATTCATATATTAAACGTATGGAATATATAATGGATAAAGCCGGAATACAATAGTAAATGATGCATAAAGTTCAATATTTGCAAATTACAGGTATGAAATGTGCAGATAAAACAATTGTTGGAAGGAATGTATCATGGTACTATGATACAGGTTGATAACCAACAGGTTGTATACTATAATTTAAAAGTATTTATTAATTGAACCTTAGGAGGGAAAAAGAATGAGTTTTTGTATGAGATGTGGAAGACCTTTAAAAGAAGGTGAAATGTGCACATGCCAGCAGCCACAGGCAGCAGCACCACAGATGGGAGTGCCACAGCAGCCGGTAAATCAGCAACAGGTTTATCAGCAGCCAGTATATCAGCAGGTTCCAGGGGGACAGCCAGTGCAGCCACAGGCAGCTAAGCCGGCAGGTCCTAATCCGTTTGTAGAGTATATTAATATATTTAAAGGATTATTTACTTCACCGGTAGAGACTGTTTCTGCATTTGTTGCTAAAGTAAATATTGTACTTGTTGCCATTCTTATTGGTGGTGAGGCATTAATTAATATGTTAACTAAGCTTTTTGATATGCTTATTGCTAATTCAAAGGCAAAGGTTACGACAGGAAGCTCAGATCTTGACAGTCTGTTATCAGCATATACATCATACACATCATATAAGCCATATGAAACTGGCGAAATATTTAAGTATATGTTTTTAGAGATACTTCTTGTTGCAGTGTCAGCAGCTGTATTTGCACTTGTTGTAATGCTTCTTGCAAAAGCGTTTAATAAAGCAAATGTTACATATATACAGGGACTTGCTACATATGGCATACTTGCTGTATTAGGTATTCCGGCAAAGATTCTTAGCTGGGTTATCGGACTTATACCAGTAAGTTTCTTTAGCAAAGTTTCAACATGTACATCACTTTTTGCAAGCGTTGCAGGATATGTTTTTGTATTTATGGCAATCCGTGCTCTTTGCAAAGATGAGAAGAAGATTCCTGTTATTATGGGATTAACATATGTAGCTGTAAGCTTTGCTACATGGATTATCAGACTTATGTTCTAATATCGGACAGAATAGGGATTAATATAAAAGCACGATGGATGTAGAATTTCATTCCATCGTGCTTTTTAGATTTAGCGTAACTTTCCGCTGAATACACCTTGATATTCATTAAAATATGATTCTTCAAGCTTGCGCAACATTACTGTTATGTAGTTGCCAGTATAACTTAAGGAAATATATATATTTCCAATAGCGCTGTCTATTATCTGGACTTTGATGAGAAGATTGTTATCAGCCCTGAAAGCAGCACTTGCGCCACATTTAAAATTGTAATCAGGAAAATTCTGAAAGATATTCTTTCCAAGTCCAAACTCTAAAGAATGATTACCTGTAGCATTCTTGTATATAAGAATGCCACATTTATCATGGAATCTGATGGACAGCTCGGATATCCCACATTCATTATTGCCAAATATATATGTTTTGTCGTTAATCAGATTCATTAATGGAGAATCATAATTACCGGGTTCTACAAGAAGCTGGCAGGATTTTTCATATGTAAGAAGCTCATCATAATCAGAATCTGATTGTGAAATATAATTATCGGACAGGTCTGTTTTGTCATATACTTCCTCATAGAATGCATCATATATGCATTGGACACCGCCCTGACGCCCCTGGGTATCTGCTGTTGTAACGAGACAGATATCTTTATCTGGGTAATATACAGCAAGCTGTCCACCCATTCCATAAAAAGCATATCCGTTATGTGTAGTTATCCAGAACTGGTATCCATAACCCTGCATTTCTTCCCATGTTCCAGACTTGCCATACGGATCACTATGTTTTATTACAGCTTCTCTGAGGTAATCTGCGGGAAGCAGCTGCTTTCCATTAATACATCCATTACGTGATACAACATGCATGACTTTAAGAACATCACGTGGAGTTGCACACATTCCTGAACCGCCCATGCTGTTGCCATCAGGAGCTTTTAATATATATGCTTCTTTAGAAAATCCAATTTCGTCAAGGAACTTTGTTCTCAGATAATCAAGAAGATTCATGTTAGTCAGCTTTTCTACCAGAGCACACAATGTATGGGTAGATGCTGTGTCGTAAGAAAAAATTGTTCCTGGAACATGATCAGGAGTGACAGAAAAGAAAGAGCCAACCCAGTCAGTACAGCCACCTACTTTGTATGCATTTTTATCATGACAGGTTCTCATAGTAAGCATCTGGCGAATAGTAAGCATCTGCATGTAAGGATGCGCGCCAGTTTCAGGAAGCTTTTCTGGAAAATAATCAGTTATATGGTCATCAAGAGAAATTCTTCCTTCATCTGCTAACAGTCCAATAGCCAGTGAGACGAATGATTTTGTTATAGAAAACATTCTGTGAAGCGTCTCTTTAGTGTATGGGGCATAATAGCTTTCCATACATATTCTGCCATGACGCATAACAATTATGCTGTGCATTGGAATGTTATATTTTTCAAGCCTTCTGGCAAAATTAGTAAGATTTTTTGAAGATATTCCAACCGTTTCTGGTTTTACATTTTCAAAGTCTAGCATAATAGACCTCCAATTATTACAAATAGTGTTTATATTATAAGCCTTAGATGTATTTAATGTAAATGAAAATATGAATCTTTAAATTGAATCTGATATAGTATATACTAATAATTAATGCTCAGTGGGGATAAAAGGAGAATGAGATGGTTGATTTATTACTTAAGATATTTGTAAAGGATTATGACAGAACAAAAGATCCTGATGTAAGAACCAGATATGGAGTGTTCGCCGGAATTGTTGGTATTATATGTAACCTGATTCTGTTTACAGCAAAGATAATGGCGGGATTACTTACAGCATCGGTTTCAATTATGGCGGATGCTGTAAATAATCTGTCAGATGCAGGCTCTTCAGTTGTCACTCTTATCGGATTTAAACTGGCAGGAAAACCTGCTGACTATGAGCATCCTTATGGACATGGAAGAATTGAATACATATCCGGATTCATAGTTTCTGGAGCAATAGTGATAATGGGGTTTGAACTTCTGACAACATCATTCGGAAAGATATTGCACCCTACACCGCTTGAGGTGTCTGTTCCATCATTGATAATACTTGTGTTATCTATTCTTATGAAAATGTGGATGGCAAAATTTAATAAATATCTTGGAACAAAAGTTGATTCTGCTGCTATGAAAGCTACTGCAACAGATAGTCTTTCAGACTGTGTGGCAACGTCAGTTGTTCTTGTAGGCGTACTTCTTACACTTTTTTCTGATATTAATATTGATGGGATAGCTGGTGTTGTTGTAGCAATATTTGTAATGCTGGCTGGATTCGGCGCTGCAAAAGATACACTTCAGCCGCTTCTTGGACAGCCACCTACGAAAGAATATGTAAGGCGGCTTGAAGATATTGTCCTTCAGGATAAGCATATAATTGGTGTACATGATCTCATTGTACATAATTATGGACCGGGAAGAGTATATGCATCTCTTCATGCAGAAGTTCCAGCCAATATGGATATGATGGAAGCACACGATTATATAGATATGGCAGAACAGAGAGTTGAGAAATACATGAAGTGCTTTATTAGTATACATATGGATCCTGTGGTTACAGATGATGATGTTATTAACCACTTAAGACAGATGACCAGGGAAGTTGTGAAGTCGGTTGGAGAAGAACTTGATATACATGATTTCAGGACAGTCAAAGGACCGTTTATTACTAATCTTATTTTTGATGTTCTTGTTCCTTACAAGTACCATTTGTCTGATGATGAAATAAAGAATCAGATTCAGAAAAAAATAACCGCAAGACAAAAAGAATGCCGTGCGGTTATCAGGATTGATAAAAGCTATATTGGGTAATGTGTGTTAAATCCATCCGCCATCAAGAGTAATTATCTGACCGGTAAGATAATTATTCATATTAATAAGCGAATTAACAAGCTGGGCTACTTCCTGCACCGTTCCAAACCGGCCAGCAGGAATTTCCAGCGAAAGAGCTGCTTTATCATCGTCAGAAAGATGACTGTTCATGTCGGTATCAATTGCTCCACACGCTATGGCATTAACCTGAATCTGGCTTGGAGCAAGCTCTTTTGCAAGAGCTCTTGTAAATGCATTGACAGCACCTTTAGTTGCAGAATAAGCAACTTCGCAGCTTGCACCATACAGACCCCATACAGATGAAATGTTGATGATTTTTCCACAATGCCTTTTTATCATATCTTTGACTGCGAAGTGGCAGCAGTTAAAGACAGAGTCGATGTTTGAACTGCATATATTGCGCCAGTCGTCCCTGCTCATATCCTGAAACAGGCCTACTATAGATATTCCAGCGTTATTAATAAGAACATCTGTCTGTCCAAAACGTTGAAAACACATGTCAAACATTTTCTGAACATCATTATAATTTCCCATATCTCCTATAAATGTTTCACAGACACTGCCTTTTTCTTCAATAAGTGATTTTACTTCATTTAACTTATCCACATTTTTAGCACAGTTAATGACAATGTTGGTATCTTTTCCTGCAAGTTCTATTGCAACAGCTCTTCCAATTCCGCGGGAAGCCCCAGTTATAACGATAGTTTTTTTCATAAAAATCCTCATTTCCTGATACAATTAATTTTAATAATATCGTTAATATAATACAGGAAAATACAAGTAAATACTACAAAAAAATAAAAAAGAAATGTTGACAAAAATTGCCTTGTGCATACTTACCAAAAAGGAATTGGAATTGTATTTATTTCAATAATCACTTGACAGGATTTATGAACATATCAAAAAGTTATCAACAAAGGAAAAGGCGGAATTTAACTAAAAATACACTTATCAACCAAGTTATGCACATTATCAACAAAAAATGGTCGACATTTAATCATGATTTACTATCCTGAAATAAGAATAAATGTTTTGTTAAATATTCCGAAAAATAAAAAGATGGATATAAGTGCTTGACATAATTGCATAAAATAATTAAAGGACATACTTGTTAATTTACAAAGATGTGATATAATATTTACATAAATTAAGTATACAGTTTTGTATCTTAAGGTCGTGTTTACTGCATATGATTATGCAGAAGGAGGTTAAAGAAAGAAAAGACAATGAGCGTTGGAGATTAACGATAATATTTTCTTTCAGCATATGCAGTGATTCAATAAGTAAGAAGATCTGATATATTAGATTGAGAAGGTGTGAAAGGGTTTAATCAGATTCTTACCTTAGCCCACGATTATAAAACACGTAAAGGAGTTGGACATCATGAGATTTATAATTACAGGAAGAAATATTGATATAACAGAAGGATTAAAGTCAGCAGTAGAAGAAAAGCTTGGAAAGCTTGACAGATTTTTTGCTCCAGAGACAGAGGTCAATGTTACTTTAAGTGTTGAAAAGGAACGACAGAAGATAGAGGTAACAATCCCTGTTAAGGGTAACATTATCAGAAGTGAGCAGGTAAGCAGTGATATGTATGTATCAATTGATCTTGTTGAGGAGGTCATTGAACGTCAGTTAAAGAAGTATAAGAATAAGATTGTTGATAAGCAGCAGAACGCAGCAGCCTTTGCTCAGGAATTCGTAGATAAGGATTATGATGATGATGAGGTTAAGATTATCAGAACCAAGAGATTCGGAATCAAGCCAATGGATCCTGAGGAAGCATGCGTGCAGATGGAACTTTTAGGTCATAATTTCTATGTGTTTTTCAATTCTGAGACAGAAGAGGTTAATGTTGTTTACAAGAGAAAAGGAAATACTTACGGACTGATAGAGCCAGAACTTGACTAATATGGATTCTATAAGTTAATGTGACTGACCTGACAGGCATTATGCCTGTCAGGTTTTTTATGTTTAGAAAGATTTTTTGTGCATATTATGTTAATATATATTCTGGTTTTTATACTAATGACAGAATATGCTTAATTGGGAGGCTGCAATGGATTACAAGTTAAAATGTGATGTGATAGAATGGGATGTTGAAAATTGGGGGAAATTCATAGACTTCATAGAGAAAAGAAATATAGATTTTAATAATAAGAAGGTACTGGAGCTTGGAGCAAGAGATGGAGGTTTATCTTTATATTTTGCGCTTAAAGGAGCTTATGTTACATGTACAGATCTTGAAGGTCCGACGGCTAAGGCCAATGTACTGCATGAAAGATACAATGTTGCAGACAGGGTTACTTATGAAGCTGTAGATGGAACGGATATCCCAGATAAATATTACGGACAATATGATTATGTTGTATTTAAGTCTGTTATAGGAGGAATTGGTTCGTTTAACGATTATGATAAGCAGAAGGCATGCGTGGATGGAATATATCAGTGTCTTAAACCAGGAGGAACGCTGGTTTTTGTTGAAAATATGCAGGCTTCATTCCTGCACAGATTTGCAAGAAAGACATTTGTTAAATGGGGAAAGAGCTGGCATTATGAAAGCAGAAAAGAAATTCATGAATTAATGAAGGATTTTCTGCTGATAGAAGAAAAATATGCAGGGGTTCTGGGATGCTTTGGAAGGAGTGAAAAAGGAAGAGAGAAATTAGGCAGGGTTGATACGGCTGTGTTTGACAGAATATTGCCAGATTCGTGTAAATATATTGGAATGTATATTTACAACAAGCCAGACTGTTAAACGTCCGCTTGATAGAATCTGTATTTGGTGGTACAATTACAGAATAATTAGGCTTTTATAAGGAGAAGTATAAGGTAATGGGATTAGCTCAAAAGTTATTTGGAACACATAGCGAACATGAATTAAAAAGAATATACCCTATCGCAGATAAGATAGAAAGCTATAAAGAAGCTTTTTCTAAATTGAGCGATGACGATTTAAAAGGAAAAACTAAAGAGTTTAAGGAAAGACTATCAAAGGGCGAAACACTTGATGATATTTTGCCAGAAGCATTTGCTACAGTAAGAGAGGCGAGCAAAAGAGTACTTGGCATGGAACATTATCATGTTCAGCTTATAGGAGGTATTATACTTCATCAGGGAAGAATTGCAGAGATGAAAACCGGTGAGGGAAAAACTCTTGTGTGTACACTTCCGGCATATCTTAATGCACTTACAGAAGAGGGCGTAATTGTAGTTACTGTTAATGATTATCTTGCAAAGCGAGATGCTGAGCAGATGGGAATGATACATGAATTCTTAGGACTTAAGGTGGGTGTTGTTCTTCATGACTCAACGAAGGAAGAAAGACAGGCTGCGTATGCCAGTGATATTACATATGTGACTAACAATGAGCTTGGATTTGATTATCTGCGAGACAACATGGCTATATACAAGAATGAGCTTGTTCTTAGAAATCTTAAGTATTGTATTATTGATGAGGTCGATTCAGTTCTTATCGATGAGGCACGTACACCACTTATTATTTCAGGTCAGAGCGGAAAGTCTACTAAGCTTTATGAGTTGTGTGATGTTCTTGCAAGACAGCTCCAGCGAGGAGAGTATAAGGGCGAGAGAACTAAAATGCAGGCCATAATGAATGAAGAAATAGAGGAAGATGGAGATTTTATCGTTAATGAGAAAGATAAAGTTGTTAATCTTACTGAACAGGGTATTCATAAGGTTGAGCAGTTCTTCCATATAGATAATTATGCAGATCCTGAAAATCTTGAAATACAGCATAATGTAACGCTTGCACTTCGCGCACATAATCTTATGTTTAAGGATAAAGATTATGTTGTTAAAGATGATGAAGTACTTATTGTAGATGAATTTACAGGACGTATTATGCCAGGACGCCGTTATTCAGATGGTTTGCATCAGGCTATTGAGGCGAAGGAACATGTTAAGGTAAAGAGAGAGAGTAAGACTTTAGCAACAATAACATTCCAGAACTTCTTCAATAAGTTTGAAAAGAAAGCAGGTATGACAGGTACTGCACTCACTGAGGAGAAGGAATTCCGTGAAATTTACAATATGGATGTAGTAGAGGTTCCTACTAATAAGCCGGTTATAAGAGTAGATAATAACGATGCTGTATTTAAGACTAAAAAGGGAAAGTTTAATGCTGTTGTCCAGTCTGTAATAGAATCACATGAAAAAGGACAGCCGGTTCTTGTAGGTACTATCACAATTGAAACATCAGAAATGCTTAGTGAAATGCTTAGAAAGAAAGGCATCCCTCACAATGTACTTAATGCCAAATTCCATGAACTTGAGGCTCAGATTGTATCAGAGGCAGGACGTCATGGCGCTGTAACTATTGCTACTAACATGGCAGGACGAGGAACTGATATTAAGCTTGATGATGAGGCAGTTGCTGCAGGCGGACTTAAGATAATTGGTACAGAAAGACACGAAAGCAGACGTATTGATAATCAGCTGCGTGGACGAGCAGGACGACAGGGAGACCCTGGTGAGTCAAGATTTTATATTTCTCTTGAAGATGATCTTATGAGACTTTTTGCTCAGGAAAGACTTATGGCTGTATTTAACAGCATGGGAGTTTCAGAGGATGATCAGATTGAGCATAAGCTGCTGAGCAAAGCTATTGAGACAGCACAGAAGAAGATAGAAACTAACAACTTCGGTATCAGAAGCCACCTTCTTGAATATGATCAGGTAATGAATGAGCAGAGAGAAATAATGTATGCTGAACGTAGAAGAGTACTTGATGGTGAGAGCATGCGTAACTCTATAATGAAGATGGTAACTGATTATGTGGAAAATGTAGTTAACAGATGTGTTGGAGAAGATAAGGAAGCAAGTGACTGGGATTATACAGAAATTAACGAATTACTTCTTCCTACAATTCCAATAGAGAAAGTTGAATATAAAGAAGATATCAGGAATAAGAATGAATTGATACATGACCTTAAGGAAAAGGCAGTTAAGTTATATGAGGATAAAGAGGCTCTCTTCCCAGAGGCAGAACAGATGCGAGAGATTGAGAGAGTTATTCTTCTTAAGGTAATTGATCGTAAGTGGATGGATCATATCGATGATATGGATCAGTTAAAGCAGGGAATAGGTCTTCAGGCGCTTGGACAGAGAGATCCTGTTGTTCAGTACAAGATGATGGGCTACGATATGTTTAATGAAATGACAGAAGGAATTGCAGAGGATACTGTAAGACTTCTTATGCATATTCAGGTAGAACAGAAGATAGAAAGAGAACAGGTTGCTAAGGTAACAGGTACTAACAAAGATGAGGGACCATCAGTAAAGGGTCCTGCAAGAAGAACAGAGAAGAAGATATATCCTAATGATCCATGCCCATGTGGAAGCGGCAAGAAATACAAAAACTGTTGTGGAAGACAGGCATAGATATTTTGGCTATATAAGCAAAGATATGCGAAAGAATGGAGAACAGTATGGTAGAGTTAGACCAGTTTCGGTATAAGATATCAGGATATGATAAGCCTATGGCCCAGATTAAGAAATCTCTTGATCTGGATAATAAGCAGAAAAGAATAGAAGAACTGGAAGCTGATATGGAAGCACCGGGGTTCTGGGATGATCCTGACAAATCCCAGAAGGCAATGAAAGAGTTGAAGGGACTTAAGGATGCCTTTGAAAGATTTAACGACCTGACAACTGGTCTTGACGATATTAAAACTCTCATAGAGATGGCTGAAGAAGAGAATGATCAGACCCTTATTCCAGAGATAGATGAAGAGATTAAAACATTTGATGAGAAAATTGAAAGCCTGAGAGTAGAAACCCTTTTATCTGGTGAACATGATGCATGTGATGCTATATTAACACTGCATGCAGGCGCAGGAGGAACAGAAAGCTGTGACTGGTGCCAGATGCTTTTCAGAATGTATACAAGGTGGGCTGAAAGCCACGGATATACAACTGAGACTTTGGATTATCTTGAAGGAGAAGAGGCTGGCATAAAGTCTGTTACTGTTGAGATAAGAGGAGAAAATGCATATGGACACCTTAAGTCAGAACATGGAGTTCACAGACTTGTAAGAATTTCACCTTTTAATGCGGCAGGAAAGAGGCAGACTTCATTTGTATCATGCGATGTTATGCCAGATATTAATCAGGATATTGATATTGAAATCAATGACGATGATCTGAGAATTGATACTTACAGATCGAGCGGGGCTGGTGGACAGCATATTAATAAAACATCATCAGCTATAAGAATTACGCATCTTCCAACAGGAATTGTAGTTCAGTGTCAGAACGAAAGATCGCAGCATCAGAATAAAGATAAGGCTATGCAGATGTTAAAAGCAAAGCTGTATCTTCTTAAAGAAGCTGAGAATGCAGAGAATTTATCTGATATAAGAGGAGACATTAAAGATATTAATTTTGGAAGCCAGATAAGGAGTTATGTACTCCAGCCATATACAATGGTTAAAGATAACAGAACTAATAAAGAAGTAGCTAACGCAGGAAGTGTTCTGGATGGAAACATAGATCCGTTCATTAATGCGTATTTAACATGGATTAGTACGGGAAAAACTGAAGAATAAAAGTATAGAAAGGTGGTATATCAAATATGGCAGATTATATTAAACCGGTAATTTTCAGATTGGGAAGTCAGAATTTTGGGGTTGATATCAACTTGGTACAGTCGATTGAAAGAGAGATTAATGTTGTAAGAGTTCCTAATTCGATGAATTATATAAGCGGCATTGTTAATTTAAGAGGCGAGGTTATACCAGCTTTCAGTTTAAGAAAGAAATTTGGAACAGATGATGCAGTTGGTTCAATAGGTGAGGACAGCACAGTTATAGTTAATATTCCAGGAGAGATCAAGCTTGCATTAGAGGTTGATGAAGTGCTTGAGATAGGAGATATTGATGCTGACAGTATTGTGCCAATGCCGGCGCTTGCCAAGACGGAGGAAACAGGGTATCTTGACAGGGTTGCTAATGTTAATGGGGAACTTGTGATACTTCTTGATGTGGAAAAGCTGCTTTCTAATGTAGAGACGGAAGATGTCAGGAAATTTGCTGAAGAATTAAGTAAGAATAGTGGAGGTGCAAATGAGTAGTGTATCTAAGTTTAAAAGAAATGCAGGAATATTGATGCCAATAAGTTCATTACCATCACCATATGGGATTGGTACTTTTGGCAAGGATGCATATGACTTTGTTGAATTTGTCAAAGAATGTAATCATAAATACTGGCAGGTTCTTCCACTTGGTCCAACAACATATGGAGATAGTCCATATCAGTCGTATTCAGCATTTGCAGGTAATCCGTATTTTGTTGATCTTGATATGCTTATAGAAGAGGGGCTTCTTCTTAAGTCTGAAGTTATATCAAGAGACTGGGGAGACGGAACAGTACCTGTTGAAGTTTCGGAGGATGATGCAGTTAATGGCAGGTATGGTACATACAAGGATGGTAATATCGGTGATGAAAGATATGTAAGTTATGAGAAGCTGTATAATAACAGATTTGATATTTTACGAATTGCATACAACAGGTTTAAAGGGAAATGCATAGAAACAAAGAAGACGCTTGGAAAGGGCGTTCCATTATATAAACAGTTTGATAATTTTATTAAGGATAATGCAGACTGGATTGAAGATTATGCATTGTTTATGGCGTTAAAGGAGCATTTTAATAATGTATCGTGGAGTGAATGGGATGATGATATAAGATTCAGAAAACAGGAAGCTATGAAACGATATAAGAATGAGCTCTCAGATGATATAGGATACTGGGAATTCATTCAGTATGAATTCTTTAAACAGTGGACAGCACTAAAAAAATATGCCAATGATAATGGGGTAGAGATTATTGGAGATATTCCGATATATATGGGATATGACAGCGATACAGTATGGGCTAACCAGTCTGAATTCCAGCTTGATGAGAATCTTACACCTGTAAAGGTTGCAGGAGTACCACCAGATGCATTTTCAGAATCAGGACAGAAATGGGGAAACCCTCTTTATGATTATGATAAGATGGAAAAGAATGATTTTTGCTGGTGGAGAAAGAGAATGAAGGCATCAGCACAGTTGTATGATGTCATAAGAATTGATCATTTTATAGGAATTGTGAAGTATTATACAATCCCAGCAGACATGCCTGATGCTAGACAGGGTGAATATGTGAAGGGGCCTGGTCAGAAACTTCTTGATGCAATTAATGAATCAATAGGAAATAAGAAGATAATTGCTGAAGATCTGGGTGTTGAGGTGCCTGAAGTATCAAGAATTCTTGAAGAAAATGGGTATCCGGGAATGAAAGTTCTGGAGTTTGCATTTGGCGGAGACAGAAAGAATCCGCATTTACCTTATAATTATACAACGAATCTTGTATGCTATGGTGGAACTCATGATAATGAAACTTTGCTTGGATATTTTGAAGACCGGTCAGATTGGGAACTTGGGTATGCGTACGATTATCTTGATACGCGTGACAAGAGACAGATGGTTGATAAAGTATTCCGTGCGGCATATTCAAGTGTTGCAGTTCTTACTGTATTTGCAGTCCAGGATATATTAAAGCTTGGAAACTGGGCGAGAATCAATCTGCCATCAAGTCTTGGAAACAACTGGAAATGGCGTATGCAGAAAGGACAGCTTGGACAGCAGCAGGTTACTGATATGAGATATCTTGCAAGTATATTTGACAGAGAACGCAAATAATCCCTCTATAATTTAATAAAAATTTAAAAATAGTCCATAAGTACTATTTACATTATCTGAAAGTATGGTATTATATATATATCAAAAGACAAGATAATACCTTAGCAAAGCAGCCGAAAGACTGTGACGCAAAGCCAAGGGTCTTAACTGATTAACATCAGAATGACAGCCGGTTGCTACGATCAGACGCAAAGTGATTCGTATTTATAAAGCATCCGGTTATCGGATGCTTTTTTTAATAGAAACGGGGGAAAACAATATGAGAAAGAATAATGGTACTAAGAAGACAATTAAGACAATAACAATTACAGCAGCAGTTCTTTTATTTGGAATTGGAGCTGGATTTGCTGTTAAGGCAGCGGGAACAGATAATGCTGATAAGGCTGCCGCAACATCAGTTGTAGCAGCTGGCAATATGAATGTTGAATCTGCAGTTGATAATGAGACAGAAACAGAAACTCAGATGGTTGAAACTGTAACAGAGCAGACAATTGAGCAGACAACAGAAGAGACTACAGAGGAAGCAACTAAGCCAGAGGAAACAAAGGCAGAGATTGAAACACAGAAACAGACAGAGGCAGCTACAACAGCTGCAACAGTTGCAACAGTAGCAGAGACAGAGGCTACACAGCCAGAGACAGAAGCTAAGGTTGAGAAGCCGGTTGCTTCATCAGATGCAAGAGTTAATGAAGTTATTGCTGGAATCAATGCCGAGAGAACAGCAGCAGGTGTTGGTACTGTAACATATGATGCAACACTTACAGATATGGCTCAGACAAGAGCATCTGAGAATGCTGCTAATAATTTCTTTGTGGTTGAGAATGGCAGACATAAGAGACCAGATGGAAGAAATGCTTCATCTATATGTGAAGATTATCATCAGTATGGTAATTTCGGAGAAGTTATGGGAAGATATCAGGCAACACCAGCTGAGATAGTTAATGGATGGCATAATTCAGCAACACATTATGCATGCATGACTAATGCAAAGTATAATCGTGTTGGCGTAGGTGTAGCAGCAGATTCTAATGGACAGTTATACTGGGTAGCAATCCTTATGGATTAATTATTGTAAGGATTTAACATATACATCATAATTGTAGATAATTAAATATGGTAAGAACAATGTATTTGCGGCATTGTTTTTATATATCTTCGTAAGAAGAAAGAAACCCTCACATTCCTCTCCCGTTGTGTGAGGGTTTTTTGTGTGTATAATTATAATCTTAAGAAAGATGCTTGCAATGTATATATTTATGTGTTAATATTCTTTGTGCGATAGACAGTTGTATATCGTACGAAGACACACGAAAACAGTTGTCTTTACATAACGGACAATAGAAAGGTAATTATGCAGTATGGCAGATAATATTAAATATTATGTCGTCAAGCAAAAGGCTTTGCCAGAGGTTCTGCTTAAAGTTGCAGAAGCTAACAGAATAATAGAGAATGAGAATATTTCTGTTGCGGATGCGACGGAGAAAGTAGGGATAAGCAGGAGTTCTTATTATAAGTATAAGGATGATATTTTTCCATTTAGAGAGAATGTAAAGGGAAAAACGATTACATTTGTATTGTCTATGGACGATGAACCGGGGCTGCTTTCCCTGGTACTGAAGAAGGTTGCAGAATTCAAAGCTAATATTCTTACTATTCATCAGACTATTCCGGTTAATGGGATAGCATCTCTGACACTTAGTGTGGATATTCTTCCGACAACAGGGGATTCTTCAGAGATGATAGAGCAGATTGAAAGACTTAAAGGTGTCAGATATCTTAAGATATTAAGCAGTGATGCATCTATCTAGTGTACAAAGCAATTAATATATTCGGAGGCAGATATGGCAAAGATTGCAGTTTTAGGTTATGGAACAGTAGGATCTGGTGTAGTTGAGGTATTAAATACCAATGGGGCTTCAATTGCAAAGAGAGCAGGAGATACGATTGAAGTTAAGAGCGTACTGGATTTAAGAGATTTTCCGGGAGATCCTATTCAGGAAAAAATCGTTCATGATATAGATCTTATAATAAATGACCCAGAGATAGAGGTTGTTGTTGAGGTTATGGGTGGCGTAGAGCCAGCATTTACATTTGTTAAGAAAGCACTTGAGGCTGGAAAGAGTGTGTGCACATCTAATAAGGCGCTTGTTGCGGCACATGGTCCGGAACTTCTTGAGATGGCTAAAGAAAGAAAACTTAATTTTATGTTTGAGGCATCTGTAGGTGGTGGAATTCCAATTATCAGACCACTTAACCAGTCTCTTACAGCAGATGAGATAACTAAGATTACAGGTATTCTTAATGGAACAACTAACTATATTCTTACTAAGATGAGCAGAGAAGGAGCTTCATATCAGGAGGTTCTTAAAGAGGCACAGGCGCTCGGATATGCAGAAAGAAATCCAGAAGCTGATGTTGAAGGTTACGATGCATGCAGAAAAATAGCGATTCTTACATCACTTGCATTTGGCAATACAGTTAAATTCGAGGAAGTGTATACAGAGGGAATTACTAAAATTTCTAACGAGGATTTTGCATATGCTAAAGAACTTGGCAGTGTTATAAAGCTTCTTGCAACAAGCTACAGCAAGGATGGCAAGGTGTATGCAATCACAGCACCATTCATGATTGACAGCACGCATCCATTATATAATGTTAATGATGTTCTTAATGGAATCTATGTACATGGTAATGTGTTAGGAGATGTAATGTTCTTCGGAGCAGGAGCAGGAAAACTTCCAACAGCAAGTGCGGTAGTATCAGATGTAGTTGACTGCGTAAAGCATAAGGGTAAGAATGTGATGACAATCTGGAGTTCAGTAAAGCAGGAACTTGGAGATACATTTGACGAGACAAGAAGATTCTTTGTAAGAATCAACGGAGATGATGTCGAAGCAGCCAGAGCAGCATTTGGCGAAGGACAGGTTGTTAAGGTTGATGGAATTAACGGAGAATTTGGATATGTTACAGAGCCTATGACAGAGAGAGCATTTGAAGATGCTAAGGATAAGGTTTCTGTTATAAGCAGAATCAGAATAGATGATACTAAATTACAGTAATAATATAAGGGAGAAAGAGCAATGGTTAAAGTAGTTAAATTTGGTGGAAGTTCACTTGCAAGCGCAGAGCAGTTTAAGAAGGTTGGCAATATTATCCGCGCAGACGAGGACAGAAAGTATGTAGTTCCTTCAGCACCAGGAAAGAGATTCCCAGAAGATACTAAGGTTACAGATATGCTTTATAAATGTTATGCAGAGGCAGAAGCTGGCAAGAACATTGACAAGAGCCTTAAGGCAATTGAGGAAAGATACAACGAAATCATCAAGGGACTTGGACTTAAGCTCTCATTAAAGGAGCAGTTCGAGACAATCAAGAAGAATTTTGAGGCGCTTGCAGGTAAGGATTATGCAGCTTCAAGAGGAGAATATCTTAATGGTATTATCATGGCTAACTATCTTGGATATGAATTCATAGATGCAGCTACAGTTATCTGCTTTGATAAGGATGGAGAGTTTGATTCAGAAAAGACAAATGCGGTATGTGAAGCAAAGTTTGCTGCCATTGAAAGAGCAGTTGTACCTGGGTTCTACGGAGCAATGCCTAATGGAAAGGTTAAGACATTTTCAAGAGGCGGTTCTGATGTAACAGGTTCAATAGTTGCAAGAGCACTTAAGGCTGATATGTATGAAAACTGGACAGATGTATCAGGTTTCCTTGCAGCTGATCCAAGAATTGTAAGCAATGCAAAGCCAATCAATGTTATTACATATAAGGAATTAAGAGAACTTTCATACATGGGTGCGTCAGTGCTTCATGAATCAGCTATCTTCCCTGTAAGAAAGGGCGGAATTCCTATTAATATCAAGAATACAAATGCTCCTGAGGATAAAGGAACAATGATTGTTGAGACAACATGTAATATGCCGGAGTATACAATTACTGGTATTGCAGGAAAGAAGGGATTCGTTGCAATCAGCATTGATAAGGATATGATGAATTCAGAAATTGGATTCTGTAGAAAAGTTCTTTCAGTATTTGAGGATAACGGAATCTCAATCGAGCATATGCCTTCAGGAATTGATACTATGACAGTATTCGTTCATCAGGATGAATTCGTAGAGAAGGAACAGAAGGTTCTTGCACAGATTCACAAGGCTGTTAATCCTGACTCAGTTGAACTTGAGGCTAACCTTGCACTTATTGCGGTAGTAGGCCGTGGAATGAAGAACAGTACTGGTATAGCAGGAAATATTTTCTCAGCCCTTGCAAAAGCTAAGATAAATGTTAAAATGATAGATCAGGGATCATCAGAGCTTAACATCATAATTGGTGTGAGAAACAGATACTTTGAGGATGCCATCAAGACTATCTATGGAGTATTTGTTCCTGAAGAATAATTGATAAACGGGGGATAAGAGATATGAAAGAAGCTAAGAACGAATTGATGCAGTTTGTTGGTGGCGTAATAATGCTTGTTGTAGGACTGTACATATTGTCACAGAAAGTGATGGTATCATCATCATATGGATTTTTTTCATTATGGGGTGGAAGATTTTCGTCAGGTCTTATAATGGTACCATTAATAATAGGCATCGTATGGATGTTTGCGACAGGTGGTTCGTTTGTGTCTAAAGTATTTACAGTACTTTCAGTAATACTTATAATAGCTTCAATTGTTGCATCAACAAGAATATGGCTTGTTTCTATTACAATGTATGAATGGGTACTTATACTTGTTCTTATATTTGGTGGCGCTGGATTAGTTGCAAAAGTATTGTTTGCAAACAATAGGGCAGAGAAAGCCAAGAAAGATAAGCCAGAGCAGTCGGGCAGCTATACATCAAGCATAGAAGATGAGCTTGACCAGATGAAAAAGAATATGAAATAATATACAATAAGATGTTTCCCCGCACCTATGTGCGGGGTTTTCTGCATTATGAAGGATATACCATGTAGGTGGGAGTGGTTGATAAAGCATAATGAAATTGATATAATAAAATGTAATATGCGTATGAAAACGGAGGAAGATTAATGGATATCGCAAAGAAAATAGCAGAAGAACTGGAAATTAAAGTGACGCAGGTTGAGGCTGCTGTTAAGCTTATAGATGAGGGGTGTACAATTCCTTTTATTGCTCGATACAGAAAAGAAGTTACAGGAGCGTTAAATGATGAACAGCTTCGTAATCTTGATGAGAGATTAAAGTATTTAAGAAATCTGGAAGATAGAAAAACTCAGGTTATTGCAAGCATTGAAGAACAGGGAAAGCTTACAGAAGAACTTAAGGCCGCTATTACGGCAGCAGAGACAATGGTTCTTGTTGAAGATCTTTACAGACCATATAAGCAGAAGAGAAGAACAAGAGCAACAATTGCGAAAGAGAAAGGTCTTGAGCCACTGGCACAGTTCATATATGCACAGGAGGCTACAGAAGATATAACAGTTAAGGCAGCAGAATTTATCAGTGCTGAAGAGGGGAAGGAAGTTACTACAGCACAGGATGCAATAGCGGGCGCATTAGATATAATTGCAGAGCAGATATCAGATGTTGCAGATTACAGAACATATATCAGAGACATCACAATGAAAGAAGGAAAGCTTGTTGTAACAGCCAAAGATGAAAAGGCTGAGTCTGTATACGAGAATTATTATGACTACAGCGAGGCGCTTTCAACAATTCCGGGACACAGAATCCTTGCAATTAACAGAGGAGAAGATGAAAAGTTCCTTACTGTCAAGGTTGAAGCGCCAGAGGAGAGAATATTAAGATATCTTGAAAAGAATATTCTGAAAGATAATGCATTTACAGCAGAATACCTTAAGAACTGCATAGCAGATGCATATGAAAGACTTATTGCACCGGCTATTGAAAGAGAGATAAGAAGCAGTCTTACAGAGAATGCAGAGGATGGAGCTATCAGAGTGTTTGGAAAGAACCTTGAACAGCTTCTTCTTCAGCCTCCTATCGCGGGAAAAGTTGTGCTTGGCTGGGATCCTGCTTTCAGAACAGGATGTAAGCTTGCAGTTGTAGATCCTACAGGAAAAGTACTTGCAACTAAAGTTATATATCCTACTGAGCCACACAATAAGGTTGAGGAGTCTAAGACAGAGGTCAAGAAGCTCATAGATAAGTACCATGTTAATCTTATTTCATGTGGTAACGGAACAGCTTCAAGAGAATCAGAGAAGATTATTTCAGATATGATACATGAAATGAATCTTCCAGTTGATTACGTAATAACTAACGAGGCAGGAGCTTCTGTATATTCAGCAAGTAAGCTTGCAACAGAGGAGTTCCCTGACTTTGATGTTGCACAGAGAAGTGCAGTTTCAATTGCAAGGCGAGTTCAGGACCCATTGGCAGAGCTTGTAAAGATTGATCCTAAATCAATCGGAGTTGGTCAGTATCAGCATGATATGAACCAGAAGAAGTTAGAGAACACACTTACAGGTGTTGTTGAGGACAGTGTTAATAAGGTTGGGGTCGATTTAAATACAGCATCGGCATCTCTTCTTGAGTACATATCAGGTATATCAAAGGCTGTAGCCAGGAATATAGTTGAATACAGAGAGACTAATGGAAGATTCACTAACAGAAAGCAGCTTTTAAAGGTTGCAAAGCTTGGACCTAAAGCATTTGAACAGTGTGCCGGATTTATGAGAATCTCAGGTGGAGATAATCCGTTGGATGCAACAAGCGTACATCCAGAAAGTTATGAAGCAGCAACTAAGCTTCTTACACTTTTAGGATATGATATTAATTCAATAACATCAGGAGAGCTTATAGGACTTAAGAGTAAGGTTCAGGATATTGCAAGGATGGCAGATGAACTTGGAATAGGAACAATGACACTTGAAGATATCATCAAGGAGCTTGAAAAGCCGGGAAGAGACCCAAGAGATGAGATGCCTAAGCCAATATTAAGAAAAGATGTCCTTGATATGAAGGATTTAACACCAGGCATGATACTTAAGGGAACTGTAAGAAATGTTATTGATTTCGGAGCATTTGTAGATATCGGTGTACACCAGGATGGACTTGTACACATTTCACAGATGAGCAGCACAAGAAGAGTAGAGCACCCACTTGATGTTGTAAGCGTAGGAGATATTGTTGATGTAAGAGTTATAGATGTTGATATCCCTAAGGCAAGAATTTCGCTTTCGATGATACTTGATGAGAAAGAGGCAGCTAATAGAAAATACACTAAGGACAATTCAAAGAATAAGAATAACAGAAACAACGGCAAAGCAAACAGACAGGACAGAAAGCCTAAGAAGGAAGGCCTTAACCTTTCAGGTCTTGCCAAGTTCATGCATTAATAGGAGTACTGTATGGAAGATAGAATTGAATTTGACAGCGTAATTACAGAGAAAGCACTTAATGATTTCAAGATGTATCATGTTTTTCACAATGTTGGCGGAGTGTTTGGGTATGTTTTTGCGGCATTTGCAATAGTCATGTGCGTGCTTGGAGTAATATTCAAAATGTCTCCTAAATATATAGTTATGATGGGGCTTTTTGGAGTGTTTTTCTTTTGCTATCCAATCGTTAATATGAGGCATGGAACTAAGAAGCAGATGAAAACAATTGCAGCATTTAAGGAACCGATGCATTATAGCGCCGGGGAAGACAAGATAATTGTAAGCCAGGGCGAAATGTCAGAAGAACTTGCATGGGATCAGATATACAAGATAAGATTCACAGGAAACAACCTTATTCTATATCTTTCATCTGTGAGAGCCAATGTACTTACAATTAATAGCATGGGTAAGGCAGCAGTTCCTTTTGTACAGATGTGCCAGAAGAAATTAAAGCCTTTTCAGGTCAAGGTTAATATGGACAAGCTTACTAAAGCAGCGGCTAAGTAAGCAGATAGGAATAATATGGTTAAAGAAACGTTTAACGCTAAAGAAACATTTGAAGCAGGATATGAAATGGGGCAGAAGGCGCTTCCGGGACAGATATATTGTCTTAACGGAGACTTGGGTGTCGGCAAGACGGTATTTACACAGGGCTTTGCGAAAGGTCTTGGAATAGAAGAGCCTGTAAACAGCCCTACATTTACAATTATTCAGGAATACCATGAGGGCAGACTGCCATTGTACCATTTTGATGTGTACAGAATTGGTGATGTCGAAGAGATGGATGAACTTGGATATGAGGAATATTTCTATTCTGACGGGGTGTGCCTTATTGAATGGAGTACACTCATACAGGAGATAATTCCGGATAATGCGATAGAGATAGTTATAGAAAAAGACCTTGAGAAAGGCTTTGACTACAGAAAAATAACTATCGGGCAGGAGGCAGTATGAGAATATTAGCGATAGAAAGTTCAGCAGTTACAGCGTCAGTTGCGATTCTTGAAGATGATACACTGGTTGCAGAATACACAATCAATCATAAAATGACACATTCACAGACACTTCTTCCAATGATAGATGAGATATTTTCAATGGTGCAGTTAAAGCCTGATGACATTGATGTTATAGCGGTATCAAAAGGACCAGGTTCATTCACAGGCTTAAGAATTGGTGCGGCAACAGGTAAGGGGATTGCACTTGCGCTTGATAAGAAGATGGTAGCAGTTCCGACACTTGCGGCTATGGCTTACAATCTGTATGGAGACAGCAGATATATATGTCCTGTAATGGATGCTAGAAGAAAGCATTTGTACAGTGGAATATACACATTTGATGGTGATAAGCTTGTTACAGTAAGAGATGTCAATCTTGTATCGTATGATGAGTTAACAGAAGAGCTTGCACAGCTTGATGGTCAGGTTATATTTGTAGGAGATGGCGTGGACATTGCAGGGGATGATCTTAAAGAACGGCTTGGTGACAAATGTGTTCTTGCACCGGCTCATATTAAGACTCAGAGAGCTGGATCTGTAGCTATGCTGGCAAAGCAGATGGCAGATAATGGCGAATATACAGATGCAGATGAATTAAAGCCTGATTATCTGCGCCCTTCACAGGCAGAAAGGGAGAAGGCTGGACATGATGCCTGAATATATAATTCGTCCAATGACAGAAGCTGATACATATGAAGTGTCGGAAATAGAAAAACAAATATTTTCACTTCCGTGGTCTCAGAAATCGTTTGCAGATGCATGCGCTAATGAGGACAACATATATCTTGTGTGTATATGCAGTGGGAAAATTGCCGGGTATTGTGGAGTGTGGACTGTTCTTGGAGAAGGTAATGTAACTAATATGGCTGTGTCTTTGGATTTCAGACGTATGGGAATAGCGGAGAGTCTTATGGAGGCAATTGAGCAATACGGAACAGACAAGAAAATAGAGTCATATTTCCTTGAAGTGAGAAAGAGTAATGGTGCGGCTATATCGCTATATACAAAGATGGGATATAAAGATATAGGTACAAGAAAGAATTTTTATGAAAAACCCGTTGAAGATGCGGTAATAATGTCTAAAATAATGTAATTGACTGATAATGCAAAAGGAGGTGAGACGATGCTGGATGTGTGCTTGCTTGGAACGAGTGGTATGCTGCCGTTGCCGGGGAGATGGCTTACATCTTTAATGACGAGATACAATGGAAGCAGTCTTATGATTGATTGTGGAGAGGGAACGCAGATTGCAGTCAAACAGAAAGGGTGGAGCTTTAATCCAATAGACGTAATTTGCTTTACACATTATCATGCAGATCATATAAGTGGACTGCCAGGACTATTACTCACGATAGGTAATTCGGACAGAAAAAAGCCACTAACACTCGTAGGACCTAAAGGGTTGAATAAAGTGGTAGCTTCATTGAGAGTGATTGCACCTGAACTTCCATTTGAGATTAAAACAATAGAACTTACTAACCCACAAGAACATTTATCTATATGTGGATATGAGATAGACGCATTCAGGGTAAATCATGCGGTCACATGTTATGGATACTCAATAAACATACCAAGAATTGGGAAATTTGATGCACAGAAAGCAAGACAGCTTGAGATACCTTGCAATATGTGGAATAAGCTTCAGCATGGTAATTCTGTTGAACTGAATGGAGAGGTGTATACTCCTGATATGGTAATGGGAAAACAAAGAAAAGGAATCAAAGTTACATATTGCACGGATACAAGACCGGTAAGGTCAATCATTGATAATGCACAAGGGTCCGACCTTTTCATATGTGAAGGAATGTATGGAGAGGATGGGAAAGAAGCCAAAGCCAGAGAGTATAAGCATATGACATTTACGGAGGCAGCAACTCTGGCAAAGGATGCAGGTGTTAAAGAAATGTGGCTGACACATTTCAGCCCGTCTCTGGTAAGACCTCAGGATTATGTTGACAAGGCAAGGAAGATATTTGCTAATACAATAGCTGCGAGCGATGGAAGAACAGTTGAACTGAAGTTTGATGATGAGGATCAGGTATGAAAAAATACGCAAAAACTATAATTATAATAGCAGTTCTGGTGATACTGGCACTTGGATATTATTATTATCTTGCTAATAAGGATTCTAAAAAAGATGCAACAGATATAGCAGCAGATACAAGTGAAGTGTCTGTACTTATTTCTAAGGATATAAAGGCTAATTATCCTGGCTCTCCTAAAGATGTTGTTAATCTGTATGCCAGAATTACTAAAGCTTATTACGATAGTGAACTGTCAGATGAGCAGATTGAAAAGCTTGGAAAACAGGCTAGAATTATGTTTGATGATGAACTTAGGGCGACACAGACAGATGAAGATTTCTATGACAAACTCAAAGAAGACATAAGCAACTATAATGAAACTAATACCAGAATAAGTTCATATGTGATTCAGAGCGCTGATAAAACAAAGTATTCTACGTTTAATGGCAGACAGTATTCGTCTATTGAGCTGATGTACTATCTTAGACAGGGCGATAAGCTTCAGAGTTCACATACTAAGTTTACACTCCGGAAAGATGATGATGGACACTGGAAAATCCTGTACTGGGAACTGGTTGATTCAGACGAGGATATGGAAAGATAGGAGAAATGAAATGAGTGAAAAAGATGATGTTCTTATTCTTGCAATAGAAAGTTCATGTGATGAAACGGCAGCAGCGGTTGTTAAGAATGGGCGAGAAGTATTGTCAAATGTTATAAATACACAGATAGCTATACATACGGAGTATGGAGGGGTTGTTCCTGAAATTGCATCGAGAAAACATATAGAAAATATTAACCCGGTAATAAAAAAAGCTTTGTCAGATGCCGGAGTGACACTTGATGATATAGATGCAGTGGGAGTAACATATGGACCTGGACTTGTGGGAGCATTACTTGTAGGAGTTGCAGAAGCAAAAGCAATAGCATTTGCAAAGAACAAACCACTCGTGGGAGTTCATCATATTGAAGGACATATCAGTGCCAATTATGTTGAAAATAAAGAGCTTGAACCGCCATTTGTTGCACTTGTAGTATCTGGCGGTCATACCCACCTTGTAAAGGTTAATGGATATGGAGAATATGAAATTGTTGGAAGAACAAGAGATGATGCGGCAGGTGAGGCATTTGATAAAGTGGCAAGAGCGATAGGGCTGGGATATCCTGGAGGACCTAAAATAGATAAACTTGCTAAAGAAGGCAATCCGGATGCAATTGAATTTCCGAGAGCACATGTGGATGATTCACCATATGATTTTTCGTTTAGTGGAATTAAATCAGCAGTTCTTAATTACATTAATTCTGCACAAATGCAGGGGAAAGATATAAACAGGGCTGATGTTGCTGCGTCTTTCCAGAAGGCTGTAATTGATGCGCTTGTATCAAGGGCTGTCCGTCTTGCAAGAGAATCCCAAATGGATAAACTTGCTATAGCAGGGGGCGTTGCATCTAATTCTGCATTAAGGGCAGCAATTCAGCAGGAATGTGAGAAATATAATATAAAATTTTATTCTCCATCACCGGTATTATGTACAGATAATGCTGCAATGATAGGAGCAGCTGCATATTACGAGTATATAAAAGGCGTGCGTCATGGATATGATCTGAACGCAGTTCCTAATCTTAAACTGGGAGAAAGAATATAATGAATACGGCTATAATACTTGCTGGCGGCAGTGGGAGCAGAATGAAAAGCGAAATACCAAAGCAGTATATGAAAATTGGAGACAGAATGGTCATATATTATTCAATAAAGGCATTTCAGGATAATGAATATATTGATAATATTATTCTTGTGACTTCAAAGGAATATATTGAATATGCCAGGAATAATTTTATGACAAATGAGCTGTCAAAAGTTACAGACATTGTGGAAGGTGGCAAAGAAAGATATGATTCGGTGTATTCAGCTTTAAAAAAGGTAAATGATGATGGGAAAGTACTCATACATGATGGGGCAAGACCATGTATTACAACAGAAGTTATAAACAGATGCCTTGAAGGACTTGATAAATATGATGCATGTATAGCAGCAGTTCCGGTTAAAGATACGATTAAGATTGCTGATGAGCAACAGTGTGTTAAGATCACACCTGACAGGAACACATTGTGGCAGATACAGACACCACAGGCGTTTAGAAATACAGTTGTAAATGAGGCATATAGAAAACTTTATGAATCAGGAGACTTCACGCATGTAACTGATGATGCGATGGTTGTAGAACGATATACAGATAAGAAAATCAAGCTTATAATGGGAGATTATAGAAATATAAAGATAACTACACCAGAGGATATGGAAATAGCCGGAAGATTCATAAGTGATATTAATGAATAAAGAAATGGATAGCGGTTATTTATAAAGGTTGACTACCATATGAAATGATAATATAATTGATAAAAATTTTATATATTTTTAAGGAGATGGGCATGAATAAATTTTCAGTAAAAAACATTAATTTTGTTGGTGCCGGAGCGGCAGTACTTGCATTTATATTTGCATTTATACCATTCTATAAGTTGAAACCAACATCGTATCTTTTGCAGAATGATAGCACGGCAGCACTGTACTCAATTTCTAAGAATCTTGTTACATACAATTTCTTTGGAGTATTGTGCTTGATTCTTTCAATAGCAGCAGTAGCATTGTATGTACTTAATTTTTCTCAGAAGATAACAATAGCAGCTATAGCAGTATCGGTACTTGATCTGATATCATTATTCCTTGCTCTTATTGTTGGAAACAGTGATATTAAGTCAACAAAAGATCTTATTAATACAGTAATGCAGTACACAGGATTATCAGGTAGTACAGGTGTTCTTCTGAAGTCATCAGTTGCAGCAGGATTTGTATTAGAATTAATAGTGATTATTATTATGGTTGGTTCATACTGGATTAACGAATTAGTGGTTAAACCATATATTCTTGGAGATAAGTCAGGCGCGAAGCTTAATCCTCTTGAGGGACTTACAGGAACAGCAAAGGCGCAGGCACAGCAGCAGTTCGGCCAGCCACAGCAGTACGCACAGGCACCACAGCAGCAGTTTGGTCAGCCACAGCAGTACGCACAGGCACCACAGCAGCAGTATGCACAGGCGCCACAGCAGCAGTTTGGCCAGGCACAGCAGTATGCACAGGCACCACAGCAGCCAGTTCAGCCACAACAGAATGATGCACAGTAGTTGATGATTATGTCTATGAGGGGACACGAAAGGTGTCTCCTTTTTTAACTATATATTAGGAATTTGGCACAGTGCAAAATAAAATGTTTTTTAAAATAAATTTTTTGAAAAATAGTGTTGACAATGAAGTTAAACAATGATAATATAATCAAGTCGCTGGTGCGACACAATAAAATATGATGGAGAGGTACCGAAGTGGTCATAACGGGGCGGTCTTGAAAACCGTTTGTCTTCACGGGCGCATGGGTTCGAATCCCATCCTCTCCGCTAAAGCCGTTCATCAAGTATGAATGGCTTTTTATTTGCCAAATGATAATATGTGCAAATTGCTTAAATCAAAATCATATATGGTTGCAACGAGGGCTTTAACTTACCATATATTGTTGCTCTTAAAAAAAGTGATGAAAAAAGAAAAAAGTTCTTGACAAACATAATGTGTGATGATATTCTAAGTAAGCTGTCGACGAGATGGCAGATAACAAGTTCTTTGATAACTGAATAGAAAGACAACCTTGAAATTCTTTGAGAATTTTAAAATGATTCATTAATGAATCTTGCGAG
>CAKRIN010000021.1 GCA_934343805.1 uncultured Lachnospira sp.
GTGGAAAGGCTGCTTATCCTTCATCTGTTCTTATGAATGTTCTCCCTGCTAAAGTTGCTGGTGTTGAGCAGATAATTATGTGTACACCTCCTGATAAAGAAGGAAAAGTATATCCTACGACACTCGTTGCAGCTAAAGAAGCTGGCGTTGATGTTATATACAAGGCTGGCGGAGCACAGGCTATTGCAGCTATGGCCTATGGAACAAAGTCTGTTCCTAAGGTTGATAAAATATGTGGACCTGGCAATATCTATGTTGCCCTTGCTAAAAAGGCTGTATTTGGATATGTAAGCATTGATTCTGTTGCCGGACCTAGCGAAATTCTTGTAATTGCTGATGAAACAGCTAATCCTCGTTATGTTGCAGCAGATCTTTTATCTCAGGCTGAACATGATGAAATGGCATCTGCAATACTTGTAACTACAAGTGAAGACCTTGCTCACAAGGTATCGGAAGAAGTTGACAAGTTCGTAGCAGAATTATCAAGAAAAGAAATTATCCAGAAATCACTTGATAATTATGGATATATTCTTGTTGCCAAAGATATTGATGAAGCAATTGCTGTTGCTAATGAGATAGCATCAGAACATATGGAAATTGTTACTAAGAATCCTTTTGATGTAATGACTAAGGTTAAGAATGCAGGTGCTATCTTCCTTGGAGAATACAGTTCAGAGCCTCTTGGAGATTATTTTGCAGGTCCTAACCATGTTCTTCCTACTAACGGAACAGCTAAATTCTTCTCACCTTTAAGTGTTGATGACTTCATTAAGAAATCAAGCATTATCTCTTACTCCAGAAATGCCCTTGAAGCTATCCACACTGACATTGAAAAATTTGCTACTGCTGAGCACCTTACAGCTCATGCTAATTCAATTAAAGTAAGATTTGAAAACTAATTAGCGCCAAAGCGCAGAAATGGGGATTATATGGCTGTATCTGAAATCAGACAGGCAACTGTCAAAAGAAAAACAAGTGAAACCGATATTGCATTATTTTTAAGAATTGATGGCTCAGGAGAAGCAGAGGTTGATACAGGAATTGGCTTTTTCGACCATATGTTAAAGAGCTTTGCAAAGCATGGCCTTTTTGACCTTAAGTTAAAAGTAACAGGCGACTTAATTGTTGACTGCCACCATACTATTGAAGATGTCGGAATTGTACTTGGTGAAGCTATTAAAGAAGCTATAGGAGATAAGAAGTCTATCAGAAGATATGGTGATATCATTCTTCCTATGGATGAAACACTTATTATGTGTGCAATAGACCTTTCCGGAAGACCATATCTTGGATTTGAATCTACATTTACAGCAGACAGTGTTGGATACTTTGACACTCAGATGGTTAAGGAATTCTTCTACGCAATATCTTACAGTGCAGGCATGAATCTTCATATAAGAAAGATTACAGGCGAGAATGATCACCATATAATTGAAGGCATGTTCAAAGCATTTGCAAAGGCATTGGACGAGGCAACTATCAAAGATACAAGAATTAAGACAATCCTTTCAACAAAGGGAAGTCTTTAAACATACCTTAAGGAGTTTACATTTATGCGATTATATCCAGCGATTGATGTTAAAGACGGACAGTGTGTCCGCTTAAAAAAAGGACTTTTTAATGAAGTTACAGTATATTCTGAAAGGCCTTATGAGATAGCTAAAAGCTTTGAAGAATCAGGAGCACAGTTCATACATACAGTTGATCTTGATGGTGCTTTAAAGGGCCATGGTGTTAATGCTGAAACTATTAAAAAAATATGTTCAAGTGTTAATGTCCCTGTACAGATGGGCGGCGGAATACGTACGCTTGATAATATTCAGGAGGTGCTTGACCTCGGCGTATACAGAGTTATTATTGGTACGAAGGCTGTAGAAAACCCTGATTTCATTAAGGCTGCAATTGAAAGATTCAGTGCTGAGCATATTGTTGTTGGTGTTGATGCCAAAGATGGTCTTGTGGCTATCGAGGGCTGGGAAAAGGTAAGTGACAAAACTGCTCTTTCTCTTGCTCTTGCCATGAAGGATATCGGAGTTCAGACTATTGTATATACTGATATATCTAAAGATGGTATGCTTGCTGGTCCTAATGTTGAACAGACTAAAATTCTTTCTGATAAAACAGGTATTGATATTATTGCATCAGGTGGCATGAGCTGCATGGACGACCTCACACATATTAATGATGCCGGAATCCATGGTGCAATAATCGGTAAAGCTATATATGAAAAGCGCATTAATCTTAAGGAAGCTGTCGGCCTCTTTGAATCCGGAGCATCTTATTCAAAGGCATTGGCAATGCCTAAAGCTGATATCTCATTTAAAGATTTAAAGCTTGATGCAAACGGACTCATCCCTGTAGTTGTTCAGGATTATGTTAATGGAGAAGTCCTTATGCTTGCATATATGAATGAAGAAGCCTACAATAAAACTTTAGAAACAGGCATCATGACTTATTACAGCAGAAGCCGTCAGGAACTATGGGTTAAAGGTCTTACGTCTGGACATTTCCAGTATGTAGGTTCTCTTGATATTGATTGCGACAACGACACTATTCTGGCAAAAGTACGTCAGGTTGGCGCTGCATGCCACACTGGCAACAGAACATGCTTTTACAGAAACATCAAAACATGGAACAGATAATTTATGGAATATAAATACATAATCACGGAGATTAATAATATAACATTCTGTTGCATATATACTTCTGATAATATCTGCCACTATCTTAAAGCTATAGATAGTGGCAGTATTGTTGGTAATATATATGTTGGAAGAGTAGAAAATGTTGTTAAGAATATTAATGCAGCATTCATTGAAATAGCTGATAAGCAGAAATGTTATTATTCTATACCGGATAACAAAACTCCTATATATTTTAATGAGAAAAACAATCCTGCTATATGCCAGGGTGATAAAATCCTTGTAAAGGTTACGACTGAACCACTTAAAACCAAGCCTGCCAAAGTATCTTCCAGGATTGAACTGACAGGTAATTACTCAGTCGTTTCCAATGATGTAAAAGGGGTTCATATATCCAAAAAAATAAAATCAGATCAAACAATTTCTGATATAAAGAAAAGAATTTCTGATATTCTTATTGAAAAGCAAAAAGAAGCTATAGAAAAAAATGGTTATGATTATATGGGACAATTCGGGATCATACTAAGAAGTGGCTGTGTCAATGCTGATATCAATGATATTATTAAAGATGTCACTTCATTATGTGATGAGTACACAGATATGTTAAATAAAGCTGTTTTCTCCAGATTCTATACTCTTGTACACGAGAACAGACCTGCATATATTGAAGAAATCATTCATCTTTCTGGTAGCAATAACAGCATTGAAGTGATCACGGATATTCCGGCAATACATAGTCAGTTACTTCAGTTTCTGCCTCATAATGACAATATAACAACACGTTTATATGAAGATGACTTATGGCCTTTATCCAAAATCTATTCTATTGAAAAAGAAATCGAAACTGCTCTTTCTAAAAAAGTATGGCTGAAATCAGGTGGTTATCTTATTATAGAACAGACAGAGGCTTTATCTGTTATTGATGTTAATTCAGGTAAAAATATATCTAAAGCTAAGAATACCGAAGCTGTTGAAGCATCTGCACTAAAAACTAATATTGAAGCCGCAGATATGCTATACAGACAGATTAAATTAAGAAATCTTTCAGGAATTATAATAGTTGATTTTATCAATATGAACAGTGATAATTCTGAAAAATTGATGGAACATTTGAAATCTCTTGCAAAAAGAGATATAGTAAACACTACAATTGTTGACATGACTCCACTTGGTCTTGTTGAAATCACACGAAAGAAAACAGGGAAGAGTCTTTCTGAAAGCCTGAATAACACATATGTAGTGAGGTAATATTTATGAGTAATACTGGATTAACCAATTCACAGGACATTCCTGCTTATGAAAGAAGATATAAGAAAATATCTGAATGGTTTATTAAATACAAACCTGCATTTCTTATTCTGAAATTCATATACAAATATATGGCTTACCTGATTGCATTGGCATACATACTTCTTATAATAATGAGTTTCCGTGGAACATTCTTTTCAGAAACAACACCTTTAATATTAAAAAATAGTGGTATGGTTGTTGAAACAGACAGCACATTGCTTACTGCCAAGCTTATCCTTACGCCTTTTACATCTTTTGTTCTTGTTTCCGTTATACGCAAATGTATAGATGCCAGACGTCCATATGAAAAATATGATATAAAGCCTTTGTTTATAAAAGAAACAAAGGGAGAATCAATGCCAAGCAGACATGTTTTTTCTATTACAATTATTGCCATGTGCTGGCTTTATGTTTCTGTTCCAGCCGGCATTATAATGCTTGTTCTTGTTGCGCTTATGGCAGCGAGCAGAGTGTTTGCCGGAGTACATTTTGTAAGGGATGTTTCTGCGGGTTTTGTAGTAGGTATTTTATGTGGAATTATTGGATTATGGCTCATTTAACATTTATCAAAATATTTTCAAAAAACATTTGACAAATAGTAACTGAATGTATATTATATATTTTGTGTGCCGCTCAGTTAGGGCATAAGTGTATCTGATGTATGTCAGATTCCCCAAAACTGGCGAGTATTTAATTAAGGAGGATACCATATGTACGCAATTATAGCAACAGGTGGTAAGCAGTACACAGTTTCTGAAGGCGATACTATCAGAGTTGAGAAGCTTGCAGTTAATGCTGGTGACACTGTTACATTTGATCAGGTTCTTTTTGTAAACAACGGCGAGGCTAAAGTTGGTGAGCCAACAGTTGCCGGTGCTACAGTTACAGCTAGCGTTGTAGGCGAAGGCAGAGATAAGAAGGTTATCGTTTACAAGTACAAGAGAAAGACTGGATATCACAAGAAGAATGGTCATAGACAGGCTTACACAGAAGTTAAGATTGAAAAGATTAATGCTTAATTTTTGTATGAATGTTTGTGAGGTGTGTTATTCATGACTCATATAACTTTTTTTAAGAACTCTGAGAATGAGATCACAGGTTTTTATTCTGCAGGTCATGCAGGATACGCTGAATCCGGCAGTGACATTATATGTTCTGCTATTTCAGTTCTGACAATCAATACTATTAATTCGATAGAGGCTTTTACCGATGATAAGTTTGATGTGTCAGTTAATGAGGATGAGGGAATTGTCATCTTGAAGATGGCTATGCCTGTAAGTCCAGAAACTTCGATTTTACTTAAGTCATATGAATTAGGTATTAATTCTGTGGCTGAGGATAATCCGAAATACTTATCAATTAGTGTTAAGGAGGTGTAACCTTATGTTAAATATGAATCTTCAGTTATTCGCTCATAAAAAGGGTGTAGGTTCTACAAAGAATGGTAGAGATTCAGAGTCTAAGAGATTAGGCGCTAAGAGAGCTGACGGACAGTTTGTTTTAGCTGGTAATATTCTTTACAGACAGCGTGGAACAAAGATTCATCCAGGTGTTAATGTTGGTCGTGGTGGCGATGATACATTATTCGCACTTGTTGATGGAACTGTTAAGTTCGAAAGAAAGGGCAAGGATAGAAAGCAGGTTTCTGTTTATCCTGTTGTTTCAAACGACTAATTTGTTTATTAGCTCCAAGTCTTCGGATTTGGAGCTTTTTTCATAATTAATATAATTATAGATAGAATGGAGGAAAGGTTATGTTTGCAGACAGAGTCCGCATTTTTATTAAATCCGGCAAGGGTGGAGATGGTCATGTCAGCTTCCGTAGAGAGCTTTACGTTCCAGCTGGCGGTCCTGATGGCGGCAATGGCGGTCATGGCGGAGATATTGTTTTTGTAGTTGACAAGGGTCTTAACACACTCGGTGATTTCAGACATAACAGCAAATATATTGCTGAAAGCGGCGAAGAGGGCGGCAAGAGAAGATGCACAGGTAAAGATGGTGAAAACCTTATCATTAAAGTACCTGAAGGAACTGTTATATATGATGATGAATCCGGTAAAGTTATTGCAGATATGTCTGGTGATAATCTTCAGGAAACTATTCTTAAAGGTGGCCGTGGTGGTAAGGGTAATATGAATTATGCCACCTCTACCATGCAGGCGCCACAATATGCACAGCCAGGACAGGATGCACAGGAATTATGGGTTCGTCTCGAGCTTAAGGTAATTGCTGATGTTGGGCTTGTAGGATTTCCTAATGTTGGAAAATCAACATTTTTATCAAGAGTAACTAATGCAAGACCTAAGATTGCCAATTATCATTTCACAACACTTAATCCTAACCTTGGTGTTGTTGATCTTGATGGTGGTAAAGGATTTGTTATCGCTGATATACCTGGTCTTATTGAGGGTGCATCAGAGGGTGTCGGTCTTGGACATCAGTTCCTACGTCATATTGAGAGAACTAAGGTCATTATTCATATTGTTGATGCAGCTTCTACTGAGGGACGCGATCCTATAGCTGATATCAGGGCTATCAATAAAGAGCTTGAGAATTATAATCCTAAGCTTCTTGAAAGACCTCAGGTTATAGCAGCTAATAAGATTGATGTTATATATGATGATGGAAGTGACCCTGTACAGGCTATAAGAGATGCATTTGAACCAGAAGGCATCAAGGTTTATCCTATATCTGCTGTTACGGGGCAGGGTGTTAAAGAGCTGTTGTACGCAGTCAGAACACTGCTTGACAATTTCAAAGATGAACCTGTATTATTCGAGAAAGAATTTGACTACGACGAGCTTATGGATAATCCTAATGAAAGCTTCGAGGTATCGGTTAACGAAGACGGCGTATATGTTGTCAATGGACCAAAGATTGATAAAATGCTTGGTTATACTAACCTTGAATCTGAAAAGGGATTCGATTTCTTCCAGAAATTCATGAAGCGTTCAGGTGTTCTTGATGAACTTGAGAAACTCGGAATTGAGGAAGGCGATACTGTTATCGTTGGTGATTACCTTGAGTTTGATTACTATAAAGCATAATTAATAGGAGAGAATATATGACAAGCAAACAGAGAGCTTATTTAAAAGGTCTTGCAATGACAATGGACCCAATATTCCAATTTGGAAAGAACAGTCTTACTCCTGAGAACACTGCAGCTATTGCAGAAGCTCTTGAAGCAAGAGAACTTATCAAAATCAGTGTTCTAAATAACTGCGCTGATGATCCTCGAGAAATTGCGCAGATGGTTGCAGAAAGAACACGTTCACAGGTTGTTCAGGTTATTGGAAAGAAAATCGTTCTTTACAAGGAATCTAAGGACAACAAGAAAATCATTTTACCATGATTAATTCAGACAAAATAATAGGTATTATGGGTGGAACATTTAATCCAGTCCACAAAGGTCATGTTAGCATCGCCAGATGTGCCTATGAGCAGTCAGATATTGATGAAATATTATTTATGCCTTCAGGTACACCGGCTTATAAGGATACTTCTCCTATTGTAAGTGCATCTGACCGTTGCAATATGGTTAAACTTGCGATAAAGCCATATGATTATATGTCACTTTCAACAATTGAAACAGAGCGTTCCGGCAATACATACACAGCCGATACACTTGCTCAGGTTTATGATTTATATAAGAAAATATATTTTATAATAGGTGCAGATTCGCTTCTTTATATTCAGGACTGGTATCACCCTGAGTATATATGCAGCCATTGTCACATTTTATGTGCCAATCGTGATAATAATTCAACTGACACACTTATAAAACAGAAACATTTTCTTGCTGACAAATATGGTGCTGTTATTGATTTTATCAGCGTCCCTGACCTTCCGTATAGTTCAACTGACATACGAAGAAAAGTTTCAATGGGATTATCCGTAACAGATGATGTCGGCAAAGAAGTAGAAGAGTATATAAAGTCCAGAAAACTTTATGTTTAAGAGGTTTTATTATGGATAACAGATATATTGAACAATTAAGGACACAGGTAAACGATGCTCTAAAAACAGACAACATGCGTTACCAGCATACACTTGGTGTTGCCAATACAAGTGCCTGTCTTGCCATGTGTCATGGTGCTGATATGAATAAAGCATATATTGCAGGTCTTTTACATGATTGTGCCAAATGTGTTCCTGATGATGTAAAGATTGCAGAATGCAGACAATTTGGACTTCCTATATCAGATATTGAACTTGAAAGTCCTTATCTGCTTCATTCCAAGCTTGGTGCATATTACGCAAAGCACAAGTATAATGTTGAAGATAAAGAAATATGTTCTGCCATTCAGTGGCATACAACAGGAAAACCTGCCATGTCCTTATTAGAAAAAATCGTATTTATTGCAGATTATATTGAACCATACAGAAATAAGGCTGCTAATCTTGATTCTATAAGACATATGGCATTCGCAGATATTGATATGGCAGCTTATGTAATATTGGACGACACCCTTTCGTATATTAAAAAAACTGGTCGTAATATAGACACACAGACAATTGATACTTATGATTACTACAAAGGGATTATTAAAGAAAGAGAGAATTAAATTATGGCAGATTCTAAGGAAATGTTAAAGGTTATCGTAGATGCCTTACAGGATAAGAAAGCTGAAGATATCAGAGTTATTGATATAAGTAACGTATCTGTTATCGCAGATTATTTTATTATTGCGAGTGGTAGCAATACTAATCAGATTCAGGCTATGGTAGATAATGTAGAAGAAGAAATGTTCAAAGCAGGATATGATGATCCTAAGGTTGAAGGCTATAATACAGCTTCATGGATTCTTCTTGATTACAAGGATGTTATTGTTCATGTATTCTCTGAAGATGACAGAGCGTTCTATAATATTGAACGTATCTGGCGTGATGGAAAAGAGATTGATATTAACAGCCTGTAATGTAATATCTACTAGCTTCACGGGAGGTGACTCAGCCGGAGGTATATAGATAATCAGAACCCACTTTCGCTCGGTCTCGGACGCAGCGGTACTAGGTTCGCTGCTTTGCAGCTCTCCAAGTGCCGGCGTCCTCAAACGGTTCTGATTATCTATATACCTCCGGCTTCGTATTCTCCGGGGAGACTGCTGTACATTCCCCATTACAGGTTGTTAATTGTGGGATAATATAAAAATATATCCAGTCGTAGATATATTTGAAAACGGAAGCTATGTTACTTGTTTTGCTGCTTTGCAGCTTACAAGTAACATAGCTTCCGTTTTTGATTTCTTTGTATATCTATGTCTGGATTTTTTACAATCTATAAATATAATCTTTATTAGTCAATGCCTAATCTTATAAGTCCGATTACTTTTCCCAGTATCTCGCAGTCATCTACGATTATCGGGTCCATGAAATCGTTCTCTGGCTGAAGTCTTATCTGTCCATTCTCTTTATAAAAACGCTTAACAGTTGCTGAATCATCTACAAGAGCAACAATTACCTCTCCATTAGAAGCAGTATTCTGCTTTCTTACAATTATCTGATCGCCTTCATAGATTCCCATATTAACCATACTATCGCCCTTAACCTTAAGCATAAAAACTTCTCCTCCAGGCATATATTCGGCTGGAATAGGGAAGTATTCTGCGATATTCTCTACCGCAAGAAGAGGCTGACCAGCCGCAACCTGACCTACTAACGGAATATTAACAACCTCTCTTCTTGAAAGATTAAAATTGTCATCAATTATCTCGATTGTACGGGACTTAGTAGGATCTCTTCTTATGTATCCGTTCTTCTCCAAGGATTCAAGATGCGCATGAACAGAAGATGTAGACTTAAGGTTAACCGCCTGGCATATATCCCTTACTGATGGCGGATATCCCTTATTAAGAATCTGTGATTTAATATACTCAAGAATCTCAGACTGTTTCTGAGTAATTCTGCCATATGCCATATTGTCGACCTCCATATATTTCTTTTAAATAATTCTAACATATTATAACGATATAATCAAACATAATTTCTGAAAAAATGTTCGGAAAATTTGTTCGATTTTTATTGACAAACAAGTGTTCTGATTATATAATCGATTCATAAGTAGCAGAACACTTGTTTGATTGGAGGTTTTACATATGAATAATTCAGAATACACATATAGAAGAGCAGCAGCCAAGAAGAAAGCAGACAGGATCAGACGTAACAGACAGATGACCCATAAGTCTTTACGAATGATTATAATCTGTTCGATTCTTATATTTGCCGTTTCAATAGGAAGCGTTATTGTTAAGGCTTCTGATGATAATAAGACCAGACTTTACAAGTATTATACTACAGTTTCTATTGAAGATAATGATACACTCTGGTCACTTGCTGACAGATATAACAATGGTACAGAAGATACCTCTTCATATATAAGTAATATAATGCAGATTAATGATTTAAGTTCTGAGACAATCCATTCTGGTAAGAATCTTATTGTATATTATTATTCAGCTGAAGCCAGATAATAAAAATAATAATTAGTAACTACATGCAGTGACAAGCTTATTTATGATAGACTTTTCACTGCTTTTTTGTTAAAATTTAACAATAATATAATTATATATAATAATTAACAGTAAGGAGATTATTATGAAATTCAGTGAAATAAGCGATTTCCCCAAAGGCTTATCAGATTATCTTTCAGGCAATAAAATCGTCGATATGACCGAAATACAGCGTCAGACGTATAAGCATATCATTAACAATCGTGATATAATAGCATGTTCATCAACTGGAACTGGTAAGACACTTGCTTACCTAATCCCGATAATTGGACGTTTACGGGATAATACTAATAATATTCAGGCAATTATCCTTGTTCCGACTGCTGAACTCGCAATCCAGGTAAATAATACAATAAAAGAGATATTCTCTTATTATGATAACAAGTTCTCATCTGCAGCATTAATAGGAGATGTTAATGTATCAAGACAGCTTGAATCGCTCAAGGTCAATAAACCTTCAATTGTAGTTGGAACGCCTAACAGAATCCACCAGCTTATACTTAATAAAAAGCTTAAAGTGCATGAGGTAAAGACTCTTGTTCTTGATGAAGCAGACAGGCTTTTTGATAAAACATTTATTCAGGATGTTGCTGCTATAAGAAAGTCTTTAATGAAATTCACTCAGGTTCTTTTATTCTCGGCGAGTGTAGACAAGAAAACACGTACCAATAATTTGACATTCAAACCAATCTTTATTGACATTAACAGTAATTCAGGCAACGACAGCCAGATTCCGTCTACAATTAAACACATCTGTGTATTATCTGACAGACGTGAAAGAATAGAAACCTTAAGAAAAATAATTAAAGCTGTCAAACCTGAAAAGGCAATTATATTTGTTAATTCCAGATACGATCTTGAAGAATCACTCCAAAAGCTTGAATATCACAATTATAATGTAGCCTCAATAGCCGGCAATAAAGATAATTTGTCTAAAAAATCTGCTATAGAGAATTTTAAAAACGGAAAGATTCAGCTGTTAATAGCAACAGATATTGCTGCCAGGGGTTTACAGATTGATAATATTGATACTGTAATTAATGTAAATCTTCCTGAAGAAAGTAAAGAATATATTCATAGATGTGGCCGCTGTGGACGTAACGGCAATACAGGAACATGCATCTCAATAATAACTGATAATGAGGTTGGAAAGATTAAATCTTATCAAAAAAGTTTTCATATCAATGTAATTAATAAGCGCCTGTATCAAGGTAAATTAGTTGCAAAATAATTTATTTTACAATATAATATTAAAAAATAACCAATCACTTCGTTAAACTCGGCTTTAGCGAAGTGATTGGTTTATGAACGAATATACATATAACATGCGCTACCGCTGGTATTTCTATTCAATTTAACATGGAGGATTGTTTTATGGCAGCTAATAAAACGTACACTGAACAACAAAATATCAAATATAAACAAAAGCTCAATGAACTTCTGGATATTCTCCCTGATTTTTGTTCATCATATTTTGACAGTCTTGAATTTAATAAACAACCTCGCACTCAGATTGCATATGCAATGGATGTAAAAGGTTTTTTTGAATTTTTAATTGAATGCGTACCTGATTTTGCTAACTATAAAATGAAAGATTTTACAGCTAACGATCTGGATAAAATTGATGGTACAGATATTACAAAGTATTTGCGTCATGTAAAATTATATAAAAAAAATGGCAGAAACATTACTAATTCAGAAAGTGCTGCCAAAAGAAAGCTTTGTTCCTTAAGACGTTTCTACGCCTACTACTATCGTTTTGAAATCATATCTTCTAATCCTACACTAAAAGTTGATATGCCACGTATACATGATAAAGCTATCATCAGGATGGAGCCTAATGAAGTTGCAGAATTTCTTGATAATGTAGAATCAGGCAATTCTCTTACCAAAAAACAGCTCGTAAGCCATGAAAAGCTGAAAACAAGGGATCTTGCCCTCCTGACACTTATGCTTGGAACCGGTATCCGTGTATCTGAATGTGTCGGTCTTGATATCGATGATGTAGATTTCGATAATGACAGAATAAAAGTTATCAGAAAAGGTGGTGCTGAAAGCTTCGTTTATTTTGGTGATGAAGTTCGTGAATCTCTTCTTAGCTATATGGAAGAAAGAAAAGCTCTTTCTCCAGAACCTGGTCACGAAAATGCACTTTTTATCTCTGCTAAAAACAAAAGATTATGCGTCCGGTCTGTAGAGCTGCTTGTTAAAAAATATGCTCACACAGTTACAACAGTCAAGCATATTACTCCTCACAAATTAAGAAGTACTTACGGAACTTCCCTTTATCAGGAAAGCCAGGATATATATCTTGTTGCTGATGTACTTGGTCATAAAGATGTTAATACCACAAGAAAACATTATGCTGAAATCGTTGAGGAAAATAAAAGATCTGCACGAAATGTTGTCAAACTAAGAAAAGATTAAAAATAAAAGCTGATTCATTTACTTAATACCTTACAGATATTACATAAATTAATCAGCTTTATTATATATTTCGTGATTATACATTTCTCACTTCTGTTCTACTGATATATTTCTCTCCATTCCATATCGCCTCTCTCAAGCGACTTAACAAGTAGCTCTGCTGTAGCAAGATTAGTTGCCAATGGAATATTATACATATCACAAAGCTTGCATATATTATCAGAATCTGGTTCATGTGCCATTGGATTCTCAGCTTCTCTAAGGAATATAACTAAATCAATCTGATTATGTTCAATCTGGGCACATAACTGCTGATCTCCTCCAAGATGGCCCGCAAGAAACTTATGAACTGACAGATTGGTAACCTCTTCTATAAGTCTTCCAGTTGTTCCAGTTGCAAAAAGCTGATTCTTATTAAGAATTCCTTTATATGCAATACAAAAATTCTGCATTAACTTTTTCTTAGAATCATGTGCAATTAACCCGATGTTCATTAACGCTTTCCCCCTAATGTATAAAATATATAATAAAAATCATCCTCTAAAGTCATCTGCAAACATATCATCATCTCCATCAATGTTTCTTTGCAGACTTACATTAAGAACAATCCCCATAGCTATAAACAAAGTAAGAAGTGATGTAATACCACAACTAAAGAAAGGTAAAGGAACACCTGTGTTAGGCAGGATCCATGAAACAACACCTATATTAATAAATGTCTGGAAGCCTATATATATTGCAACCCCGCAACATATTAATCGTCCTTCAAAATTCTTAGCTCTTACTGCTGCTATTATACACTCTAAAACTATCAGAAACAATAAAAAAATTGTAATACAGCTTCCTGTGAAACCTAATTCTTCTCCTATTACAGCAAATATAAAGTCATTTTGCGCCTCAGCAATGTATCCGGCATTCTTTAATGAAGAAGTATCATTGTTATTAAGACCTTTTCCTGTAAGCTGTCCTGAACCAATAGCCTGAACAGCATATGCCTGCTGATATGATCCTGCATCATTCATATCAACTTCTTCCGATTTATTGCCTTCAATAAAGTCAACAATTCTTTTTCTCTGATAATCTTTAATAAGAATTGGATGTTCAACAGAAACGACATATATCAAAAATGCTGATATTACAGGAATCGCAATAAGAATTGCTATTCCAAATATCTTATAGCTTACTCCTGAGCAATACAACATGGCAATAACAATAAGGGTTAAAAGTATAGCTGTTGAAAGATTTGGCTGTAATGCCACAAGCAATATCGGAAACAAAGTAAGGCATGCTATCAATGCAAGAAACTTAATAGAATTAAGCTTTTCTTTATTAGCAGCAACCAGCTTTGCAACCAATAATATAAGTGCCAGCTTCAAAAATTCCGAAGGCTGTAACTGTATTGGACCAAGCTTAAGCCAACGTGTTGCGCCATGGGAACCATGTCCAAACACAGTAAGAACACCTATAAGCATGGCAGTAACCACTCCATACCATATCCAGTAATACTTAAGTATCCAGTTGTAATCAATAAATGACACAATTATCATTATCACAAACGAAACAACTATACCAGCTCCCTGTTTCATTGTATATGCACTATTGGCGCTGTTAACAACAGCCAGTGCAAATACAGATGTTACAATAAGAATAAACACTAATATAAAATTGTATGAACGCAGCTTATATCTTTTTAACATAATAAAATCCTTATTATTTTTCGCTATTTCTCATATCCTTAATTGGAATATTAGCAAAAATAGCTGGTACAGAACCATTATTAGTATCAGACTCTGTTGAAGTAATCTGGATATCTAAACCATCTGTATCAATTTCCATATATTTTGAAATAACTTTTATAATATCATTTTTAATCATTTCCATAACTTCTGGTGAGCAATTAGCTCTGTCAGATACAAGCAAAAGCTTTAATCTGTCTTTTGCCACATCACTTGAACCTTTTTTCTTAAATAAATCAAGTAATCCCATATTTAATCCCTCCCATAATAAGCTCGCTAAAACAGCTTATCATATTTATATTAATTCTTCTTATCGCTCTTAAACAGAGAAGAAAGTTTCTTAAAGAAACCTCCCTTACCATTAAGATCAAGGAACGGAATTTCTTCACCAGTAATTCTGCGGCATATATTCATATAAGCCTGTCCAGCAAGTGAATCGTCACCTACAAGTGGCTGTCCCTTATTAGTTGCAACAACAATATTCTCATCATCTGGAACTGCACCAATAACATTAAGCTGTAATATGTCATTAACATCATCAATAGACATCATTTCACCTCTGTTAACCATATCCATTCTAATTCTGTTAACAATCAGATCCTCGTGATTCTGAAGACCATGTGCATCTAATAATCCAACAATTCTGTCAGCATCTCTTATAGCAGATACTTCTGGTGTAGTAACAACCAAAGCTCTGTCTGCTCCTGCTATGGCATTCTGAAATCCCTGCTCAATACCTGCAGGGCAGTCAAGAATTATGTAATCAAAGCCTTCTGGATCATTCTTAATTTCATCGATTACCTTAACCATCTGCTCAGGAGTAACAGCAGATTTATCTCTTGTCTGTGCAGTTGGAAGCAGGAAAAGCTTTGGGCATCTCTTATCAGCAATCATTGCCTGCTTAAGTCTGCAATTTCCTTCTACAACATCAACAAGATTATATACAATACGGTTTTCAAGTCCTAATACAACATCAAGATTTCTAAGACCAGTATCAGTATCTATCATAACCACCTTCTTGCCAAGCTTGGCAAGACCTGTACCAATATTAGCTGTTGTTGTAGTCTTACCTACTCCGCCTTTTCCTGATGTTACAACTATAACTTCACTCATATTAACCCTCCATTAATTATTCATAATAAATCGCAATATCATAATTATGCGAGATTTTTATTATTAAATCAACTGTTTTTTAAAATTATTCAACTATAATGTCATCCAATGCATTCTGTTCCAGATCTTCAATATAAATATTCTGATCATACACATATGCAATCTTAGGTTCTAATACTTTAGCCTTATTTTTTGATTTGGCAATCTTAGCACCTGCATCAGAACTTCTGGCAATTATGTCACCTATCTTTATCTGCATAGGATTCATCTCCAGTGCAACCACAAAAGCATTTTCATTACCATCAACTCCGGCAAATATATTACCCTTAAGATTACCAAGTACAATAACATTGCCTTTGGCAATAACCTTACCCCCAGGATTAACATCCCCAAGAATAACAACACTTCCATCTGATTCAAAAACCTGTCCGGATCTTAATGTGCCTTTATAAAACATACACTGTGGCTGAGGCTTTGTTTCTTCTTTTTCAACAGGTTCCTCAATACTATTAAGAGCTTTCTTTACAGCGTTCTCACATATTCTGTCCATATCACCATTCTCATCAATTACACACACTATATTAAGCTCTGAGACATCGGATATAATATCAAGAATTTTCTTTTCTTCATCTGGCAAAAGTGTTCTTCCATTAAAAGCAATTGCCATATTAGCGTTATTAAAAAACTTAGACGCATTTTTAAACTTATCGGATACATTTTTTAATAATTCATCAAATGGCATATCTTTATCAAGAAAAACTGTTATTCCATTCTTGCTTCCTTTGATTACAACTGCATTGTCCAAATCATTCACCTCTTCAATTATATAATATTATTCACTTGTAATATTAAACAGCATTTTATAGATTTCTGTACCAAGATTAACCGCATTACCTGAACCATATCCATGCTGAATACGCACAGCCACACAATACTCCGGATTCTCATATGGAGCATATGAAATAAGTGTAGCATGATCAGGATCAGTTTTCTTTTCCTGTGCAGTACCTGTTTTAGCTGCAACCGACATACCTAATACAGAGAATCCTGTATAAGACTGACCTGCCATAAGCATTCCCTGATGTACAGTATTCCATATATCAGAGCTTAATTCAACTTTATTGTTAACTTCTGCACTGTTATCTCTTATAAGATTACCATCATAATCAGTAATTTTATCAACTAATGTCAGATTATAACATGTACCTGATGTAGCAAGCGTTGTAACATATCTTGCAAGATTAAGAGTACTGTATCTGTGGTTACCCTGTCCAATAGCTGACGTGATGGCATTCTGTGAAGATGCTCCCGGCTCACCTTCTTCTATCTCAATGTTAGATTTGGTAGATAATCCAAGCATATCTGAATACTTCTTGAGTATATTGGTTCCATAAGTACTGTTATATGAACCATTCTTACTGCAGGCCAGATTATAGCCAACATTATACATATAAACATTACATGAATCCCTGATACCAGTTGCAGCAGTCTCTGCACCATGTCCCCATAATCTCCAGCATCTAGGAGATGGTGTAACCTTATCAAATACACCTGAACAGTTAAACACCGTTGATGCCGTTATTATTCCCGTATCCATTCCGGCAATTACAGTACAAGGCTTATAAGTAGAACCTGGCGCAATAAATGACTGTGTCGCCCTGTTAAGAAGAGGACTTGCATTATCATTAACAAGAGAACTGTAATATTTAGAATCAATAGTTCCTGATAACTTGTTATTATCATAGCTTGGATAAGAAACCAGTGCCAGAATATCTCCATTATTAGGATCTGTCACAACTGCCGAACCTGAACACGGCTTTAAAGCAAGCTGACCCGGTGTAATAATCTTATTAGATATTGCATATGACATAAATTCATATGCTCCAAGGCTTCCCGATGCCAGAGCGGAATATCTTGATGAATCATCATCCATATCAAGGAATCCCTGCTCATACAGAAGCATACACACCTGTCTTCCGGAAATGCTTCCATCATTAATCATATATTTATACATTTTCTTAAAAAATGCTGTATCTGTATCCAATGCTGACAAAACATAATCAACCAGAGCATCATATGATTCTTGAAGGCTTGTATACTTTTCAGATGTAAGAGATGACATATCAATCCAGTTCTTTGAAATTCCATATGTCAGAAGCTGTTCTAAACTTGTAGAATCACCATCTATCCAGTCTCTGTAAACATCATCACTTGTATCAACATTAGCTGTACTGAATATATTCTCAGTACGCAGCAAATCATAAATATACCATATATATAACTGATGCTCCTCGGAAAGCTTTCCATATGGAGTATTACCAGTTGATAACTCTTCCTTAAGCCAGTCGATTGTCTCCTGCTTCTTTACAAGAAACTGATTATACACTGCTACAGCATTATCACTGTCCTGCTCTTCAAGTTTCTTTAACGATACAAGATTGTTGTCAATAAGAGCAAAGTACACTTCCTGAGCAGTTATATATATGTTGGACACATCACCTGAACTATTATAAGAAACCTTTGTGCCTCCAGAAGTATAATACGTGAGAAAAATCTTAGTTATCTCTTCTTCGATTGCATTATAAATCTGTTTCTGAAGATTAATATCAATCGTAAGATAAACATCATGTCCTGCCTGAGGATCATCTTCATCCAGCACCTCTGTTATTCTTCCAACTGTATCAACATAAACTGACTTTTCACCCTTTGTGCCGGACAGTTCACTTTCCATGCTCTTTTCTATGCCAGCTTTACCAACCACATCATTGCTTTCGTATCCGCTTCCGAGCTCTTCTAGTTCGGAATTAGAAACTGTTCCTGTGTATCCGAGAATCTGCGAACAATATATACTGTCAACATATCTTCTTATATATTGTTCATCTACAGTTACACCGACAAGCTCATCACTATTTTCAAGTATTGCCGCAACAGTCTCGTCTGATACTTCATTTGCAATAATAAACGAAAGATATCTGTTATATGAATTGGCAGCCATGTATCTTCTCAGATTAACAATCATAAGAGAATGTTCTATACCAAATTCATCATAATCAACACTGTAAGTCTTGCAAAGGAATTTAAACATATTCTCTGCAGATGTAGCTTTCTGTTCATCCGTAAGTGCAGCTATTGACTCAGTCCCATAAGAATCTCTTAAAAATCTCAGAAGTGATGTTCCCTCTACATTATATGAAAACTGCCCGTTATTATATATGATTGGCAGGTCATTAGAGTATGTATCCCCATGATCTTCTATAATGTTTAATGTCTTGTTAATAGAATTATTAATAGTTGTATTCTTTGTTTCATTGTCTGAATATCTTCCAGAATCACTTATCTTAACTGCATAAGATAAATCATTATAAGCCAGTAGAACACCATTGCGGTCGTAGATACGGCCTCTGGCAGCCGCAACACTCATATCTTTTTGTATAGAACTAGACAAGTCTTCAACATAAGATTCTCCCTTTATTATCTGAAGAACAAATAATCTGTGAACCAGAATTGAAATCAGAACAACAAAAACAAGAATCATTGGAAAAATTCTTGACTTTAGAAGACTTATTACATAATCAAATACTTCCTTCATCAATTAAACCCTTCTTCTTTCTGTTTCTTCCCGCAGCTGTCAACACACATATATAATGTATGGGATGATATATAACAAGGGATACCAGTGCAGTATATACTACTTCCGGTAAAATAAACCTCGATACAAAATACCCTACATTAAGTCTGTTGTGCAAAAGAAAGTTACCAATATAAGATATAAATCCATATCCAAAATCGGCTGTTATAACCAGCGCCAATGGTATCAGAATCTCTCTGATCTCATATTTCTGGTAAAAAAAGCCCGAAAAATATCCTATGTATACAAAAACAAGTGCTGTAAATCCAAAAAGTCCTGAAAAGAACAAATCATACATAATGCCTGAAAAAAAGCCTACAAACATTCCATCATTCTTACCACAAAAGAATCCAAAAAACACTGGTAAAATAATAAGCCAGTTTGGTGAAATGTCAGCTATTGAAATTGCTCTTGCAACTGAAACCTGCATGAGATAGAAAAACAAAATAACAATTAATTCACATATCTTTCTTTTCATAATCAAATGTCCTAAACACTTATTCTTTAAGCTGTGTAATAACAAGAACTTCCTGAAGATTGTTAAAATCAACAGCAGGTACAATATAACCTGACTGGGTAAGGTTATTGGAATCCAGCTTTACATCCTTAACATACCCAATAAGAATTCCTTGCAGATACTTGTCACTTATATTAGAAGTTACGACCTTATCTCCATTTCTGACAATAACATCACTTCCAAAATGTGCAACCCGTATCATTCCGGAATCCATAAGTTCAATATCTCCCTGTACAATACATGTATCATTGGTATCTATAAGCATTCCACTTACATTGCTGTTATTTTCTGTTATAGTCTTTACTATTGAATAACCAGCTCCTGTTTCTGAAATTATGCCAACCAGTCCACCGCTTGCAATTACATTCATGCCAACAGCAAGACCATCATCAGTACCTTTATCTATCTGCAATGATGAGTGCCAGTTATCAGTTGTAATTCCGACAACTCTTGCCCCTACTTTAGTATAATCTGTATATTGCGAATCCAGCTCATATAGCTCTCTTAATCTTGTAAGTTCATATGAATCCTGTTTTAACTGATTATTCTCTTCCGTAAGCTCATCAACCTGACTCTGAAGATTCTTATTCTCATCAAGGACTACAGATATTTCCTGAAGAGTCTCATACTTATCATAAACCCATAATCCAATATTATTCATTCCTTTCTGAATAGGAACAACAACCATGGAAACCGCCTTTTTTAATGGTTTCGTAAGTGTATCCGTAAAAAAACTCGTTCCTATAAAGAAACAGCAAAGAACAGTAAGAATAATAAGAATATTCTTCGATGTCAAAAATGAAGAAATTTTTCTTTTCATCTTTAATCCTATCCTTAATCAAAATTTTTCTCTGTAGGAGTATATGCAACCTTAGAAAATTCAGGATTAGATACCACCCCCATAAGACCTCTTACAACACTCTCAGCCGGATGATCCACAATATTGACATTAAGATTAGTCTCTTCTTTAATAAACTTTTCAAGATTATTAATCTGGGCTGTACCACCTGTAAAGTAAACTCCATCTTTAATTATATCAGCAGCAAGTTCTGGCGGAGTCCTTTCAAGTATAACCTTAATTGCATCCATAATAGAATGAAGTGCATCAATTATAGCCTGATATATAACATCTGAAGAAATATCAACGCTTACAGGAAGCCCTGATAAAACATTTCTTCCAAATCCGGCTGCAAACTTTTCTGATACAGGAACAGCACTTCCTAATTCTTTCTTAAGATTTTCTGCTGTCTTGCTTCCAATAACAAGATTATAAGCCTTCCTTACGTTGCTTATAATACAGTCATCAAGCTTATTACCGCCTATCTTTACAGCTTTGCTTATAACAATACCACCTAATGAAAGAACTGAAATCTCGGTTGTTTCAGCTCCGATATTAACTATCATTATTCCCTTAGATTTTGTAACATCAAGTCCTGCTCCAATTGCGTCAGCAACAGGCTTATCAACTACATATACATTCTTTGCTTTAACCTTTGAATCAACAACAAGCTCGTAAAATGCTCTTTTTTCTACTTCAGTAACATCAGTAGGTACTGCAATATAAAAATCTGTTCCTGTTATCTTTTTTCCATCATTAATCTTATTAAAGAAATTAAAAAGAAGTGTCTGCATATTTTCTATATCTGCTATAACTCCATATTTAACAGGAAATGAAACTTCTATATGTTCTGGTGCTTTCTCATACATTTCATATGCTTCATCACCAAAAGCCAGAAGCTCTGTCTTATTAGCTATAGCTATAATATTCTTCTCGTTAAGTATCTTATCCTTATCATTACAGCACATTTTAAAATTACTTGTGCCTATATCAATTCCGTATGCATTACCCATGTTTAGATTCCTTTCTTGTCCTTAATATTAAATATATTTCATTTGTTTAAAACTAAAATAAGAATTATCTCCAATAACAATATGATCTGCCAGTTCAATTCCTATCACTTTGCCAGCCTCAGCAACATTTCTTGTAACTGACATATCTTCCCTGCTTGGAGCAGGATTCCCTGACGGATGATTATGAAGAAGAACAATAAATGCAGCCCTGTTATCAAGTGCCTCCTTAAATATCTCTCTGACAGATACCATAGAACCATTAGAAGTTCCAATTGACATAATCTTATCTTTAATAAGTCTGCATCTTGAATCCAGCATAACAAGAATCAAATGTTCCTTTTCAAGATGCCTCATATCTTCCATATAATATTCTGCTATAGAAGATGCATTGGAAAAATCCAGTCTCTGCCTTGCTTTCTGCTTGGCAATTCTTCTTGATAATTCAAGAATACAACATATCTGTACCGCCTTGGCCCTGCCAATTCCCTTAACAGACATAAAATCTGCAACAGATATGTCATGAAGACCATTAAGGTCTCCAAACTCAGAAAGAATTCTCTCTGACAACTCAACAGAATTAAGCCCTCTGGTTCCTGTCCTTATTATTGCTGCCAGTAATTCAGCATTACTTAAAGCGTTAGCGCCCAGTTCCAGGCACTTTTCATAAGGCATAAGCTTCTCACAGTTCTCATCTGTTATTATATTCTCATATACCATAAAATAAACAGCAGTCAGATTAAATAAATCTGTAAATAACAATTGCAAGTATAACTCCTATAATGCTTGCGATTGTAATCTTAATCTGTAAAGCAAATGTAAGTACAAGTACCCCCAGATTCAATACAAGCGGACTGTCAAGGCCAAAGCTTTGTCCGTAAGACAACCAGCTGAGCGCATGTACTCCCGCAGTAAGTTCTGCAATAAGACCGCCCAGCACAATGCCTATAAGAATAAAAAGCCATAAGAGCCAGCCGTTCTTATATTTAGAAATATTACTCATAGATTTCACCCTTTAACCATAAATTGGAGTACGGAAAAATCCATACTCCAATGCATTATAACACAAATATTAATTCAATCAAAGCTTTATAAGCTCTTTTTCATACATTTTCTGAACACTCATCATAATTCCAAGTTTAGCATGATACCATGTAAGACCACCCTGGAAAAATACTGAATATGGCGCCTTTAAAGGTCCATCAGCAGAAAGCTCTATTGATGAACCCTGTACAAAAGCTCCTGCAGCCATAATAACATCTGAATCATAGCCTGGCATTGGCCATGGTTCAGGAGTGACAAAACTGTCAACAGGTGCTGCTGCCTGAATTCCCTTACAGAAAGCAAGAAGTCCGTCAGCACTTCCAAGCTCAACAGCCTGAATAATATCATATCTTGGCTCACTTCCATCCGGTCTTACCACAAAGCCTGCCTTTTCATATACATTTGCAGCAAATACGGCACCCTTAAGTGCGCCGGCAACAACTACAGGTGATAAGAAAAGTCCCTGATAAAAGCTCTGGTTAACACCAAGTGTAGCTCCAACTTCTTTTCCAAGTCCTGGTGAAGACAATCTGTAAGCTGCCTGCTCAACACATTCCTTCTTTCCGGCTATATAGCCTCCACATGGAGCAAGTCCGCCGCCAGGATTTTTAATAAGCGAACCAACTATCATATCAGCTCCGACCTCTGAAGGCTCGATTCTTTCAACAAATTCGCCATAGCAGTTATCAACCATGCATATAACATCTGGCTTAATTCCCTTGATAAAGCTTATAAGCTCGCCAATTCTTTCAACCGAAAGTGTTGGTCTTGACGCATATCCTTTAGAACGCTGGATTGTAACAAGCTTTGTTCTTTCATTGATTGCATTCTTTATGCCCTCATAATCAAAACCGCCGTCTGGCAGCAGGTCAACCTGTGCATATGTAATTCCATATTCAGCAAGACTTCCCTTGGATGGTCTGATTCCAATAATCTCATCCATTGTATCATATGGCTTTCCAACAGGCGATAAAAGTTCATCGCCTGGTCTTAAGTTAGACGACAAAGCTACATTTAACGCATGCGTTCCACAGATAATCTGTGGTCTTACAAGTGCATCCTCTGTCTTAAATATATCAGAATACACCTTCTCAAGAGTATCTCTTCCGTCATCGTTATAACCATAACCTGTTGTTCCTGATAAATGCATCTCGGCAACCTTATTATCCTGCATTGCCTTGATAACTTTCATCTGGTTATATTCTGCATTCTTATCTATCTCTTCAAATCTGTCATGAAGCGACTTAATTATATTGTCGCAGTAATCATATACTTCATCACAGATTCCCATATTCTTATACATTTCTCTCATAATTAAATAATTTCCTTTTCTTTTAGTTGTTCAAGCATGTACGTAAGCGCATCTTCTCTTCGTATCTTAGAAAAATCCACCCATGTAACTGATGGTTCTCTTCGAAACCATGTAAGCTGTCTTTTGGCAAAATGTCTCGTATCCTGCTTAATCATTTCTCTAAGACCAGCCTCGTCACATCTGCCTTCAAGATAATCAAATACCTCTTTATACCCGATTCCCTGCATGGCAACATCATCCTTTACCAGCCCCATGTCTGACAAATGTTTTACCTCATCTAACAGTCCGTTGTCAAACATTATATCAACACGCCTGTTTATTCTGTCATATAAAGTCTCCCTTTTGTCATTAAGTACAAAATAGCAGAAATTATACGGAGACTCCTTTGATTTCTGCTCACTATTATGCTCAGATATCTTCCGGCCTGTCGTATTATAAAACTCAAGCGCGCGGATAACTCTTTTGACATTATTGGCATGTATTGCCTCTGCAGATTCAGGATCCACTTCCTTTAACATATCATGAAGCACCTCTGCGCCCTCAGTATCAGCAATACCCTGAAGATAATTTCTGTATTCATGATCACTTTCATCATCTTCAAATGTGGAATCATACAAAAGTGCCTGAATATAAAAACCGGTGCCGCCAACAACTACGGGGATATGCCCATTGGCACGAATTTTTTCTATTGCCTCAACAGCCATTGTCTTAAATCTTGCCACATCAAAGCCTTCTGATGGTTCAATCTCGTCAACAAGGTAATGCCTGACTCCCTGCATATCTTCATTTGTTATCTTGGCAGTTCCGATATCCATATATTTGTACACCTGCATTGAATCAGCACTTATTATCTCGCCATTTACCGCTTTTGCAAGTGCAATGGAAAGTTCTGTCTTTCCAACTGCTGTCGGACCTGTAAGTATTATTAAAGGTTCTTTTTTCATATCAGCCTCTATACTATTCGTTTGAATTTCTTTTCTATCTCATATTTGCTCATCATAATAAGCGTTGGTCTGCCGTGTGGGCAGTTATATGGATTCTCTGCCTTCATAAGCTCGTCCATCAGTTCAAATGCTTCATTGAACGACAGCCTGTTATTGCCCTTTACAGCCGCCTTACACGACATGCTTGCAACTTTTTCAGTGATAATATCAGGATCTCTGTTAGCGCTTTCTTCAGATATTCCATCAAGAACATCAATGAGAAGCTGCTTGTAATCCATCTTAGGAAGTCCGGCAGGAATTCCTGTAACCTTATACTCATTACCGCCAAACTCCTCTATCTCATATCCTAATCTTTTAAATATATCCTGATTAGCCTTATATATTTCTTCCTCATGCATATTAAGTGACAGTACAATCGGTGGAAGAATCATCTGTGTTCCAATCGTCTTATTATGAAGCTTGTTCATTGTCTTTTCATAAAGTACCTTCTCATGCGCCGCATGCTGATCCATCATATAGAACTTATCTTCAAATTCAATCAGCCAGTAAGTATCAAAAAGCTGTCCTATAATTCTGTATTTATTACGACTGCTCTCATCAAGAAGCTTATTTTCAAAAAGGTTCATCTGCTTTGGTGGTTCAGACTTTGAAACGGCTTCATATCTTACTTTGTCTTCCTTTACCATCTGCTCAGAACGCTTAATCTCGAATGGTTCCGGAAGTCTTTCTGGCTGCAATTCTGTCTTACATGCTATATTCTTCTCCGGAAGCTTAACATCAGGCATAATATTCCTTACAGCCGGTGCCTCCTGCATTTTCGCTGCAACAGGGTCTGGCACAGAAACTTCTGCTATAAGCTCCTTTGAATTAAGCGCTTTTAAACATGTATCATACACAAAATTATATATATATTCATTGTTTGAAAAACGCAGCTCCATCTTGGTTGGATGCACATTTACATCGATGATTGCTGGATTAATCTTAAAATGTATCGCACTAAACGGATAATTATGTGGCATTATAAATCCCTTATACGCATCCTCAATAGCTTTCGTTATAATGCTGCTTTTAATATATCTGCCATTGATATAATAATTCTCATACGTCCTGTTTCCGCGGACAATCATAGGTTTGCCGATAAAACCGGAAGCCTCAATATCCTGTGACCTGCCACTGATTTCATACAGATTATTGGTTATATCCCTGCCATATACATTATAAATAATATCCTTAAGATTCATATTTCCAGATGTATGCAGCTTATTCTGGTTATTACTTATGAATCTGAACGAAATATCAGGATGCGAAAGTGCCAGATATTCCACAAGTGAACCAATATATCCTCCTTCAGTAGTCGCAGTTTTTAAGAACTTTCTTCTTACAGGAGTATTGTAGAAAAGATTTCTTACAATAAATGTAGTTCCCTCAGGAGCACCTATTTCTGCCACTTCACCGGGTACGCCGCCCTCAATTGTATAACGCACACCGCTTATGCTGTTGGCAGTCTTGGTAATAAGTTCAACCTGTGATACAGCAGCTATACTTGCAAGTGCCTCACCTCTGAAGCCCAGAGACGAAACTGCCATAAGATCTTCAATTGATTTAATTTTACTTGTAGCATGTCTTTTAAATGCTATCTCAATCTCATCCTTGTTGATCCCACTTCCATTATCAGTAACCCTTATAAATGAAATTCCACCTTCCTTTATCTCAACTGTAATCGCAGTTGCTCCGGCATCTATAGCATTTTCAACAAGTTCCTTAACTACAGAAGAAGGTCTTTCGACAACCTCTCCTGCAGCAATCTTATTAATCGTATTCTGGTCTAAAAGTGTTATTGGCATAAATCAAATTCTCCTTTACCAGCGGTTCTTAGCTTTTCCCTGCAGCTTATAAAGTGTATTAAGCGCATCTATAGGCGTCATATTACTTATATCAAGATTCATGATATCCGTTACAATGTCATCATCTTTAACTGTGTCAAAAAGCGACATCTGCTTGACCTCAAGATCATTAACCTTTCTGTACTGGTCATTCATCTTTTCAAGTTTCTTTGAATATTGTGCAATATCCTTGGCTTTCTGTGAAATATCAGCATCACTTAAGTCTGTAACAAGTTCCTTAGCTCTGTTAAGAACAACATCAGGAACTCCTGCAAGCTTGGCTACCTGAATACCATAACTCTTATCAGCTCCGCCCTTAATAATCTTTCTTAAGAAAACAATATCATCACCATTTTCCTTAACTGCAATACAATAATTATTAACCCCGTCAAGCGTTCCCTCTAATTCCGTAAGTTCATGATAATGTGTCGCAAAAAGAGTCTTTGCTCCTAAAAATCTGGTATTGGCAATATACTCAACAACAGCCCATGCAATACTTAATCCGTCAAATGTGCTTGTTCCTCTTCCTATTTCATCAAGAATAATAAGGCTCTTAGGAGTTGCATTCCGTAAAATATTAGCAACCTCAGTCATCTCAACCATGAAAGTAGACTGTCCTGAAGCCAGATCATCAGACGCTCCGACTCTTGTAAATATACGATCAACAATACATATATTAGCTGAATCAGCCGGTACAAAGGAACCTGTCTGTGCCATAAGCACAATAAGTGCAGTCTGTCTCATATATGTAGACTTACCAGCCATATTAGGTCCTGTAATAATTGAAATCCTGTTAGCCCCATTATCAAGATAAGTATCATTGGCAATGAACATATCGTTAGAAATCATCTTTTCAACAACAGGATGTCGCCCATTCTTAATATCAATAATTCCTTTTTCGTTAATCTTTGGTCTTACAAAATTATTCTGGGTTGCAACAACAGAAAGTGATGCATACACATCAATCATCGCAATAGCCTTGGCAGTGTTCTGTATTCTTACAACCTCTGCCGCAATACGCTCCCTGACCTCACAAAACAGGTCATACTCAAGTGAGTACAGTTTATCCTCTGCACCAAGAATAATATCTTCAAGATGTTTTAACTCATCTGTAGTATACCTTTCAGAGCCTGTAAGAGTCTGTTTTCTTACCCATTCAGCCGGAACAAGGTTTTTAAATGAATTGGTAACCTCAAGGTAATATCCGAACACCTTATTATACTTAACTTTAAGATTCTTAATTCCTGTCTTTTCCTTTTCTCTGCTTTCAAGCTCTGCAAGCCATTCCTTACCTTTAATCTTGGCATTGCGAAGCTCGTCAGCCTCATTTGAGAAACCATCCTTTATCATTCCACCATCACGCATTGCAATCGGTGGATCATCGATAATTGCAGTGTCAACAAGATTATATAAATCCTTAAGATCATCCATCTGTTCAAAGCACTGTCTGAATACATCACATTTGAAATGTCCTATCTGGTTCTTAATATGAGGTATCATCTCAAGAGAATTCTTAAATGCAATCAAATCCCTTGGATTAGCTGACTTGCAGCTTATCTTAGTCATAATTCGCTCAAGGTCATATATAGGGCCAAGATACTCCCTGATTTCTTCCCTGTCAATTGCATTGTCAGAAAGTTCTTCTATTGCATCCTGTCTTCTTATAATTTCATCCCGGTTAATAAGCGGCTGCAGCACAAGATTTCTTAAAGCTCTTGCGCCCATTGCAGTCTTGGTCTTATCAAGTACCCACAGAAGAGAACCTTTTTTCTGCTTCTCCCGCATAGTCTCAACAAGCTCAAGATTACGTCTTGATGAGCTGTCTATAAGCATGTATTTGCCTGTTGTGTAAGGCACAATGCTTGTGATATGCGACATATCACTCTTCTGCGTCTGTGTAAGATAAATAAGAAGTGCTCCGGCAGCGTCAATTCCTACCGAATAATCCTTAATTCCAAGCCCGTCCAGCATATTTACATGAAAATGTTCTTTCAGCTTTGCCTTGCATGAATCATCATCAAAATACCAGTTTTCAAGTGTTGATACTGATATAGAAAGCTTTTCAGCTATAAATGTAAGATCAATTCCGCTCATTGCAAAATACTCATTAAGTATTATCTCTGATGGAACAAACTTGTTAATCTCATCAATAAGCTCTGCACCTGTCTCAATCTCAGTTACAAAGAAATCGCCTGTTGAATAATCAGCAATTGCAACTCCCAGCACATCGCCAAGATAAACAATGCTCATAAGATAATTATTCTTAGTCTCATCAAGCGCCTGGCTGTTTAAATTCGTTCCCGGTGTCACAACCTTTATAACTTCTCTTTTAACGATGCCTTTAGCCTGTTTCGGATCTTCCATCTGTTCACATATTGCGACCTTGTGACCGTTAGAAACAAGCCTGTTAATATAAGTTTCTGCCGCATGAAAAGGAACGCCGCACATAGGCGCACGTTCCTCCTGTCCACAGTCTTTTCCAGTTAATGTAAGTTCAAGTTCCTTAGAGACAACTATTGCATCATCAAAAAACATTTCATAGAAATCTCCAAGTCTGTAAAAAAGTATGCAGTCTTTATACTCTTCTTTAGTTGCAAGATAATGCTGCATCATTGGTGAATACTCTGCCATTATATATTACTCCCTGATTAATCCTCGATAAGTCTGCCCATATAGTAGAATCCTTTACATTCGTCAAGATGTACTGTCACAATCTGTCCGATAAGTGATTCATCTCCTGCAAAATGTACAAGAATATTATTGGTCATTCTGCCTGTAACAAATCCTTCCTCATGGTCGTCTTTTCCCTCAACCAGCACTTTCATGTCCATACCCTCATATCTTCTGATATGCTCATGTGACACTTCATTCACTGTAGCAAGAAGTCTGTTAAATCTGTCCTTTACAACATCCTCAGGCACCTGATTTTCCATTCTGGCAGCAGGCGTACCTGTTCTTTTTGAATATATAAATGTATACGCACTGTCAAACTTTGCTTTCTTTACAACATCAATAGTATCCTTGAAATCTTCCTCTGTTTCACCAGGGAAGCCAACAATAATATCGGTCGTAAGAGAAACATCTGGCAGGATTCTTCTTATCATATCAACCTGCTCTAAATAATGTTCCTTAGTGTACTTTCTGTTCATCAGTTTAAGAAGCCTTGAACTTCCTGACTGTAACGGAAAATGTATGTGATTGCATATCTTCTTGGAATCTCTTATAACTTCAAGGGTTTCCTCCTCGATATCTTTAGGATGAGGCGTCATGAATCTGATTCGCTCAAGTCCTTCTATCTTATCAATTTCTCTTAAAAGTTCTGCAAATGATACAGGATTATCAAGTGTCTTTCCATAAGAATCAACATTTTGGCCAAGAAGCATAACTTCCTTGACTCCATCATTTACAAGCCTTTCAATCTCCATAATGATATCCTTAGGCTCGCGGCTTATCTCACGTCCTCTTACATAAGGTACGATACAATATGTACAGAAGTTATTACAGCCATACATGATATTAACGCCTGATTTGAATGGGAACTTTCTTTCAGTAGGAAGCTCTTCAACAATATCTTTGGTCTTTTCCCATATATCAATAACCTGGCTTCCTGATGTAAGTCTGTTATATATAAGCTTTGCCATTGCATATATGTTAAATGTTCCAAAAACGATATCAACGAACTTATAAGAACCCCTTATCTTCTCCACTACATCAGGTTCCTGCATCATACAGCCACACATAGCAATAAGCATATGTGGATTCTTTTTCTTGACATTCTTAAGATGTCCAAGACGTCCATAAACCTTAAGGTTGGCGTTCTCTCTTACAGTACATGTGTTATATATAACAAAATCTGACTTATCTTCATCTTCTGTTTCAAGATATCCAATCTCTTTAAGTACACCGAGAAGCTTTTCAGAATCCCTTGCATTCATCTGACAGCCAAATGTGTGGACACACGCATATAATGGTCTTCCTATTTCCTTAGTTTTTTTCTCTAAAAACTTCTTACATTCGCCAATATAATAAAGCTGTTCCTCTAGTGCACTGGCATTGTTAATTTCCTGCATTATCAATAAATCTCCATTCTTATCCTATTATAAGCTTCTTTAAATGCTGTTCTTCAAAGTCAGCACTGCATACAGGTTTACCATAATAATACCCCTGAATATAATCAGCACCAAGTTTTTTAACACATAAAAGTTCTTCTTCTGTCTCAACACCTTCAATACATACATGAATCCCCATCTCATGTGCCATCTTGATTATAAAACCAACCATTAGGCGATTATTTTTCTGTTTATCTATGTCTGTAATAAATGATCTGTCAACTTTAACAATATTAAATGTTTTATCCCTCATGTATTCATAATTGGAATATCCTGTTCCAAAATCATCAATTGCTAAAGAAAATCCTTTTTTTATAAATTCTTTAAGTACCCTGTCAACTGCAGGAATCTGTTCCATCTCTATTGTCTCAGTTATTTCAAAAACATAATGACTGTTTGCTGCACTATATCTTCCAATATATTTAAGAACATCTTTTATAATATTACTTTTAACAATCTGTACAAATGACAGATTAATATGCATTACAAAATCCGGAATATTGGTAATCCACCTGTTACACACTTTAGCAGCTGCATCAATTATCCATCTTCCAAGAGGAATTATAAGTGCACTGTCCTCAAGAATAGGTATGAACTTGTCTGGTCCCATGAATCCATATTTTTCACTATTCCATCTTATAAGTGCTTCTGCCCCTGTAATGCGATTAGTATATGGATTATATATCGGCTGGAAATACAACTCAAACCCCTCAAAATTCTCACTCATGCATCTTCTTAATTCATCCTGTATTCCAAGCTTGTTTATATAACTAACATATTCGCTATCAGTAAATATTTCACATCTGTTTTTTCCGTTGAGTTTTGCTGAATGAAGAGAAAATTTAGTATTTTTCAACAAATCATTAAAGCTGTCTCTTTCTGAATCAAATTCTGCTGCCCCGGCAGATATCGTAAAAAACACATCAAACTTTCTACGCTCTATCGTTTTATCTATCCCATTGCGTATTCTTTTATATAATATTTTAGACTGTTCAATATCATCATCCAATGAATAAGGCATATATATTGCACACTCATCTCCTGGCATTCTGAATATGCTCAATGGATCATCAACATATTTTCTGATAGAATCTGTAAGAATGTTAAGCGCCTCATCTCCTGTCTTGGCACCATATTTTTCATTAAGCTCTTTGAAATTATCAATTCCAATAAGCATAAGAAACCCTCGGCTGTGTCTTACTTTAGCACTTTCACTATACACATTTTCCAGAACAACTTCTCTATAAAGACCAGTCTTATTATCAAATCTGCTTTTTTTACCAATTTCAGATATGCGTCCGATAAGATATTTAACACCATGGCTTAAAACATACTGGCCTCTGCAGCTTATAGCCACATATTCGCCATCTATTGTCTTCCATCTGTATTCAAGGTTATGCTCATCCTTTCTTCCTTTAATACCTTCCTCAAGATCCTTAATAAGCATTTCTATATCATCCGGATGGACAACATTTTTCAATATATCTGTGGCATTGTCAAACTCGTTATTATCAAGAGCAAAGACATCCATAATAGACTTTGTATATATGGCTTTATCATTAGTCAGGTCATATACATACAGATAATCATCTGTACATTCTCCCATAAGTGAAAGAAAATATTTCATTTCATCCAGATTAAAATCTCTTTTTATCATACATTTTCCCCCATAAATACATTACATCTTTATCTCACCTGTCCATCACCATATATAATATACTTAGTAGTAGTCAGTGCCTTTAATCCCATAGGCCCTCTTGCATGCAGTTTCTGTGTGCTGATTCCGATTTCTGCTCCAAATCCGAATTCAAATCCATCAGAGAATCTTGTTGATGCATTAACATACACACATGCAGCATCTATCTCATCTAAAAATCTGTTAGCATGTTCATAATCTTTAGTAATAACAGACTCTGAATGTCCGGTATTATATCTGTTAATATGTTCAACCGCCTCATCAAATGAATCTACTGTCTTTACTGATATTATATAATCAAGATACTCTCTACCCCAGTCTTCATCTGTTGCAGCAATAATTCTCGAGTCACATTCCATGGCATATTCATCACCACGCACTTCCACATTCTTATCTTTAAGTGCATTTACAATCTGTGGAATAGCCTCCTTAGCAATTTTTTTATGTACAACAAGTGATTCACATGCATTACACACACCAATTCTTGATGTTTTAGCATTATATATAACTTTAACAGCCATATCAATGTCAGCATATTCGTCAACATATACATGACAATTTCCTGTTCCAGTTTCAATAACCGGTACTGTACTATTCATTACAACATTTTTTATAAGTCCTGCTCCGCCTCTTGGAATAATTACATCAACGTAATCATTCATCTTCATAAGTTCATTGACAAGAGCCCTGTCTGTATCTTTTATAAGATTGATAACATCAGGATTAATTCCGTTATCAGAAAGTGCCTGCGCAATAACATCTGCAATTGCAATATTAGAATTAATGGAATCGCTTCCACCTCTTAATATACAGGCATTGCCTGACTTAAAAGTAAGTCCGAATGCATCCGCTGTTACATTAGGTCTTGATTCATATATTATAGCAACAACACCTAAAGGAACTCTCTTAGTTCCAATAACAAGTCCGTTAGGTCTTTTCTTCATTCCTGTTACTTCGCCAACAGGATCTTCAAGCCCCGTAAGAACTCTTATGCCATCCGCCATTGCATTTATTCTTTTAACATCAAGTGTAAGTCTGTCAATAAGCGCAGGCTTCATACCATTAGCATTAGCATTCACAAGGTCTTTTTCATTGGCTGCAATTATGCTTTCTGCATTAGTTACAAGTGCATCAGCTACAGCCTCAAGGGCCTTATTCTTCTCATCTATCCCAAGCTTTGCAAGATATCTTGATGCCTTCTTAGCCTTAATTCCTATCTGTTCAAGTGTCTCCATTACTTCTCCCTTCTTATAACGGTCTTTTCTGTTATTATTATATCCGGCTTCAGATCATGTTCTTCATGTGGGATATGTTCCATCAGCTGGAAATCAAAACAAAGTGCTGTTTTTATATATGTATTATTCCTTTCCAGATATCTGTCATAAAAACCACCGCCATAACCAATCCTGTTAAAATCATAATCAAACGCAAGTCCCGGCATAATGAACAGACCGCTGGTCTCATGAGTCACAGGACACGAAACATCCGGTTCAGGAATTCCTTTATATCCATCAACAAGTTCATTCATATCTCTGATTTCATAAAATTCCATAGAATCTCTCGATGTAACCCTCGGAACATATACATGTTTGCCATCCTTCAGACATTGCTGAATAAGTTCATGTGTATCAACTTCCTGATTATAACTTACATATACAAACACATTGGCATTATCTCGATAAATGTCCGATTTATTCAATGTATCAGTTATCTTTCTGCTTGCCTGTACTATTACATGCTTTGATAATTCTGACTTTTTCCTTTTGATTATCTGGCGGACTTCACTCTTATTCATCTAGTTGCCTTTCTGCTGTGCATCCTTTAACTGTTCCTCTTCCAGTTTCTTCATCTTGGCATCATGTCTTTCTTTAACATCAATCATAGAACCATCAGGGTTCTGTATTTTGATCGTTTCAAGCTGTCCTCTGAGATTTTCTCTGAACGCTTTGACATAGTCAGCCCTTAACTGCTTCTGTTCAGCAAGTTCAGCATCCGTAAGTCCTTCCGCTTTTGATTTATGATATAACTCGTTTATTCTTTCTAATGTCTTTTCTGTAACCATATTCACCTCTGTCTGATTCATTTAATTAGTAAATACTATCAGATCCTCTCCATTTTCTATGCAGCTGTTATATTCAGCTTTGGTTGAAAACACTGGATGATGCATATCCGATATCCTGTATGCTTCAATATATTGAGAAGGCTTCTTTATGAATGGAATACGATGTCTCATTCGTGTGACAACAACTATATCATTCATCATAAATCTGAATCTCATATCCTGATGAAGCCTGTATTCTGTCTTCTGGTTATTAAGATTAATAAAAAATGTATTCTTATCTTCCTTCTTAACAATATAAGGTGTGTCATTAATTATATATGTGAAACTAAGATCCATCGCCCTCTCAACATTATTGTTAAGCCTTATCTGTTTTATCTTGGTTGCAATATCATATATAACAATCTCTTCGGATTTATTTTTTAGATTATACTTAGAATAGATCACTTTATTGCCAACTGATTTGATATAAGGAAATGTAGTATCATCATCTGAAGCATCAAGCTCTTCCATTGTAAGCATCTGTCCATTAAATAATATTTCTGAAACAAACTGTTTTGCATTAAGAAGAACAATCTTCTCCCCAAGATGGTTATTCCCCGGTATAAGCTTATCTGGTCCAAATTTAATAATGCAGTTATTTCCCCCTGCGGAAATCATCTTATAAATTCCCATCTGTTTTACAACAGCATCGCTCATATCATTATCAGCCTCTGAACTGATATCATGAAGAAATATGTCAATCAGCCTTCCAGCCTGATCAAGCTTTTCCACAAAGAAGAAATTAGAGTCAACCGCAAATATATAATATCTGACATTATTCATTATATCAGCATTATCTATTTCCATGCTGTAAACCTGCTGGCTGTCATTGTCATTAAACATAAATCTGTATACAGTAAGTAAAGACTTATTCTCAGTTACTGACTCCAATGAAGTAAAGTATATATAATTCTTTTCCATACATACATACTTTATCTTGCAGAAGTTATATTTCTTTATCTGTGGTGATATTTCAACCTTCTCATTAGTAGATACATTGAGGACAAAATATTTCTTTCCCTGTAATCCCTGATACTGATAATTATCATCTGCTATCTGCATCAGCAGTTTATCGCTTATTGGATAAAATATTCCATTTTCTGTATTCTTTATCAGCTTAATATCCATGGATAACCTCCAAATCCTGGTATTATCGACTTAACAGTTAGTCAATAAGTGACATCAGATCAAAATCAGATGTTCTGTGATTAAGAAATAATGTTCCAACATTCTCGCCTGCCATTACTCTTATAATATTATCAACATCATTGCCATTAGTTATAATCATATCAGCACCTGATAATGTTGCTATCTTTCCTGCAACAAGCTTAGTAGTCATGCCGCCTGTTCCCATATTGCTGCCTGACGAATCCTTTCCCATTCCCATAAGCTTATCATCGATTTCATAAACAGTTTCCACGAACTTAGCATTAGGATTGCTATTAGGATCATCCGTATATAATCCATCTATATCTGATAACAGAATAAGGAGATCTGCACCAATGATAGATGCAACTATCGCTGACAGCCTGTCATTATCTCCAAATGCCTGCAGCTGTTCAATCTCATATGTTGACACAGTATCATTCTCGTTAACAATAGGAACAGCCCCCAGCTTTAATATCTCATTAAATGTATTCTGCGCATTAGTTCTGTTTACATCATTAACAATAGTATTCTTGGTAAGAAGTACCTGCGAAGCAACAGCACCATATTCAGCAAATATCTTCTGATATACCATCATAAGCTTTGCCTGTCCTATCGATGCACATGCCTGTTTAACCGGAAGCTCTGTAGGTCTGTCATTAAGTCCAATCACAGCTCTTCCTACAGCTATAGCTCCAGATGAAACAAGAACTACATCTTTACCAGAATTCTTAATATCAATAAGTATTCTGACAAGTTTCTCTATCTTAAGCAGATCAAGTCTGCCTGTCTGTTCGTGCATAAGAGAAGAAGAACCAATCTTTATGACAATTCTTTTTTTATCTTTAATAAATTCTCTATAATTCCCCATATTTTATATCTCCTGTAAAATTCAAATACTGGCTTATTCTACTATATTTTCATAAAAAAGTCCATATTAAGCCACAGGCACAGTTCCTGACGCAGCCATCTGCTCTGCAACTTTAACACCATCGACTGCAGCTGACGTTATTCCTCCTGCATATCCGGCTCCTTCGCCGCATGGATACAGTCCGTTTACAGAAGTACTTACAAGTTGTTCATTCCTTATTATTCTCACAGGACTTGAAGTCCGGCTTTCAACTCCCGAAAGTACCGCATCTTCACGGTCAAAACCATGAATATATCTTGAAAAGCCATGCACACCTTCAACAATTGAATCAGCCACATAAGAAGGCAGGACATTTCTCAAATTAGCAAATGTGTACTCTCCCTTTATACATGGATTAACATCTCCAAGACCAGTCGTTGTTATATTTTTCTCAAAATCTCCAAATAACTGCACAGGCACCCTGCCTTTCCCCGCAGCATATGCATCCGATTCCAATTGTCTCTGGAATTTTATTCCATCAAGAACACCATGTCCGAAATCATCAGGACCAACTGTTACAATTATCGCTGAATTGGCATTAGAAGAATCTCTTCCCGAATAGCTCATTCCATTAACACATGTCCTGCCTGCCTCAGATGAAGCATTTACAACATATCCCCCGGGACACATGCAGAAAGAATACACTCCGCGTTCCTTATCTGTATCCTTTGTTTTATAAGTAACCTTATAATCAGCAGCCGGAAGCTCATACGCTGCATCAGCATACGCATTATAATCAATCATTTTCTGTGGGTGTTCTATTCTTAGTCCAACCGCAAAAGGCTTAGGTTCCATATCTATATTTTCATTATAAAGATACTCAAATGTATCCCTTGAACTATGTCCGATTGCAAGACATACCTTACTGCATTTTCTTGTAAATTCCTTCTTTCCGTCAGATATAACAACTGCCTGCACATTCCCATTTTTAATTTCTATTTTCTCCAAACAGCATCCAAAATTAACCTCTCCTCCAAGTTCAATAATATGCTGTCTTATATTCTTAATAACATTTGCAAGCACATCCGTTCCAATGTGTGGTTTGTTAGCGTATATAATTTCCTTTGATGCCCCGAACTTAACGAAGCTTTGCAGAACGTATCTTATTCTTCCAAATGTATCCGAAATCTGTGTATTAAGCTTTCCATCAGAAAATGTTCCAGCTCCACCTTCGCCAAACTGCACATTACATTCTGTGTCAAGTTCTCCATTTTCCCAGAACTCTGCAACTTTTCTTGTTCTCGTATCCACATCCTGTCCACGTTCATATACAACAGGCTTAAGTCCCGCCTTAGCAAGCTCTAATGCACAGAATATTCCAGCCGGGCCAAAACCTATAACTACAGGTCTGTCATTCTCTTTACCGCAATCATCAGCTTTAACATCTGGGAACTTATACACAGTACGCTTTGACATCACTGCATTTTTGCATCCGGATTTCTTCACAACATTATCTAATTGTTCATCCTTTCCCATATATGTAATCTTATACACTTCCACACTAAAAATATACATAACCTGTGGCTTATGTCTGCAATCCAGAGAAAGTTTTGCAATTTCATATTCAATTTCACATTTTTTTGCAAGTTTTAATTCTTTTCTTATAATACTTTCAAGATACGATACATCTTTATCTGGTGAAAGTTTAATATTATTGATTTTAATACATTTCTTTTCCATATTCTCATCCATTTCTGCTAACACTTTTATACAATTATCCATTACAGCACTCATACGCAGCAGCCGCTGCAACCGCTCCGCTACTCCATGCCCATTGAAGATTATAGCCTCCACATCTGCCATCTATATCAACTATCTCACCAGCAAAGAAAATCCCCTGATTATTAACTGATTCAAGATTTTCATTCAGTTCTGACACGTCAACTCCACCCTGACATACCTGTGCATAATCATTGCCCTTATATCCTGTTATATTATAACGGAGGGATTTCATTTGTCTGGCAAGCTTCTGACATATGTCGTCATTAACATCAGAGGCTGAAGAATTTCCTTCTATTCCAATATCTTTACATATCATCATTGCCAGTTTCTTATTAAATATCCCCGAAAGGCTTTCACTTACCGACTGATGTTTTCTTGTAGCAACAGCATCTTTTATCATTGATACCAGCTCATTTTCTTTAATATCTGCTGCTACATCAACATATGCTTCCACCTTCATGCCACTGTCTAATGCTCTTACTGCAAAGCGGCTGACCTGAAAAACAGGAATCCCTGATATCCCATAATCAGTAAACTGAATCTCACCTGTATCCTGAGAAACCTCTCTGCCTTCTGCCATAATCTTAACATTTCCAAGTGTCCTTACACCTGCAGCAAGCTTCATATTCTTCTTATCTGACTCGAGTGCTGTAAGAGCCGGAAGTGGTTTAACAACCTTAATTCCAAGACTCTTAACCAGCTTATATCCACTTCCGTCAGAACCTGAAGACGGAGAAGCTGCTGAACCACATGCCAATATAACCGTCTTAGTCTTGATCGTATTAGTTTTTGCGCCCTCAAGCTGTAACACATATTCACTTCCAGCTCTGTCAATCCTTTTAACAGATGTTTCAAAGTAAACAGGAACATCAAGTGCCTGTATCTTTCCTGTAAGTGCCAGTGCCACAGACGCAGCCATCTCTGATCTCGGATACAGATATCCATTACGTTCTTTCTTATATACACTTAACTCCTCAAAAAAATGTATTGTATCATCAACATTGAATCTGTTAATAATCCCCATCGCATAATCTGCATTATTATTCTGGTACATTTCCTTATCCATAAATGTATTAGAAAAATTGCATTTGCCATTGCCTGTCTTTAAAATCTTAGTTCCAAGCTTTGCTGTGTGTTCAACAATCACAGTCTGCATATTCTTTTCTTTACACTGTATGGCAGCCATCATTCCGGCTGCACCTCCACCTATAACCACACAATCAAAACTCATATCGATAGTTCCTTTTCCTTTATATATTTCCTGAACTTAGCAGGTGTCATGTTGTACTTTTCCGTAAATATTCTATAGAAATATCCCTTGTTTCTATATCCGACTTTCTTTATTATATCATCAACATCCAGGGAATCTTCCTTTAAAAGGATGGCCGATTTTTTCAATCTGCAATCCTGCAGATATTCTGTAAAAGTCATGCCTGTATGTGTCTTTAAAAACCTATTGAAATAATCCTCCTGATATCCGAATTTTTCAACAAGCATTTCTATTGTAACATCTTTCATATTATCTTCAATAAAATCCGTAATTTCCTGATGTAAAAGCCAGTTGATCTTCTTTCTTATAAACCGCGACTGAGCATATTCATACGATGTACCAAGTCTCCACAGAAGCCTTAATATAAGTCCCTGACACATATACACAGAAGCAGCATCAGATATTCCACATTCATTTATTATAGCAGTAATCATATCTTTAAGCTCATTATCGTAATCATCTTTATAGCAAAAATGTATATACCCACTGTTTTTCAGTATCTTAACCAGTTCGTTAATATAATCCGCAGCCTGTTCATCCGCCATCTTATTACTTATAACTGCATCAATAATTGTGTCTGATATTTCCAGTTTTATTACAAATGTATTCTCATCCCCGGTCAGTTCCTGATGCACACATCCAGAACCAACAAAGCACACATCACCTTTTTTCATATGTACAGAAACACCATTAACATATTGTATAAGACTTCCATCAGACACATATAAAAGCTCTGCATAATCATGTCTGTGCCTGTCCGTTTTTGTTCCAGCCGTATATCTGTTCAGATGGAATAAAGATTCAATCCCCATATTGCCAGCCTTTCTTGCCAATTCCAATACCATTTCTATCTCACAGAAACATTCTATCATAAAAAGTCGTCACAAGAAACTTTTATTTTAAAAAGTCGTCGTAGGTAACTTTTACTTAACAGACTGCTGCTCCATAATAAAACATTTGTAATATTAAGCCTGCAATGTTATAATAATTGCGTTAGTTATAGCTAACTCTTGTAGAAAGGAGGCTTTATGTCTGAATTCATAATCTTAGCAATCCCTTTCATCGGAACATCTCTTGGCTCTGCCATGGTGTTCTTCTTAAAAAAACGGATTGCTCCCAAGTTTGAAAAAATGCTTTTAGGATTCGCAGCCGGAGTTATGATTGCTGCATCAGTATGGTCCTTATTAATTCCATCTATAGATATGTCAAAAGGAGGAAGTGCCCCTGAATGGCTGGCTGCACTGGTTGGTTTTCTTGCCGGTATATTCTTTCTTCTTATTCTTGATACAGTCATCCCCCACATGCATATTGAAAGTAGAAATCAAGAGGGAATTAAGACCAAATCAATGCCAAAAACTACTATGATGCTTTTCGCTGTGACATTACATAATATTCCCGAGGGTATGTCTGTTGGCGTTGCATTTGCTGGCGCAATGATGAAGGAGTCAGGAATAACTGCTACTGCTGCAATGGCTCTTGCAATTGGTATTGCAATTCAGAATTTTCCTGAAGGAGCTATAATATCAATGCCATTATGTAGTGAAGGAATGAGCAAAAAGAACGCATTTTTATATGGTGTATTATCCGGTATAGTTGAACCTGTCGGAGGATTCATAACCATTCTTATTGCCGGAATTATCACACCGGTTCTTCCTTATCTGCTTTCTTTCGCAGCAGGCGCAATGATGTACGTTGTAATAGAGGAGCTTATTCCTGAATCGCAGAATGGTGAACACAGCAATATAGGAACTATAGGAGCTGCTGTAGGATTTGCACTTATGATGGTCCTTGACATAGCATTAGGGTAGTGACCAGACAGATCACTACCCTAATATATTAACAGATATTTATAACTAGTATTTCATATAATCTTTAATTACATCATGGTCTTTTAATACCTTTTCAATAACAGTTCCCTTTATCTTCTTTAAGACAACTTTCTTGATACCATTAAGTGGTCCTAAATCAATCTCTAATGGTGATTTGCCATCCATAAGCTTTACAGATGAATCAAGCAGATCTCTTACATCATACACACTGCCCCAGACCTCTGGAACACCTCTGTCAACACCAAGCAGTCCATATACAGCTTCCATTGCAGTTCTTACCGAATACTCTGTTGTAAATATTGTATCTCTAGGAGTTTCCGCAAACTGTCCAAGAAATGCAAAATTAACGCAACCATCAGGAATAACATCCGGTCTGTCGCCTTTTCTTCGTGGCATGAAAAATGCAGTAATAAACGGCATCATTGTTGGTGTAGTGTTACAATGGTTCTTGGCAAGTTCATCAATCTCTTCAGTAGGAACACCAAGATGATACAACCATTCTGCTGTAATCTCTTCACCAGTACACTCTTTCATAGGCTTCTTGATATAATCACCGTCAACATCAGTAAACAGGCTGTATACCCATACACACACCTCATCTTTCTTCTGTTCCTTAAACTGTCCCTGTCTGTTAATTGTCCAGCTTAAAAGCCAGCTTGAATCCTTGCAGCTGACAATTCCGCCCGTAACAACTCTTCCAGTTCTTGGATCTCTCTTGCATATCTTTTTAATGTAAGAAATAATCTTTTCATCACTTGTTGTAACAGTTGCAGACTCCCAGTTCGACTTTGATATATCACCGCAGAATTTCTCAGGGTGTCCGAATGAACTGTCCTGCGCCGCAATATTCTTCCACAGGCTCCAGCAGCCACTTATTCTTACTTCTGCATTACCAACAGGTGCATGTGTATGATCGCCATATATAGTGCCTTCTGTACAGCTTCCATTAGTAACAAAGACCAAATCATTCTCAGTCAGATCAATCGTCTTTGTCTTACCTTTTACAGTACATTCAATAGTCTTTGCAATTTTCTTTCCGTCCCTGAAATCAAATATTACATTATCAACTCTTGTGTTAAACCTGAAATCAACACCTGCATTTTCAAGGTATTTCTGCATTGGAAGAATAAGTGATTCATACTGGTTATACTTGGTAAACTTTAATGCTGAAAAATCTGGAAGTCCGCCTATGTGATGAATAAATCTCTGTATATAAAGCTTCATCTCAAGTGCACTGTGCCAGTTTTCAAATGCAAACATCGTACGCCAGTACAGCCAGAAATCCGAATTAAATACTTCTTCATCAAAGAAATCTTCAATTGTCTTATCATACAGATCCTCATCTTTAGTGAAGAAAAGCTTCATTATCTCCATACAGCCCTTCTGGCTCAAATTAAATTTGCCATCTGTATGTGCATCTTCACCTCTGTTTACAGTAGCCCTGCAAAGAGAATAATTAGGATCCTGCTTATTAAGCCAGTAATACTCATCAAGTACAGAAACTCCCGGAGTTTCAAGTGATGGAATACTTCTGAACAGGTCCCACAGGCACTCAAAATGATTTTCCATCTCACGTCCTCCACGCATTACATAGCCTCTTGTCGGATCATTAATACCATCACATGCACCGCCTGCAATATCCATGGCCTCAAGAATATGAATATTCTCGCCTTTCATCTGTCCATCTCTTACAAGAAAGCATGCCGCAGCTAATGCACCAAGACCACTTCCTACAATATAAGCTGATTTATCATCAACCCCTTCTGGTTTTTCTGGTCTTGCAAATGCTTCGTAGTTACCATTGGAATAGTATATCCCCTTACTATTCTTTGTATATTTTCCTCTTTCAGTATTACGGAACTCTTCATGAGCTCTTCTTTGAATATCTTTAGTTACTTTCTTCTGCTCATCCCTTTTGTTCTTCTTTGATACAACTGCTGCACCTGCCCCAAGTGCAAGGATAGAAGCTGCTCCAAGTTTTAATGCTTTTTTGCTCATAATCTTTTCCACCTTTCCGTGCTTTCTTATTTATTTTTGCCGCTTTTTATTGTATTTAGCATACATTTTTTCTCTAAATAAAAAAACAGGCAAAGCATGTACTTTGTCCCAAAATCGAACACTTTACATGTTTTGTCTGTTTTTAACAATTAATTATTAGCCTCACACAGATTAATCATTGTATCTATCGTTGCATCAAACGATTCTGAAAAACGCTTAATCAAATCTTTGTCATATGGCGGCATTCCATCGCCAATCCATCGTGACACAATTCCAACTATTGAATAGCTGTAAAAGCATGTTATATACTCTCTGTCACCTTCTGTAAGCTTATGTCCTTCACAATATCTCTTAACAAAAAGTCCCACAAGATACTCTGTGGTATTATGCAGATATTTCTCAATAATATCTCTGTTCTTAGAATTATACACATGAATAACCGCCGCCCTATACTCAATAATGACGGTGGCCGCCTTACTGTATGTCTCATAAAACGTTGCATCTTCAGTAATGTCAATATTCTTTTCAGTCTCTTCTATAAGAACACTGTCAAGCACATCGTATATATCACTGAAATAATAATAAAATGTATTCCTGTTAATTCCACATTCCTCACATATATCTGTAACAGTAATCCGGTCAATATTCTTATGCTTTAGCATATTAAGAAAGCAGTCCATTATCGCTTTTTTAGTAAATTTAGCCATATATTTCTCCTGAAATTATTCCCCTGCAATAAAAAGAACACCTAATGTTCCCGGACCACAGTGTGAAGATATAACTCCGCCTGCCCTTGTCTCGTATATTGCATCAAATACTTCAAGCTGTTTAAGATAGTCCTTTACATCCTCCACTATCTCCTTATCACAACCCGAATGTGTTATAAACACTCTGTCCTTCTTAGCCATCTTAAGATCTTCTTCCATATCCTTAACATAGTCCAGCACAACATTCTTCATGCGTCCTCTGTACTTCTTTCCAGGATTCATCTTACCGTTATTAACTTCAATTCTTGGATGAAGTTTAAGTACACCTCCAGCCATGGCAGCCAGTCCACTGCATCTTCCACCTCTGTGAAGGTAAGTAAGTGTATCAACAACAAAACTTGCTCTGACTCTCGGCCTTAAATCTAATATATTCTTTTCAATTTCAGATGCAGACATGCCTTTTTGTGCCATAACAGCTGCTTCAATCACAAGATGTCCTATCCCTGTTGAAAGGTTTTCAGAATCTATGACATGTATTCTTTCTTCCGCCTCCAGTTCTTTAGCTGCAAGTCTGAAGACGTTAGCTGTAGTTGACATATCTTCTGATATTGCAAATGCCACAATATCACTTCCAGCTTCAAGAACACTTTTAAATACATTAATCGCATCCTCAATAGAAACAGCAGATGTCTTAGGTGTTGTCTTATTCTCATCTGCCCATTCATATATCTTATCTGGTGTAATATCAACACCATCCCTGTATTCATCATCTCCTAACAGAATATGAAGCGGGATAACAGATATATCATATTTATCTATAAGTTTCCTAGTTAAATCGCTCGTACTGTCCGAAATAATCTTAACCATGTAAATCCTTTCTAGCTGCTGTATGTCTGTAAGAAATCATACAACTGTGCTTCTCCATCAAAATATATTCCTTTTGTAAGTTTTTCCTTTATATCATCTGGAAGTGATTCTACATTGATATCTGCATAATCGTAGAATACTTCACGCCCCTCATCAGCAATGTTTCTATATATTCTTAAAGTATCTCTCTCGTATTTAAGCACATACTGGTATTCTTCACTTTCAGTTACTTTTGTTACCTGTGAACTTACCTCTTCCTTAAAATGCTGCCCGTCGGGCTTTTTATCATCAGTAACTACAAGTATTACTATTGCAAGAACTAAAGCTATTACAGCCATAGCCATAATCACCACATAAAGCCAGAATGATTTCTTATTCATCAATATTCCCTCCTGTAAGTTGTCCTT
>CAKRIN010000022.1 GCA_934343805.1 uncultured Lachnospira sp.
TAGGGGATTGGTCAAATGGTATGATAGGGGTCTCCAAAACCTTTGGTGGGAGTTCGATTCTCTCATCCCCTGCTAGTTAAAGGATTTAAGTTGAACATCAGCTTGAATCCTTTTTTTGCATTTAAACATATTAAATACCAATGATATAGAATTAATATATAACAGCTACATAAGCAGAAAATTAAAAATGAGGTATAATAATGAGCGGATCAAAATATGAACATATAATACATCCATTTCCACCTTTGTATAATAGTGATTCAAAAATATTAATCCTGGGAAGTCTTCCATCAGTGAAATCGCGAGAGCAGATGTTCTTTTACGGACATCCACAGAATAGATTCTGGAAGATGATTAGTATGGTATTTGAGGAAAAATTTCCACAGACGATAGAAGAAAAGAAAATGCTTATGTTGCAGCACAAAATCGCTATGTGGGATACAATATATAGTTGTGACATAATTGGTTCTAGTGACAGTAGTATTAAGAATGTTGTGCCAACAGATTTAAAAAGTATAGTGGATAATTCTATGGTCTGTAAAGTAATATGTAATGGGAAAACATCAGGAAAATATTATGAAAGATATCAGATGAAATATCTGGGAATTAAACCAGACATTCTTCCATCAACAAGCCCTGCTAACGCTGCATATTCATTAGAGAAGCTTGTTGATATATGGAAAAAGTCACTTATATTTTACTAAAAAATGATGAGACTGATGCTCGTAATTTGAGGAATGCGGGTTGTCAGTTTGGTGGTCAGCGGCTTTTGGTTTGCTAATAAATAGATACTATGATATCATTAATCATTATGTGGAAAAGGAATGATTCATATGGATAATATTATTATAAGAAGCATGAAAACAGAGGATTCTACAGAAGTCCTTGATATGATGAAGATATTTTATGCATCGCCAGCACTGCTTTCAGATCCGTCAGAGGATGTTATGAAAAGGGATATTGCAGATTGTCTTGGAGATAATCCGTTTATAGAGTGTTTTGTATTTGAGGATAACACAGGTGTTATTATGGGGTATTCAATGGTTGCACACAGTTATTCTACTGAATGTGGTGGTAATTGTGTGTGGGTTGAGGATATTTATATTAAACCGGACTACAGAGGAAAGAGTATTGCAGGAGCATTTTTCGAATATCTTGATAATCTGTATGGAAGAGAAGCTGTCAGGTTCAGACTCGAGGTTGAAGAGGAGAATGAAAGAGCAGTAAAAGCATATAAGAAGGCAGGATTTGAAAAGCTTGGTTATGTGCAGATGGCAAAGGATTACTAATTGGAGTTGTTATGAATAATAGTTATAATGAAAGAAGCATGAAGATCATTGACCTTAAGAAAACTATATTAGAGGACAATGATGCTGATGCTGACAGATTAAGAGAAGAATTAAAGAAGAAAAATGTATTCTATATGAATGTCATGTCAAGTCCTGGTTCTGGTAAGACTACAACTATTGTCGGTACAATTGAAAGACTTAAGGAACATTTTAATATAGGTGTAATGGAAGCAGACATTGATTCTGACGTTGATGCACTTACTGTTGCCAAGGCAGGGGTCTCAGCAATACAGTTGCATACAGGAGGAATGTGTCATCTTGATGCTGATATGTCAAGACAGGGGATGTCTTCGTTAGAAGCTGAAGCAGATAATGCACTTGATTTTATTATACTTGAGAATGTAGGTAATCTTGTATGTCCGGCCGAGTTTGATACAGGTGCATGTCTTAATGTGGCAATTCTTTCAGTCCCTGAAGGCGATGATAAACCGCTTAAATATCCGCTTATGTTTGAGAAGTGTCAGGCTGTAATTATTAATAAGATAGACTCTATGCCGGCATTTGATTTTAATATGGATAAGGCTAAGGCAAATATTGCAATGAGAAATCCAGAGGCAGTAGTATTTCCTGTGTCTGCAAGGACAGGAGAAGGAATGGATGCATGGTGTGAATGGCTTAAAGGTAATCTAGCACAATATTTAGGAGAGAACCAGAATGGGTAATGTAAGAGTGATTGATGTACATCAGAGCGTGTATGCAGTTAATGATGAGATAGCTGCCAAGACAAGGGCAAGGCTTAAGGAAGAGAAGACATTTATGATTAATCTTATGTCAAGTCCTGGAGCAGGCAAGACTACGACTTTGCTAAGAACAGCAAAGATGTTAGGAGACAGATATTGTATAGGAGTCATGGAGGCAGATATAGATTCTTCTGTCGATGCTGAGAAAATGGCGGCGGCAGGGGTTACTTCTATTCAGGTGCATACAGGCGGAGAGTGTGCAATGGATGCTCAAATGACTATGCAGGCGCTTGATGAATTTGATACAAAGGGTTTTGATCTTCTTGTTATGGAGAATGTAGGTAATCTTGTATGTCCGGCTGAGACTGACACGGGAGCTTCACGCAATGTCGTTATTCTTTCGTATCCTGAGGGCGATGATAAGCCACTTAAGTATCCTCTTATGTTTGAGGTGTGTCATGTAGTTCTTATTAATAAGATTGATACTAAAGAGTATTTTGATTTCGATGATAAAGCAGTTGTTGATAGAATTCACGAAAGAAATCCATTGGCAAAGGTATTTTTCGTATCAGCTAAGACAGGCGAAGGCTTTGATAAGTGGATTGAATGGCTTGAAAATAATGTTAAAGAATGGCAGGAGGGCTAATAAATGGTAGATAGTCGTAATTTCAAAAAACAGAATCAAAAGGGGGAGGGACTTAAGAAACATAAATGGATACCGTTAGTGGTAATTGTGATTCTTGCAATTATACTTATTCTTATTCAATATGTGATGTTAGACATTCTTACAGCTGTTAATAGTGCAGGTTAAATATAAAGTATGAAATATTCATTGTAAAATTTATAAAAATTTTATATAATTATTTCATACCGGTTTGACCGGAATAATTTCCGCAGGAGGGAAAAATGAACGATACAATGAAGAAAAGGCTCCCATTAGGAGCAGAGGTACTTGGTGGATTTATGATATTTTTATCAACATTTCTGCCTTTCTTATCAGTAGAATTTTTAGGGTATAAGGATTCAGTAAGTCTTATGTCTGCACATGTGGGAGATGGAATTCTTCTGATGCTTATAGGAGCAGCATTAATAGCAGGTGCAATAGTTCCTATGTTTGTTAAATTACATAATAATGTAATTAAATATGTTGAAGCTGTAATTGCTGTTATTGCATTTATTATGATGTTAGTAATATCAATAGGTACTAAGAATAACCTTGCTGCAGCAAGTTATCTTTCTTCTTATGTTAAATTCAGTGCAGGATTCTGGTTCCTTTTATTAGGAACTATAATTGCTATAGCTGGAGCAGGATTTGATGCAGTAATTGAATATAAGACAAATGGATTGCCTAAGTCATCTAAGCCACAGCAGGCACCATATGTACAGCAGCCACAGGCAGGCCAGTATATGGGACAGCCACAGCAGGCACCATACGCACAGCAGCCACAGGCAGGCCAGTATATGGGACAGCCACAGCAGGCGCCATACGCACAGCAGCCACAGGCAGGTCAGTACATGGGACAGCCACAGCAGCAGGCACCATATGTACAGCAGCCACAGCAGCCAGCATATACTCAGCCTAATCAGCAGAATCCTAATCAGCAGTAATAGTTGATGGCTTATTATAATTTAAGAATTCAGGTATGTTTAGAATACCCCAGCCCTGCAGATTATCTGGCAGGGCTTTTTTTATACAACATTTTTTTAGTAGAATTTTGATTTCTTTTGGTGAATAGTCAGCTTTTGAAAGAATGCTGGCTATAGCGCCTGACACAATTGGCGCAGACATAGAAGTACCACTTTTTATTGAGTAGGAATTACCTTTATTAGAACAGGATTTTATATAAGATCCATTAACAATCAATTCAGGCTTTACTATACATTCAGGGGTTGGACCTCTGCCTGAATAGAAATCTTTTCCATCAGGAGAGCCTACAGTTATTATTTTTTTACATGTTCCAGGAATTGCAACAGAACAATTACGGGGACCATCGTTTCCAGCGGCAGCAACAACTGATATGCCGCTATCCCACAGTCTCTCAATTGCCTGTTCAAGACTGGCAGAATCTTTCTGTTCGCCATATGTTGTTGTACCAAAAGAAATATTTACAACTTTTATATTAAATTCTGTACGATGTTTTAATATCCAGTCAGCTGCGTTAATAACATCTTCTATTTTTCCGTTTCCATGTTTGTCGAGTACTTTAAGACTTATTATCCCTGCATATGGACATATGCCCTTTATTCTTCCATGACTGGCAGTTCCATCTCCTGCAATTATTCCACTTACATGAGTTCCATGTCCACAGTCGTCATAAGGAAAACGTTTTTCGGCAACAAAATCTTTAAACGATAATATTCTGTTTTTAAAATCTATATGAGGATATATCCCTGAATCTATTATAGCAACAGTGATTAATTTATTCATAATTATTCAAACAACATATTATATATATATTATTATATTCTGAATAATTATATTTGTGTATGGAACTGAAAAGGTTTGCTTTTTGGGAGTACATGCAATATAATATTTGTATCAATAATAATCGTGTATGAGAGGTTGGAGTTATGGATAATAAGAGAATAGTAGTTGCCTTAGGACGTAATGCATTTGGACAGACTTTTCCAGAGCAGCAGCAGAATGTTAAGAAAGCAGCAGTGGCAATCGCTGACCTTGTAGAAGCAAAGTATCAGGTTGTTATTACTCATAGTAACGGACCACAGGTAGGTATGATACAGACAGCTATGACAGAGTTTGCGCGACTTGAACCAGATGACAGAACTGTAGCACCTATGTCTGTATGTGGTGCAATGAGTGAAGGATATATTGGTTATGATCTTCAGAATGCAATAAGGGAAGAGCTTATCAACAGAGGAATTTATAAGACTGTATCTACAATTATTACACAGGTAAGGGTTGATCCTTTTGATATTGCTTTCAGTGAACCTTCTAAGGTTATTGGAAGATTTATGTCAAAGGAAGAAGCAGAAGCGGAAGAAGAAAAGGGAAATTACGTTGTTGAAGAAGAGCCTGGAAAGTTTAGAAGGGTTATAGCTTCTCCAATGCCTATTGATATTTATGAGATTGATGCAGTTAAGGCATTATTGGATGCGGATCAGATCGTAATAGCAGCAGGTGGTGGTGGAATTCCTGTATTACAGCAGGGAGCACATCTTAAAGGTGCCAGCGCGATTATTGAAAAGGATTACACAGCAGCTAAGCTTGCAGAGCTTGTTGGAGCAGGAACATTACTGTTCCTTACCGCATATGATAAGCTTACAATTGGCAAGGGAACACCAGATGAGAAAGTGTTTGATACAATATCAGCAGCGGATCTTCATCAGTATATTAAAGATGGACATTTCCCTGCAGTTACAACTTTCCCAAAGGTTGATGCATCAATAAGATTTGTTACAGCTGATAAGGAAAGAAAAGCAGTTATTGCTAATCTTGATAAGGCAAAAGACGGACTTGCTGGTAAGACAGGAACAACCATCATTGCATAATATTTTAATAACGGATTAAATAGAGACTGTTGCTTTAATGAGTAAATATCATTGAAGCAACAGTCTTGTTTGTATATATAACTATTTGCTTACGGAATATGACAAATGCAGCACAGATTACAACATCATATACTATAATAATAATATTTATGATATAATAAGCCCAGATTAAAACAATTAGGGGGAAAGATGCTGCTATTTAATTTATTTGGAAATAATGATGAGAATTGTGTTAATTTTGTAAGATGTCTGTCTGCTATTGGAGGAACATTTGAAGATTTCTGGGTGCTGTATGAGAAGAGAATGAAAGAATTATCTCGTAAGGATGAAGAGAAGCTTATAAAAGAATATGGTAAGATATTTATTGTGATTTCGGGCTCACGTCTTAATGATCTTAAGTCATTTTATTATCTTGAAGTTATACGTTATTTAAAGGAACATGGGGAAATTGATGTATATGTAATGATTGATGATGGGGTTATATTGCCGCCAAGATATAGATGGTTATTGACAGAAGGTATATCACAGATAGCTTTTTATTAATAAATCACTTGCATTTAATCGGTATTATCTCTATAATCAACTTTGTATGATTATTTTTATAATATATTATTAACTATTAAGCATGATTTAGTTGGAGGAGATTATTAATGATTAGTGCTAATAATGTAACACTTAGAATTGGTAAGAAAGCTCTTTTTGAGGATGTAAACATTAAGTTCACAGAAGGAAACTGCTATGGACTTATAGGTGCCAATGGCGCTGGTAAATCAACATTTTTGAAGATTCTTACAGGTCAGATTGAGCCAAGTAAAGGCGATGTAAGTATAACACCGGGACAGAGACTTTCTTTCCTGGAACAGGATCACTTCAAGTATGACGAATATAATGTTCTTGATACTGTTATTATGGGTAATGAAAGATTATACCAGATAATGAAAGAAAAAGAAGCTATATATGCTAAGGAAGACTTTACAGAGGAAGATGGTAATAAAGCAAGTGAGCTGGAAGCTGAATTTGCTGATATGAACGGATGGGAAGCAGAATCAGATGCAGCCCAGCTTCTTAATGGACTTGGTGTAGGAACAGATCTGCATTATAAGACAATGTCAGAACTTAATGGTAGCGAGAAGGTAAAAGTTCTTCTTGCAAAGGCTTTATTTGGTAATCCAGATATTCTTCTTCTTGATGAACCAACTAACCACCTTGATCTTGATGCGATAGCATGGCTTGAGGAGTTCCTTATTAATTTTGAGAATACAGTCATTGTTGTTTCTCATGACAGATATTTCCTTAATAAGGTATGTACACATATTGCTGATATTGATTATGCTAAGATTCAGTTATATGCAGGTAATTATGACTTCTGGTATGAGTCAAGCCAGCTGCTTATAAAACAGATGAAAGAAGCTAATAAGAAGAAAGAAGAAAAGATTAAGGAGTTACAGGACTTCATTCAGAGATTCTCAGCTAATGCTTCTAAGTCTAAGCAGGCAACTTCACGTAAGAGAGCACTTGAAAAGATTGAACTTGATGAGATTAAGCCATCAAGTAGAAAGTACCCATATATTGATTTCAGACCAGCAAGAGAGATTGGTAACGAAGTACTTACAGTAGAGGGTATTTCTAAGACAATAGATGGCGTTAAGGTACTTGATAATGTATCATTTATTGTTAATCATGATGATAAGATAGCATTTGTTGGCTCTAATGAACTTGCAACAACAACATTGTTTAATATTATTACAGGTAATATGGAACCGGATGAAGGAAGCTATAAGTGGGGCGTTACGACTTCTCAGGCATACTTCCCTAAGGATTCAGCTGCTGAATTCAACAGAGAAGATACAATTGTTGAATGGCTTACACAGTACTCACCAGATCCAGATCCTACTTATGTAAGAGGATTCCTTGGAAGAATGCTTTTTGCTGGTGATGATGGTGTTAAGAAGGTTAAAGTATTATCAGGAGGAGAGAAGGTAAGATGTCTTATCTCTAAGATGATGATATGTGGGGCAAATGTACTTGTATTCGATGATCCAACTAACCATCTTGATATGGAATCAATTACAGCACTTAATAATGGCCTTATTAAGTTCTCTGGTGTAACATTATTTACATCACACGATCACCAGTTTATACAGACTACAGCTAATCGTATTATGGAAATTGTACCAAGCGGTCAGCTTATTGATAAGATTACAACTTATGATGAATATCTCGCAAGCGATGATATGGCAAGAAAACGTCAGGGATTTGCAGAAGCAGCTTCTGATGATGAAGATTAATAATGGTTACGAAGGGTACCGCACTAAGGAAATAGTGCGGTGCCCTTTTTCTATGTTAAGGTGATATATAAGTTTATGTAGTTCAGGCACGCTTTCGTCTTGTAACGGATACATGTAATAGGATAATTTTAGTACCTGAAAGAATTGAACTATTATAAAACAAAGCGGGACCAATTCCCACATTGACAAATCACACGCATTTGATATACTTATCACATATTATATATTTGCAGGGGAGCATAAGGGCTGCGTAAGCAGTGGCTGCTGAGAGGGATTAAGTTCCGACCCGTGACCTGATGTGGATAATGCCACCGTAGGGATTCTTTAAAGAGCCAATTGGCTTTTCTTTTGATTGTTTCAATATCGAATTTCCACAAGGTTAATGGTTTCCTGCATATTACCAAGAATGGAGGAACATATATGGAATACGCAACACAGATGGATGCTGCAAGAAAAGGCATTATTACTAAAGAAATGGAAATTGTTGCAGAAAAAGAGAACATAGATGTAGAAAGCTTAAGACAGCTTATAGCCAAGGGACAGGTTATTATTCCGGCTAATAAGAATCATAAGTGTCTTGACCCTAACGGAATAGGCAATAGATTAAGAACCAAGATTAATGTTAATCTTGGAACATCAAGAGATTGTGTGGATCTTGATATGGAGCTTGATAAGGTTAATAATGCCGTAAAGATGGGAGCAGAAGCTATTATGGATCTTTCTTCTTTTGGCGATACACAGAAGTTTAGAAGAAAGCTTACAGCAGAGTGTCCTGCAACAATAGGAACTGTTCCTATATATGATGCAGTTGTATATTATCATAAGGCTCTTAAGGATATTACAGCACAAGAATGGCTTGATATTGTAGAAATGCATGCTAAAGATGGTGTTGATTTCATGACCATACATTGTGGTATCAACAAGGCTACTGCAAAGAAGTTCAGAGCTGATAAGAGACTTATGAATATTGTATCAAGAGGCGGTTCTATCATATACGCATGGATGGAGATGACAGGCAATGAGAATCCATTCTTTGAGTATTATGACAGAGTTCTTGATATATGCCGTGAGTATGATGTTACAATGAGCCTTGGAGATGCGTGCAGACCTGGATGTATTATGGATGCATCGGATATCTCACAGATTGAAGAACTTGTTACACTTGGCGAACTCACAAGAAGAGCATGGGAAAAGGATGTTCAGGTTATGGTTGAAGGACCGGGACATATGCCTCTTAACCAGATTAAGGCTAATATGGAGATACAGCAGACAATATGTAAAGGAGCACCTTTCTATGTATTAGGACCTCTTGTTACTGATATAGCACCAGGTTATGACCACATTACAGCAGCAATAGGTGGTGCTATTGCTGCAACTTATGGGGCATCATTCCTTTGCTATGTTACACCGGCAGAACATTTAAGACTGCCAGACCTTAACGATGTTAAGGAAGGAATTATTGCATCTAAGATTGCTGCACATGCTGCTGATATTGCAAAGGGAGTGCCAGGTGCAATAGACTGGGATTTAAAGATGGATAAGGCAAGAAAGGTTCTGGACTGGGAAGCTATGTTTGATGTTGCAATAGACCCTGAAAAGGCAAGAGCTTACAGAGTTTCATCGAAGCCGGAAAAAGAAGACACATGCTCTATGTGCGGTAATTTCTGCGCAGTAAAGAATATGAATAAGATTATGGATGGAGAAATCGTAAGTATATTCGATGAGTGATGTCATATATAGTAATTGAAGAATAAACATAAGGCAGGAGAAAGGCATTTCCAGATTATAACGGGATGCTATCACTCCTGCTTTTTTATTAATTGATTATAATAGTAAGTTACTATATAATTGTAAACAGCATATTGCATATTATGGAGGGAAAATGAACGTATTACTTTTGATGCTGGCAGTATTGCCCACATTTTTTCTTATGGTTTTTATTTATTATAAAGATTCATATGAAAAAGAACCGGTTGGGTTATTGATATCGTTGTTTGCATTGGGAATGGTATCTGTGATACCGGCTTTAATTATTGAAACTCTGGGAGAACTGCTTTTTTCTTCTATGTTTGGAAATAATACCTCGGTCTATAATTTTTTTAATGTGTTTTTCTGCGTGGCGATTGCAGAAGAGGGTGGTAAGTATATATTCACTTATTTAAGGACGTGGAATAATAAGAATTTCAATTACAAATTTGACGGAATAGTGTATGCGGTTTTAGTGTCACTGGGGTTTGCCACGGTTGAAAATATTTTGTATGTTATGCAGGGAGGGTTATCTGTTGCAATTGCAAGAGGATTACTGTCAGTGCCTTCACATGCTATAGATGCTGTATATATGGGATATTATTATGGCCTTGCCAAGTATTACGATTCCGTTGGTAATACGAGATCCAAGAACCGCTGTATGGTTCTTTCTATAATAGTTCCTGTTATACTCCATGGATGCTATGATTATTTTCTGTTTGAGGGAACTGTTCTGCATCTTGTTGTATTTCTTATATTTGTTGTGACGTTGGATATTTTCGCAGTTATCAGGATTAATAAATCATCCAAGAAGAATATGAAGATATATAGAACTAATCCACAGATGTATGATATGTCATATGTGCAGCAGGGGACATTTGGATGGCAGAGGAATGCTTATATGTTCTGCACTAACTGTGGAGCAAAGCTTAATGTTAATACTTTTTATTGTACTAATTGTGGCGCTCCTGTACACAGAATCTGATTTGCTTATAAACTGGATAAATGCTATAATAAACAGATGTGTTATGTTTTTGTGAAGGAGTGAGAATTATGGCAGGGACAGCCAAAAAGACTAATAAAAAGAAAACAAGCCAGAACAAGAAGGCATCTAATACTAAAGCAAATCTCAAAGCAAATAGCAAGGCAGCTGCGCAGGCTGACAGTCAGTTAAAGAATGACTGCATAATATTGTTTTCAATGGCATGTGCAATAATTCTTATATTAAGTAATTTTAATCTTGCAGGAACACTTGGAAGAGGAATCAAATGGCTTATGTTTGGACTCTTCGGTATAACCGGGTATATATTTCCGGTTGTGTTTGCAGGAAGCATTATATTTTTAATGGTTAATAGAGACCTTATACGTGTTGCAAGAATGAAAACTGCTGCGGCATATGTACTTGTGTGGGTTGTGTGCGGAATGATACAGAGAATATATAATCAGCCGGATATAGCGGACAGTAGTATTGGGGAGATATTTACCAATTGTGCTGATTACAAAGTTGGTGGAGGATTCCTTGGAGGAGTATTCTGCAAAATCCTGAGTCCTATTGGGGCAATAGGAACATTTGTAATTCTGCTGATTATTGCGATTATCTGTATAGTTATTATAACAGAGAAATCATTTATATCAGGTCTTAAGAATGTGAGCAATAGTGGACACAGAATGATGCAGGAGGCAAGGGAAGATTATTCTGCATATAAAGAGCACTCAGCAAGCAGACATAATAATGATATAACTGATGAAGAATATAGAAGGATAAGAGAAGAAGAACGCGCTAAAGCCAGACTTAAAAAGATAGAGAAGAAGGAAAAACAGCTTGCTGCACAAAAAGAAAGAGAAGAATATCTTGCCAATGCAAGAATGAATAATGTTGTGAGGGGAGTTACTTCTGATACGCTGATTAAGGATAATGGAAGTGACAGTACGCAACAGGATATAGATATTCACGAAATAGTTGTTAATCAGAATCGAAATGATGCATATTCAGAGGATATATATGATTATGACACTAATATGAAACCGGTTGATAAAGGAGAAATCCTTGTTGATGATGCCGATGAATTCTTTGAGAATATGTATTCTGACGATAAAAATGATTATACGCAATCTGAAAATGTATATGATTATACGCAGTCTGAAAATGTATATGATTATGCACAGGATGATGAAGAAATATCAGATTATGATAACAATGAGATTAGTAAGCCGGAACATGAAACTGCTGGATCAGGGCAGCTGGAGAAGACTTCACAGCCAGAAGAAGCAAAAGCAGAACCGATTAAGAAAAAGAAAAAAGCATATAAGTTTCCACCGGTGAGCCTGTTGAAAAAGAACCCTGGAGGGGCAGCGGGAGGAAAGGCTGAATACAGGCTTACTGCACAGAGACTTCAGGAGACATTACTAACATTTGGAGTAAAGGTTACAATAACAGATATCAGCTGTGGACCGACTGTTACAAGGTACGAATTACAGCCAGAGCAGGGCGTTAAGGTAAGTAAGATAGTATCTTTGTCAGATGATATTAAGCTTAACCTTGCAGCTGCTGATATCAGAATAGAAGCACCGATACCGGGCAAAGCAGCTATAGGAATAGAGGTCCCTAATAAGGAAGCTGGAAGCGTTTATTTCAGGGAACTGATAGAATCCAAAGAGTTCAGGGAAAGCACATCGGCAGTGTCGTTTGGAGTAGGTAAGGATATAGCAGGAAAAACGATAATTGCAGATATTGCCAAGATGCCACATATGCTTATTGCCGGGGCAACAGGGTCTGGAAAATCTGTATGCATTAATACGATTATAATGAGTATATTGTATAAAGCAAAGCCAGAGGATGTAAGGCTTATAATGGTTGATCCAAAGGTTGTTGAGCTTAGTGTGTATAATGGTATACCACATTTGCTGCTTCCAGTAGTGACTGACCCAAAGAAGGCTGCCGGAGCGCTTAACTGGGCTGTTAATGAAATGACTGAGCGTTATAAAAAATTTGCAGCTATGCAGGTAAGAAATATCAAAGGTTATAATGATGTGGTTGACAAGAAAAACAATGAGGGTATAGATCCTCCAATGGAGAAGCTTCCACAGATTGTTATTATTATTGATGAGCTTGCAGATCTTATGATGGTTGCACCAGGTGAAGTTGAAGATGCAATATGCCGTCTGGCACAGTTAGCCAGAGCAGCTGGAATACATATGGTAATTGCAACACAGAGACCATCCGTTAATGTAGTCACAGGTCTTATCAAAGCCAATATACCATCTAAGATTGCATTTGCTGTTTCATCGGGTATTGATTCAAGAGTTATTCTTGATATGAATGGTGCTGAGAAATTATTGGGAAAGGGAGATATGCTTTATTTCCCATCTAATCTTCCAAAACCATTGAGAGTACAGGGCGCTTTTGTGTCTGATGAAGAAGTAGAGAAAGTTGTCACTTTCCTTAAGGACAATGCAGAAGAGGTTATATATGATGAAAGTATAGCTGAGGCATCTGTAAGTCAGGAAAGCATGCCGGGAAGCAACAGAAGTGATGATGACAGGGATTCATTATTTGAAGAGGCAGGAAGATTTGTTATTGAGAATGAGAAAGGCTCAATCGGAAGTCTGCAGAGACATTTTAAGATAGGCTTTAACAGAGCCGGAAGGATAATGGATCAGCTTGCTGATGCTAAGGTTGTAGGACCTGAACTTGGCACGAAACCAAGAAAGGTTGAGATGTCAATGGAAGAGTTTGAGGCACTTTTGAAACAATAAATGTATAGAGATTTGGGTTAGTTAATAGCAAGGAGGAAATATGAAGCTTTCAGAGATATTAAAAATATGTTCAGAAAATGCAGTGGAAAGGTTTCAGTATAATGTAATAAAAGGAACAACGGACACAGAGGTTACAGGTATTACATCAGACTCAAGAAATATGCAGAATGGATATGCATTTGTATGCATTAAAGGTGCAGTAAGTGATGGACATAAGTATATCAGTCAGGTGGCTGATAAGGCATCTGTTATAGTTGTTCTTGATGAATATGATATATCAGGATATGATGGTAATTCGACTATTATTTCAACTGGCAATACCAGACTTGCACTTGCACTTATGTCAGCGGCTATATATGGTAATCCGGATGAAAAGCTTTTTACAATAGGAATTACAGGAACAAAAGGAAAAACAACAACAACTTATATGATTAAGAATGTTCTTGAGGCATGTGGCATAAAAACAGGACTTATAGGAACAATAGAGACTATTATTGGAGATGAAAAAATACCAGCACATAATACAACACCAGAGTCAATAGAGATTCATCAGGCATTTGCAAGGATGGTTTCAGAGGGCTGTAAGGCGGTGGTAATGGAAGTTTCTTCACAGGGACTCAAGCTTGACAGAACAGCTGGAATTATGTTTGATATCGGCGTGTTTACGAATCTCGAACCTGATCATATAGGACCTAATGAACATGAATCATTTGAGGAATATCTTGAGTGCAAGGCCAAGCTTTTTAAACAGTGCAGAACCGGTATTGTAAATGCTGACGACAAGCATACACCACAGATAATAAAAGACTGCATATGCACAGTTGAAAGTTATGGATTAAGCGATAAAGCAGATATATGTGCCAAGAATATCAATCTTTTACATGAACCGGGAAAGATAGGTCTTACATATGACTGTCAGGGGCTTGTTAATATGAAAGTTGAGCTTGAATTGCCAGGAAAATTCTCAGTATACAATTCGTTGTGTGCAATAGCTGTTACAAGACATTTTAATGTTGATGAAAAAATCCTTGAAGAAACTCTTAAAAAAGTTAAGGTTAAAGGAAGAATTGAACTTGTAAAGGTATCAGATAAATTCACGCTTATGATTGATTATGCTCATAATGCCATGGCACTCGAAAGTATTCTTACAACCCTGAAAGAATATAAACCTCACAGACTTGTGTGCCTGTTTGGCTGTGGTGGAAACAGGTCAAAGGAGAGAAGATTTGAGATGGGAGAAGTGTCTGGAAGACTTGCAGATCTAACAATAATCACATCAGATAATCCAAGATATGAAGAACCAGAGGCTATTATTGAGGATATTAAAACAGGAATAGCAAAAACTAATGGAAAACACATTGATATAACAGATAGAAAAGAAGCCATCAGATATGCGATATCACATGGAGAACCTGGAGATATTATCGTGCTGGCTGGTAAAGGGCATGAAGATTACCAGGAAATAAAAGGCGTGAAATATCCTATGGATGAAAGAGTGCTTATAGCTGAAGTGTTAGAAGAATTGAAAGGTAATTAATGTACGCTGATATAATTATTGATATCTCACATGAACAACTGGATAAGACATTTCAATATGCTGTTCCAGAGCAGCTTGAGGGTATTATTGAGATAGGGATGACAGTAGATATACCATTTGGCACAGGAAACAGAAATATAACCGGTTATGTGGTGGGGTTAGGAGATAAACCTAAATATCCTGTTGATAAGATAAAATATATTAACGGGATAACAAAGAACCGCGTATCAGTTGAAAACAGAATGATAAAGCTTGCTTTATGGCTAAAACGTAATTATGGTTCAACTATGAATCAGGCTTTAAAAACTGTTATACCTGTGAAAGATAAGGTCAGGCATAAAGAAAAAAAGTCTGTGAATCTTATAGCTGATGAGATGACTGTTAAGAATGCACTTGAACAGTTTCAAAAGAAAAATGTAAAGGCACGCTTAAGACTGTTGACAGCACTTGTTAATGAGCCGGTAATAGATTATGAAATTGTTAAAACAAAACTTAATATTTCACAACAGACGATAAAAGCACTTGAAAATATGGGACTTATCCAGGTTAAATCAGAAGAACTATATAGAAATCCTGTGAAGGCATCTGATAAGGCTGAAAAGAGAGTTACACTTAATGAGGAACAGCAAAATGCTGTCAATACAATAATATCAGATTATGATTCCGGTAATTATAATACCTACCTTTTGCATGGAGTTACAGGAAGCGGCAAGACAGAAGTATATCTTGATGTTATAGAACATGTTGTTGAGAATAACAGACAGGTTATAGTTCTGATTCCTGAGATTGCACTGACATTCCAGACAGTCCAGAGATTCTATAAAAGATTTGGTGACAGAGTATCTATTATGAACTCGAGAATGTCAAAAGGAGAAAGATATGACCAGTTCATGCGGGCTAAGAATGGGGATATTAGTATAATGATTGGACCAAGGTCAGCATTGTTCACACCTTTTTCAAATATAGGGCTTATAGTGATAGATGAAGAGCATGAGAGTGCTTATAAGTCAGAGACAGTTCCAAGATATCACGCCAGACCGACAGCAGTTCATATTGCCAAAGAGGCAGGTGCATCAGTTATACTTGGGTCTGCTACGCCATCAGTTGAAAGCTTTTACTATGCATCAACGGGAAAGTATAGGCTTCTGGAACTGGGAAACAGAGCGGGAAGTGCTACAATGCCTGATGTGCATATCATTGATCTCAGAGAAGAACTCCGGCTGGGTAACAGAACAATGTTTAGCAGCAGGCTGAAAACACTGATGCAGGACAGGTTGAACAGACACGAGCAGATTATGCTGTTCCTTAATAAACGTGGGGTTGCAGGATTTATATCATGCAGATCATGTGGCAAAGTTATGAAATGTCCGCATTGTGATGTTTCGCTTACTGAACATGCCAACGGAAGACTTGTATGTCATTATTGCGGATATACATCACCGGCTATCAGAATATGTCCTGAATGTGGTTCTAAATATGTATCTGGATTCAGGGCTGGAACAGAAGCTGTGGAACAGAATGTTAAGAAGATGTTTCCGTCAGCCAGAGTGTTAAGAATGGACATGGATACTACTAAAGGAAAAGATGGACATGAAAAAATTCTCTCAGAATTTGCCAATGAGAATGCTGATATTCTCATTGGAACACAGATGATAGTAAAAGGACATGATTTTCCTAATGTTACACTGGTTGGAGTTCTTGCAGCAGACATGTCTTTATATGCCAGTGATTTCAGGGCCTCAGAAAGAACATTCCAGTTGCTTACACAGGCTGCAGGAAGGGCAGGAAGAGCCGCAAAACCTGGCGAGGTAGTTATACAGACTTATACTCCGCAACATTTTAGTATTGTGAGTGCGGCAAAACAGGATTATAATCTTTTTTATAAGCAGGAAATTGCATATAGAAAGATTATGGGATATCCACCTGTAAGCAACCTTATGAAGATAATGCTGTCATCAGAAGATGAAGAATGTCTTGCATATGCATCTGAACAATTGAAAGCATACATTGACAGAGAGTGTAAGAATAGTGGCATTATGTGTATAGGGCCGGCACAGGCACCAATATATAAGATTAAGGATATATATAACAGAATTATATATGCAAAACATTCTGACAGGGATAAGCTTACATATTTATATGAGAAGCTGGATGCATATATTGTTGGGAATGCAGATTTTAGAAATGTTAATATACAGTATGACATTAATGGATAGACATGAATTGTCTGAATGATAAGGAGGAATTATGGCGCTTAGAAATATAAGAACACTTGGAGATGAAGTGTTAAGGGCAAAGGCAAAAGAGATAACAGAGATGACACCTAGAATTGAAGAACTTATTGATGATATGTTCGAGACAATGTATGAGGCTAATGGAGTAGGCCTGGCAGCTCCACAGGTTGGAGTAAGAAAAAGACTTGTGGTAATTGACTGTGGAGATGATCCTATTGTATTAATTAATCCTGTTGTTCTTGAAACAGGCGGTTCACAGACAGGATTTGAAGGATGCCTTAGCGTGCCTGGAAAGACAGGAACAGTTACAAGACCTAATTATGCCAAGGTTAAAGCTCTTAATGAGAATATGGAAGAGATTATTGTGGAAGGCGAGGAACTTCTTGCAAGATGTCTTCTTCATGAGATAGATCATCTTGACGGAATTATGTATGTTGATAAAGTAGAGGGTGAACTTCTTTCTACTGATGATGTAGAAGAATAATTCACAGAAATGAGGAATTAATGAAAGTTGTATTTATGGGAACCCCTGATTTTGCGGTGGGTACACTTAAAGCTGTTATTGATGCAGGACATGAGGTTGTAGCAGTTGTTACACAGCCGGATAAGCCAAAAGGAAGAAGCAAGACACCAAGCTTTTCCCCGGTGAAGGAAGAAGCCGTGGCACAGGGATTAAAGGTTATACAGCCAGAAAGAGCAAGAGATGAAGCGTTTATTGAAGAGCTCAGAAAGCTTGAAGCAGATGTCTTTGTTGTAGTTGCATTTGGACAGATATTGCCAGCAAGTATTCTTAATATGCCAAAGTATGGATGTGTTAATGTTCATGCATCGCTGCTTCCAAAATACAGGGGAGCATCTCCAATACAATGGGCGGTAATCGATGGCTGCGAATATTCGGGAGTTACTACCATGCAGATGGATGAAGGTGTTGATACAGGAGATATTCTGATGGTAGAAAAAGTTAAGCTTGCACCTAAGGAAACCGGTGGCAGCCTTTTTGACAGATTAAGTGGAGTTGGAGCCAGTCTTCTTGTAAAAACACTGGAAGGACTTGAAAAGGGAACTATAACACCGGTAAAGCAGAATGATTCCCAGAGTACGCATGTTTCAATGCTGAGCAAGGCTTTTGGAAAGCTTGATTTTACCAAGGATGCAGTAAGCATAGAGAGGCTTATCAGGGGACTTAATCCATGGCCAAGTGCATTTACATATTTTGAAGGGAAAATGCTTAAAATATGGGATGCGGATGTTATAGATGAAAGTAACGATAATACAGGACTAAGAAAAGGTGCTCCGGGAGAAGTAGTAGAAGTAGATAAGGACAAGTTCATTATATCATGCGGAGAAGGATTCCTTGTTGTAAATGAATTGCAGATGGAAGGAAAGAAACGCATGGACTGTGGTTCATTCTTACGTGGTGTACAGTTAAAGGCAGGAACGGTTCTTGGCAGTTAACAACTTGTGTTTTTTATTACAAAGAAAGAGGTACTGATATGATAGCTTTATATGGATATTATGGATATGGATATTATTACGACCCAATGTATATTCTGATTATTATTTCATGTATTATTGCTTTTATAGCACAGATAAAAGTAAAGAGTACATTTAATAAGTATTCAAAGGTGGCATCGTCAAGAGGAATGACAGGTGCAATGGTTGCAGAACAGCTTTTGAGAAGCCAGGGAATATATGATGTGTCAATTCAGAGAGTTTCAGGAAGTCTTTCTGATAATTATAATCCAGGGAATAAGACACTGAATCTGTCAGATTCGGTATACAATTCAACATCAGTTGCTGCAATTGGCGTTGCAGCACATGAAACAGGACATGCGATACAGCATGCTACAGGTTATGGTCCACTGAGCTTTAGGACAGCCTTGTTTCCTGTAGCTAACATAGGCTCAAGATTATCGTGGGTATTTATTATTCTTGGACTTATATTTGGTTCAACTAATATACTTGTTGATATTGGCATATTAATGTTTTCGCTTGCTGTACTTTTTCAGCTTGTTACATTGCCGGTAGAATTTAATGCGTCAGCAAGGGCACTTCAGCTTCTGGAGTCACAGGGGTATCTGTATGCAGATGAGAACCGCCAGGCAAGAAAGGTGCTTTCGGCAGCAGCAATGACATATGTTGCAGCAGCCGCAACAGCTATATTGCAGTTATTAAGACTCATTTATTTATTTGGAGGAAGACGCCGTGACTGATTCGGTGAATTTAAGAGCAATTGTTCTGGATATATTAATGGAAGTTAATGAGAAGGGTGAATTTTCACACCTTCTCATTAATAATGCACTGACAAAATTCCAGTATCTGGATAAGAATAAAAGATCATTTATCACAAGGGTAACACTTGGAACGATTGAGAACAAAATTGAGATGGATTATATAATAGACCAGTTTTCTAAGACACCTGTAAGAAAAATGAAACCGCTTATAAGAAATCTGTGTGAAATGTCAGTGTATCAGATTATGTATATGGATAATATTCCTGATTCTGCAGTGTGTAATGAAGCTGTCAAGATTGCTACAAAAAGGGGATTTGCAGGCCTGAAGGGCTTTGTAAACGGAGTGTTAAGAAATATATCAAGAAATAAAGACAACATAACATATCCAGACAGCAGCACTAACATTAATGAGTATCTGTCAATTAAGTATTCGATGCCAATGTGGATTGTCAAGATGTGGATTGGACAGCTTGGCATGGACAAAACCAAACAGGTGCTTGAGGGGCTCAGACAGGAAAAGAAGACATACATAAGATGTAATACATTGAAAACATCTGTTGAGAATATAATCAGTATTCTTGAAAAGGAAGATGTCAGAGTAAATAAGGTGGCCGGCATTCCGTACGCGTTGGAAATAGAGGACTATGATCATATTACAGCTTTAAAAAGTTTTAATGACGGACTATATCAGATACAGGATATAAGCTCTATTATGGCAGGGTATTTAACAGGGTTTAACGAAGGCGACACAGTAATTGATGTATGTGCAGCACCGGGTGGTAAAAGCATTAATGCTGGTATAAGTGTTGGAAAGAGCGGAAAGGTATATTCAAGGGATGTGTCAGATTATAAGGCCGGTCTTATAGAAGATAATATAAAAAGACTGGGTATTGATAATATTGTTGTACAGGTACACGATGCATTGGAAAAAGATACTTCTATGGTTGGAAAAGCAGATGTTGTAATTGCTGATTTACCATGCTCGGGGCTTGGGATTATAGGAAGAAAGCCTGATATTAAATACAATGCAGATATGGATAAACTGGCTTCGCTAGTGAAACTCCAGAGGGAAATATTATCAGTAGTTTATGACTATGTTAAACCAGGCGGAGTGCTTATGTATAGCACATGTACAATTAATTCAGAAGAAAATGAAGCTAATGCCGACTGGATATGTGATACATTTGATTACGAAAAAGAAGAGTACAGACAAATGCTTCCTGATATAGAAGGTAAAACAGATGGATTCTTTGTTGCTAAGCTTAGGAGAAAAAAGTCATGACAGATATTAAATCTATGGATTATGATGAATTGTGTGAATATGTTGTAGGAATTGGAGAAAAGAAGTTTCGTGCAGAGCAGTTGTATGGCTGGATGCATCAGAAGCTTGTTTCTGGCTTGGATGACTGTACGAATCTGCCGGCAGCATTTCGGGAAAAGTTAAAGGAAGGGTGTGAATTTACCTGCCTTGAACCAGTAAAGATACAACAATCACAGATAGATGGAACTGCAAAGTATTTATTCAGACTGCAGGATGGCAATTATGTCGAAAGCGTACTTATGAAATATCATCATGGCAATTCGGTGTGTATATCTTCGCAGGTAGGCTGCAGGATGGGCTGCAGATTCTGTGCGTCAACATTAAAAGGAAAAGTGCGCGACTTAAAACCTTCTGAAATGCTGGACCAGATATACAGGATACAGAAGATAACGGGTGAGAGAGTAAGTAATGTTGTCGTAATGGGATCTGGAGAACCTATGGATAATTATGATAATCTTATAAAGTTTATAAGGCTTCTTAATTCTCCAAAGGGATTAAATATAAGCCAGAGAAATATTACGGTATCTTCATGTGGAATTGTGCCTAAGCTTAAGGAACTTGCAGATCTTGATCTTCAGATTACACTTGCTATATCATTGCATGCCCCTAATGATGAATTAAGGAAAACAATGATGCCTATTGCAAACAGGTATTCTATAGAACAGATAATGGATGTGTGCAGATACTATATTGAAAAAACAGGCAGGCGTATTTCTTTTGAGTATAGTCTTGTAAAAGGTGTTAATGATACAATGCAGTGTGCTAACCAGTTGACAGAGCTGGTAAGAGATTTGAACTGCCACATCAATCTTATACCTGTTAATCCAATAAAAGAAAGAGATTATAAGCAGACTGGCAGGGATGAGGTTTATGCATTCAAAAATAAGCTTGAAAAGAATGGAATAAATGTTACAATTAGAAGGGAAATGGGCAGAGATATTGATGGTGCCTGTGGACAGCTAAGGAATAACTATATGGAGGATGTTAATGAGAGCAACGGCGATTACTGATACAGGCAGGACCCGTGCCGTTAATCAGGATTATATTTATACATCTGTTGACAGTGTTGGATGTCTGCCTAATCTGTTTATTGTGGCAGATGGAATGGGAGGCCATAAGGCTGGTGATACCGCATCAAGATATACAGTTGAAACATTAAAATATTTACTGGATCAGTCAGCTGGTGAAGAACCTATTCTTGTCATTGACAGGTCTATAAAGAAAGTGAATACAATGCTTATAGAGAAAGCATCAGAGTCGGAAGACTATCAGGGAATGGGAACTACGCTGGTGCTGGCAAGTGTTTTCGGCAATGTACTGCGGGTTGCTAATGTAGGCGATAGCAGGTTGTATGTCATAGACGATGATATTACACAGATAACAAGAGATCATTCGCTTGTAGAAGAGATGGTTCAGGCAGGACAGCTTAGCAGAAGTGAGGCAAGAACACATGCTAAGAAGAATGTTATAACAAGGGCAATAGGTGGCGAGCAGCAGGTTGAGCCGGAGATGTTTTCGGTAGATCTGAAACCTGACAGTAAGATCCTTATGTGTTCAGATGGATTATGCAATATGGTTGAAGATGAAGAGATTCTTAATATTGTTAAGCTGAACAGGAATATTGATGATGCAGCCAGAATACTTGTTGATAAAGCTAATGAGAATGGTGGAAAAGATAATATATCAGTTATAATTGTAGAGCAGTAGTGGAAGGAATTAATTATTTATGTTAAGAAAAGGAATGTTTTTAGCAGACAGATATGAGATAATTGAGCAGATTGGAACAGGCGGAATGTCCGACGTATATAAAGCTAAGTGCCATAAGCTCAACAGATATGTTGCTATTAAGGTTATGAAATCTGAATTCAGTGATGATAAGACATTTGTATCAAAGTTCAGAGCAGAGGCTCAGTCTGTAGCAGGATTTACTCATCCTAATATTGTTAATGTATATGATGTTGGGGATGAGAATGGCGTATACTATATTGTAATGGAGCTTGTCGAGGGCATAACACTTAAGAAATATATCGAAAAGCGTGGCAGAATACCATTCAAAGAGGCAGTCAGTATAGCAATACAGGTGGCTAACGGACTTGATGCAGCACATAAGCATCATATAGTTCACAGAGATATTAAGCCACAGAATATTATTATATCTAAGGAAGGAAAGGTTAAGGTAACTGATTTTGGCATAGCAAAGGTTGCCTCAACAAGTACAATCAATTCTTCATCAACTATGGGATCTGTACATTATATTTCGCCAGAACAGGCCAGGGGCGGATATTCAGATGAGAGAAGTGATTTATATTCTCTTGGTATTACTATATTTGAAATGCTTACTGGAACAGTTCCGTTTGATGGAGATTCTACAGTTGCAGTTGCTGTAAGACATATTCAGGATGAGATTCCGGCTCCATCTTCTGTAGCTAATGATATTCCTATAAGTATTGACAAGATTGTGTTAAAGCTTACGCAGAAGAAGCCTGACAGAAGATATCAGTCAGCAACAGAGCTTGTTACAGATCTTAAGAAGGCTCTTGTAATGCCAGACACAGACTTTGTAGTTATGGCACCATCATATGCGTCATCAGGAGTTGCAGCAAGTGTTGGAGCAGCAGATAATAATGCGGCAGGTGTGGACAATGATGCACAGGATCGGGATGAAGATGATTTCTTTGATGATTTTGATGAGGATTCCGGGGAGGATTCTGCTCAGAGTGAAGACGAGACGGATGCTGAGCAGGGAGACGATACAGATATAGATGATGAGAATAACGATAAGCTTGATCTTATTATGAAGATTATCGGAATAGGAATAGCTGTTATTATTCTTATTGTTACTATCTTTATTATTGTCAAGCTTGTTGGAAGTACTAAGTCAGGAAAGAACAACAAGAGTTCAGAAGGAACAACTATTACAACAGAAGAAACAAGCACATCAGATAATGACAAGGATAAGGTTGCAGTTCCTAAGGTAGAAGGAATGGATAAGGAAGAGGCTATACAGGCTCTTAATGATGTCGGACTTGGATACAGAGCTGTTGTGCAGAATTCTGATTCGGTAGAAGAGAATAAGGTAATAAGCCAGGGGACTAAGGCAGGAACCAAGGTTGATAAGAATACACAGATAATTCTTACTATAAGTGGTGGAAAAGAAGTAAAGAACAAGACAGTTCCATCTGTTACAGGAATGGGAGAGGAAGAAGCTAAAGAAGCTGTTACAGCAGAAGGTTTTCTTGTCACTGTTGATTACCAGTACAGCAGTACAGTTGAAAGCGGCAAGGTAATAAAGGCTTCTCCATCCGGAACAGCTACAGAAGGATCCACTGTTACACTGACTGTCAGCAGAGGCAAAGAAGTGACATATGTTACTATGACTAATCTTGTTGGCATGAGCGAGTCTGATGCAAAGCTCTGGCTTGAAAGTAATGGCCTTAAGGCAGAAGTTAGTACTACAACATCAAGTGGAACATATGGTAATGTAGTATCTCAACAATATGCTGCTGGAACACAGGTTGCGTCAGGCACAACTGTTCCAATTACAGTAAGCAGGAAGACAGAAGAGAAGGCAACACAGGCTACAACTGCTGCACCACAGCAAAATAATGCTGGACAGAATACACCACAGCAAAATAATGCTGGACAGAATACACCACAGCAAAATAATGCTGGACAGAATACTGGTAATAAGCAGCCATAAAAGTACAGGTATAAATATTTATATGCAGGGAAAGATAATTAAAGGAATCGCTGGTTTCTACTATATACATGTAGAAGCCAGCGGTATTTATGAATGTAAAGCAAAAGGAATATTCAGAAACAGACATATCAAGCCACTTGTGGGTGACAATGTGGAGATTGAGGTTATTGATAAAGATAATTATAAGGGAAATGTGGTTGATATTCTTCCAAGAAAGAATGAACTTATCAGACCGGCATCAGCCAATATAGATCAGGCAATGGTTATATTTGCAGTCAGAACACCGCAGCCTAATTTCAATCTGCTGGATAAATTCATACTTATGATGAATTACCAGAATGTTCCTACTGTTATATGCTTTAATAAAGAAGAACTTGCGAGCGATGAATACAAAGAACAGCTGAGAAAGAAATATGAGGGCTGTGGGTGTGAATGTATATTTATTAGTGCCAGACACAATAAAGGCGTTGATAAGGTTATGGATATTCTCAAGGGGAAAACTACAGTACTTGCGGGGCCATCTGGAGTGGGAAAGTCAACGCTTACCAATATACTTGTGCCAAGTATGTGTGAGGATGAAACAAGCCAGACCGGTGAGGTCAGCAGAATAGGACGTGGAAGGCACACTACAAGACATACAGAAGTATTTAACATATGTACAGATACTTATATATGTGATACACCAGGATTTACATCGCTTAATCTTCCGGAAATAGAAAAAGAAGATCTAAGATTTTATTTTGAGGAATTTACACCTTATGAAGGACAGTGCAGATTCAATGGATGCATGCATGTAAATGAACCGGGGTGTGCAGTTAAGCAGGCTGTCGAAGCAGGGGTTATTAATGAAGACAGATATAAATCTTATACAGATATATATGAGGAATTAAAGAACAGAAAGAAGTACTAGAAAGTACTGTTTTAGAAAGGTCGTTTATTATGAGTGGTTTGAAGAAAATATTATCGCCATCGATTCTGTCAGCAGATTTTAAAAAGCTTGGAGAAGAACTGGAAACAATTGATAAAGCCGGGGCTGAATATGTTCATGTGGATGTTATGGATGGATTATTTGTGCCAAGCATATCATATGGCATGCCGGTTATTAAATCTATAAGAAGTGCAACCGACAAGGTATTTGATGTGCATCTTATGATAGATGAGCCTATTAGATATATCGATGATTTTGTTAAATCAGGAGCAGATATAATAACTGTTCATGTGGAAGCGTGTAAAGATGTCGTTGCAACTTTGGAAAAGATAAGACAAAGTGGTGTTAAGGCAGCAATTACACTTAATCCGCCAACACCAGTATCTGCTATTGAACCATATCTTGATAAAGTTGATATGGTACTTGTTATGAGTGTTAATCCTGGATTCGGAGGTCAGAAGTTCATACCAGAGTCACTTGAAAAGGTAAAAGAAATCAGAAGACTGCTTGATGAGAAAAATCTTGATACAGATATAGAGATAGATGGCGGTGTTAATATTAATAACCTCGCATCAGTCTTAGAAGCCGGAGCAAATGTTATTGTTGCAGGTTCTGCTATATTTGCAGGAGATGTCGAAGCTAATGTTAAGAAGTTTAAAGAAATAATGGGTGCGTGGTAATAAATACCACGCACCCATTATTGTTATACATTAATTATACATTGAATCTGAACAGAATTACATCGCCATCTTTGACAACATATTCTTTACCTTCCATTCTTACAAGACCCTTCTCTTTAGCTCCGTTATAAGAACCACAATCAAGAAGATCCTGATAATAAACAACCTCTGCTTTGATAAATCCTCTTTCAAAATCACTGTGGATCTTACCGGCAGCCTGAGGCGCTTTAGTTCCTTTAGTTATTGTCCATGCACGTGTCTCTGTTTCTCCTGCTGTAAGATAGCTTATAAGTCCAAGAATTCTGTAGCTTGCAGCGATAAGCTTATCAAGGCCAGAAGAGCTTATGCCAAGATCTTCAAGGAACATCTTCTTCTCTTCATCATCAAGTTCTGAGATTTCCTGTTCAATCTGTGCGCATATAACAAATACTTCACAATTGTCTTTCTTAGAATATTCGCGGACCTTTGCAACATATTCGTTATTAGCACCATCATCAGCAAGATCATCCTCTGAAACATTAGCGGCGAATATAACCGGCTTGGCTGTAAGGAGATTGTATTCCTTAAGGAATGCTTCTTCATCTTCGTCCTGACATTCAAAGTTCTTGGCAAGATTTCCCTCTTCAAGGAAAGCTTTTAATCTTTCAAGAAGTTCACATTCTTTAGCAATGTCTTTATTGTTATAAGATGCACGCTTCTGCTTTGCAAGTCTTCTGTCTAATACTTCAATATCTGAGAATATAAGCTCAAGATTAATAGTCTCAATATCTCTTATAGGGTCAATAGATCCATCTACATGTACGATGTTAGTGTCTTCAAAACATCTGACAACATGGACAATTGCATCAACCTCTCTTATATTCGCAAGAAACTGGTTTCCAAGACCTTCACCCTTAGATGCTCCTTTTACAAGTCCGGCAATATCAACAAACTCTATAACAGCAGGTGTGATCTTAGCTGAATTATATAATGCAGCAAGCTTATCAAGCCTGTCATCAGGCACTGCAACTACACCAACGTTAGGGTCAATAGTGCAGAAAGGGTAGTTAGCTGATTCAGCTCCTGCCTTAGTAAGTGAATTAAAAAGGGTACTCTTACCAACATTTGGCAAACCCACAATTCCTAATTTCATGATAGATTCTCCTCTTAATTATTTATTCGTTAGCCATTATACATAATTATGACTGGAAAAACAATATTTTTAAGATATTTCAAAATAATTTAATGTAAAGAATAAGAATATAAAACGATATATGGTATTAAAATGTGGGACTAAGACACAAGATATCGTGGTAAGAGAATAAAACACAAGAAATCCAGCATTTTACAAGGGTTTAAAGGCTATATTGAAGAAAAAAAGGGTTGTTTTTTACCAGAAATGAGTATAAAATTGACACTAAAGTGGTGGAAAGTGGAACAGAATGGTAGAAAGTGGGGTGCGATAGTTATGTTGATGGGCGAATATAACCATACAATAGATGCTAAAGGCAGAATTATTGTACCAGCTAAATTCCGTGAAGTTCTTGGAGATGAATTTGTGGTTACTAAGGGACTTGATAACTGCTTATTCGTTTATCCTAATGATGAATGGCAGAAATTTGAGGAAAAGTTACAGACATTACCACTTACCAACAAGAATGCAAGACAGTTTACGCGTTTCTTTCTTGCAGGAGCGGCTTCTGTAGAGGTGGATAAGCAGGGCAGAATACTTCTTCCATCAGTATTAAGGGAGTTCGCAGGATTAGAAAAAGATGTTGTTTTGGTGGGAGTGGCAAGCAGAATAGAAATCTGGAGCAAAGACCGCTGGAATGAGAGCATCAGCACTTATGATGATGATATGGATGAAGTTGCAGCTAATATGGAGAGCCTTGGATTCTCTATATAGTGTGTGCTGTAGGAGAGAGGTTTGATATGGAATTTAAGCACAAGTCAGTTTTATTAAAAGAAACAATTGATAATCTGAATATTAAACCGGATGGCATATATGTAGATGGCACACTTGGAGGCGCAGGTCATTCTTATGAGATAGTTTCAAGACTAACAGAAGGTGGCAGACTTATAGGGATAGATCAGGATGCAGATGCTATAGCCGCAGCAACAGAAAGACTTAAGGAGTATAAGGATCGTGTTACGATTGTAAGAAATAATTATTGTAATATGGATCAGGTGCTTAATGAACTTGGAATAGACAAGGTTGATGGGATACTGCTTGATATAGGGGTTTCCTCATATCAGCTTGATACAGCAAGCAGAGGATTTACATATAATGTAGATACTGCTTTGGATATGAGAATGGACCAGCGTCAGGAGATGACAGCGAAAGACCTTGTTAATACATATAGCGAAATGGAACTGTTTAGAATCATAAGAGATTATGGAGAAGACAGATTCGCAAAAAATATTGCAAAGCATATTGTTGAAGCAAGAAAAGAAAAACCAATAGAAACAACATTTGAACTTAATGAAATAATAAAAGCTTCAATACCTGCAAAAGTAAGAGCAACTGGAGGACATCCATCTAAAAGGACATATCAGGCAATCAGAATTGAACTAAACAGAGAACTGGATGTGCTTGAGAATTCTATAGATATGATGATAGACAGGCTTAACCCGGGTGGAAGGTTATGTATAATTACATTCCATTCGCTTGAAGACAGGATTGTAAAAGCAAGATTCAGAAATAACGAGAATCCATGTACATGCCCGCCAGACTTTCCAGTGTGCGTATGTGGCAAAAAGTCTAAAGGAAAAGTTATAACAAGAAAGCCGATAGTTCCATCGCAGGAGGAACTTGAAGAAAACCAGAGATCTAAGAGCTCGAAGTTAAGAGTATTTGAGAGAGCTTAATAAAATATGGAGGGGAATATTTTGGAGAAGAAAAGAAATATCGCTGACAACAGAATAAACCATGCCGGATATCAGTATGGAAATGCTGCTAGAAAACTTGCGGCAGCTCCTGAAATTCGCCCTTATAATCCAGCCAGAAGAGAGTATGAGGAGAGAAAAGAACAGGAAAGAAGAGCCAGAAGAAGAGAGATAAGAAGAAACAACAGAGTTAACCTTATATATACAACAGCGCTTGTTGTATGTGCAGCAGTTGTTTTCTTTATATGTTATCAGTATCTTAACCTTCAGGCAGACATTAAAGCTAATTCAGAAACAGTTATTAACCTGCAGGAACAGCTTAATTCACTTAAGGCAGAGAATAACAGCTATGAGGCGGAAATTAATGCCAGCATAGACTATAATGAAATCTATGATACAGCGGTCAATGAACTTGGAATGATATATCCTAACAGGAATCAGGTTATCAACTATGATTCTCATGAGAGTGAGTATGTCAAACAGTTTAAAGATGTAAAGTAGTATGAATTGATGCGAGGGGAATATTAAAAAGGCAGGACAATTTATGAATACCAGTGATGTGAGAAGAAACAAAAGAGCGCGCAGGAAGAGAGCGATGCTTAAGCGTACTCATAGAAGGGCAAACACTGCATTTATAATTATATTTGCAGTTATGCTTATCCTTGGAGTAAGAATATTCATGATAAATTATACACATGGCGAAGAATATTCACAGGCGGTTCTTAATCATCAGACATATACATCAACGACAATTCCTTATAAAAGAGGAAATATAACGGCAAGTGATGGCACAGTGCTTGCTTATAGTGAAAAAGTGTATAATCTTATACTGGATGTTAAGAGTGTAAGATCAGAAGATGGTAAATATCTTGACAGTACAATAGATGCACTTGTCAAATGCTTTGACCTTGAAAGAAAAGACATAGAAAAAATAATCAGTGACAATCCAGACAGCCAGTATCAGAAGATATTAAAAGAACTGAGCTCGGATGAAATTGCTGAATTTAATGAATTAAAATCAGACCGCAGCAATAATATATATGGTGTGTGGTTTGAAGAGAGCTATGTAAGAAAATATCCTTTTAATACGCTTGCATGTGATGTTATAGGTTTTTCGTCTAATGTTAATGGCGGTGAGCTTGGCGTTGAAAGCCAGTATGATGATGAGTTATCAGGAACCAATGGAGTTACTTACAGTTATGTAGATGAAGACCTTAATGCGGTAGAGACAACTAAAGCTGCAGTGAATGGCAATAATATAGTTACAACTATCGATTATAATGTCCAGTCAATCATAGAAAAGAAGATAATTGAATACAATAAAGAAAAGCCATCTGCAAATACAGCAATAGTTGTTATGAATCCAGACAATGGTGAAATTCTTGGAATGGCAAGTTATCCTCAATTTGACCTTAATAACCCAAGAAAACTTGATGGAATATTTACAGAGGAAGAACTTAGCAAGATGACAGATGATGATGTCACCAACGAGTTGTACAAGCTCTGGACTAATTACTGCGTATCACAGACATATGAGCCGGGTTCTACATTTAAACCATTTACGATAGCAGCCGGATTAGAAGATGGAGTTGTGCATGATGGTGATACATATGAGTGTAAGGGTTATGAATATGTCGGACCGGATATGATTAAATGTCATTCATATTCGTCAATAGGAAGCCATGGTGTTCTTACTTTGTCACAGGCGCTAGAAAATTCATGCAATCCGTATATGATCAATATAGCTATTAAGCTTGGCAATGTCAGGTTTGCCCAGTATGAGAAAATGTTCGGGTTTGGTGCAAAGACAGGAATTGACCTGCCGGGAGAAGCATCAGGTATCACATATAACGAGAATAATATGACAACGATTGATGCTGCATGTAATTCATTTGGACAGAATATAAATGTAAATATGATACAGATGCTGTCAGCGTATTCATCACTTATTAATGATGGAAAGTATTATCAGCCACATATCGTTAAAAGAATTGAATCAGCTAATGGAGAAGTTATAAAAGAAAATTCTCCGATACTTGTAAGACAGACAGTAACACCATCAACATCAAAGTATCTCAGGACATATCTTGAAAATACAGTATCAGAAGGAACTGCGCACAAAGCGTATATTGATGGATATTCTATTGCAGGAAAGACGGGAACTGCACAGAAAATCCCAAGAGATGAGCTTAAATGGGTCATTTCATTTATAGGGCATGCTCCGGCAGATGATCCTAAATTTGCAATATATATTGTACTTGATGAACCAGATGGAACTACAGGAACATCAGGAAGCACATCAGACGCACTTATACTTGCAAAAGATATTATGACGGAGCTCCTGCCTTATATGAATATTTATAAGGACACAGATGAGCCATATGTTGATCCAGGGACAACACCTGAGGAAGGTGGAGTGGATGGAATACCTGCATCAGATGCAGCAACACCGGAAAATACTGGAAAAACCAAGACAAATACAGCAGCTAACTAAATATTTTTGTAATAATAAGTAGAATAACCCTGCTTTGGTTTTCATATGATAAAGAAGACTAAGGCGGGGTTATTGTTTTATGAAAGATAAGAATAGCTATGGGATATCGAGAATCAGTCATAGAAAGAAACTTGTGTTTATGCTGCTTGCAATAACATTTGCCGCTGTACTTGAAAGCGTAAGGCTTGGCGTAATAATGACAATTAAATCAGAATATTACATAAATAAGGCTGATGAACTGCATTTAAGAGAAAGACGTATCAAAGCAAAACGTGGCAGAATATTAGACCGGAATGGGAATGTGCTTGCTGCCAACGAAGTGGTATGTACAGTTTCAGTTATTCACAGCCAGTTAGAAGAACCAGAGAAGGTTATTAAAGTCCTGACGGGTGAACTTGGTATGGATATAGATGAAGTCAGTAAAAAGGTAAATAAAGTGTCGTCAATGGAATATATCAAGACTAATGTTGATAAAGAAACCGGCGATGCAATACGCCAGTATAACCTTGCAGGAGTCAAGGTTGATGAGGACTATAAAAGAGTGTATCCATATAATGAGCTTGCATCAAAAGTACTCGGATTCACAGGCGCTGATAATCAGGGGATTCTGGGACTTGAAGCAAAATATGATGCATATCTTGCAGGACAGAATGGACAGATACTTACATTGTCAGATGCTGGTGGAATTGAACTGGAGGGCAGCAGAGAGGAACGTATAGAGCCGGTTGACGGACTTGATCTGTATACAACAATTGATATAAATATCCAGAAATATGCCACGCAGCTTGCATGGGAGACCTTGACTAAAAAAGAGGCAAAGCAGGTAAGCATAATTGTTATGCAGCCAGATACCGGGGAGATACTGGCTATGGTTAATGTTCCTGAGTATAACCTTAATGATCCGTATGAACTTAATTATGAACCTGAAGAGGAAGAACAGGATAAAGATAAGATAGACCTTCTTAATAATATGTGGCGTAATTTCTGCATTAATGATACATATGAACCAGGATCGGTATTTAAAATGGTAACGGCAACAGCTGCTCTTGAGACAAATGTGGTAAGCCTGGATGAGAATTTTACATGCAGCGGAGCCACAGTTGTGGCAGGAAGACGGATAAGATGCCATAAAACAACAGGCCATGGGACGCAGGATTTTACCCACACAGTATATAATTCATGCAATCCGGCATTTGTATGCTGGGGAAGCCGCGTTGGGACTGATAATATGTATAAATATATGGGAAAGCTCGGACTGCTTGACAAGACAGGAATAGATCTGTCAGGTGAAGCGTCAACAATTATACATAAAAAAGAAAATGTGGGACCGGTTGAACTTGCAACAATGTCGTTTGGCCAGTCTTTTCAGATAACACCGGTACAGATGTTAAGAGCAGCATCTGCTATAGTAAATGGCGGATGCCTCGTCACACCACATTTTGGATTATATACCTGTTCTTCTGATGGCAGTGTGATTAATGAATTCGCATACTCAACAACAGAGCAGGCTATTGAAACTAAGACAAGTGAAGAGATGAAAACAATCCTTGAAGGAGTGGTATCAGAAGGCGGAGGAACCAAGGCATATATAGAAGGATATTCTATAGGTGGTAAAACGGCAACTTCGCAGAAGCTGCCAAGAGGTTCGGGGAAATACATTTCTTCTTTTATAGGATTTGCTCCTGCCAATGATGCAAAGATAATATCAATGTGTCTGATAGACGAACCTACAGGCGTATATTACGGAGGAACAATAGCTGCTCCGGTAATAAAAACATTATATGAAAATATATTGCCTTATATTGGCATAGAACGCTCGGTTCAGCTTGAAAAAAACGACAATTGATAGTAATATATTTTGTATACATTATGTGTGAAAGGAAGTAAACGATAATGGATTTAACTAACAAGACAGTAATGGTTGTTGGAACAGGTATCAGCGGTATAGGAGCTGTAAGTCTTTTGAATAAAGTCGGAGCACAGTGCATTCTGTATGATGGCAATGATAAGCTTGAAAAAGATAAAGTTCAGGAAAAGCTTGGAGATAATAAAGCAAGGATTATTCTTGGAGAATTTGATAAATCCACGCTTGGACAGATTGACCTTCTTGTAATAAGCCCTGGAGTACCGATAGACAGTCCTATCGTGCTGACTTTTAAGGAAGCTGGAATTCCTGTGTGGGGAGAGATTGAACTTGCATATAATTATGATAAAGGTAGAATTATAGCAATAACAGGTACTAATGGAAAGACTACTACAACAGCACTTGTTGGACAGATAATTGCTGCATATAATGCCAATACATATGTTGTTGGCAATATCGGTAATTCATATACTGGTGAAGTACTTAAAACAAGCACGGATTCTTATACAGTAGCTGAGATAAGCAGTTTCCAGCTTGAGACTGTGCACGAATTCCATCCGGTTGTGTCTGCAATACTTAATATTACACCGGATCATCTTAACAGACACCATACAATGGAATGTTATGCATGGACTAAGGAACGCATAAGTGAGAATCAGACTAAAGCAGATACATGTGTACTTAATATGGAAGATGAATATCTTAAGAAATTCGCACCTGAATGTAAGGCTGAGGTTGTGTGGTTTTCAAGCGAAAGAAAGCCTCCTGTAGGAGCATATGTTGAAGGTGACATGATTAAATATACAGATGGAGTAACAGACAAGGATATGCTAAATGTCCATGATATGAATCTTCTTGGAAAGCATAACTATGAAAATGTATGCGCTGCAATTGCCATGACAAAGGCTGCTGGAATTCCAGATGACATTATTATAGAGCAGGTTAAAAAGTTCAAGGCAGTAGAGCACAGAATTGAGTATGTTGCAACCAAGAATGGTGTGGACTATTACAATGATTCAAAGGGAACTAATCCAGAAGCAGCGGTTAAGGCTATTGAGGCGATGGTGAAACCAACAGTCCTTATAGGTGGAGGATATGATAAAGGTTCAGAATTTGACCTGTATGTGAAAGCATTTAAGGATAAAGTAAAACTTCTTGTACTTATAGGACAGACAAGTGAAAAGATCGCTGACACATGTAAGAAATATGGCTTTGATAATATAGAGTATGCCAATTCAATGGAAGAGGTTGTTGATATATGTGCAAGAAATGCTGAAAGTGGAGATGCGGTACTTTTATCACCTGCATGCGCAAGCTGGGGCATGTTTGATAATTATGAGCAGAGAGGCAGAATATTTAAGAATCTGGTCAATAATCTGTAAAGGGGTGTTTTATGCCTGGAAGGAATAGAAATAATAGAAAAAAATATGGCTTTTATTTTGACTACAGTCTTTTATTTGTTCTTGTATTTGTTGCAGGATTTGGACTGACTATGATATATAGCACGAGTTCATATACGGCACAGTTAGAACAGGGAGATCCGGAGTTTTATTTTAAAAGACAGCTTATATTTACAATAATTGGTTTTGTGATAATGATTCTGGAATCCAAGTTTTTTGATTATCATTATCTGAAAAAACTTACAATACTTATATATATAGCCGGGCTGTTGAGTATGCTTTTGTTAAAGACGCCATTAGGACTTACAAGAAATGGAGCTACAAGATGGATTAAGCTTCCCGGAATCGGACAATTCCAGCCGGCAGAGATAGTTAAGATAGGAACCATAGCTTTAACTGCGCTTCTGATTGTTAAGGCAGGAGAGAATATTAAAAGCTTCAAAACAATAATTGTGATATGTATTATTACAGGCGTTATACCAGCAGGTGTTGTGTATATTTTTTCATCGAACTTAAGTAGTGCACTTATAGTTATGCTTATATCAATAGTTATGACATTTGTTGCATATCCAAGCTACAAGATATATGTGGCGCTTACCGGAGTGGCAGCAGTAGCTTTTGGATTCTTTTATACATGGATAAAGAAGATGGCTGCATCAGGCAATCTTACTGGAAAGTTCAGACTTAACAGAATTCTTGTATGGCTTAATCCGGAAAAGTACATTGATGATAAAGGATATCAGACGGTACAGGCTTTGTATGCAATAGGTTCAGGAGGATTATTTGGAAAAGGACTTGGCAAAAGTCTTCAGAAGCTTGGATATATACCTGAATCCCAGAATGATATGATATTCTCAGTAATATGTGAAGAGCTTGGATTGTTTGGAGCGTTCTGCCTTATTGCGCTGTTTGTGGTAATGTTATGGAGAATTAACCATATAGCACAGAACGCACCGGATCTGTTCGGAACAATGCTTGCAACCGGTGTGTTTGCACATATTGCAATTCAGGTAATACTCAATATAGCTGTAGTTACCAATACAATTCCTAATACCGGTGTTTCACTGCCATTTATAAGTTATGGTGGATCATCGGCAGTGCTGTTGTTTGCTGAGCTTGGAATAGTATTTAATATAAGTAGTCAGATCAAGTTGGAAAGATAATGAGTAAAAAGAAAGTAAATGCAGTTCAAAAGAGAAAAAACAGCAGAAGATTAAAAAAGACAATAATTATACTTGCAGCAATACTAGGCATTGTGGCAGGGACATTCGGAGTTACATATAAGGTATTTAAAGCTGTTAAGATTGAATTTGTCGGGAGTTCCCATTATACGGATGAGGAACTGAAAAAGTATATATTTGGCGGCTCATATGTTAATACATTGTATTATAAGCTTTTTGGACAGAAGGAAGAGAAGATTCCTTTTATACAGAAATATGATGTGGAAATTGACTGGCCGGACAAGCTGTATGTGACGGTATATGAAAAGGCAATTGTGGGATATGTAAGATACATGGGATGCAATATGTATTTTGATAAAGATGGTATTGTTGTTGAAAGCTCAACAGATATGTATGAAAATGTACCAGAGATAGATGGACTTAAGTTTAATTCGATAGTCCTTAATGCAAGACTGGATGCAGGCAATACGGAAATATACAATACAATACTTGAACTTACACAGAGCTTTGACAAATACGATATAGATGTGGACAAGGTTTTCTTTGATTCGTCATATAACATATATCTGTATATGGGGGATGTGAAAGTAAGTCTGGGAAGCAGCAAGGATTTTACAGACAGACTGTATGAATTGAAGCAGCTGTCTGCTAAGTTTGGAACGCTTAAAGGAACATTGTATCTGGATAACTATGATGGCAGTGAAAGTTCCATAATATTTAAGCGGGAAAAATAAAAAAATAGTTGATATTTTAAGTGAAAGATTATAATATATTATGTAGTGCAATTTTTAGAATTAAAGGAGGCAGCAACCTTGTTAGAGATAATGACTAATGAATCAGAGTCATCAGCAAAAATTATTGTTGTTGGTGTAGGTGGAGCTGGTAATAATGCAGTTAATAGAATGATAGATGAGAATATAAGCGGGGTAGAGTTTATTGGGATTAATACAGATAGCCAGGCACTTACATTGTGCAAAGCTCCAACAGCTATACAGATAGGTGAGAAACTTACTAAGGGACTTGGAGCAGGAGCTCAGCCAGAGATTGGCGAGAAGGCAGCTGAAGAGAATGTTGATGAACTTACACAGGCTATCAAGGGTGCGGATATGGTTTTCGTTACATGTGGTATGGGTGGCGGAACAGGAACAGGAGCAGCACCAGTAGTTGCCAAGATTTCTAAAGATATGGGAATCCTTACAGTAGGTGTTGTAACTAAGCCATTTAAGTTTGAAGCAAGAACAAGAATGGCTAATGCTGAATCAGGAATTGAGAAACTTAAAGAGAATGTTGATACACTTATCGTTATACCTAATGACAAGCTTTTAGAGATAGTTGACAGAAGAACAACTATGCCGGAAGCATTAAAGAAAGCTGATGAAGTATTGCAGCAGGCTGTTCAGGGTATTACAGATCTTATTAATGTTCCAGGTCTTATCAACCTTGACTTTGCAGATGTTAAGACAGTTATGGTGGACAAGGGTGTTGCACATATCGGTATCGGTACTGCAACAGGAGATGATAAGGCAATTGAAGCTGTTAAGCAGGCAGTTACAAGCCCACTTCTTGAGACTACAATTGAGGGTGCATCTCATGTGATTATCAATATATCTGGAGATATAAGCCTTATTGAAGCTAACGAAGCTGCAAGCTATGTTCAGGAGCTTGCTGGTGAGAATGCTAATATTATATTTGGTGCTATGTATGATGAGAGCGTTACAGATCAGGCTACAATAACAGTAATTGCCACAGGACTTGAGGATGGTAATGTTAATAAAGCTATGGCTGGATTCGCAGGAATGGCACAGACATCAAGACCAACTGTAAGCGTTAAGCCTCAGTATACATATGGACAGGGAACACAGACACAGACATCAAGACCTGCCACAGATATTTCAATGCCTGGACTTAAGCAGCCAGGACCTGTTACACCACAGGTAAAGGACAGAGGAATTACAATTCCAACATTCTTACAGAAGAACAAGAAGTAATGAGAATTTAATAATGTGATTATGAAGGGTGTCGCACTAAGAAATTAGTGCGGCACCCTTTTTATCTACGCAGTGAATGCGGAGTTAAATCGGATAAACTTGGGTGCACTCCGTCATTTTGACAAATTTTGCAACAATGGTCATATATAATTCCACCTGTAACCAGAAATGAGCAATTAATGGAGGTGATAGAAGAAACGGTTATATATGCAGATGTTCTGTTTGGAATAAACTTTATTGCAGATTTATGCGTGCTTCTTATAACAAACTGGATATTTAAATTTTCTGCCAGAATATCCAGAATGATTATTTCTGCCACTTTAGGAGCAGCATGGAGTGTTGCATGTGTGTGTATTCCATTAAGATTTGCACTGCTTGGAAAATGTATTACATATGGCCCTGTAACATTGATTATGGCAATGATCATGTTATCAGGAAAACAGACTTCCTTGCAGAAAACATCAAAACAATTAAAGCTTTATATGAGAAATCTGTTAAAAGCGGGTGTGGGTATGATTCTTACTGCACTCTTTGCAGGTGGGATAATACATTGGTTAAAGTACACGTTTGCAGGGTATTTTATAAAAAATGTAATTCTGACTGACAGTGAACTGTTAATCTTTCTTGCTGTAACTGTAGTAGTTGTTGTTATAGTGCTTGGGACACTTAAAACTATCAGAATAAAAGATGGTTTGAAAAGACACATTGTGATTGGCGTACAGGGACGGAAAATAGAGATGGACGCAATAATCGATACGGGTAACAGCCTTGTTGATTATATAGGGAAAAGACCTGTTACAGTGGTTGAAAGGACGTATTTTAACGATATTCTCAGTGATATAGATAACTTACAGAAGCTTCAATATCATCTGATTCCGTACAATTGTGTTGGCGGACAGGATGGGATGATGGAAATCATAACAGCAGATTATATACATATATACAATGGCAAAGAGGAAAAAACATTAGAGAATGCTGCGGTTGGCATGTCTTATCGCAGTCTGGATATGAGTGGAGAGTATAATGCCCTTCTGGGGAGGGCACTGTGTTAAAAATGGGTGTAAATGAAGAGATTATATGAAAAAGGATGGATGGAAATATGGTAGTAAAGGTGGCAATGGCGGATCATTTTCAGTTTAAGGTGATGCCTTCTATAAAGAATTTTTGCTTGTTGAAACAGGGAGATGTACATTATATAGGTGGATCAGATATACTCCCTGCGCCGCTTAGTTCTGATGAGGAACAGGATGCAATAGAGGGACTTGGCACAGAAGTGGATGCACAGGCAAAACATAAGCTGATAGAACACAATCTGCGGCTGGTAGTGTATATTGCCAAGAAATTTGATAATACAGGTGTAGGAGTAGAGGATCTTATTTCAATTGGTACAATAGGACTTATCAAGGCAATTAATTCGTATGACAAGGATAAGAACATAAAGCTTGCAACTTATGCGTCAAGATGTATAGAGAACGAAATCCTTATGTATCTTAGAAGAAACAGCAAACTTAAAGCAGAAGTATCAATAGATGAACCTCTTAATGTTGACTGGGATGGAAATGAACTTTTACTTTCAGATATTATTGGAACAGATGAGGATATAATATACAGGGATATTGAGACAGAAGTTGAGTGTAAAATGTTAAAAAGAGCAATTAATCAGCTGCCAGAAAGAGAACGTATTATTATTGATTTAAGGTTCGGGCTCAGTTCTGAAGACGGGGAAGAGAAGACGCAGAAAGAAGTTGCTGATATGCTTGGAATATCGCAGTCTTATATTTCAAGGCTTGAAAAGAAAATAATGAAGCAGTTAAGAAAAGAAATGGTTAAAAGTTGTTGACATTTGCCCCAACCTTATGGACAATAGTACAAGAAATATTAATGGAGTACTATAAATATAATGAAGAATCATAAGGCAATCAGATTAGATAAATTTTTTGGGGTTGCAGCATTAATATCTATACTTGTATTTGCTGTAATGATATATAGTGATTTTTTTGTCTCATCAAAAGAAAACACAGGCAGCTTGTCAGCTGGCAAAGATACAGCCGGAGGACAAAAGAACAGCCAGAATGATCAGGATAATGGAACAGAAACATCATCAGGAAAACTTACAGTGTGTATAGATGCTGCAAGAGGTGGAAAAGATACAGGGCTTACCAACGGAAGTAACAAGGAAAAGGACATAACCCTTGAGATTGCCGGACTTGTTGCTTCAAAGCTGGAAGCACATAATATTAAAGTTGTTATGACGAGAACTAAAGATGAAGATGTTTCTGATGAAAGCAGAGCCAGGATATGGAACGCATCGGATGTAAATGTATGTTTTTCATTGAGGATGAATTCATATAATAAAGACACGTCTGTATCAGGGGCGGAAGTATATATTCATACGACACAGCCGGAAGAGTCGGTTAAATTTGCTGATGATATCCTGACAAGCATATCTAAAGAGACTGGGATGAAGAACAGGGGCATAAGATCAGGAACAGCATCCAGTGATAAGGACAATTATTATATTAACGCTCACAGCAGATGTATAAGCTGTGTTGTTAATATGGGATTTATATCCAATACATCTGACCTTAATCTGGTAACAACACAAAAGGATAAGATGGCGCAGGCTATAGCTGATGGCATAGTTAATTATTTTAAACAGGCAGGAGTATACTAATGGCAGGAATTAATCAGAAGAACATAAGAAATTTTTGTATTATTGCACATATTGATCATGGAAAGTCAACACTGGCTGACAGAATTATTGAAAAAACCGGACTTCTCACATCAAGAGAGATGCAGGAGCAGATTCTTGATAACATGGACCTTGAAAGAGAAAGAGGAATTACAATTAAAGCACAGACAGTAAGAACTGTATATAAAGCATCCGATGGACAGGAGTATATATTTAATCTTATTGATACTCCGGGACATGTTGACTTTAACTATGAGGTATCAAGAGCACTTGCAGCATGCGATGGCGCAATACTGGTAGTAGATGCTGCACAGGGAATTGAAGCACAGACGCTTGCTAATGTATATCTTGCATTAGACCATGACCTTGATGTATTTCCTGTAATTAATAAAATTGACCTTCCAAGTGCTGAACCTGAAAGGGTTATTGAAGAGATTGAGGATGTGATAGGAATAGAAGCACAGGATGCACCTCTTATATCAGCAAAGAATGGAATCAATATAGAAGAGGTTCTTGAACAGATTGTAACCAAGATTCCGGCTCCATCAGGAGATGCCACGGCACCGCTTTCAGCACTTATATTTGATTCGTTATATGATGCATATAAGGGTGTTATTATATTTGTAAGAATTAAAGAAGGTACTGTCAAGAAGGGCACTAAGATAAGAATGATGGCAACAGGTGCTGTGGAAGAAGTTGTTGAGGTTGGATATTTCGGAGCAGGTCGTTTTATCCCATGCGATGAGCTTACAGCAGGAATGGTTGGCTATATTACGGCAAGTATCAAGAATGTAAGAGATACAAGAGTTGGAGATACAGTTACTGATAATGACAGGCCATGTGAAGAGCCACTTCCAGGATACAAGAAGGTTAATCCAATGGTTTACTGTGGATTATATCCGGCAGATGGTGCCAAGTATCAGGATCTGAGGGATGCGCTTGAGAAGTTACAGCTTAATGATGCGGCACTCCAGTTTGAACCAGAGACATCTATTGCACTTGGCTTTGGCTTCAGATGTGGATTCTTAGGACTTCTTCATTTGGAGATTATACAGGAGAGACTTGAGAGAGAATATAACCTTGATCTTGTAACAACAGCACCTGGCGTTATATATAAAGTTCATAAGACTAACGGAGAGGTAATTGATCTTACGAATCCGTCTAATATGCCAGATCCTTCTGAAATTGACTATATGGAAGAACCTATGGTAAGTGCAGAGATTATGGTTACTACAGAATTTGTCGGACCTATTATGAAGCTTTGTCAGGAAAGACGAGGTGTATATAATGGGATGGAGTATATTGAGCAGACGAGAGCACTGCTTAAGTATGACCTTCCACTTAATGAGATAATATATGATTTCTTTGACGCACTTAAATCACGCTCAAGAGGTTATGCTTCATTTGACTATGAGATGAAGGGATATGAGCGCTCTAAGCTTGTGAAGCTTGATATTCTTATCAACAAAGAAGAAGTTGATGCACTTTCATTTATTGTATTTGCAGGAAATGCTGAGGAACGCGGACGTAAAATGTGCGAGAAGTTAAAGGAAGAGATTCCAAGACAGCAGTTTGAGATTCCTATCCAGGCAGCTATCGGAAGCAAGGTAATTGCGCGTGAGACTGTAAAGGCACTCAGAAAAGATGTACTTGCAAAGTGTTATGGTGGTGATATCTCAAGAAAGAAGAAGCTTCTTGAGAAACAGAAGGAAGGAAAGAAGCGTATGCGCCAGATTGGTAATGTAGAGATACCACAGAAGGCGTTTATGAGCGTTTTAAAGTTAGATGATGAATAAAATATATGAAAAAGGGATATATATACATATCCCTTTTTGTGTACATAAATGCATATATTGTGATTTTTTGTCGGCGCCGGCTGCTGATGATGTGAAAATTGCTTACACTAAGGCACTTATTAATGAGATAAGAATGACTGCCGATAAGTATCCGGCACAGCTTATAACATCTGTGTTTCTTGGTGGTGGAACGCCATCTGTTATGCCATATGGATGTGTAGGAGATATTCTGGATACAATAAAACAGTGCTTCAGGCTGAGTGATGATGCACAGATAACAATAGAATGTAATCCGGGAACAATAGATAAAAGGAAACTTAAAGAGTATAAAGCAGCAGGTGTAAACAGAATAAGCTTCGGGCTTCAGTCAGCAGATGACAGAGAACTTAAGATGCTGGGAAGAATACACACATTTGCGGATTTCGTGGAAAGCTATGTGATGGCAAGAGAAACTGGATTTAACAATATTAATGTTGATGTGATGTCTGCTATACCGGGGCAGGATATGGAAAGTCTCGAATACACTTTAAGAAAAGTGATGGAGATGTCGCCACAGCATATATCTGTCTATAGCCTTATACTTGAGGAAGGAACATATCTTGCAGATAATATTAATGATTATCCACAAGTCCCTGATGAGGATATGGACAGGCAGATGTACCATATGACCAGAAGAATTCTTGCAGAAAATGGGTATGACAGATATGAAATATCGAATTATTGCAGGAAGGGATATGAATGTACACATAACCTGCTATATTGGAACAGAGGCGAATATTGGGGATTTGGCTGTTCTGCGGCAGGGTTGATAGACAATAAACGATATTGCAATATAAGGAATGTTGGGGCATATATCAGGGCTGATGGCAATCCTGAAATTGTGCGTGATAACATTGAAGTCATGTCAGATGCTGATGAAATGGAAGAATTCATGTTTCTGGGACTCAGGAAGATTGAAGGAATAAATATATATGATTTCAGACAGAGATTTGGAAAGAACATAGACGAAATCTATGAAAAAGAAATAAAAGATAATATAGAGAAAAAACTGCTTGAGAGAAATGGAGACTTCCTGCGGCTTACAGAAAAAGGACTGGATATATGTAATACAGTGATGAGTGATTTTATTCTTACTGTATAAAAAGGGTGACACAGATGTAGTGAGATATCTGTGCCACCCTTTTAGTTGCTATCAGGTTAAAATGTTGTTTATGAATTGTTTCGGTGTCATGCCTGTGAATGATTTAAACTCTCTCTGGAAGTGTGCCTGATCGGAATAGCCTGTTCCGGCAATAAAAAAGCTGTTATCATGGTTTGGAGCGGAAATAATTGTCTTTAGAACTTTCTGAAAACGGACGTATTTTATAAGATCCTTAGGTCCGAAACCATAGATATCTTTATATAACCTGTTGATATGCCTTACAGAATATCCGGTCTGTTCTGATAATTCGTAGACTGTGTCTGCACCGGAAAATACAGCTTTATTAATTAAAGCTATATTATCGGGTACAGGACAAAAGACTTTGAAGTTATCAAGAAAATCAATAAACAAAGATATCCTCTCTTCAAATGATGATGAAGAAAGGAAGCTTTGTATAAGTCCGCTTTCTCCAGAACCTTCATTTGGAGTGTATGTAAATATCTGGTCTGCCATGTTGACAGGGTATGTCTTAGGATCAGCCCCATAATTGAAAAAGCATCCGCTTTCATCGAATCTGATACAGAAGTAATGGTCGAAAGGCTTTAGCTCATATGTTGCCAGAGCTTTACAGCAGCCGATACATATGAATTCAGAAAGAGAGTTGTCGTCGTTATATCCAATTATCCATTCTGTTGTGTATCCTGGGATAAATGAAATATTAACCGGCGCATCAGAATGTGAGTAATCTGTCTCATAAAAATACATGTGTTCAGAACCGGATGTGCGTGTGCGTGATTGCAAAATATAATCAAGGCTGAAAGGCTGTATAGTCATAGTTATTCTCCTTTGTACTTATTAGTTATTAAAATAATATTAATAAAAAATAAAAAAGTCAAGAAAAATGTCCGATTTTTTCAATAAATATAAAAAATGGCGAGTATAATAAACAACATAAATTGAACAGAAACGTACACAATGGCGTGTAATCAGATTGCCTTAATGGTTAAGGAATCGGTTACACGCCTTTTTGCATGTTTATGTTTAATCGGGTACAGAACCTGATCAACTCTGTTACCTATAAGACAATTTCTTAGTTTTAGGGAGGAAAAGGTTATGCAAGAAATTTTAACGGCGGTAGATGGCGAATTATTTGGCGTCTGGTTCCTTATAGGTGCGGCTCTTGTTTTCTGGATGCAGGCAGGATTTGCTATGGTAGAGACAGGATTCACAAGAGCAAAGAATTCAGGTAACATTATCATGAAGAATCTGATGGACTTCTGTATTGGTACAGTAAT